>CANKMW010000001.1 GCA_947483555.1 Myxococcales bacterium
CTGCGGACGTCGCGCCGTCCACGTGGGCCGCCGCTCGGGCGGGCGGCCCCACCACGCCTCCGTGCCCGCACCACCAGCACCAGGCGATGAGCGACGCCCGCATGTGGTGCTGCGCCAGGAGTCTGTGGGACGTGGGCCCGTCGCAGTTCCGTTCGCCCTGAGCGAGGCCGAAGGCCGAGTCGAAGGGCGCGGGGCGCGGCTCAGGATTGATCTACGCGAACCGGTGCCCGCGCCCGAGGTCGCGGTCAGCTACTTCGATCTCGGCGTCGAACCCTCGCTGCGGCACGAGCTGACCCGGGGCCGCGGCGTCCGCGTCCACGTGCGTGCCGGCTGGCGCTGGCGCTGGCTGATCGGCGACACCGAGGTCGAGCGGCTGTGCAGCTTCCACGGCGGCTGCGACGGCGGTTATTACGACCAGACCCCGACCTACGCCGCCAGCGGGCCGGTGCTCGCGGTCGGCGTCGGAGGCCGGACGGCCGGTGACTACTGGGCCGGGTTCGGGGCCGAGCTGGCGGTCGCTCACGCGGTCGTCGACCGACCGGGGATGGATCCCGACCTCGACGACGTCCTGGTCACGCTCGGACTCAACGTCGCCCTCGGCCGCGGCGCACATTGACCCTCCGTCGGCGCACGGGGTAACGTCGCCGGGTCTTGCCACGCTTCGTCTCGCTCGCGCTCGGTGCCGGTGTGCTGCTGGTCCCGGCCGCTTTCGCTGTCCTCGGGGGCGGGGCGCACGCTGGCCCGTACTCCGAGGTCGCGAGCGCGTTCGATCCCGACGACGGCTTCGACCTCCACCTGTCGTTCGACTACCGCCTCGACGTCCGGCGCAGCGCCATCGTTCGCGAGGACGTCGGCCGACCGGGAACCGGACCCGCCGATGCGATGCCGGTGGTCCGCGATCTGATCTTCGCGGGCAGCCGCCACACCGTGGTGCCGCGTCTCGAGCTCGGCCTGTTCCACGACGTCTCGTTCGCCGCCGCGCTGCCCCTGGTGCTCGCCGATCAGCGCTCGCTCGAGCTCGACCAGCGCGACACCCCGTGTGACTTCGACGGCGCCGACGCCACCTGCGTCAACCGCACCACGTCGACCACGTTTCTCGATGGCATCCTGACCGGCACCGGCTTCGACGGCCAGAACGGCGGCGCCGCCTTCGACCCCGACGACCCGACGGTGTTCCGGGGCCCGACCCGCAAGGGCGTCGATCAGCTCCACCTCGGGTTGGCGTGGGCGGCGATGAACCAGGCCCGCGACGACACCAAGCCGACCTGGAAGCTGGGTGTCGAGGCCCGCCTGCCGGTCGGCAAGGTCGCCACCATCAACGCCAGCAGCCTCGGCAACTCCACCGGGGTCGGACGCGGCGTCACCGAGCTGCGGCTGTGGACGTCGATGGCTCGCCGGCTCGGCTGGGCCGAGCCGTACGTCGAGGCGTGGTGGCTGGTGCCGGTGTCCGCCAAGCGCGCGTCGCTGTTCGACGATCCCGGCTACGGCGCCCGCAGCACGATGCCGCAGCAGGAGGGCGGCCTGCGCTTCGGGTTCGAGGGCTACGCGGTCGATCAGGGTGACGAAGGGGCGCGCCTGGCGCTCGAGCTGTCGGCCCGGGTCGTCGGTCACTTCGAGGGCCGGGCCTACACCGAGCTGTGGGAGGTCTTCGCGCTGGCCGGCGACGCCTCGGGCACCGGCCCCATGATCCTCGATGCCGACCCGATCACCGACCTGGTGCAGTCGCTCGATCATCCGGGCGTCACCAACGTCGAGAACTACCTCGAGATGGGCGGCCGGGTCGCGGCGCGCATCGCGGTGGGCGAGAAGTTTCGCCTCGCCGCCGCCTTCGAGTTGACCGCCGAGAACGAGCACGTGATCACGTTCACCGACGCCGGCGTCGATCTCCCGGAATGCTCGGGCGCCGGCAGCTCGACCTGCGAGGTGATCGACGACGAGCTGGTCACGCCCAGCACCAACGAGGTCAACCCGCTCCACGTGCCGATCACCGATCTGGTCGGTCACCGGTACCGCGCCGCCGACGTGCTCAACTACGTGGTCGGCATCAACGTTCAGCTCCTGTTCTGAGCTGGCGCGCGCCGGCTCAGCACGTCAGGTCATCCACGGCCGGCGCGGGTGACCACTTCCACCATGGCGTCGGCGGCGAGCCAGCGCCGCGCCGTGGCCCGCACGCCTGCGGTGTCGATCGCCGCGTAGCGCCGCAGCTCGTCAGCGACCTGGGGCACGCCGGTGGCGAGCTGGGCCCCGCACAGCAGCGACGCCCGGCGGCCCAGGCCGTCGAGGCGCCACAACAGGCCAGCCTCGCGGCGCCGCACGCCGCGCGCGATCTCGCGCTCGCCGAGCCGGTCGGCGGTCGCCCCCATCACGTCGTCGAGCACGCCGACCACGTCCTCGACCCCGACGCCAGCCCGCAGATCGACGGTGACGTGGAGCTCACCGCCGAGCCGTCCCGACTGGACGTGCGACGTCACCCGTTGCGCCAGCGGCCGATCGTAGACCAGCGCGCGCCACAGACTCCCGGTGCCCGGGGTCGCCAGCGCGAGCGCCAGCACGTCGAGGGCGACGTCGTCATCGCTGTGCGCGGCGGGGCCATGCCACGCGCGCCGGACGCGGACCAGGGCGGCGAGCGGATCGGGGACCTCGATCCGCAGCGGGCCGGCGATCACCGGCTGCGGCCACGCCCGCCGCGCCGGCCGCACCGACGATGGAAAGCTGCCGAACCAGCGCTCGCACAGGCCCTCGGCCTCGGCGCGCGTGACGTCGCCGGCCAGCACCAGCGTCGCGTTGGCCGGCACGTACCAGGTGCGATAGAACGCTTCGACGCCCGCCGCCGTCGCCGCCGCGATGTCCTGGTGGCGGCCGATCGTCAGGTAGCGCAGCGGATGACCGTCGGGGTAGAGCGCCTCGGCGACCGCGAAGCGCTCGGGGCCGTAGGGCGCGTTCTCGTAACGCTGGCGGCGCTCGGCTTGCACCACCTGCTGCTGCTTGGCCAGCCGCGCGTCGTCGAACCCGGGCAGAAAGTAGCCCATGCGATCGGCCTCGATCCACAGCGCGACCTCGAGCGCAGCCCGCGGCATGGTCTCGTGATAGAGCGTGCGGTCGGTACCGGTCTGGGCGTTGGCGTCGGTGGCGCCGGCCTCGCGCAGCACCTCGTAGTGGTGGCGACCGGCCAGATGCACCGAGTTCTTGAACATGTGCTCGAACAGGTGCGCGAACCCGCTGGTGCCGTCGCCCTCGTCGGAGCTCCCGATCCGGTAGCCCATCCACACCGCGCACAGCGGCACGGTGTGATCCTCGTGCACGATCACCTCGAGACCGCACGGCAGCGTGAACACCTGCGCGTCCAGCCACGGCACCCCGGCGTCCCAGGTCACGGGCGGGGCGCTCAACCGCCCTCGTCGTCGCCGCTGGCGGCGCGGGCGCGGGCCAACGCCAGCGCCAGCTGGTACAGCTCGCGGCGCGGCCGACCGGTCTTCACCACCAGCCGTTGCGCCACATCCTTGGGCCCGAGGCCGGTGGCCAGCAGCGCCCCGACCTCGGCCTCGATGTCGATCGGCACCGCCACCTGATCGCCGGCACCGGCGACCACGATCGTGCACTCGCCGCGCGGCGACGCCGCGGAGAAACGGGTCGCCAGCTCGGCCAGCGTCCCGCGCACGTGCTCCTCGAAGCGCTTGGTCAGCTCCCGCGACACACACGCCGCGCGCTCGCCACCGAAGGCCTCCGCCATGGTCGCCAGCGTGGCCGCGACGCGATCAGGAGCCTCGTAGCACAGCAGCGTCGCCGGGTCGTCGCGCAGGCCGCCGAACAGCACCGCGCGCGCGCCGGCCTCGCGGGGCGGAAACCCGACGAAGCGGAACTGGGCCGCCGACAGGCCGCTCGCCACCAGCGCGGCGATCGCCGCCACCGGCCCCGGCACCGGCACCACCGCCACGTCGGCGGCGATGGCGGCCCGGACCACGCGTTCGCCAGGGTCCGAGACGCCGGGCGTGCCGGCCTCGCTGACCAGCGCGACGTCCTTGCCGGCGACCAGGTCGGCGACCAGCGCCGCGGCGCGCTCCGCTTCGTTGCCATCGAACACGCTGACCACCCGCCGGCCGGCGCGCACGTCGCCGGCCGCATCGGCGCGCTGCAGCAACACCTGGACCGATCGGGTGTCCTCGGCGGCGATGATGTCGGCCTCGCGCAGCACGCGGGCCGCCCGCGGCGACAGGTCCTCGAGGTTGCCGATCGGTGTCGCGACGACGTAGAGGATGCCGGTCACGATCAATCCCGGGAGGCGTCGATGTCGACGTCGGTGCCGAGCTCGGCGCGCAGGTACTTGCGCAGCCGATCCAGGACCCGCTTCTCGAGTTGCCGGGCGCGCTCGCGCGACACCCCGTACCGATCGCCGATCTCCTGCAAGGTCTTGGGCGGATCGGTGCGCCAGCGGTCGCGGAAGATCGTCAGCTCGCGGCCTTCGAGCGTGGTCTCGAAGGCGTCGAGCTTGGCCTTGAACAGCGCCGAGAACTCGTTGTCGGCCGCCACCTGATCGGGGCGGGCATCGTTGCTGGGCACGAAGTCGAGGCGAGTCCGGCCGCCGTCGTCGTCACCCGGCATCGGCGCGTCGAGCGACGCCTCGGGCGCCGCCAGCCGCTTCTCCATCTCGATGACGTCCTTCTCCGACACCTGGAGGTTTTCGGCGAGCAGCTTGCTGGTGGCCTGGTAGCCGAGTTGCTCGAGGCGCTCGCGCTCCTTGCGCAGGTTGAAGAACAGCTTGCGCTGCGCCTGCGTGGTGCCGATCTTCACCAGCCGCCAGTTGTTGAGGATGAACTTGAGGATGTAGGCGCGGATCCAGAAGGCGGCGTACGACGACACCTTCACGCCGCGGTACGGATCGTACTTGCGGACCGCCTGCATGAGCCCGATGTTGCCCTCCTGCACCAGGTCGAGCAGTTGCTTGTGGGCGCGGCGATACTCGTAGGCGATCTTCACCACCAGGCGCAGGTTGGCCTCGACCAGCTTGCGGGCCGCCGTGCTGTCGCCGTGCTCGACCAGCCGCACCGCCAGCGCATGCTCCTCGTCGGGGGTCAGCAGCGGGTAGCGGCGGACCTCCTGCATGTAGGCCTGCATCGGGTCGCGCTTGATGAGCCCGACTCGCCCGCCACGTCCGTAGTCGCGCTCCTCGACCTTCTCCGGCTTGTCGTCGACGTCCTCGTCGACGACATCGATGACGTTGGCCGCCACCGTGACCAGGCTGTCGGGATCGGTGACACCGTCGCCGTCCTCGGCGTCACCGTCGCCGTCCTCGGCGTCACGGTCGGCGCCGTCGGCGTCGGGATCGGCGTCGGCGTCGGCGTCGGCGTCGGCCACCGGTTCACCGACGTCGATGACGTCCTCATCGTCGTTGCCGCCCTTTCGGCCGCGGGACGGCGACGCCTTGGCCCGCTTGCGCGGACCCGAACCAACGGCCATGGCGGCGACTGTACTACACGCAGACCCGCCCGCCGAGACACCTGACGAACGAACGGGAATGGCGCACTGCCAACCGGCGCTTATACTCGTACCTATGCACAAGAGGCTGCCCCTGCACGGGGTCCTGGTCACCGTCGCTGCGGTCTCCGCTCTGGTGCTCACGGTCGTCAAGAAATCCCACGAAGGTGTGGTGGGATTCAGCTTCGAGTCCAAGGAGGTGCGCGCCCAACCGGGAACGCCGGCCCTGGCCAAGCACAACCTCACCGAGCTCAAGGTCTTCAACCTGACGCTGCTCCGGATCAAGGAGAGCTACGTCGATCCGGGGCGCATCGATCCCAAGCAGATGCTGTTCCAGGCCCTCGATTCGGTGCAGCTCAACATCCCCGAGGTGCTGGTCGAGTCGGACCAGGCTGGCGACACGCTCACCGTGGTCGTCAACGACCAGCGCGAGACCTTCTCGAGCGCCGATATCGACTCACCGTGGCGCCTCGCCGGCCGTCTCAAGAAGATCTTCACCTTCATCGAGACCAACATGAACCCCGGTGCCGACCTGGCCCAGGTCGAGTACGCCGCCGTCAACGGCATGCTCGAGACCCTCGATCCGCACTCGGTGCTGATGGACCCCGAAGCCGCCCGCGAGCTCGACGTCTCGACCAGCGGCAAGTTCGGCGGCCTCGGCATCGTGATCCGGATGATCGACCGCAAGCTGACGGTGATCCGGCCGATCAAGAACACCCCGGCCTCCGACGCTGGCATCAAGGCCGGCGATCACATCGTCAAGATCGACAACCAGTCGACCGACGTGTTGACCAGCGACGAGGCGGTCGACCGCATGCGCGGCACGCCGTCGACCGCGGTGACGCTGTGGGTGGCGCGCAAGGCGGAGGCCAGCTTGCTGCGCTTCGATCTCACGCGGGCCCAGATCACCGTCGAGTCGGTGCAGGCCAAGCTGCTCGACAAGGGGGTCGGCATCATCAAGATCAAGAACTTCCAGGGCTCGACCGCCGCCGAGACCGAGCAGGCGATGACCGCGCTCAAGGCTGAGGGGGCGCGCGCGATCATCCTCGACCTGCGCTGGAACCCGGGCGGCCTGCTCGAACAATCGGTCGAGGTCTCCGACCTGTTCGTCGATGAAGGCACGCTGGTCACCACCGTCAAGGGCGGCCACCGCAAGCCGCGCCGCGCCAGCCGCGGCGACGGCGAGACCTCGATGCCGCTGGCGGTGCTGGTCAACAACGGCTCGGCCTCGGCCTCCGAGATCGTCGCCGGCGCGCTCAAGAACCTCGATCGCGCCATCGTCATCGGCACCCGGAGCTTCGGCAAGGGCTCGGTCCAGCAGCTCTACCGCAGCGAGGCCGACGGCACCATGCTCAAGCTCACCGTCGAGCAGTACCTCACCCCCGGCGATCGCTCGATCCAGGGCGTCGGCATCGTGCCCGACATCGCGCTGCAGCGCATGTACGTGCCCGACAAGAACGACGGTGCGTCCGACGTGGTGCGCCTGCTGGCACCGACGCGATCGTACGGCGAGAAGGACCTCGACGCCCACCTGACGTCGACCTACGCCAAGGACACCGACAAGCCGAGCTACGAGCTGGCGTTCCTGTTCGAGAAGCCGAAGGACAAGCCGGCGCCGCCGTCGCCGGAGGAGGAAGAGGCGGCGTCGGATGACGACATCATCGTCGACTGGGAGACCGGTCTGGCCCGCGACCTGCTGGCCGGCCAGAGCGCCAACACCCGCCCGGCGCTGGTCAAGGCGGCCAAGGCACTGGTCACCAAGCGGCGCGCCGAAGAAGACAAGAAGCTCGGCGACGCGCTGGCCAAGCTGGCCGTCGACTGGTCGGCCCCCGCCGCCGGCGAGCCCGCGGCGAAGCTGACCGCGACGGTGACGATGTCACCGTCGGGGCCGATCGCCGCCGGCGCGGTCGTGACGCTGACCGGCACGGTCAAGAACGACGGCGCCGGCGCGGCGTACCGCGTCCACGCCCGCGCCCACGCCGACGATCCGGTGTTCGACGACGCCGAGCTGGTGTTCGGCAAGATCCCGCCCGGCGAGAGCCGCACCTTCGTCACCCGCGTCGAGATGCCCAAGGACGCGATCGCCCGCGTCGATCGGGTGTCGTTCGACCTCAAGGAGGCGCGCGGCGCCACGGTCGTGGTCGCCCCGATCGAGGCCGCGATCGCGGCCGCGGCGCGGCCGACGTTCTCGTACAGCCACCACCTCGTCGACGAGGGCAACGGTGACGGCCTGCTGCAGCGACGCGAGAAGCATCGCCTGCGGGTGCTGATCAAGAACACCGGCACCGGCGCTGCGCCCGAGACCACCGCGATCCTGCGCAACGCCTCGGGCGACGGCGTGCAGCTGTCGAGCTCGCGCATGGAGGTCGGCGCGCTGGCGCCGGGCGCGACCAAGACCATCGAGTTCTCGTTCACCGTTCAGCCCGACCTCAAGCCCAACGAAGCGGTGATCGAGCTGCTCATCTACGACGCGACCCTCGGCGCGCAGGCCGGCGAGAAGCTCAAGTTCCCGGTGCTGTCGTCGGGTGGGTCGGTCACCGCGGCCGGCGGCGTCGTCGAGGCCCGGTCGGCCGTCGCGGTCCGCGAGGGCGCGTCGGCGGACGCCGCGATCGTGGCCCGGTTGCAGAAGGGAGCCCGCTTCAAGCGGCTGGGCACGATCGGACCGTTCACCAAGATCGAGCTCGACGGGGCGCCTGGATTCGTGGCGTCGTCGGGGCTGACCGCCACCAGCGGCAAGCCCGGCAACCTGCCGGCGACCGTGCACTACCAGGTCACCCCGCCCACCGTGGCGCTCGACGTCGCGTCGTACCAGGCCAGTGGCGAGAAGTTCAAGCTCACCGGCACGATCACCGACGACACCAAGGTCGAAGACGTGCAGATCTTCGTGTCGAACAGCGGCGCCAAGGTCGAGACCCGCAAGGTCTTCTACCGATCGAACCGCAAGGTCGCGAAACCCGGGACGCTGAGCTTTGCGATCGACGTGCCGGTGTGGCCGGGCTCGAACCACGTCACGATCGTCGCGCGCGAGAACACCGAGGTCCGCACCGTCCAGAGCCTGGTCATCTACCGCGAGCCGGTCATGACGGCGCGCGCGCCCTGAGCTGCGAGACGCGCAGGTCCCCCTACATCCACTTCCCGACGGAAGCTCTCGCGTTCGCTCGGTTTTTTGGCGACCATTCGAGCTGAGACCTGATGTGAATCACGCCACTCTCGCCGCGGTCGAATCACCATGACCTCTCGTTCATGTGCCCTCCTGATCGGTGTCCTCGCCGTGACTGGCGTGGCGGTGGCGTGGGCGGATGCCGCCGATGCGGTCGCCGGCCGCTACGAGGTCAAGTACGAGGAAGTCACGACCAACTGCGAGAACACCGGCATCACGCTCACCCGTGGGGTGTTCGAGATCGAGAAGCGCAAGGCGCAGACCGTGGCGGTCGACATCGAGCGCATCCCGCTGATGACCGGATCGGCGGCCAAGGGCGGTCGAGTCAAGGCGACCTCGAAGCTGGGACCGACGTCGATCCAGGGCCTCAACGGTCGCTTCTCGGTCGCCGGCACGGTCAACGACGACGGCGTCTTGCAGATGGTGCTGGTCGCCGAGTACTACCTGAACAACCGTCCCTACTGCACGCAGAGCTGGAACGTCAGCGGTGTGCGCGCCGGCGCGGCGCCGACGCCGAAGGCGAGGAAGACCGCCGACGAGGATGCCGGCCGCGACGACGCGATGGCCGTGCCGTCGGCTTCCAGCACCGGGTCGGATGCCGGGTCGGAACGGGTCTGGTCGGAGCGCGTGCGCTGGTTGCCGCCGGTGGAGTGAACGCGGCTAGACTCGCTGGGTGAAGGACCGCCCGCTTGAGCACGACGCGACCGGGCGCGTGAACGGTGGCGGCGGCAACGACGCGACCGTTCCGGCGAGCCGTGGCTCCGCCGATCCGGCGCTCGACGCCACGATGAGATCGCCCGGCGACCAGCCGGTGGCGATCCGCGGTGGACCCGCCGCGGCGGTGCTGCCGCCGGGCGCACGCATCGGGCGCTACGAGGTCCGGGACGTGCTGGGCAGCGGTGGCATGGGCGTCGTGTACCGCGCCCACGATCCCGACCTGCACCGCGACCTCGCCATCAAGGTCGTGCTGCCTGACGCCGCGAGCCCGCGAGCGCAGGAGCGCTTGCTCTCGGAAGCGCAGGCCATGGCCAAGCTTCGCCACCCGGCGGTGGTGCCGGTGTTCGACGTCGGCACCACCGCACGTGGCGTCTACATCGTCATGCCGATGGTCGGGGGCGGCACCATGGACGACTGGATGCGGGCCGAGCCGCGGCCCTGGCGCCAGGTACTCGAGCGCTTCATGAGCGCCGGGCGCGGGCTGGCCGCCGCGCACGCCGCCGGGCTCGTCCACCGCGACTTCAAGCCGCGCAACATCCTGCTCGATGATGGCGGCGCGGTGCTGGTCGCCGACTTCGGCCTCGCAGCGCGCACCGACGAGACGGGCGACGGCAGCCTGGCCACGCCCGGGACCGCGGAGGTGACGTCGATCGCCGGCACGCCGGCGTACATGGCGCCGGAGCAGGCCGCGGGGAGCGCCGTCGACGCCCGCGCCGATCAGTACAGCTTCTGCATCAGCCTGTGGGAGGCGCTGTGCGGCAAACGCCCGGGCCAGGCCGAGACCCGCACCGGCGGCGCGACCGTGGTCCGCAGGCCGCCGGTATCGTCCGACCGACGGCGCCTGCCGCGCTGGTTGCTGGGCGCCGTCGCGCGCGGCTTCTCGGCGATGCCGGAGCGACGCTGGCCGACGATGAGCGCGCTGCTCGAGCACCTGACAACGCGCCTGCGCCGACGTCGACGCGCCGAGGTCGCGGCGGCGGTGGTCATCGCGGCCGGCGCCGCGGCCGGCGTGGCCGCGCTGGTCTGGGGCGACGACGATCGCGGCCACCTGGATCCGTGCGCGCACGCGGGCGTCGAGATCACCGCGACCTGGAACGACGAGGCGCGCGCGGCGCTGTCGCGGACGTTCGCGACCAGCACGCGCCCCTACGCGGCGGAGACCGCCCGCCGGGTGACGGCGACGGTCGAGTCGTGGACGGCGGCCTGGCTGGCGGCCCACCAGGGGTCGTGCCGCGCCACCCACGTGCGCCACGAACAATCGGCGCAGCTCGCCGACCTGCGCACGACCTGTCTCGAGCGAGCCCGCGCCGGCTTCACGGCCCAGCTCGCGGCGTGGACCGGCGCCGTGGCTGACGAGGCCGACGCGGCGGTCGACCATGCGATCGCCGCGGCGGCGCGACTTCCCGACGTGACGGGGTGCAGCGACGTCGCGGCGCTCGACGACGTCGCACCCATGCCGGCGGCGCCTGCGCAGCGGGCGCAGATCCAGGCCGCACAAGCCGAGGTCGAGGCGCTACGCCTGCGGTTGCTGAGGACCGCGGTCCCCGACGGTGTGGCCCACGCGACCGCGCTGGTCGGCCGCGCCGAGGCGCTCGGCTATCCCCTGCTCACGATCGACGCCCTGCGCGTCCTCGCCGTCGCCCATACCGCGATCGGCGCTCATGACCAGACCGCGGCAACCCTGCGCCGCCGCGTCCAGGCCGCCGCCGCCGCCCGCGCCTACACCGCCGAGGCCGAGGCGTGGATCGAGCTCATCTTCCAGATCGGCGTCGAGCAGCTGCGCTTCGACGAAGCCCTCGCGCTGCGCGAGGCCGGCGAGGCAGCGCTGTTGCGGGCGGGCGGCGGCTCGCGACTCGACGCCAAGCTGCGCTACCGGCTGGGGCAGATCTACGCCCTCAAGGGCGAGCCGCGCGAGGCGCTCGCCAGCTTGCGCCGCGCCCGCCAGCTGGCTGGTGAGGACGACCCGGAGGTCGCCAGCGAGATCGACGTCGCGCTGGCCGGGTCGCTCGGCGACACCGGCGAGTTCGTCGCAGCATCTGAGCTACTCGCCGCCGCCGAGCGACGGACGATCGCCGGCCTCGGACCGAACCACCCGCAGGTTGCCTTCGTCCTCGCCGCGCGCGCCGTCGCCGACCATGGGCGGGGCGATCTGCGCGCCGCCGCCACGGCGATGCGCGCCGCGATCACCAAGCTCGAGGACCTCCAGGGCGGCAACCCCGACGAGATCGCCACCTTGCGCCACAATCTGGCCGTGATCCTGGTCGATCTCGACCAGCTCGACGAGGCGCGAACCGAGATCGAGCGCGTGCTCGCCGTGCGCCGCCGGGAGGAGCCATCGCAGCCGATCGGTCTCGCCAACACCCTGGCCGTGCTGGCCGTGATCAACGGCGCCCAGCGACGGCCGGCCGAGGCTGGTATCGCAGCGCGCGCGGCCATCGCGGCGCTGGCCGCGCTCGGCGCCGATCATCCGGATCTGGCCGACACGCACAACGTCCTGGCCCAGGCGATGCTCGATGCGGGGGACCTACCGGCGGCGCGTCGCCATGCTGACGAGGCGATCCGCATCTTCACCATGGGTGGCGCCGATCTGAACGAGCGCCGCGCCCGCGCGCTCCACCGCCGCGGCGATATCGCGATGGCCGCCGGCGACCGCGCGCGCGCGCGCCGCGACTACGATCGTGCGCTCGCGCTTGCCGAGCAACTCACGGGCGATGGCGGCGTGACCGCGATGGAGCTGAGCGCGCTGATCGGCCAGACCCTGCTCGACGCCAGTCAGGCGCGCGCCGCGCTGCCCTACCTGCAGCGCGCCACGACGCTCGCCGAGTCCGCCGTCGGACACACCGACGGCCCGATGTACCGATACCTGTTCGGACGGGCGCGGGTGGAGACGGGAGATGCTCGCGACGCCGGATGGATCGCGGTCCGCGCGGCGCGCGACGAGCTCGCCGCTGCAGCCGATCCGCGCGTCACGGACGTCGAGGCATGGATCGCCGCCCACCGGTAGCTCCGCCGGGCCCACTGCCCGTGGTCCTCGATCGTGATGCCATCGCCATCCATGGACGCGGCTGCTCGTCGAGCTGCACGTCAGCCCGCTCAGCGGTAGCGCGCGCGCAGCAGCTCGCGCTCCAGCGCCGCGGTCAGCGCGTCGTTGATCGGCATCAGCTCGGCCGGGCCGTCGTCGGGATCGTGGGCCTCGAGCTGCAGCTCGGCGAACACCGGGGCGGCGCCACCGGCGGCCAGGTACGAACCGGCTCGCAGCGGCGCGGCGGGATCGGCGGCGGTGTGCTCGCGGCACACCGCCAGCTCGAGCGCGCCGTGCTTGTCGCGCACGGCCGCGAACGCGAACAGGCGGCAGATCACGGGGCGGATCGCGTAGACGGTGCAACCGCCCGGAAGCCTGGCGGGTGCGAACAGCACGCACGGGCCGGGGCCGGTGGCGCGGGCCCGCTCGTACAGCGCCTCGCCCTCGCCGGCGGCGATCGCGGCGCGCGCGATCGGCGCCACGTCGGGGACCGAGACGTGGGGCGGGGTCCGGACGCAGCAGGCGCCGCAGCCGGTCGGGCAGGCCAGCCCGGCGCCGGCCGAGACCGCGGTGGTCTGCTCGTCGGCGCTGCGGTACAGCGCCAGGCGGCGCGGCGTCATGGCGACACCCCGGCGGCGCCCGGCGCGGCGGGCGGAGCGACGCGATAGACGTGGGCGAGCGGCGCGCCCTGCGCCCACGACGTGAACACGCGCGTGGCGCCGGCCGGGATCGGGCACGGACGCCAGCTCGGCTGGTAGTGCACGATCCAGCGCGCCGCGCGCGCCTCCGGCACCGGTTCCCACAGATCGCCGCGGAACCAGGTCAGGTGGGCGGGCTCGACACAGCTGCGGTGCACGCGATCACCGGGGGCGGCGTGGCGGTTGACGTAGCCGATCGCGTCCTCGAGGCCCTCGCCCCACCACGCGACCTCGAAGCGGCGCGCGCGCGCCACCGCGGCCGTCCCGCCGGTGTGCTCGCCGTAGTAGTCGAGGTAGTAGGGATGGATGCGGGCGCAGGTGATGGCGAGGTAGAGCGCCAACGCGACGATCGGCCAGGCCACCACCGGGATCCGTGCCGTCCTGAGCCCCGCCGAAGGACCACCGCGCGCCAGCCGGGCGCCGAGCGCCGCGACGCCGGCGCCGGCGAGCAATGCCATCGCGAGCAGACACGGGATGACGTAGCGAATGCCGTCCTGGCGGACCGGCGACAGCATCACGCCGAGCGGCGCGAGCAGCCACAGCAGCGCGATCAGCAGCGCGACCCGGCGCTCGCGCACCCGGGCCCACGCCACCCCGCCGCCGAGCGCCGCCACCAGCACGCCGAGCGGCGCGGTCGCCCCCAGGTAGGCCAGGAAATACCAGCGCGGCGGGTGGTTGGTGAGCACGCCCATGAACGGTTCGCTCGAGTGGACGCCCTCGAGCTTGGCCCACGACGACTCGAGATGGACGAGCGGACTGGTCCACAGTCGTGGCCACAGCGCGATCGACACCAGCACGGCGACCACCGGGATGATGGCCAGCCCCCAGGCCACGGCGCGCAGCCGGACGCCGGCCGGAGCGCGCACGAGGATCGTGGCACCGATCGCCGGCGCCATCAGCGCGTTGACGTAGCGCACCATGAGCGCGACGCCGAGGATCACGCCACACACCGCGAGCCGCGGCGCGACCGCGCGCAACGTGGTGGCGCCACCGTCCCACACCCGCAGCGAGGCCCACAGCGCCAGCGCCCAGACCAGCGCGGTCGGCGCCTCGTGACCGACGATCTGGCCGTGCCCGACCAGGTGGGGCATGAGCGCGGCGCAGACGCCGGCAGCGATGCCGGTCGCGACGCGGTCCAGACGGGTGCCGACCGCGACCAGCATCGCGCATGCCAGCGCCATCACCAGCGCCGACAGCGCGCGGGCACCCGCGAAGCCGTCGTGCCACAACCCGCCGAGGCCGGCGAGGTACTTCGAGACCGGTGGGTGCTCGTAGTTCCACACCCATGCACCGTCGGAGACGTCGCCGCGGACCAGGTTCTGGACGTAGTTGCGTCCGGCCGACCAGTAGGTGTCCTCATCCCAGGTCTGACCGCCGCCGCCGAGATCGGCGAGCCGCACCGCGAGCGCGAGCGCGAACACCGCCCCGGTGCCGAGCAAGACCGAGCCCGGGATGGCGGCGATCCGGGTGCGCAGCGTGTAGAGCGTGGCGGCGAACAGCGCCAGCACGATCGCCCACGCCGCCGCGGCGTCGGCGCGCGCCGCCCCGGGGTGCGCGAAGCGCGCTCGGGCCGGAGGGTGCGGCGACAGTGAGCTGGCCGGCACGTACTCGGGATCGCCGCGCCGTCCCGGTGGGTGCCAGATCAGGCGCGCACCCGGCGGCGCCGCCAGCCGGATGGGTGCGACGCCGGCGTCGAGCAGGAAGCGCCCGGTGACCACGCCGCGGGGCGCGACCACCCGGTGTGGACCGACCTCGAGCACGGCCGGTCCCGGCGTCTGCACGCCGATCACGTACGGTCCGCCGCGCGGCAGGTGCAGGCTTCCGACCAGCACGCGCGTCCCCGCCGGATCGCCGGGGATCGAGGGCGCGGCGGCGAGCTGCGCCATCGGCAGTGGCGAGCAGGACGCGCGCGTCAGCAGCGCGACGACCGCGACCGCGAGCGCGAGCGCCCACGGCACCGCCGCGCGCGCGATGGCGTTCACCGCGACAACCCCGGGCACTGCATCGCGCGATCCTTGCGGACCAGGAACGTGTAGTGCTCGCCTTTCTCGAGCATGCCGGGCACGTGCAGGACCACGCGCTCGAAGCCCTGCTGCTCCCAGAAGCCGGCGCAGCCGAGCGGCGCCACGCCGGGCCCGCCGCGGATGACGTAGCAGTGCATGACGATCGTCGGATCGTACTCGGCGAGCAGCGGATCGGGCCCCCACTTGTTGTGGCCCGCGCGATCGAAGCTGCGCGCCACCTCGTGCGCGATCCGTGATGACACCAGGCCGAAGACGTCGATGCCGCGCAGGCGCGCGTGCCACGGCATCGCGCCGACGCCGCCGTAGATCGCGAAATCATCCGGCTTCACGCAGGCGCGCAGACGCTTGCCGATCAGCGCCCGGTCGTGGGCATAGACCCGCAGGTACGCCGGGGTGTCGATGCCATCGTCGTTCTTGAAGTTTCCGAACCTGAGGCTCCGGGTCGTGAGCGCGTACTGGTGCGAGAAGAACCCGGCCACCAGCGCGCCGGCGAGGAACACGCGGCCGTTCTGGGCCAGCAGCGCGTGGGCGCGCGCGAGCAACCGGGCCAGGTGCTCGACGCCGAGGGTGACCGCGATCGCGGCCAGCACGAACAACGGCATGATGAAGCGGTGCAGGCCCATGAAGTCGCCGCCGACGCCGACGACGTAGTACAGGTAGGTCGCGGTGACGACGGCCGCGAGGCTGCCAAACGCGAAGCGAACCGAGCGCGGCGGCCCGATGAGGCCGAGCAGCGCGACCGGGCTCACCCACAGCAGCGCGGTCTGCTGGAACCAGCGGGCGACGTAGTGCAGGCCATGAGCGCGCATCTTGGCGTCGTACACCGCGGTCGCCTTCGCGGCCGCGGCGCGGATCGCCGCGCACTGCTCGGCGACGACGCCGGCCGGGCAGGACGGCGACGGATCGGCCGCCTTGACGTAGTAGGTGTTGGGGAACGGCCAGCCGTAGTACCACCACCGCCACGCGAACCACGGCGCCCACAGCCCGAGGAACCAGGCCGCGGCGAGCCACTCGTCCCGGGTCGGGCGCAGGCGGCGCTCGACGAGCAGATTTCGGCCCAGGCGGTGAAGACCGAACAGCGCGACCAGCAGCGGGCCTTCCGGACGCGTCATCGACGCCAGGGCGAGGAACACACCCATGCGGCGCAGCGCGCGCGGGATCGCGTCGGCGGCCAGGTAGGCATCGAGCGCGGCGGCGACCAGGAAGGTGTAGAGCTGGGTCTCGAGCCCGCCCGATGACCAGCACGCGTAGCCGCTCGAGCAGGCGAGCAGCAGCGCTGGGACGGCGGCCATCGGATGTCCGCGGCCGAGCAGGCGCTCGGTGATCCGGAAGCTCATCCACAGGCCGCCGAGCCCGAAGCCGACCCCGAGAACGATCGAGGCCGGCGCGGCCGGAATGCCGACCACCATCAACAGGCCGAGGCCGAACGTCCACAGGAAATTGGTCGCGCCCTCGACCGGCGGCAACCCGGGATTGAAGGCCAGCTCGCCGTGCTCGGCGAGGTTGCGCGCGAACACGAACGAGATGAAGGCGTCGTCGGTGACGAAGCCGTACTGCAGCGCGTGCCAGATCAGGATCGCCCCCGCCATGGCCAGCGGCGCCCAGCGCACGACCTCGCGCTGCCGATTCAGGACGGGCTCAGACAACGGCCGGCAAGATATCAAAGTGCCCGATCTCTGGTAGGTTTCGCGACGGATGTCCGCGACCGAGCCAGCTGAGCCGGGGGGCTCTGCGTCCGGCGGACCCCCGTCGGCCACCGATCTGGCCACGGTTTCGGCTCCGGTTTCGGCTCCGGTCGTGATCCCCTTCGCCCAGCTGCTCGCCCTCGGCGCGTTGACCGGCGCCATCGCCGCCGCCGCCACCGGCGTCCTCGACGGGCTGTGGACGTGGAGCGCGCTGTCGCAGTTTCTCGCCGGCACGCCCGGCAAGCTCCGACTCCTTCTCTACCTCGCCGCCAGCCATGCGCTGGTCGGGCTCGTGGTCGGCGTCGCCACCGCAGCGACGGTCGGGTTCTACCTGCGCGTGACCCGACTCGGCGACCTCTACCGCCACGCGCGCGGAGAGCATGCCCGCGCCCGCGCCCGCGCTCCTCGTGACGCGGTGGTCGGGCTCTCCCTCGTCCTCGCCTTCATCCCGATCGCCGCGATCGCGCTCTACCTGACGCATGGCACGCTGGTCACGCTGGTCGGCAAGCGCCACCACCCCGGGCTCGTCCTCGCCGTCACCATGGGCGCCGCGCTGGCCGCGATGATCGCCGCCCTGGCGCTGGCGATCGCGCTGGCCCGGCTCATCGAGATCGTCCTGCGCGGTCTGGTCCACGGCCGGCTGTCGCGGCCGCTGTCGTCGCCGCTCGCGCCCGCCGTGGCCGCGGCCGTGCTGGTCGCGATCGGCGGCGCGGTCATCGTCGCCCTGTCGTGGAAGACGCTGTCGCTCTTGCGCCTGCGCCCGTTCGCGGCGGTGATCGGCGCCGTCGCCCTGAGCGCGCCGGCCTACCTGCCGGCCCGGCGGCTCGCCGCCCGCTGGCGGTCGCTCCGCCGCGGCCCTCGGCTCGCCGCCGCCGTCGCCGCGCCCGTGGTCGCCTTCGTGGTGGCCGCGCTCGCCGGCGCCAGCCCGTCGGTGATCAAGGCCGCGGTCGCCTACTCGGGCGGCGGCGACCTGGTCACGCGCGCCCTCAAGCGCACCTTCGACCTCGATCGCGACGGCCACGCGGCGCTGTTCGGCGGCGACGACTGCGACGACCTCGACGGCGACGTCCATCCCGGCGCCTCCGACATTCCGGATGACGGCATCGACCAGAACTGCGTCGCCGGAGACGCTCGCCTGGCGCGCTCGGTGGGCGACGTCGGCTTCGTGCCGGTGCCGTCCGCGCTGCCGCCGAACTGGAACCTGGTGCTGATCACGATCGACACCCTGCGCGCCGATCACGTCGGCGCCTACGGCTACCGTCGCCCGACCACGCCGACCATCGACGCCATCGCCGCCGAGGGCGCGCTGTTCGAGAGCGGCTGGGCGCACGCGCCGTCGACGCGGTATTCGATGCCGGCGTTGCTCACCGGCCGCCTGCCGCTCGACGTCCACTACGACACCAGCGTCCAGGGCTGGCCCGGGCTCTTGCCGCGGGCGACCACGATCGCCGAGGTCCTCAAGCCACAGGGCTTTGCGACCGGCGCCATCACCAACTACTGGTACTTCGACCGCGCCCGCCGCATGGATCAGGGCTTCGACAGCTACGACAACGAGAACGCGCGACTCCACCAGGGGCACGATCCGGCCCACACCCGCGGCAGCTCGTCGGCACAGCAGACCGACAAGGCGCTCGGCTTCGTCGCCCAGCACGCCGACCACCGCTTCTTCCTGTGGGTTCACTACTACGATCCGCACCACGACTACGAGGCCCACCCCGAGGTGCCGTCGTTCGGCTCGGCGCCGATGGACCTCTACGATCAGGAGATCCGCTTCACCGATCACCACCTGGCGCGCTTGATCGCCGATCTCGAGGCGCGCGGCCTGTGGGAGCGCACCGTCGTCGTGATCACCGGCGATCACGGCGAGGGCTTCGGCGAGCACGGCGTGATGCTGCACGGCTACGATCTGTACGCGCCGCAGACCAGGGTGCCGTTGATCGTGCGGGTGCCGGGCCTGGCGGCGCGCCGGGTGCGCACCGCCGCCGGCCACGTCGACGTGATGCCGACCCTGGCCAACCTCGCCGGCGCCGCGCCGTCGACCGAGATGATGGGGCGCTCGCTGGTGCCGTGGCTGACCGGCGCCGACGACGATCTGGAACGCGCCGTGTTCCAGCAACTGTCGTACGAGGGCAACCACGAGAAGCGGGGCGCCGCCACCGCTCGCTGCCACGTGCTCTACAACGTCAGCCCCCACACCAGCTGGGAGATCTACGACCTGACCCGCGATCCCGGTGAGACCCGCGACCTGTCCGGCGCACCCGGCCCGTGTGGTGGCGCGCGCGCCACGTTCGAGCGCTGGTACGACGCCGCCCAGATCCCACCCGGCGCCGCCGAGGCGCTGCTGCCGTCACGACCGGCGATCGCGACCCCGCTCGACATCGATCTCGGCCCCGAGATCCGCCTGCTGGCGGTCGAGTTGCCGGCCCAGGTCCACGCCGGCGACACGTTCGACGTGACGTGGACGTTCGAGGCCCGCGGGCGGCTCGGCGCCGGCTGGCGGGTGTTCGTCCACTTCGAGAACGGCCGCGGCGGCCGCTTCACCGCCGACCACGCGCCGGTGCGCCCGTTCGAGTGGTGGCAGCGCGGCCAGCACATCCGCTACACGATCACGGCGACGGTGCCGCGCGGTTCGGCGCCTGGCAGCTACGGCCTGTGGGCAGGGCTGTGGCGCAAGCAGGCCCGCCGACCGATCACGGCGCCGGCGCGGTTCCCGGTGACGCAGGATCGGGTGCGCATCGCCAGCATCGAGGTGGTGCCGTGAACCGCTTCCTGCGCGGCGCGTTCTGGCTGGCGCTGGCAGCGCCGGGCCTGTACCAGCTGTTCCTCCTGTTGTGGGCCATTGGCGGGCGCTTCGGCTACCCCTACGACCTCGAGTGGATGGAGGGCGGCGTCCTGCACGGCGCCAACCGGGTCGCCGACGGCGATGGTCACTACCCGCCGCCGTCGGTCGACTTCATCCCGTTCCTGTACACGCCGCTCTATCCCGGCCTGCTCGCCGTGCTCGGCGGCATCTTCGGCCTGTCGTATCAGCTCGGCCGCGCCATCTCGGTGGTGGCGCTGTTCGGCATCGCCTGGACCGTGGTCGCGCAAGGGCTCGCCGCGTCGCCGCGCCATCGGCCGGCCGGCGTCGCCGCTGCGGTGCTCGGGCTCGGCCTGTTCGCGGCCGGCTACCCGTTCGTCGAGGGCTGGTACGACCTGGTGCGGGGCGACACGTTGTTCCTGTTCATGGTCACCGCCGGGATCTACGTGCTCACGCGCTGGGCGCGCGACGACGAGGGGCCGTGGGCCCACGCCCGGGTGGCGGCGGTGGGCGCGATCATGGGCCTGTCGTTCTTCTGCAAGCAGACCGGCGTCATCTACGTGCTCGCCGCTGGACCGATCATCCTGATCTACAATTTCCGGCGCGCGCCCGCGTTCGTGGCCGCCGCTGCGTTCGTGGGCCTCGGCGGCGCCTGGCTGATGCAGCGCACCACCGGCGGCTGGTTCTGGACCTACATCTTCGACATCCACCAGGCCCACGACTGGAACCAGGATCGGTTCTGGAAGTCCTTCGACCACATCCTGCTCCACTTCCGCGGCGCGACCGCGGTGATCGTGATCGGCCTGTGCGTGGTGGTGGCGTGCGCCATCGTCCGCCGCCGCCTGCCGCTGCCGGCGCGCGCGTTCCTGTTGTGGACGTACGTGTATGCCTGCTCGACGCTGGTCGGGGCACTCGGTTGGGGCACCGAGTTCGCGCACTTCAACGCCTACATGCCGGCGTTGTTGCATGGCGGGATCGCCGCCGGGCTGGCGGTGCCGACCGTGCTGGCGTGCGCGAGCGAGCTCCTGCGCGCCGACCAGCCGGTGCGCCACGGCGAGCCCGATCTGCGTCGTGTGGCCGGGGCGTGGGCGGCGGCCGCGCTGTGCGCGGTGGCGATCGGACGCGACCTGATGTCGTCACGCTGGAACCCGCGCGCCTTCATCCCGACCACGCGCGATCGCCTCGCTGGCGACGAGCTGATCGCCACCATCCGCGCGCTGCCCGGCGAGGTCTGGGTGCCCTCGCACCCGTGGTACGCGCACCTGGCCGGCAAGCGCATGTACGTGCACCGCATGGGCGTCAAGGACGTCACCGTGCGCAAGCCGCGGCCCATCAAGGGGCTCGACCGCGCCATCGCCGAGCAGCGTTTCGACGCCATCGTCCTCGACAATCGAGATCTCCACCTCGAGTTGCCGGCGATCGCGAGCTACTACCGCCCCGACGATCTGGTGCCACGCAACGCGCGACCGCGCCTGTTCAGCGGCGCCAAGATCGTCCCCGACACCATCTGGGTGCCGGCCGGGCCGGCGCTCCTTCCGCCGGGCGTGCGGGCGCTCTTCGACTTCGAAGCGAGCCGCTTCGAACACTGGACCGTCTATGGCAGCGCGTGGGGCAATGGCGGCGAGCGCAAGGAACTGCCGGGCCAGGGGCTGGTACGCCGCTACGGCGGCCGCTGGTTCGCGACCTCGTTCCACGGCGGCGACGTCCGCACCGGCACCCTCATCTCGCCGCCGTTCGTGATCGACGGCTCGCGGATCACGATGCGCATCGGTGGCGGCGCCGACGATCCGCAGCTCCGCGTCGAGCTCCGCATCGACGGCAAGGCGGCGCGCTCCGCCTCACCGCCCCTGCCGCCCTCCGAGCGCTTCAGCGACGTCGAGTGGAACGTCGAGGACCTGCGCGGCCAGACCGCCGCCATCGCCCTCGTCGACGACTCGACCGTGCCCTGGGGCCACCTCAACGTCGACGAGATGTGGCTCTGGCCCTGATCGTGGTACCCGGGTCACCGCGACGGTGCCGACCGATCCCGCGGCGGCGGTGCCGGGCTGGTACGTCCACTTCGTGCTCGTCGACGACATCCCGTCCGCGGCGCGGGTCGCACGCGTGGCCCGATGACCGCGTGACCTCGATCGTCACTCCGCTCGTGCTACGTCCTGGTGGTGCGACGTGGCCTCCTTGTCCTGCTCCTCGTGACCGCTGGTTGCGAATCTCGTCGGCAACCACGGGTGACGCCGGTCGCGATCGATCCTCCGGCGGAGCCCGGCGCGCTCGCCCCGAACCTCCACGCCGGCGCCAGCGGTATCGTCGCGAGCTGGCTCGAGCCGAGCAGCGACGGACATCGCCTCCGCTTCGCCCGCTGGCGCGGCGGCGTCTGGTCGGCGGCGGTGACCGTCAGCGAGGGCACGTCGATCGTCGCCAACTGGGCCGACGTTCCGGTGGTCGCCGAGGGTGGCGACGGTACCCTGGTCGCGACCTGGGCGGAATCGTCCGGTGGAGAGGATCACGCCTACGACGCCGTCGCCGCACGCTCGAGCGATGGCGGCGTGTCGTGGAAGCGGCTGGGTCGGTTGCACGACGACGGTACCGCCACCGAGCATGGCTTTGTCTCGATGGTGCGCGAGCCCGGCGCCGTCCGGGCCTTCTGGCTCGACGGTCGCGACTCCGCGCGCGATCGAGGCGCGATGACGTTGCGGACCGCGCTGATCGGCGACGCGATCACGTCGGGCGCGGTGATCGACGATCGCGTGTGTGACTGCTGCGGTACCGCGGCGGCGACGACCGCCGGCGGAGCGATCGTCGTCTATCGCGATCGCACGGACGACGAGGTCCGTGACATCCGGGTCGCGCGCCCCGGCCAACCGGATGTACTTGTGCACCGCGATGGCTGGCGGATCAGCGGATGTCCGGTGAACGGGCCGGCGATCGCCGCGCGCGATCGCCGCATCGCGGTCGCCTGGTACACGTACGCCGGCAGCACCCACCGCGTCCGGGTCGCGTTCTCCGCTCGCCGGCGCGACGAGCCAGAGCGAGATCGCGAGCGAGCACGATGCGCGGCGATGGTTCACGCGCCTGAGCAGAGCAACTCTCGATCCATCGCGTGTGACCTCGCGGCTCACGCCCGCGTCGGGTCGACGTTGACGACCTCGCACTCGGTCAGGCGCACGTCGTGCGTGGTCCGCCCGATCCTGCCGGAGGCGACGCACCATATGCGCGTGACGGTCACGGTCACACTCGCTGCCAATCCTTCGCGATCACGGCCGACGCGCATGCCTCGGGAATCTATCGTCTCGACATCCTCGAGAAAGCGACCCTTCCATTGCGTCGAGGCGCAAGAACTTCGCAGAACCGACGCATCGGTGACCGGACATGAATCGCGCGGCTCGCATCGGGTACGTCAAGGCGTTCAAGAACAAGTGACCCTCGAGCGTCGCTGCTCACTCGAGCAGCTCGATCGCCACCGGCGTGCCGTTGAAGACCGGCATCGCGCACAGCGGGTCCCGCACGGTGTCGTCGTGCAGACGGTTGACGTTGACTCCGGGATACTTCCGCGCCGTCGTCATGCCGCACTCGTAGGTGTGTCCCCAGTGCTGGTGCACGGCGACCACCCCGGCCGCGATCTCCGTGGAGACTCGGGCTTCGATCTCGATCGCGCCGATGCTCGAGAGGATGCGAACCCGGGCGCCGTCGCGAATGCCGAGGCGCGCGGCGTCGACGTCGTTGACGGTCGCCCAGTTGCCGCGAAGCTTCTCGACCAGCGCCGGCACGTTGTGCAGCCACGAGTTGAAGCTCTGCTGACGCCGCGCCCCCGAGATGAGCAGGAACGGCAGCGCGGACGTCGGCAGCGGCGGTGCGGCGAGCGCCCGCGGCACCTGCGCCACGAGCCGCGGCGGCGCGAGGTGGATCTTGCGATCGGCCGTGTGGATGCGCTCCGCCAGGAACATACCGAAGCGCAAGGGCTGGCCGGGGAGACCGCGCGGGCTCTTCCTGAGCTTGCGGTACGACGGCGTCTTGCCGAGGAGGAGATAGCGGTTCAAGAGCGCGGGCGTGAACCCGATGCCGACGGCGTCGAGCATCCGGGCGACCCGGTCGAACATCGGGTTGTTGAGGAACGGCACCCCCGCGGCACGAGAGAGATCCTTGAAGATGTCCCACTCGCCGCGCGCCTCACCGGGCGGATCGACGAGCTTCGGCCGCAGCTCGGCGTAGGGCGCCGGGTCGAACTGGTTGACGAGGAAATGGAACCCGCCGGTCTCGAACTGGGTCGCCGCCGGCAGCACCCAGTCGGCGAAGCTCGCCGTGTCGTTGAGGAAGATGTCGACCGAGACCAGCAGCTCCAGCTCGCGTAGCGCGCGCTCCGTCTTCGCGGTGTTCGGAAAGCTGATCACCGGATTGCCGGCCACCACGACCAGCGCGCGCACCTGGCCCTCGCCGGGCGTGAGGATCTCGTCGGCCAGGACCGCGGACGGCAGGCCGCCGAAGACCGGTGGGTAGTTGCCGATCCGCGATGGCGACGTGTTCTTGCGCCTGGTGAACTTCTCGATGAGCGCCGGGATGTCGAGCACGCCCGGGTTGTGATAGAGGCCGCCGGGTCGGTCGATGTTGCCGGTGATCGCGCACAGGGTCGCGACCGCCCACTCGGTCAAGACGGTGTTGTGGCTGGTCTGGACCCCGACCCGGGTCGTCGCGTAGGCACCGTCGGCAGCGGCGAAGCCGCGCGCGAGGTCGCGGATCGTGGCGGCTGGCACCGTCGTGATCTCCTCGGCGCGGGCCGCGGTGATCTCGGTGGTGAGCGCCTCCCACTGCTCGAAGCCCGTGGTGTGCGCCTCGACGAACGCCTGGTCGTGGAGTTGCTCGTCGATGATGGTCCGGATCAGCGCGAGCAGGAAGTAGAGGTCGGTCCCCGGACGGATGGCGAGGTGCCAGTCGGCGAGTCGCGCGGTCTGCGTGTGCCGCGGGTCGACGACGACAAGCTTGCCGCCCGCGGCCCGCGCCCGCTTGAGATCCTCGCCCACGTGCGGGCGTCGCTGGAGCAGCGTGAGCCCCTGGGTGACCAGCGGGTTGGTGCCGAGGAGGATCGCGAACTTCGCCCGCGCGACGTCGGGCTGGAGGATGAGGTTCTCGTTGCCGTAGAGCTCGTGGGCGACCACGCCGCGGTCGGTGTACTCGAGCGACAGCACGTTGTAGCTGTTCGGTGAACCGAACGCGTGACAGAACGTGTTGGTGGTGGTGATCGCCACCGAGTCGGCGGCGTTGCCCCAGTAGGTCGCGATCGCCCGCGGGCCGTGCGCGTCGGCGAGCGCGCGAAGCTTGCCACCGATCGCCGCGGTCGCCTCGGGCCACGACGCCTGCACCCACCGGTCGCCGTCGCGCCGGAGCGGGTGGGTAAGTCGGTCGGGCGAGTTCTGGTACCCGAGGAGGTTCATCCCCTTGACGCAGACGTAGCCTTCCGAGAGCGGGTGTTCCTTGTCGGGGCGGACCTCGACCATCTTGCCGTCCGCGACGTCGACCTCGATGCCGCAGCACGGCTCGCACGCGCCGACCTTGCACAGGGTCGGAATCGTCGCGAGCTTCGTCGCCGGCCGGGGTGTCTCTTCGTTCATCGTCGGCTCCTCGACACACGGTAGCCGGTGTCGCGCACGACCGCTTGAACGTAGCTGCTATCGCGTACCATCGAGGAATGCGGTGGTGCGGCCGATTCTTTCTCGACGGCGGGCGCATGGTCTACGATGGGCCGATCGGGGCGACGGCGGCACACGCCCACCACGCGTACCAGATCGTCGTCAGTGCCTCGGGCCGGCTGCACCTCGCCACTCGCAGCGAGCGCGCCGCGGCCGAAGCCGCCGTCATCCCACCGGACGAGCTGCACGCGTTCGAGCAATCCGCGCCACGGGCGGTGCTGCTGTACGTCGCGCCCGAGTCGCGCGTGGGCCGGCGGCTCGCCGCGCTGGCGCCACCGCGGTCACGACTGGCAACGTGGATCGAGGCGGCGGCCTCGCTCGGTCGGGTCCCGCTCGCCGAGCTCGCGACCTCCATCGAGGCTCGCGCGTTCGCAGACCATCTACTCGACGGGCTCGTGGGGTCGGTTGGACCGCCGCGGCCGTGGCCACCTGCCATCCAACGCCTCGTGACGTTGCTCCCCGGCCGTCTCGGCGACGCCGTGCGCCTGCCGGCGCTCGCGCGCGAGCTCGGCCTCTCGGAGAGCCGGCTCTCGCATCTCGTCACCGAGCACGTGGGGATCCCGTTCCGCCCGTACCTGCGCTGGCTCCGGTTGGTGCGCGCGACCACCGAGATCGCGCGCGGCAGCACGATCACGGAGGCGGCGTACGCGGCCGGATTTTCCGACGGTCCCCACCTCACCCGCGCCTTCCGTCGCATGTTCGGGATCGCGCCCTCCGACGTGGCCGGCGTGGCGACGTGGCACGACCTGTGACCGACAACGTCACACCCTGGCGGTCGCAACTGGCATAGTCTGCCCACGAAATGCTCGCGCACAGAGCGATCGTCGCCCTCGTCATCATCCCTGTCGCAGCCTGCGGCGACAACCTGGCCGCGCCGGCGTTGGACGCTGCGCCAGTGTGCGTGCTGATCCAGCCTCCCGCCGACGACTGCAGCGATCCATGCCTCGACGAGCGCGGGCCCACGCTGGTCGCCGAGATCGCGGTCGGCGATCTCGCACTCGCCCCACCGCCCGCCGGCTCGACGCCGATCCGAGTCGGGCTCTTCTATACCATCGCGCCACAGCCGTCGAACGGGTGGACCAACGCGGATGCCATCGCACGTTTCCGCAAGATCGTCGTCGACACGAACGACATCTTCGTCCAGTGCGACATGCACCTGGAGGTCGAGGCCGCGCAGGTCGTGGCGCTCCCGGCCCGCTTGCTCGATCTGCAAGGCAACGAGGAAGGCTCGTTCGGCGGCCATCCGCCGCCCGGCACACCGGACCCCGATCTGTTCGACTACCAGCAGAACGAGCGGCTCACCGCCGAATCGCGCGAGCTGTTCGCCTACGGCAAGCTCCACACGTCGAAGAATGCGATCTCGGCCTTCACGGTGAGCCACATCGTCTACTACTCGAACCAGCAACTCAGCGAGGCCGGGGGTCTCTCCAACCCGCCCAACATCTACCACCACGTCGACGACTATCCCTATCGCAACTCGGTGATCCTGGTGCCGACCTATGGCGCGTGTGGCGCGCTCCCCGGCGAGGTCGACCGCCGCACGTTCGCCCACGAGCTCGGTCACATGCTGCTCAACAGCGGCGGACACTCGACCGAGTTCCGCAACCTCATGAACGACGGCACGCGCCTGAGCACGGCGCAGTGCACGGCCATGCGAGCCAACCTCGATCGGCTCTATGGGACAGCCGAGCTGCCTGATCCGGGACCACCGTCGTAGTCAGGGTAGCTGCGCCCGGACTCGCGGCGTTCGTTCCGTGACGAAGCGACGGATCCCGATCACGGGCGGCGGACTTCCGCCGGTGGCCAGCACGTCACCGTCGAGCGTGCTGGTGAACTCGGCGTCGGTGTAGGGCTTGCGCGGATCGTCGAGCGCGGCGCTCTGGATCAGGTCGCGGCGCTGGGTCAACTTGGTCGGAAGGCCGGCGACCAGGCCACCGTCAGCGAGAAGCTCGACGAGGACCGACGTGTACTGCGCCCGGAATGCGGGTACGGCGAGCACCTTGGTCAGCATCGGGCGCATCCCCACCGGCGAGGGGACCTGCGGATCGTAGATGTTCCAGTCGAGGAGGTACTCGGTCGTGGTACCGCCGTGCCCGGCGGTGCCGAACGTGATGTCCAGATCCCACGGGATGTAGACGAACCGGCCCGACGTCGGATCACGGTAGAGGTAGTAGTTGTTGGCGAAGCCGGTGTACGCGTCGATGTGGGAGAGATACGTGTTCGCCGCGAGCCAGCGGAGATAGCGGCCGACGTCGAGCCGTGGCGGCAACTCCCTCTCGATCCGCGTCATGTCGTTGCTGGCGAGCAGCTCGCAGAGCGCGATGAGATCGGACCAGTCATTGGCGATCTCGTTGGTCTGCTTGCGGTAGGTGCCGTCGTCGTAGGCCGTTGGCAGCGCGCCGCGATACTCGAGCGACGCCGTCGAGGACTGCTTGTAGAGGTTGCCGTCGTTGTCGGCGAACGTGCGCGCGAGGAAGCGCTTGTCGACCTCCTCGACGTTGACGTAGAGGCCCCAGTACTCGTCGTTGACATAGACCCGCGCGTAGTTGGCGCGCGGCGCGATCACTCCGAGCTCGCGGAACAGCTCGTAGGCCGAGACCTCCCGTTCCATCGAAGGGTCGAGGACGGTGTTGTTCAGGTTGATCTCGTTGCGGCCGAGGAAACGCTGGTCGGCCACGTACTCGTTCATGTCGACGTTGAACGACTTCTTGGTGCCGGCGCGGGCCAGCGACGAGTTGCCCTTGTAGCGAATCCCGACGTTGTCGACGACCTGACCGAGCGCCTCGAAGCGACCCGACACGTAGACGCGCGCAAACGGATCGGCGTCGAGCGTGGCGAGGTCCGCCGCGGCGATGGTCAGGCGTACGTCGACGATGGCGCCGGTCTCGTAGAACGGATCGGAGAGCGTGCCGACGGCGGCATCGATCGCTGGGATGCCACTGTCGTCTGTGTCTCCACCGCCCGGTCCTCCACAGTCGACGGAGGCGGCGAGCACCAGGATCGCGAATGCACGCATCTTCGGATGCGTGCCCGCCTCGGCCGGCTACCTTCGGACTCCTGGGCGAAATTCGTGCAACGGCACGGATTGACAGCAGTCAGCGTCGCGTTGGCCGGATGGTCAGCGGGCGTGCAGAATGGGCGCTGCCGCAATGTCTGCGCGTGACCGTACCGGTCACGCGCGCCGAGCTCGACCGGCCCGCGCGGTGGCTCGTCCCATGCAACGATCCGAGGTAGAGGTGACTCATGAGTCGCGCCACACATGTTCGAATGCTCCTCGCCATCGCGCTGGCGGCGTTCGTCGGCGGGCCTTCGCTCGCGGCAGCCGGTCCGCACGGCGGCGGTCATCACGGCGGCGGTCATCACGGCGGCAGTCACTACGGCGGCGGTGGACACCGCCCGTCGC
Organism: Myxococcales bacterium; assembly: GCA_947483555.1. Lineage (GTDB taxonomy): Bacteria > Myxococcota_A > Polyangia > Haliangiales > Haliangiaceae > UBA2376. Next base: position 28,660 of record CANKMW010000001.1, read on the forward strand.
ATGGCAGCGTCTCGCCCGGTCGAGCGTCGCGTGGATATGCCCCGCGCGCGCCGGTTCGAGACCACCGCCCGACCAGTCTCGGCGGCCATCGACCATACGGGCACCACGGCTACACGTACGGGCCATACTCCTACGGTCGCGGGTACTGGCCGTACTACGGCTACTACGGCACGTACGATGGCTACTATCAGCCGTACGGCTACCAGCCGTACGCTGGCGCGTCTCCCGGGATCGCTGCGCCGGTCGCGCCGCCGCCACCCCGGCCCCGTGCGCACCTCGGGCTCGCCGCTCATCTCGGCCAGTTCGAGCGCGACGACGGCGTCACCGCCGGGATGGCGGGCGTCTCGTTGCGGTGGCGCGGGCGCGTGCTCGAGGGCGAGATCGAGCTCGGCCGTCGCGTCTACGCCGGCGGCGATCTCGTCGAGCGGAGCGTTGGCGCCACGCTGTACGCGAACCTCGGCGACCCGGACGGCTTCCATCCCTACGTCCTGGCCGGTGCCGGTCTCCTCGACACCGAGCGCGTGTTCGGCACCCTCGGTGCCGGGCTCGCCCTCCCGGTCGCGCCCCGGCTGACGCTCGCCGGCGACGTTCGCGCCGCCTCGATCGGCGATCGCAACGGCCACGACGACGCGAAGCTGCGCCACGATATGGCCCGCTCGCTCGAGGGCCGGCTCAGCGTGGTCGTCGACTTCTGATTGTCTGAGCAGTGCAAGGCACGCACCATGCTCGATCCTGTCGACCTGGCCGGCGCCGTGTGATGTCGACGGTCACAGCGTGACCAACTCGGAAGCCTCGGTCAGACGCTGGCGGAGGAACGACGCGGCCCGCGTGCCGCCCAGGCTCGCGAGCACGCAGGTCGCCGAGCTAGGCGCAACCGTCGAGGTCTAGGCGGCCGGTGCCATGCCCGCGACAGCAAGCCGGCAACTCGCGCCGGATCGCCTCGAGCGTGCGCTCGATCTTGTGCAGGAAGTCATCGGCGGGATCGATGATCGTCCGGTTCGGGTGCGCGCTCCAGGCGGCGAGGATGCGATCGTCGAGGGCTGCCGCCTCGTCGGCGCTCTCGCGCCGCACCGGGTTCGAGTGGTCGTAGCCCTGGAGCGCCGCCGGCGTGCGCAGGTGGATCACGGCGGCGTAGCGAGCGAGCTCGAGCTCGTGCGAGGTGCCGACCTCGGTCCACAACGCCTCGGACGGCGGCGGCCAGTACGCGAGGCCGTCGACGGTCCCGCGATCACACATCACGATCGCGGCGGTTCCTTCCTCGAACGCGATCCGCTCGAGCTCCGCCTGGACCCGGTAGATCGCGCGCTGCGCGCCGGCGCGGCCCGCCCCGGTGTCGTGACGCGGGAAGCCACCCGTGAACAGCATGCTCGCGGCCTCGGGCAGCACGTGGACATGCTGGCAGAACGATCTGCGAACGACCTCGAGGACGGCGGTCTTGCCGGCGCCTGGACCGCCGGTGAGCGCCACGCGTCGCGGCACATGGACCAGCCTGGAACATTCGCAATCGGGGCGCATCTTCCGGACGCAATGCAACGTTCAGGCCCGGATGCTGCGGGCTATGGTCCCGCCAGGAGACGGCCGGATGATCAAGGCACGCGTGCTGGTCTGCGACGACAAGGAGAACATCGTGAAGTTGCTCGTCCGGATCCTTCCGGAGGACCGCTTCGACGTCACCACGGCTGGCGACGGCGCCCGCGCGCTCGCCCTGCTCGCCGCCAGCGACTTCGACGTCGTGGTGACCGACATCCGCATGCCCGGGGCAGACGGGATGGCGGTGCTCCGCGAGGCGCGGGCCCGCGATCCCGACGTCGAGGTCGTGCTGATGACCGCGTATGCGACCGTGCCGGCGGCGGTCGACGCCATGCGCCAGGGTGCGTTCGACTACCTGCCCAAGCCGTTCGAGCCCGACGAAGCGCTCCTGGTGGTCGAGCGTGCGCTCGAACGCCGCCGGCTGCGCCAGCAGGCGGCCGACCTGCGCCGGGCGCTCGAGGGCATCCACCAGATCGACAACCTGGTCGCGCGCAGCCCGGCGATGACGCCGGTGCTCGCGCTCGTCCATCGCGCCGCCGGCAGCGACGCCACCGTGCTGGTCACCGGCGAGAGCGGCACCGGCAAGGAGGTGGTCGCGCGCGCGATCCACAATTCCGGCGACCGCGGCGCGCACCCCTTCGTCGCGGTGAACTGCGGCGCGATCCCCGAGACGCTCCTCGAGAGCGAGCTGTTCGGCCACGCCAAGGGCAGCTTCACCGGCGCCACCTCCGATCACCACGGACTCTTCGAGGAGGCGGCCGGTGGCACCATCTTCCTCGACGAGATCGCCGACCTGCCCTTGCCCATGCAGGTCAAGCTCAACCGGGTGCTCCAGGAGCGCAAGGTCCGCCGGGTCGGCGCCACCGACGAGCGCAGCGTCGACCTCCGGGTCATCGCCGCGACCAACGTCGATCTGAAGGCTCGCGTGGCCGCGGGCCAGTTTCGCGAGGATCTCTACTACCGGCTCAACGTCCTCGCGATCGCCCTGCCTCCGCTCCGCGAGCGGCGCGACGACATCCCGGTCCTCGCCGCCTTCTTGCTCGAGCGCCGCGGAGCTCGCCGCGCCGACGCGCCCGGCGGGTTCACCGCCGAGGCGCTCACCGCGCTGGTCCAGTACGCCTGGCCCGGCAACGTCCGGGAGCTCGAGAACGCGATCGAGCGCGCGCTTGCGGTCACCGACGGTCCCCGCATCGAGCTCGAGGCGCTCCCCGACGAGGTCGCGGCGACCCTGCGGCCCCGCATCACCCGCGGCACCGAGAGCCGGCTCACCTACCGCGAGGTGGTCGACCTCGCCCGCGACCGCGCCTCGCGCGAGTACCTGATCGCGCTCATGCGCGAGCTCGATGGTAACGTCACCGAAGGGGCGCGCCGCGCCGGCATGGAACGCGAGAGCCTGCACCGCCTGCTCAAGCGCTACGGTGTCCGGTCGGAGGACTTCAAGCCGAAGGACTGAATCGGACCAGCGGCGCCTTGCCGACCGTGAGGCGCGCGCTTGATGCCGCTCGAGCTCGGCGCGATCGAAGCGCGTGGCGCCGGATCGCGCGCCGCCGGGCGAGAACCGCGATGAGCATGCGGATCTCCATGAAGCACCTGCCGCTCCGAGATCAGTGCCGCTTTCGATAGCCGCGCAGGTTCTGCTCGCTGGCGAAGTAGAGCACCGTGCCGTCACCGGCCTGCGCCAGGACGGCGGTCGCCTTGTTGACGGTCTCACCGGTCACCGGATCGGCTGCGGTGCGGGTGTCCGGCTCCTTGGCGAGTCGCTCCTTGCACATCGGACAGCACCCGAAGTAGGTCTTGCCGTCGACCTCGATCGGGATCTGGGCCTTGCCCATGTACGTGTCGTTGACCATGCAGACGAGGCTCGGATCCTCGATGCGGGTCAATCCGTTCTCCGACGCGACCGGTGTGGCGGCCGCCGGCGGCGCACTCGGAGCGTCCTTGGTGCAGGCGCCCGCAAGAACTGCGGAGCCGATGATGACAAGGTGAATGGTGCGAAGCATCATGAGAGGCTCTGGTGCAAGCCACGCACCACACGAACCCGCCAGGACGCGGCGGGCTCGTGTGACGTCTGCGGTTACAGCGTGATCGACTCGGTCACTCGAACCGCACGACCTGCTCGTCGGGGAGGCCGCCAGTCGCGCAGCTGCACTCCTCGTCGTCGCAGCGGAAGGTGAAGCGCAGCGCGTGTCCGGCGGGGAACGGACCGAGCGCGATCTGGAAGCGGCGTGCCCCGGCCAGGACACCGCCGGTGGGCTTGAGCGCGGTGCGGGTCACCGCACCGCCATCGATGCTCCAGGTCACGTTGCCTGCGCAGTTGGTGCGGATCAGCAGGGCCGGTCGCGCGCGATCGTCGCGAGCTTGCGGGTCCGAAGGCGCGCTGGTTGTCGGGGCTCTCGTAGATGTCCGGGATGCGCAGCTTGGGCTTCCAGAGAAAGGCGTGGTCGGCGCCACGGAAGATCTGCCGCTGCTCGGCGATCGACTCGACCACCACCTCGAGCGACGAGCCCCGATAGGCGGTTCCGAACTTGCCTGCCTCGATCTCGTCGATCACGGTGCATGGCCCGCGCCGGATCGATCGGAAGTTCTTCAGGCGCTCCTCCCAGAGGAACCACGACCGATACGTCGCCCCGGCGTCATCTCGCCACCGCGCGATCAGGGCCCGCAACGGATCCACGCTCATCGACACACGATACCGCATCGGCGGCCCGGGCCTTGCATTGGTTACCCGTCGAGGTGCAACCATGAAGCAAGACATGAAGACAGCGACCTGGATCCTCGTGGCAGCGCTCGGTGCAGTCGGCTGTAACGGCTCGATGATGTCCGATCCCGAGCGAATGCGATCGATGATCGACGACGCCCGCCAGGAGAACGAGACCCACCTCATCGCGACCGACACGGCCAGCACGCTGGTCCAGGTGCGCGGCGAGATGACGCGTCACGAGGGCGCGATGGACGGCATGACGGACATGATGGACCGCGAGATGGATGGCATGTCGCACTGCTCCGGCGCGGGGATGCAGGATCTGCGGGGCATGCACGACAGCATGCTCGGTGAAATGGACCAGCACGCGGTCGTGATGGGTCAAGCAGCGAACATGGACGCAGCCGCCGCCGAGGCGGTCAGGCACACGGGCGCGATGGATGCCAAGCTCGACGGCATGGCCGAGGCCACCGGCCGGATGGGTTGCATGTAGCGGGTCTGCAGCCCGACCTTGCGCGGGCACGATCGATGCACTCGAAGGAATGCCTGACGACCACGAAGCTGCTCCTTCTCGCCATCCCGATGACGCTTGCGGCGTGCAGACGCGACGCTCGTGTTCACGGGATCGAAGGCCTACTATCAGAACGTCCGTCACCTCACGTCCGTCGTGGGCTCGCAGGACCAAGTGCTGGCGCGCCTCGACTGCCACCGCGCCGCGCTGGCGCTCGAGGGCTTCGGGCGCTTCCCCGACGATCCGCTCGCGATGGAACATCTCGACATCGTGGTCCACGCCGAGCAAGGAGGCACACTCAGAGGTTGGCGCAGAAGCCGACCTCGGCGGTGCCGGCGATGGGGACGCTGGCGTTGTAGGGCTCCGTGCCGCTGCCGTCGCCGCTACCGCTGCCGCTGCCGTCGCCGCCGCCGTCCGCCACCGGTCCGGTGCGGAAGCGGAAGTGGTTGGTCTGCGTCAAGGCGACGAGCAGATCCTCGATGACGTACTCGGTGGCCTCGAACGCCTGCTCGATCTCGGCGACCAGACAGCCGAGCTGGGCGTCCTCCTCGACCCCGTAGGCGTAGCGCACCCACTGGATCGAGAAGCAGGCGTGGACCTCGGCGCTGGCGGCCAGGTGCGTCGCCAGCCCGCCGACGCCGTCGAAGGCGCCGTCGCTGCTCGCGCTGGCCAGCACCTCGCCCGCGGCGTCGATGGGCAGCCCGCCCTCGCGGTCGCGCCAGCGACCGATGCCGTCGAAGTTCTCGAACCCGAAGCCGATCGGATCCATCAGGCGGTGACAGCCGCTGCACGCCGCGTCCTGCGAGTGGGCGGCATATCGCTGGCGCGTCGTCAGCGAAGGATCGAGCGGTGGCGGTTGAGCGTTGACGCCCGGCGGCGGCGGCGGCAGCTGCTGACACAGCAGCCGCTCGCGGACCAGCTTGCCGCGGTGGATCGGCGACGACGAGCTGGCGCGGGCGTGGGTCGCCAGCACCGCGCCGCTCGCCAGCAACCCGGTTCGCGCCGCCGCGTCGACCTCGCCGAAGCCGGCGGCGTCGACGGCGGTGGGCGCCGGCAGGCCGTAGTAGCGCGCCAGCTCGGCGTTGACCCACGTGGTGCGCCCTTCGAGCAGCGCGCCGAGCGTGGCGCCGCCCTGCACCGCGGCCGCGACCTGGCGCCGGATCTCCTCGCCCATCGCCGTCCGCACCGCCGGGGTCAGCGCCGCGTACAGCACCGGATCGCGGGCGACGATGTCGAGCTGATCGACGGCGAGCCACTGCGCGGTGAAACGATCGATCGCCGCCCGCGCCCGTGGCGACGCCAGCAGGCGTCGCGCTTGGGCTTCGATCGCCGCCGCGGCGCGCAGCTCGTCGCCGGCCGCCGCCTGCCACAGCTCGTCATCGGGCGGCGCTGCCCACAACAAATACGACAGCTCGCTGGCGATCTCGTGCGAGGTGAGGGCGTAGCGGCCGTCGGCTCCCAGCTCGCCGAGCTCGGTGCGGTAGAGGAACGCCGGCGACTGCAGCAGCCCGGCGATCACCACCTCCATGCCGGCCCGGTGCGGCACGCCCCCGGGGTCGGGGTTGGCACGCCCGACCTGGTAGACACCGACCCAGCGCTCGAGCTCGGCGGCCGACAGCGGGCGGCGGAAGATGCGCGCGCCCGTGGCCTCGAGCCAGGTCCGCGCACACGCCGCACCATCGCCGGCGCACGCCAGCGCGGGGCGCGCGGCGACGGTCGCGGCGACGTCCTCGGCGGCCTGGCGGAGCTGGTCGGCGAGCAGCGGCGACACCTCGAGCACGCGCCCGTTGTTGTCGAAGCCGTTGACGACCACGTCGGCGACCAGGCCCGGGGCATAGCGCGCCTCGACGCCAAACAGCGCGGCCAGCGTGTTGTCGTACTCGGTGCGCGACAGCCGGCGCAGCGCGCGCCGACCGGGATCGCCGGCCTGGCACGCCAGCTCGCCGCCGTCGCAGGCGCCGGCCTCGCCGCGGACCCGAGCCACGAACTCGACCAGCGCACGGTGCTCGGCCGAGCCGGGCTCGATCACCGTGCCGCCGGGATGGTTGGTCCCGGTAGGCCGGCGCAGCAGCAGCGGTTGCCCGTCCTCGGTCGCCATCGCCATGCGGCGCGCGCGCTCGAGGTTCTGGCCCATGTCGGCGGCGGCGTCCGCGCCGGGCGCGGTGAGGACGAAGTCGGAGCGTTGCGCCAGCCCGCCCGGGTTGTGGCAGATCATGCAGCGGTTTTCGAGCACCGGCTTCCAGACCCGGGTCTCGAAGTAGGTCTCGTCGGGCGGGCACGGCGAGGCGCGATCACCATCGCAGGCGATCACGCCGAGGACAGCCAGCGCCCCGATCAGGATCAGGTGCGCCTTCATCACAGCCCCGCCAGGGGGCCGGAGCCGGCGGCCGGATTGCCGAAGGTCGTGGTGGCCAGTCCCATCGCGTGGCAGATGGAGACCAGGAGCCTGGCGTGGGCGGCGCCGCCGGTGCGCAGGTACCGTCCGGGCGTGAAGGCGCCGCCACCGGCGAGCACGAACGGGACGTCGGTGCACACGTGAGCGCGCGAGTCGCCCATCTCCTTCGCCCACACCACCAGCGTGGTATCGAGCAGCGAGCCGCCGCCGGCGGGATCGGGCGCGACGGCGAGCTTGTCGAGCAGGTACGCGAACTGGGTCGCGAACCACCGCTCCGCGGTGACGAACGCGGCGACGCCGGCGGCGTTGCCATCGTCCATGTGCGACAGCGCGTGGTGGCCATCGCCCAGCCCCAGCCACGTGAACACCTGGGGCGCCACCGTGTGCCCCCACTGGATCGAGGCGACGTTGGTGGCCCCGCAGGCCAGCGCCGCGACCAGCAGATCCATCTGGGTGCGGCCGATGGCCGGGAAGTTGTCGTTGGCGTGGATCGCGAGATCGGCGACCGGCGTGCCGCCGTCGCAGCTGCCACCGCCGAGCGCGCGCTCGAGCTCGCGCAACGACGTCAGGTGCTGGTCGAGCTTGTGCTGCTCTTCTCCGCCGAGGCGGCCGCGCAGATCGCCGAGGTCGCCCTTGACCGCGTCGAGCACGCGCTGGCGGCGGGCCAGCGTCACGTCGGCGCCACCGGGCGCGACGTCGCCGTACAGCCGCGCGTAGACGCCGCGCGGACTGTCGTCGGGAGGCGCGTACTGGCCGGCGCCGGTGTAGCTCATGCGGGTCTGCACGCTGCCGCCCCAGGCCGAGGTCTGCACGCCGAGCTCGAGCGAACGCAGCCGGGTGGCGCCGCCGATCGCCGCGGCGACGAACTGATCGATCGACATGCCGCGCGACTCGCCGCCCGCCGACCCCGAGCCGGTCAGCATCGCCGCCATGCCGCCCTCGTGGTTGGTGGCACCGACGAATTGCAGGCCGTCGACCACCACCAGGCGATCGCGGTGGGGCGCGAGTGGCTCGAGGATGCTGCCGGCCGGGAACGCCCACGCGGTCTCGCTCCCGCTCGGTCGCCAGCGCGCCGGCACCGTGCCATTGGGCGAGAAGAAGACCACCAGCCGTTTCGCGGCCACGCCGGTGGCCGCCCGCGCGCGGCGGCTGCGGGTCAAGAGGCCCAGGAACGGGGCCGCCAGCAGGGCGGCGCCGAGCCCGGCGGTGAACCCGCGCCGGCTCACGGTGTGGCGCGGCGTCGCGCTGGCGGCCATCGGAGGCAGGCCCGGCTCGGTCGGCTCCTCGTCGTCGTCCGGCGCGACCTCTGGCAACCGGCGATAGCGCACCGTCGTTGGCTCGGGCGGGCGTTGCCACGCCGGTGGCAACGGCATCTCGCCGGGCTCGTGTGGGTCGCAGGAGCACTGCGGATCAGGAGTCGGGGCGCGCTCGGAGGGCTGGTTGGACGACATGGGAGCTCCACCCGCAACAGAGGCCGTCGGCGCCCGATCGGGTCACACCGATTCGCTCGATCTTCGACGGGGATCGAGTCGCCGTGTGGGTGGGGAAACCCCACCCACGCGAGGAGCGATCGCGACGCGGTAGAGTGGAGGCGTGAGCTCGTGGGCGCGACGATCGACGATGCTGGCGGCCGCGTACGCGTGGCTCGCGAGCACACCGGTCGCCGCCGATCAGCAGCTGCGCGTGTTGCTGGTCGCCGGCGAGCGTGACGCGACGCTGGTCGCACGCGTCGAAGGTCAGGTCGCAGATCTCGCGGCCACACTCGAACACGAGTCGACCTCGATGCCGGCGGCGCCGCTGCCGGTGCAGCTGGTGACGGCGCGGCGGCTGGCGCGCGCCCACGCCGCCGACATCGTGGTCTGGTTCGCGCAGGACGGCGGCGACGTGATCGTCCATGTCACCAACGCCGGCGCCGATCGCGTGCTGGTGCGGCGCGTACAAGCCGGCGGCGGCGCGATGTCCGCTTCGGCGACGATCGAAGCAGCCGCCGTGATCGTCCGCACCGCGCTGCGCGGACTCGCGGCCGGCGGCGAGATCGGCATCGCCGTCGAACCCGAGCCCGAGCCCGAGCCCGAGCCCGAGCCCGCGACCGAAACCGAAACCGCAGCCGAAACCGGCCTGGCCTCGGTACGTCCCCTGCGTCCCTCCGCGACCGTCGGCTGGACCAGCGTCCTCGACGGCGCATCCGGCTCCGGGCACCACGGCGTCAGCGCACGCCTGGGCGTCGCCGGCGGCCCGTGGCGCTTCGCGATCGCGCTCACCCACCGCCCGGCCGTCGCGCTCAGCTCGCCGATGGCGACCATCGACGTCGAGCGGCAGACGCTCGCGGTCGTGCTCGGCGTCGATGTGGCCGGCGGAGCCCAGCTGCGGCGCGGCGCGCGCTGGCGCATCGGCGCCGAGGCGGCGCTGGCGATGACGCGCTTCGCTCGCACCACGACCATGACCGGCACGACGATCGAGCCGACCGCCGATCGCACGACCTGGACGCCGACCGCCACGCCGGCCATCCGCGTCGCGCGGCGGCTGGCGCGCGGCGCCTGGCTCGAGCTGTCGCTGGGCGCCGATCTGGTCGCGCAGGCGCCGGAGTTCGGCGTCGCGACCGCGCAGGGCTTCGCCACCATCGGACGGCTGTGGCCGGTCGAGCCGCATGTCGGTCTCGGTGTGGTCGTCGACCCGTTCTGACCCGACACCTGACAACCGCCTGAAACTATTATCCGCTCGACCCGCCGCCCCATCGCTCATGTCGCCCGATCGCCGTGACCCGAAACCCTCGCCCTGGACCTCCATCCAGAACGGATGCGTCTTGCCGTCACCCAGGAGCTCCGGATGAGCGCCGTCGACACCCGGGTCGCGGCCGCCGTCGCCGGTGATCGCAAGGCGATCGAATCGCTGGTCACCGAGCTGCTGCCGCGGATCCGCAACCTGGTGCGCTATCTGGTGCGTGGCGATGGCGACGCCGATGACCTGGCGCAGGAGGCGATGGTGGCGATCGTGCGCGGCTTGCCGTCGCACCGCGGCGAGGGCGCGTTCACGTCGTGGGCGGATCGAGTCGCGGTGCGGTCGACGTTCGCCGGGTTGCGCAAGGCGCGCCGGGCACGCGCGCAGCTCGACGGCAGCGCCGACCTCGCCAGCGTGCCGCATCCCGACGGACCTCCCGACGACTACGCCCAGCGCCGCGCGGCGGTGCGCATGCTCGACCAGCTCCCCGACGACCAGCGTCACGTGCTGGTGCTGCACCACGTGCTCGGCATGTCGGTGCCGGCGATCGCCGAGGAGCTCGCGATCCCGTTCGAGACCGTCCGGAGCCGGCTGCGCATCGGCATCGCCAAGCTGCGCGCGCTCCATGGCGAGGGTGCCGGAGGTGCGCGATGAGCCGCCGCCGCCCGGGCACCGACGACGCGACCCGGGTCCGGATCGCGTCTGGCGACGACGAGCTCGCCGCCGGGCTGCTGCCGGTGCTCGACGATCTGGCCGGTCCAGCGCGGCGCCTGTCGCAGGCCAGGTCGGCGGCGCTGGTGGCGTCGATCGTCGACGCCGCGATGACCGAGGCCCCGGCGAGCGCCGCGGCCGGTTCGCGGCCGGCCGTCCGCGAGTCGACGCCGCGCCGCCTCGCGCCGGTGCTGGCCGCCGCGTTGATCGCGGCCGCCGTGGTCGGCGCCGCCGCCGCCGTGGTCACGACCCGATACTTCACGCCGGTGCGGGCGCACCACGAGCCTCCCCCGGCTCCACCTGCGCCCGCGCCGGCACCTACCATCGCGCCCAGACCACCGCCGCCACCGGCCGTGGAGACACCGGCGCCCGCGACCTCGAAGCCGGCTCGCGTCCGCCGCCCGCCACCGCGCGACGCCGCCCCGGAGCGCGCCCTGCCGCCCGACGCGCCGGCCGAGGACGTGCTCGCGCTCGCCAACCAGCGCCGCAAGGAGCGGGCGTGGCGCGACGCCGACGTCCTGTACCGTCGCGTGATCCGCGCCTATCCGGGCACCAACGCCGCGGTCGTCGCCGAGGTGGCGTCGGCGACCATCCGGCTCGAACACCTCGGTGACGCCGCTGGTGCGCTCACGGGTTATCGGCGGGCACTCGAGGCGCAGCCGGCCGGCGCGCTCGGCGAAGAGGCGCGCTGGGGCATCGCCGAGGCCTTTCGTGCCGTCGGCGACGCCCGGGGCGAGGCGTTCGCGCTTCGCGTCTACCTCCAGACCCACCCGACCTCGGCGATGGCACCGGCGGCGCGCCAGCGCCTCGCCGAGCTGAAGCCGTGACCTCGCGTCCTTCGACTCGGCCGCTTCGGGACCGGGACGCCGCACCCCCGCCGAGCGAGCCGCCAGGCGGCGCGTCGAACCAGCGGTTCGCACCGCTCCTCGCCGGCCTGCTCGCCACCGCCACCGCCTGCGTCACCCGCGACACGGTCGCGACCGCGGGCGCCGGCACCGACGTCGACACCTACTGCCAGGGCTCGGGGCCACCGGTGCTCGTCGACGATGCCTGCACCGGCGAGCTGGCCGAGGCGGTGTTCCGCCACGCGGTGTGCGCGTGCGGCGATCTCGGCCTCGGTGCCGCGCTGACCACCGACGCCTTCGACTCGCGCCTCGGGCCGTGGACCCCCGGTGGTACCGGCGGCCACCTCGGCGCCAACCTCGGGCTCGACTACAGCGGCGGCCTCACCGTCGGCGGCGACGTGACCATCGCCGGCAGCCGCGGCCTGCAGGCCGGCACGCGCCTCGACGTCGCCGGCAACCTGGCGATCGGCGGCGGCCTCGGCCGGCCGTCGTCGGCGATCACCGTCGGCGGCGCGGCCCGGGTCGGCGGCGACGTCGCGGTCGCGACGCTCGCGGTCACCGGCACGCTCACCACCAGCGCCGGCGCCGCGGTGACCGGCAACGTCACCGCCGGTGGCCGGGCCACCGCCGCGGTCAGCGTGCCGCCGCCGTGTCGCTGCGAACCCACCGACGTGCTCGACGTCGCCGCCATCGTCGCCGACCACGCGGTCGCCAACCACGACGCCGACCTCGGCATCACCCCCGACGACCTCGACGGCATCGAGGGCGATTTCACGCTCGAGCTACCGTGCGGCCGCTTCTACCTGTCGCGCATCCAGGCCTCGGGGGGCGGGACGGTGACGATCCGCGCCACCGGCCGCACCACGCTGTTCATCGCCGGCGACCTCACGCTCGACGGCAACCTGAGCGTCGAGATCGCGGCCGGCGCCGAGCTCGATCTCTTCATCACCGGCTTCCTCAACTTGCCCGGCAGCGCGCGGCTCGGCGACCCGGCGCGGCCGCGCGCCCTGCGGGTCTACCTCGCCAGCGCCGGCTCGGTCGCGCTGTCCGGAGGCTCGACCCTGGCCGGCAACCTCTACGCGCCCGACGCCGACCTGGCGACCAGCGCACCGGTCGACGTCTACGGCGCGGTCCTGCTCAACCGCTGGAACCTGAGCGCGCCGGTCGCCATCCACTACGATCGCGCGATCGAGGTCGCCGGCGAAGCCTGCGAGCGCTAGCCAGACCTTGGCCGCGGCTCGGCCTTACTGTTCGGATCCCGGACGTTCGTAGCCGCTGACCACCGGCACGCCGTCGACGCGCAGCACGAACACCGGCTGCACCGTGCCGTACGCGGTCCAGATCATGTAGTCGTGGCGGTTGAAGTGCAGCTCGTGCACGACCAGCGCCAGCTGCGAGCGCGCCACGCCCAGCTCCTCGCGCCCGGCATCGGGCAGCGTGCCCGGCAGCAGCCGATCGCGGATGTAGATCCCCCAGGCCGGCGACGCATCGTGGCTGTACACCAGCCGCGGCGGCGCGCCCGGGCGTGGCGCGCGGGTGCGCAGCAACGACAGCACGCCGCGCGCCGACTCGCCCCAGAACTGGCGATTCATGCCGAGGTCGGCGCCGCCCGGGGCGCCACCGGCGATGGCGTTGTAGTGGGTGAGCGCGCGCGGTTGGGCGTGGGCGGTCTCGATCGCCGCCGCGCCCACGACCAGCAGCCCGCACAGCACCACCGCCGCCGGTTCGATCCGCCTCGCCCAGCGCTCGGGCAGCAGCGACCAGCGGCCAGCCACCGCCGCCGCCGCGCCGCGCGCGGCCCACACCACCCCGACCGCGGCGGCCACGCACAGCGGCGGGATCGCGGCGGCCCAGTGTTTTTCGGCACCGAAGATCGGCGTCGAACCGAGGAAGAACGGCCCCATCGCCACCGCCGCCGACAGCACCAGCAACAACCCGGGCGCGCTGTCCTGTTGCGGCACCAGACCGGCGGCGGCGCGCCGCAGCCACGCGCCGGTGCCAGCCACGGCGGCGGCCAGCGTCGCCGCCGGCACCGTCAGCACGGTCGTCACCAGCGCGACGTGCCATGGAAATGGCGGCGCGTTCAGGTTCTCGCCCAGGTACTCGAAGTTGTAGTGGACGTGATCCAGGTGGAAGCGCAGCCAGTCGCGCAGGTGCGCGGCGGTGTCGAACCACAGCCACGGCCACAGCGCGACCAGCACCAGCGGCCCGAGCACCCCCATCGCGACGACCAGCAGCCAGCCGTCGCGGAATCCGCGGCCGAGCGCGCGCGCGACCCGGGCGACGCCGGTGCCCGGCGTGGTCGCCAGGTGGCGCCGGGTCACGACCCAGACGAAGTGCGGCGCCACGGCGAACGGCACCAGCAGCGCGTTGTGCTTGGTCGCCAGCGCGCAGCCCCACAGCACGCCGGCGGCGATGGCCCAGCCGCGCGATCGCAACCCGCGCCAGTACGCCCACACGGTCGCCGTCCACAGGGTCGCGATCGGGGCGTCGAAGCAGGCCAGCCCGCCGTGGAAGAACGCGCGCGGCAAGCACAACGTGAGCAAGGCCGCGATGACGCCCGCCGCCGTACCCCACACCTCACCGGCCCACAAGAACACCACCACCACCAGCAACGCGAACATCGCCGCCGTCGGTGCCCGGTAGGCCGTCACCTCCGACGCCACGCCGAGCTTGTCGTGCAGCACGATCTCCGACAGGCCGAACAGCGTCTTCATCAGCGGCGGATGCTCGCGGTTGTTGTCGGTCAGCCCGCGGCCGCCGAAGTGGGCGGTGATGGACTTCTCGGTCGCCATGCCGTCGGTGCCACCGGCGAGGTCGAGCCACCAGCGCGCGTACCTGGTCCCCTGCCCCATGTACACGGTCTCGTCGCGCGCGATGCCGACCTCGCGCTGGGCGACGATCACCAGCGTGAACGCGACCAGCCACAGTCCGAACGCCAGCGCCGGCCGCAACCACCACCGCACGACCGGCAGCGGCGGATCGCGCGGCTCGGTCACGCAAACAGCTCGATCGCAGCCCGGTTGCCGGGCGCCGACGCAAGTCGCGCGTCGCACGTCGCCAGCGGAGCGCCGAGGTGCTCGGCGAGGGCGACGTAGGCGGCGTCGTAGGCGGTGAGGTTGCCCCGCAGCTGCCAGATGCGCGGCAGCAGGGCGTCGTGTGGATAGCGGACCAGGTCGAGCGCGAGCCACTCGCCGATCGCGCGCGCCGCATCCACGGCCGTCACCACGCCGCGCGCCTCCAGCGCTCGCAGGGCCGACGCGACCTCCAGATCGATGAGGTGCGGTGCGTGGACCGTCTCGAGCGGCGTCGCGAGCCGAGCCGCAAGGTGAGCGGCGCGCGGGGTGCCCAGGAGCAACTCCACCACGGCGGAGGCGTCCAGCACGATCATCGGCGGTCGCGCTCAGCGCGGATGAGCTCGGCGGGTGACGGAACGAGGTCGGCGCGAATCGGCGTCGCTCGCTGGGCGAGGAAGGCGCGCCAGCTCGGTCGGTCGGCGAGCATCCGGAGCTCGGCTAGCACGAGGTCCGACAGCGTCACCCCTTCTTCAGCCGCCCGGGCCTTGAGCCGTCGGTGCAGCTGGTCCGGTACGTTCCTGACCTGGATCATCCTCGCCATGCTCCAAGCATGTTCACATGTGAACAGCATGTCAAGGCCAGCAGCGCGGCGGCGCGTCGTGCTCATCGCCGCGCCTCGGCCGCGAAACAGGCCAGGCGGTCGCGCGCCTTGGCGCCGTCGATGGCGCGGACCACGAACGTCACGTCGGCGGTCCCCGGCGTGGTCGTCCCGCGCCAGCGCACCCAGCCGTCGTCGACACCGGCGCGGGCCCGGGCCACCTCGCGGCCGCCGACCTGGACGATCAGGTCGATCGGCGTCCGCACGTCGCGGCGCATGAACACGTCGGCGAGCCCGACCGCGCCGACCAGCGCGCTGCCCAGCGCCACCGCCGGGAACGTCACCGAGACCTCCTGGCCCGGCGACGGCACCACTTGTACGCAGCGGTGCGGTTCGAAGCCAACCTCGGCCAGCACCACCTCGGGGCCCCGTGCGACCAGGCCGCTGACCTGCAAGCTCGACGGCGCGGCCATCGCCGCCGCCACCAGATCGGTGACGATCTGGGCCGCCGGTCGCTCGAACCGCCGCACCACCACGCCGCCGACGTTGCGCTGCCAGGCCGGACGAAGGCCGTGGGTCTCGGGTGCGCGCGCCCCGCGGATGCTCAGCTCCCAGATGACCGGGTAGCGATCGCCGTCCATGCGGGCCGCCATCTCGATGGGAATGAGGTCGCCGAGGTGCAGCCGACCGACCGGATCGACCCAGCGCGGCGCGAACACGATCAGCTCGCCGGCATGGTGCTCGGCACGCACCGCGGCCGCCGCGCGCGCCCACGCCCGGTCGCCGGGCACGCCGTCGCCGGCACCGACGACACGACACGTGCTCCACGCCGCGATCGCCGCGAGCACCACGACCGGCGCGAGGCCCGTGACCAGCTTCTTCAACGCGCTGGCATCCTACCTCGGCGGGCGCGGCGGTGTATGTTCGCGTGCCCGTGCGCTGGCTCCACGCCTACCGCATCCACCTGGCGCTGTTCGTCGTCGGCTTCGTCGGCTACTGCGGCATCGTCGGCGGTCGGCTGTGGCGGCAATCGTCCGACCCCCACTTCGTCTACCAGGCCGACGCCTGGCTGCACGGCGAGCTGGCCATCACGCCACCACCCGCCAAGGGCGACGACTGGGCCAAGGTCGAGACCGTGGTGCTGCGCGACGGCCGCACCGTGCGCGGCCGTCGCCTGCAGACCCGTCCCGTGTTCCGCATGGTCGGCGGCGACACCGTGCCGGCCACCGACATCGTGAGCACCCAGGGCTCGACGTACTACGTCTCGTTCCCGCCCCTGCCGGCCGTGATCATGTTGCCGGCCGCGATCGCCGGCGGCCGGCGCGGCAACGACGTGCTGCCGACGGTGCTGTGCGCGGCACTGATCCTGCCGCTCGCCTTCGCGACCCTGCGTCGCCTGGCCGCCGCCGGCCAGTCGGAGCGCACCATCGGCGACGACCTCTGGCTCACGCTGGCGCTCGGGTTCGGCACCGTCCTCTACTTCAGCGCCGTGCAGGGCCGGGTCTGGTTCACGGCCCACGTGGTCGGCGTGTTGCTCGCGCTCGGCTACGCGTGGGCGTCGATCGAGGCCCGCCGCCCGCTGGTCGCCGGGCTGTGCCTCGGCCTCGCCGCCATCACCCGCACGCCGATGGCCTTCATGTTCCCGCTGTTCGTGCTCGAGGCGACCCGCATGGCGGGTGGCGTCCGCACGCTGCGCCTGGGCCGGATCGAGCGCAACATCTACCTGCGTCAGGTCGCCCGCCCGCTGCTGTGGTTCGCGGCGCCGGTGGTCGTGATCGCGATCGGCGCCGCCGCCTACAACCTGGTCCGGTTCGGCGAGCCGACCGAGTTCGGGCACTCGTACCTGTACGTCCGGCAGCAGGCCCAGATCGAGGCCCACGGCCTGTTCAGCTTCCACTACCTGGCGCGCAACCTGGCGGTCGCGTTCACGCTGCTGCCCGAGGTCCCGGAAAAGGGCCCGCTGGTCCAGATCTCCGGCCACGGCCTGGCCCTGTGGGTGACGACGCCGGCGTTCTTCCTGCTGCTGTGGCCGCGCGTCCGTCCGCCCATCCACCGCGCCCTGTGGATCACCGTGGCGCTGGTCGCGATCCCGACCTTCTTCTACCAGAACTCGGGCTGGGTCCAGTTCGGCTACCGCTTCAGCCTCGACTACACGCCGTTCTTGATCCTCTTGCTCGCGGTCGGCGGTCGCCGCCTCGGCTGGGGGACGCGGACGCTGCTCGCGCTCGGCATCGCCATCAACCTGTTCGGCGCCTGGAGCTTCATCAACCACCCGGAGTACTATCGGGTCGGCGGTGGCGCGTACGGGACCGTCGTCGCCCACTGACCCGTGCGCCGGGGCCGGGACCCGCGGTTTGCCGGCGCGCTGGCTTGAGCGGCCCCGGCCGAGGCCGTAATGTCCGTCAAGGCTTGGCGCCCGTCGGCGCGCGCCACCTCGGGAGGCTCGGATGATCTTCGGAAAAATGTTCAGCGCCGTGCGCGCGCAGCTCAACAAGCTCGCCAACTACTTCTGGGAGGCGGACCCGATCGCCCAGATGCAGTACGAGTACGACTCGGCGGTCGAACAGCTCAAGGAAGGCCGGCTCGGCCTCGAGCAGTACCGCGGCTTGGTCGAGACCGTCGGTCGCCAGGTCAAGGCCGGGGAGACCCACGTCACCAAGCTCCAGTCCCAGGCCAAGGCGTACCTCAAGGCCGGCGAACGCGAGAGCGCGGCCAAGTTCGCGCTCGAGATGCAGAAGGCCAAGGAGCAGCTGGTCCAGAACAAGGCCCAGCTCGAGATGCACGAGACCGCGTATCAGAACAACCTCAAGAAGATCCAGCACGCCAACAAGAAGCTGGGCGAGGTCAAATCCAAGATCCAGCAGTACGACGCCGAGCTCAAGATGAGCGAGGCCGAGGCCGAGGTCGCCAAGCTGTCGGCGAGCTTCGATCTCAACGTCACCACCGACTTCGGTCAGCTCGAGGACGTCATCCAGCGCAAGATCGACGGCAACCGCGGCAAGGCGCGGGTCGCCGCCGATCTGTCGTCGCAGGGCATCAGCGACATCCAGGCCGAGGAGCGCATGGAGAAGGCGATGGGCGAGGACGCGCTCAAGGACCTCGAGGTCGAGCTCGGCATGCGAGCGCCCGAGGTCACGCCGGTGATCGACGCCCAGAAGGATCTGGGGCCGTCGGTCACCGAGTCGGTCGCCGAGCTCGAGAAGGCCTGACCCAGGGGTCGGGGAGTTCGGGGAGTCGGGATTCGCAGAGCCAGGTTTCGAGGAGAGAGAACCGATATGAGCCAAGCCGCCGGTAAGCCCAAGCCCGCATTCTTCATCGCCGTCCTCGTGGTCATCGCCGCGCTGATCGGCTTCGCCGTCCTCCGCTGCACCAAGAAGAAGGACGGCGGCAAGACCGGGCAGCAGATCGACATCAAGGACATCAAGGACCAGTCCGGCAAGCCGATCCCGCTGGAGAATCCGGACCTGACCGGCGTCACCACGGTCCAGGAGTACTCGTTCGAGGCCGGATCCAAGCTGCCGCCGGTCCAGGGCGCCGCCGACTACAAGGCGATCGGCAAGGATCGGGTCGTCAAGTTCGCGATCAACGTGTGGGCCGGGTGGGCGCCGATCATCTTCGCCAACGAGGGCATGAAGGCCAAGAAGGAGTGGAAGGACGCCAAGGGCAACGCCTTCAAGGTCGAGCTGGTGCTGCTCGACAACCCGATCCGCATGCGCGACACGTTCGCGGCCGGCGAGGTCCAGATCGGCTGGGCCACCGTCGACATGCTGCCGCTCATGGTCGAGGGTCTCAAGCGCGATCCGCGCACCATGCCGCGCGTCTTCCACCAGGTCGACTGGTCCAACGGCGGCGACGGCATCGTCGTCCGCGACACCATCAAGAGCGTCGCCGATCTGCGTGGCAAGAAGGTGGTGCTGGCGCAGAACTCGCCCTCGCACTACTTCCTGCTCAACGCGCTGCTCAACGGCGGCGTCCAGCCCGACGAGGTGGAGATGGTCTTCACCCAGGACGCGTTCCAGGCCGCGCGCGCCTACGCGACCCAGAAGGACATCTCGGGATGCGTGTCGTGGGCGCCCGACATCTACCGCATCGCCGAGAAGCTGCCTGGCAACCGCCTGCTGGTCACCACCCTCGAGGCCAACCACCTGATCGCCGACGTGTGGTTCGCGCGCGCCGACTTCGCCCGCGACAACCCCGACATCATCGAGGGCCTGGTGCGCGGCATCCTCGACGCCACCGCGGCGCTCAAGGACGACCCCAGCAAGCAGCAGGTCGCCAAGTGGATGGCCGATGGCTACGGGCTGCCGCCCGACGAGACGCTCGGCATGCTCGCCGACGCCCACTGGACCAACTACGCCGAGAACCGCGACTTCTTCCTCAACGCCAACAACCCGACCAACTTCGAGCGCACGTACAACACCGCGTTCCTGCTCTACAAGGCGATCGGGGTGGTGACCGACAAGGTCGACTTCGACCAGATCATGGACTTCTCGGTCATCAAGAAGCTGGGCGCCGACGAGAAGTACGCCAAGCAGAAGAACGAGTACGAGGTCCAGTTCGCGCCGGTGGCGGCGTCGGGCATCAACGTCGAGTCGACGATCCTGACCAAGACCATCGTGGTCTCGTTCTTCCCCAACTCGAGCGAGCTGTACAAGAAGGTCGAGAAGCAAGGCCAGGCCCAGCCGGTGCTGTACGACCCCAACGTCGACTTCGTGATCGAGGAGGTGGCCAAGGTGTCGAAGCAGTACGGCGCCGCCCGCATCCTGATCGAAGGCCACACCGATGGCTCGATGCGCAGCCAGGCCGATCCGGCGCTGGTGAAGTCGCTGTCGTTCGATCGCGCCAACGCGGTGAAGCAGGCGCTCATCAACAAGTTCCAGCTGCCCGCCAATCAGTTCACGGTCAACGGCCTGGGCTGGGATCGCCCGGCCGACCCCGCCGACCCCAACAACCACGCCAAGAACCGGCGGGTCGAGGTCAAGGTCGTACCGGCCGAGGCGCAGTGAGTGGTCGACAAGGGACGTAGCGCCGTCGACGGCGTGTTGGTCGGCGCCCGCGGCGGCCGGGGCGGACCACCGATCGCCGGCGGAGGAGCCGCCGCCGACATCCCGCGCTCGCCACGCTGGCTGACGACCTTGCGGGCCGAGCCGCCGGCGGTGGTCGGCAAGTTGCTCGGCCTGGCCTGCGTCCTGCTCATCCTCGGCATCTGGTACCTGTTCACCGCCGGTGACGATCCGACGTCGCGCCCGATCTCGCCGTCGAAGTTGCCGAGTCCCGGTGACGTCTTCGGCAGCTTCGAGGCGCTCGACGACCGCGGCCTGGTCGACGGCATCATCGCCACCATGATCCGGGTGCTCAAGGGCTTCGGCCTGGCCACGCTGGTCGGCGTCGGCCTCGGCGTCTTCGCCGCCTCGTTCCGGGCCGCCTCCGCCTTCTTCAACCCGCTGGTGCTGTTCGGGCGCTCGCTGCCGCTGGCGGGGCTGATCCCGATCACGATCTTGTGGTTCGGCATCGGCGAGAAGCAGAAGGAGATGTTCATCTTCATCGCCTCGATGCCCTTCATCTTCTCCGAAACCGTCAAGGCCATCTCGCTGGTGCCCGAACGCTACGTCGAGACCGCGCAGACCCTGGGCGCGTCGCGCTGGCAGATCATCTCCAAGGTGCTCTTCCCGCTCGCGCTCCCCGACATCATCACCGGCCTGCGCTTCCTGTTCGGGCTCGCGCTCGGCTACATCATGCTGGCCGAGGTCATGAACCCCAAGGCTGGCCTCGGCTACCTGATCAACAACGGCGAGCGCATGGGCCTGATCGAGCAGAACTACCTGCTCCTGATCATCATCGGCATCCTCGCCTACCTGGTCGACTGGACGCTGCGCTTCATGCAGCGCTACTTCTTCTATTACCGGAAGGACCTGTGAGCGCCGACGACGCCAGCAAGCCGGGCGCCACGCCGCCGCCCGGGGCCACGCCGCCGGCCGGCGCCGCTCAGCCCGAGCGAGTCGCGGAAGCGGCGAGTCGAAGCGCCGAGCCGGTGGATCCGGTCGCGGCCGAAGCGGCCTTGCGCGAGCTCGAGCGCGAGCTGGCGGCCGGCGCCGAGGAACGGCCCGAGGCGCCGCCGACCCCGGCGCTGGGATCCGCGACGGCGCCGGCGCCGATGCCGGTGACGCCGGCCAAGGCGACCGCGGAGCGCACGCCCGCCGCGGTGACCGGCGGCGCGCCGATCATGAAGCCGCTGGCGCCGGCGGCGCCCACGCCGGTGGTCGTCTTCGACAAGGTGACCAAGAGCTACGGCTCGTTCACCGCCATCAAGGACGTCTCGTTCCGCATCGACGATCATCCCGGCCGCGGCGAGATGGTGCCGATCCTGGGCCCGTCGGGGTGCGGCAAGTCGACGGTGATCCGCATGATCGCCGGGCTGTCGCCGCAGTTTCCGCAGACCTCGGGGACCGTGCTCGTCGACGGCAAGGTCATCAAGGGCCCCGGCTCCGACCGCGGCATGGTGTTCCAGGACTACACTTCGTTCGACAACCGCAGCGTGCTCGACAACGTCGCCTTCGGGCTCGAATGTCGCGGCGTCGCCCGGGCCGAACGCCTCGACCGGGCGCGGCTGTGGATCAGCAAGGTCGGCCTGTCGATCAAGAAGGACGCCGACAAGTACCCCAGCGAGCTGTCGGGCGGCATGCGGCAGCGGGTGGCGATCGCGCGCACGCTCGTCCTCGAGCCGCGCATCATCCTCATGGACGAACCGTTCGGCGCCCTCGATCCGCCGACCCGCGCCCGCATGCAGGACCTCCTCATCGGGCTGTGGCGCGAGCAATCGCCGACCGTGTTCTTCATCACCCACTCGGTCGAGGAGGCGGTCTACCTCGGCGATCACGTCCTCATCTTCTCGTCATCGCCGGGGACCATCCTCAAGGAGATCAAGATCCCCCCTCCCGACCGGCCCTCCAACGCGATGCAGCGCGACCCGGCGTTCCTCGAGACCGTGTACGGCATCAAGGACGTGATCGAGAAGCTCGAGTCGTCGCAGCGGGGCGGGGACTGACCGCCGATGGCGCCCAAGAAGAAGGCCGGCTGGTTCCGGTACGTGAAGGAGGCCTTCACGTATCGCTGGAACCTGTTGCTGTTCGGCGGCGCGGCGGCGGCCGCGTTCCTGTCGCCCAGCCCCGACATCGTGCTGCCGCTGGTCCTGGCCGCCGAGATGGCCTACCTGGGTGGGCTCACCACCCTGCCCCGCTTCCAGGCCGCCATCGACGCCAAGTCGCGCGCCGCGGAGCGCGGCCTCACCACCGGCAGCGCGCCGCCGGCCCAGGACAAGCAGAAGAAGCTGGCCGACATCCTCGGCAGCCTCGAGTCGGAGCGCCGCAACCGCTTCCTGCGGGTGCGGGCCCGCTGCGTCGAGATGCAACGCATCGCCAACGCGGTTCGCGGCGACACCCGCGACGAGAGCGGCGCCGCCGCCGAGCTGCGGGCGCCAGCGCTCGATCGCCTGCTATGGGTCTTCCTGCGCCTGTTGCTGTCGCAGCAGGCGCTGGGCCGCTTCCTGCGCGCCGCCGATGGCCCGGGCATCAAGACCCAGCTCGACGACCTCATCGCCAAGCAGCGCGCCGCCGAGGCCAAGAAGGACGAACGCATCCTGCGCTCGGTGACCGACAGCGTCGCGACCGCGACCTTGCGGCTCGACAACTACGAGAAGGCGAAGAACAACGCCGAGTTCGTGGGCGTCGAGCTCGACCGCATCGAGACCAAGATCCAGGCCCTCACCGAGATGGCGATCAGCCACCAGGACCCCAACGAGCTGTCGGTCCAGGTCGACGCGGTCGCCGACGGCATGAGCCAGACCGAAGAGACGATCCGCGAGCTGCAGGCCATCACCGGCCTGGGCGCCGACAACAACGACGCCCCGTCGATCCTGGGCACCGACGTGAGCGAGGTGGCCACGTGACGACCCCGCCGAGCACCCCACCGACGGCCGAAGCATCGACGCCGGCGTCGACGCCTCCCGAGGACACCAAGACCCTGGCCGGCAGCGACGGCGTGTCGCGGGTCAGCGCGCTGCCGCCGCACTTTCCACCCTGGGCCGCCAAGCTCGCCGAGCTGTACTTCTCGGGCACGACGTCGAGCTTCATCCTGCACGGCAACGTCTTCGATCTGGTGCGCATGAACGCCGACGGCTCGCGGTGGGGCGGGCTCGCCGAGTTCGTCGCCGAGCAGCTGTTCGGCCGCTGGGACCTGGTGCTGCACTACGACCTGGCGCGCGGCCTGCGCTGCCTGGCCGGCTCCAATGCCAAGCGGCTGCAAGGCATGGTCGAGAAGGTCGGCCGCGTGATCGGCGACGTCCGCCAGATCAAGCGCGACCCCACGACCTGCCTGGCCGCCATCGACCTCTTCATCCAGAAGAACATCATGGCCGACGCCGGCGAACGGCTGTCGGCGGCGATCATCATCGATCACGCCAGCTACGTGGCCGCGCGCGGCGATCGCCTGTCGCTCAACGACCAGACCCACCTGGTCACCCTGCTCAACTGGGCGTCGTCGCCGTACATCAAGCGGCTCAACGTCGCGTTCGTGCTGATCGACGCCCGCCTCACCGACCTCAGCGACCGCCTGGCATCCAATCCCCACGTGGCCACGCTCGAGGTGCCGCTGCCTGCGGCGCCCGACCGCGAGGCGTTCCTGGCCCACTCGACCAAGGGCCTCGACGTCGCCAGCTTCTCGGACTACTCGGCCGCCGAGCTCGGCAAGCTCACCGCCGGCATCTCGCTCACCGATCTCGAGGTGCTGATCCGCAGCTCGCGCGAGGGTGGTCGCCGCCTCGACCAGGTCTACTTCCGCGATCTCAAGAAGCGACTGATCGAGCGCCAGGCCACCGGCATGCTCGAGTTCATCGAGCCCAAGTGGGGCCTCGACACCGTGGTTGGCCACGAGGCCGCCAAGCAGCGCCTGCTCGACGATGCCGCGCTCATCAAGCAAGGCAAGCTCGACACCGTGCCGATGGGCTACCTGTTCTGCGGCCCGGTCGGCACCGGCAAGTCGTTCCTGGCCACCTGCGTCGCCGGCTCGATCGGCGTGCCCTCGGTGGTGCTCAAGAACTTCCGCAGCAAGTACGTCGGCGAGTCCGAGGGCAACCTCGAGCGCGTCCTCAACGTCCTGCGTTCGATGGGGCCGGTGGTGGTCGTGGTCGACGAGGCCGACACCGTGCTCGGCGACCGCGACAGCGGCGGCGACTCCGGCGTCGGGGCGCGCATCTTCGGCATGATCGCGAACCAGATGGGTGACACCCGCTATCGCGGCAAGATCATCTGGATGCTGCTCACCGCGCGCCCCGACCTGTTGCCCATCGACATCAAGCGCCAGGGCCGCGCCGAGGTCCACATCCCGCTGTTCTATCCGACCGAGCAGGACGAGCTGCGCGCGATGTTCCGCATCCTGGCCCGCAAGGCCGGCACCTCGCTCGCCGTCGAGGACGTCCCCGAGACCATCCCCCACATGGGCAACCTGTCGGGCGCCGACATCGAGGGCATCGTCGGCCGGGCCTGGCGGACCTCGCTGCTCGCCGGCTCCAACGCGATCACCAAGGACGCGCTGACCAAGGCGCTGTCGACCTTCATGCCGTCGACGCAGAGCCTGGAGCGCGAGCTCCAGGAGCTGGCGGCGATCATCGAGTGCACCGACGCCGAGTTCCTGCCGCCGGCCAAGATGCAACGGCTGGAGAAGCTCGGCGGTCGCGAGAAGGCCCAGGAGCGGGCCACCGCGATCAAGCAGATCATCGAACAACGGTAGGAACCCGAAAGGCACGACCATGGCGCGCGCGAGCTGGATCGACGACGACAACCACCCCGACCTCGACGAGCACGTCTCGCAGCTCGACCACTTCGCCGCGGCGCTGGCCGACGGCGTGGTCGACGAAGCCGAGCTCGCCAAGCAGGAGGACCAGCTCAAGGCGGCCATGCGCGCCGTCGAGGGCGAGCTGTCCGACGAGCAGCACGCCAAGGTCACCAAGCTGATGGCCGAGGTCGCCGCCTACACCGTCATGCAGATGATGCACGACCTGGCGTTGGCCAAGGTCCAGCGCGCGGTCAAGTGAGCCGCCGGGCCCGGTCGTGACGCCGCCGTCGCCGCAGCGCTGCGCCGCCGTGTTCGCGCAGGTCGAACGCGTCATCGAGGAACGGTGGGGCGTGCCGGTCCGCATCCGCGACGTGCCGCACCCGTTCACCGGCGATCTCGACGGCACCGAGATCCACCTCGACTACGATCTCGAGGCCGAGGACTCGCTGTTCATCGTCGTCCACCTGTTCGGCCACACCGTGCAGTGGAACACCGACCCGGAGGCGCGCGCGATCGGCATGCACCCCGGGCCGTGGGACGACGCCACGCTGGCTCGGCTGCGTGCTTACGAGACCGACGCCTGTCGGCTGTCGATGCAGCTCTTCCACGACGCCGGCGTCCACGACCTGGATCAGTGGCTCTCCGATTTTGCCGCCTGCGACTACGCGTACCTCGAGCACCTGTTTCGGACCGGTGAGAAGCGCCCGTTCCGTTCGTTCTGGACCGCCGGCCACCCCCACCTCACGCCGCTGGCGATCCCGGCCTTCGCGCCGCAACGCTGGACCACGCGCGCCGACGGCGTCGTGGTCTGATCAGCCGGGCTCTCCAGATCGAGGGCATCACCGCCGCGCCGGTGGAATTTCCTTCCACAGCGGATGGTCAGCCGTCGGCGGGGCGATCACCTGATCCACCCGGGTGAGGATCGGGACGAGCAGGGACTGGCCTAGCTTGGTCATCGCCTCTGGGTCCAGGTCGTCGTCGAGCCCATCCCTCGCCGCTAGCACCTGACGCATCGGCGCGATAACGAAACGATCGGCGGCGGTGGCGACGCGGACAGCCTCCTCGAAGGCACCGCTGCCCGGGTCATCCTTGGCGATGTCCTGATGTTCGCCGGCGCCACCCATGCGACGACCGATCCGCACCAGGAGCGGCGAGAGGATCTTGAGCCCCGTCGTGAGCACAGCGATCGTGTCGGCCGGAAGATCGAGCCCCGTGTCCTTCGTCGCGGTCTCGAGCGCTCCGGCCAGCGCGTCGAGCTTGTGGCTGAGTGCCTCGATCTTGCTGGCTCCCGGGAACGTCCCGGTCCTCAGTACGTCGGGCGGACACCCTCGACCGTCGCCGGGTGCGCTCTTGATGTGCAAGGCCAGATCAACCCAGTTGCTGTGGGCGAAGAAGTCCTCGAGCACGTGATTGGCTCGGCCCAGGTGACTGGCCGAACGTTCGAACAGGTCGGGGCGAGCGAGGGGACGGACCATGCTCGGGCGCTTGCCGGCCGTGCGTTCGGTGGTGTCGGCGACAGCCTTGGCCTGCCCGTGCAAGCCGTCGCCGTGGAACGGCGGATCGTAGCCCGGGGGAGGCTTCGCGCCCTGCCAGTTGTCCAGCCCCATCGTCGCGCTGTGTTCGAAGCCCGCAAACGTTCCCCAGTAGACCTGCGCGGCCATGCACAACTCGTCCTTGATGTTGGCCTTGCCGTCCGCGATGTAGCCGGGGAGCTTCTCGCCGGTGCTCGCCCATCGCCGGTTGGCGTCGGCCGAACGGGCGGAGTCGGGCCGGTCCATGTGCTCCCAGGGCTCGTAGCCGCCCATGCACTCCAGGAGATGGTCGAGCTTGGGAGCGGGGAACCCGGTGAGGTTCTCCTCCAGGACCGCCCACGCTGCCGACTTGAGTCGGACGATGAGATCGTTGCACGCGCCGATCGCGCCGTTGAAAGTCCGGAGCGCGGAGGATCGGGCATTCGTGCCCTCCTGTCCGGCGGTGAGCTTCAGCTCCTTCCACGCCATCACCACCTGGGCGATCGGGAGCGGGCCCTGCGAGAAGTCGCGCTCCCAGTTGGCCTGGTAGATCTGGCCGATCTCGTGCGGGTTGAACGCATCCTGTAAGCCGTCGATCGTCGCCTGCTCGTGATGGGGCGGCGCGAACCTCTGGACCGCGCGGACAGCGCCGCTTCCTCCACCGCCGCCGTATCCACCGAGCAATCCTACGACCGATTCGCCGCGCACCACGGCGTCGGCGACCGCGTCGGCGTGTAGCTCGTACGGATCGCCGGCCTGGCCGACGCCACCTTTGAGCGCGACGCCGGCGCGCTGCTGGACGACGTGCGCGGCCTCGTGCGCCGCAGTGTGAAGGGTTGGCGTGCGGCCGAAGGCGACCTGATCGCCGACGGCGTAGGCCTCGGCACCCATCGCGCTGGCGCCCTCGGACGCCGCGCGGCCGGTGTGGGCCTGCACCGACGACACATCGTGGTCGCCGAACAGCGGCTGGATCTGTTCGATGAACGGCAGCTGGCCACTGGCGCCGCTGGTGCCGTGGGCCGCGGCGCGATGAGTGGCTTCGCCGTCGGTGCCGCCATCGCCGCCCTGCATCTGCACCTCGGGTGGCGCGAAGAAGCCGAGGGCTTCGTCGAGCAGGCGAGGATCGATCGGCGCAGCCGATGGCTCGCCACCGTCGACCTGGGGCCGGTGCGGATCGCGGCTCGGTGCGATCGCGCCGGGGCTGCGGCCCGCCGCGATGCTCGCGGTCAAGGTCCGCTTCCCGGGCGCCGGGCGATCCCGATCCGCCGCTTGGTCGTGAGGCTCGTACCCCGTCGCACGGTGCTGTCCTTCGAACATGACGGCTGCTGATTGCAGGCCGCGGACCGGAGGTAAGCCCGCGCGATCACGGGGCCCCCGCGCCACTGGTTGCTGGCCAGGCAACCATCGGCGACCGCCATGTTGCCGGGCCGAGCACCTCCGCCGACGTCCGCGCCCGGTGGTTCAGCCGTGGTCGGGATCGCCGCGGCCGGCTCGGCGGGCGATGCGGTACAGGTAGACCCGGTTGATGCCGGCGGCGCGGGCGGCGGCGACCACCTTGCCGTCATGACGGCGCAGCAGCCCCTCGACGTAGCGGCGCTCGAACTCGGCGAGGATGCGCCGCCGCGCCTCGACGAACGGCAACGACGGATCGACCACCAGCAGGTCGGCAGCGGCGGGCGCCGGCTCCAGCGCGCCGGGCTCGTCGAACACCAGGCAGCGCTCGAGGTAGTTGCGCAACTCGCGCACGTTGCCGGGCCACGCGGCGGCGCGCAGGCGATCGACCAGCTCCGTCGTGCACAGGCGATCGATCACCTCCGGCTCGGCGCCGAGGCCGGCGAGGACGACCCTCGCGAGCTCGGCGAGATCCTCGGGCCGCCGCCGCAACGGTGGCATCTCGAGGCGAACCACCGCGAGCCGGTAGTAGAGGTCGGCGCGGAACCGTCCGGCGTTGACCTCGCCGCGCAGGTCGCGGTTGGTCGCTGCCACCACCCGGACGTCGACCGGCAGGTGCTGGTTGGCCCCGACCCGCCGCACGGTCCGGTTCTCGAGCACGCGCAGCAGCTTGGGTTGGACGTCGAGCGGCAGCTCGCCGATCTCGTCGAGGAAGATGGTGCCGCCGTTACCGGCCTCGAACGCACCGGTGCGGCGGGTGTCGGCGCCGGTGAACGCGCCCTTCTCGTGACCGAACAGCTCGCTCTCCAGCAGCGGTCCGGGGATCGCCGAGCAGTCGACGACGATGAAGGGCGCCGGCTTGCGGCGGCCGCTGCGATGGAGGGCCTCGGCGGCGGCGCCCTTGCCGGTGCCCGACTCGCCCTCGAGCAGGACGGTGGTGTCGGTGGCGGCGACCCGCTCGAGGAGCGCGAACAAGGCTCGCATCGGCACCGAGCGGCCGACCAGGCCGCCAAATCGATCGTGCGGCGACAGGACGATCCGGTTGCTGTCGCGGCCGAGCTCGAAGCCGATCGCGGTGGCCCCGGCGCGCACCACGCTGCCATCGCGGAGGAAGGCCTCCCGGACGCGGACCCCATCGACGGTGGTGCCGTTGCGGCTGCCGAGGTCGACGACCAGCGGCCCGTCGCTGGTGATGCGCACCTCGCAGTGAAACCGCGACGCGGTCGAATCGCCGAGCACCAGATCGTTCGAGGGGTGGGCGCCGATCGCGCAGCGGTCGGCGGTGGGCTCGACGAGCTGGCCGGCCCCGACGCCCTCGAGCACCCGCAGGCGGAAGCGCCGGACGCGCTCGGGCGCGGTCAGATCTCCGGGTGCGGTGACGCGGTACGGTTGGTCGGCGGGTTCGGAGCGCCGATCGGACACCCGCCGAGGGTATCACGCAGGTTCGCGACCCTCAGCAGTCGTCCGCGATCTCGAGCGCCAGCTCGCCCACCGTCACCAGCCAGTGCCGGGCGCCGCCCACGTGGCCGTAGTGGAGGTCGGTCAACGCCGGCGACGGCGAGCCGGCCCCGCGCGCGCGCATCAGGACCTGGGCGATCGAGCACCGGGGTGGCCCGACCAGCGCGAGGTCACAGCGATCGTCGTAGACCTGGTAGGCGACGATGTGGGTCGGCTCGACCGAGACGTAGATGATGCACGGCCGCTCGCTCCCCGCCGGCAGGCCCGCGAAGCTCGACAGCGCGCGCGAGCGAAACCGGTAGTGGACATCGGCGCGGCGCGCGGTGAGATCGCTGCGCCCGTCATCCGGCACCCTGGAGGTCATGAACGCGGACAGCGTCGCGTCGCTCGCCAGTCGGCGCGCGATCGAGGTGGCAGTCGGGAGGTACGCCGAGGCGTCGAACTCCGTCGGACTCGCCGGGGCCGCCAGCTCGAGCGGGTTGGCCGCGGTGTGGAGGCCGGCGGCCTGGCCTGCTCCTCGGACCCCGCGGCCGATGCCAACGCCGACGCCGACCGCCACGTCGGCCTGCGCCCCGCCATCGGCCGCGGCCGCGTCGGTCGCGACGGTTCCGGCATCGCGCACCGCGGGCGCCCGGCGGGCGACGACCGCGGCGGTGCCGCCACCAGCGTCGGCACCGGTCGCATCCACCCGCATCGCCAGGTCCGCCGCCGGAGCATCGGTGGCGCCGGCGTCGATGACCGCCGCGACCGGCGCCGCCGAGCCGCTCGCTGCGATCGCGCCGGTCGCAGGGCTCGTCGGCCGGTCCGGACCGCCGCGCGTGGTGGCGACGTAGGCGAGCGCCGCCGCCGCCGCCGCCGCCGCCGCACCGGCGAGCAACGCCGCGCGACGGCGGGTCCGGGGCCGCTGCGCCAGGCGCGCCGCCGGGCGCTCGGCGCGCGTCGAGCGGTCGCTGGCGTCCGACGTCAGGGTGGGCGGCGGGGCCGCCAGCGGCCGGGTCGCGGTGAAGCCGCGCCCACGATCGTCCGCCGGCGGTGGCTCGTCACGCTCGACCAGCGCGGCGACGTCGACCGGCTGGAACGCCGACGCCGGCAGCCCGATCACCGCGGCCCGCAGCGCCGCCGCCATCTCGCTCGCCGACGCGAAGCGCCGCTCGGGATCCTTGGCGAGCGCCCGTTCGATCACGTCGTCGACCGCGGCCGGAACCTCGGCGCGTCGCGTGCTGGCGCGCGGTGCGGCGACCTCGACCTGCATCTGCATCACCTCGTACGCCGACGGCGCGTCGAACGGCAGCCGCCCGGTCAGCGCTTCGTACAGCACCACCCCGGCGGCGTAGATATCAGTGCGCGCGTCGGTGGCGCGGCCGCGCACCTGCTCGGGGGCCATGTACGCAGGCGTCCCCAGCACCTGACCCGAGACCGTCTGGCCGCCGACCCCGACCAGCTTCGCGATGCCGAAGTCGAGGACCTTGGCATGCCCGGTCCGCGTGACCAC
Source organism: Myxococcales bacterium (assembly GCA_947483555.1). Classification (GTDB taxonomy): domain Bacteria; phylum Myxococcota_A; class Polyangia; order Haliangiales; family Haliangiaceae; genus UBA2376. The sequence continues at coordinate 59,367 of CANKMW010000001.1, forward strand.
GATGTTGTCGGGCTTGAGGTCACGGTGCACGATGCCGTGGTCGTGGGCGGCGGCGATCCCGGCCAGGACTTCGTCGAGCAGCTCGGCCACCCAGCCGATCGGCAGCGGCGCCTGGCGGATCAAGGCCGCGAGTGAGGCGCCGGCGACGTACTCCATGACGATGTACGGCCGGCCGTCGGGCAGATGCGCCAGGTCGAGCACGTCGACGATGTGATCGTGGTCGACCTGGTTGGCGGCGCGCGCCTCCGCGAAGAAGCGCTCGACGAGGTCGGGATCGTCGGCGGCCCGCGGCGTGAGGACCTTGATCGCGACCCGCGCGCCGATGTCGGGTTGCACCGCCAGGTACACGCGCCCCATGCCACCGGCACCGAGCAGACGCGTGATGCGGTAGCGGCCCAGCTCGCTACCGAGGAGCGGATCGGTCGCCATCCGACATCACGGTAGCACGCCGACCGCGGACAGTCGGACGACGCCGGTTCCGCCGCCGCCGAGGCAGGTTGCCCGACACGCAACCGCACCGGCTCAGCAGGTTGCCTGACCGGCAACCGCGAGCGACTGGGCGCCGGGATCCTGCTGCGTTCCGCACGGTCCGGATCGTGCAATCACGGCGGTCGTGATCGATCACCAGCACGGGCCACTTCATCGCCAGCCGAAGCGGCCGACTTCCCAACCACGTAGACAACATTCCAGCGGAGGCAGCATGCGACCCTTGCTCCTGTGCCTGATCGCGGCCGGCGCCGGCTGCGGCATGAAGTTCACCGTCAAGACCGAGCCGCGGCAGGCCGTCGACTGCGGCGGCTACCTCCCGAAACCCAAGCAGCAGTGTCTCGCGTATGTCGCCGCGGTCGCCGCCTTCGACCGCGCTGAACTGGACGAGGCGCGCGGCCACCTCAACCGGTCCGAGCTGAACCAGACCGAGTTCGGCCTCGCGTTGGCCGGCCGGATCGACGCCGCCTTCGCCCAGGCCCGCGAGCCAGACGCGATCGTCGCCGCCGACGTGACCGCCATCGAGGTCAGCGCCGCCGCCGACGCGGTGTGCCCGGGCAAACCGGTCGACCTGCGCGTCGCGGTCAAGCTTCGCGACGGTACCCGCAAGACCACGTGGACCGATCCGGACCACAAGCAGGGCTTCATCGACCCGTCGCTGTTCGTGTTCGACAGCGCCGCCGGCGAGGTGGCGAGCACGCGCTTCACCGCCGGTCGCGACGTGCGTCGCTCGATCGACGGGTTCACGATCCGGGTCGGGCTCAAGGAGCGTCCGGAGGTCGCGGCCACCGCCGTGATCGCGGCCAGCTACGAGTGCATGAAGGGGCTCTACGTCGATGGTGCAGGCGGAGCGTGGGGCGTGGCCGGCGACGGCGGCGTCAATCCCGGCGTGTCTGAGCACTACGTCGGTACCGGCGGCCGCGGTGGTGACGGCGGTGACGGCGGCGACGGCGGCGATGGACTGGACGTCGTGATGGACGCCGGGGTCGTCCGCAACGCGAACGGGACCGAGCTGCTCGTCATCAAGGCGGTGGCCAGCGCCGGAACGTTCTGGTTCGCGGCGCCGTGGGATCCGTCGCGCCAGGTCGAGGTCAGCGCCGACGGCGGCGCGGCGGGGGGCGGGGGCGACGCCGGCATGGGCGGCAGCGGCGGCTCGAGTGGCGGCGACGGCGGGGTCGGCGGCCGCGGCGGCCGCGGTGGTCGCGGTGGCCAGGGCGGGACGCTCGAGGTCCGCTACGACGCGCGGCACAAGGAGCTGGCGCGGGTGCTGATTCCAACCACGAGGGGCGGGGCCGGCGGCGCCGGCGGGCGTGGCGGATCGCCCGGGTTCAGCGGCAACCCTGGCCGCGGCGGAGAGCCCGGCCTCGATGGCGTCGCTGGCGCGCCAGGTCCGGGCGGCAAGAAGCCCATCGTCCGAGCGGTAGCGGCGAGCGAGCTCTTTGTCGGCGACGGCCTCGGGCTGCGATAGCCCGCCTCAGGGACGGCCGGCAATCGCCGCGATCAGCGCCCGAGGCGGTCCTCGCTGAGCTCGTGCAGGTACACCTCGAGGTTGGTGTACCCGGCGACGCCGAGCCGGCCTTCCGACAGCGTCACCGCGTTGCGGTCTGACGGATCGTCAGGATCGAGCGCCGCCGCGCGCTCCCAGGCGTCCGCCATGCCGTCGCGATCGGTATCGAGCGGGATCGGTGGCGGGGATGACGCGTCGAACGGGAGCCGGAGCGTGTCGCCGGCCGGGTTGACGCTCGCGCTGGCGGCGACGAAGCGGCGCGCCGCGACGTCGCCGGTGAGCCGGAGGTCCATCGGATCACGCGGGAACGCGCCGACCTCGCGGGCGAGCAGATCGAGGAGCGCATCGCCGCTGGCGCGGTACGTGATCGGGGCGAAGTCGTGGCGAACGTCGCGAGCCTGCACCGGTCGGGCGCCATCGGGATACGGAAGACCGCCGCTGCCGGCCGCTTCGCACAGATCGTTGGCGTTGTAGATCAGCTCGTAGTCGGTCCGATCCGGCAGCCGGTTGTGCCGGTTGTCGGCCATGAAGACGGATGATGCGGTCGTGAACGACGGTCGCGACGGATCGGGGCCGAGCTCGATCGCCAGCAGGCCGTAACACTGCGCCATCGATGGATCCTGGGCCGTGTAGTTGCCGACCAGGTTGAGCCGGTAGTGCAGCGCGGCATCGGTCTGCGGGTTGGCCGACGCCAGGTAGATCGGGCGTTCGACGTCCCAGTACACGTTGCTGGCCAGCTCGAGGTCCATGACGCCGGGGTCGGCGACGTTCTCGCGCGACAGCTCGGGCAGGCGGCCGATGATCCGGTTCCACATGTTGTGGTGGATCGAGAGCCGGGTCAGCGGTGCACCGCGGGCGGGGTCGGAGTAGTTGATCAGCATGCCGCCGAACTCGGCGTGACCGCCGAGGGTCTCGGCCATCATCGTGTACTGCACGGTCAGGTCGCGGGTGAACGAGACCTGCATGGCCTCGTCGGCGGCGTTGCCGATCGAGAGGTGGTCGAGGATGCCGTTGGCGGCGTGGTGCAGGCGCACCCCATCCCCACCGCCGTCGGCCGAGTCGAAGTTGCCGGGGCGGACGCGGAGGTGGCGGACGACGAAGTCCTCGGGTGCGGTGGCCGGCAACGGACAGTCGGGTGCCGATGGCGCCTCGCACACCACGTCGCCCTGGATCAGGAGCCCGCGCACCGTGACGCCGCCCGGCGAGGTCTGGCCCGCGATCGTGACGTCGCCACGGGTCAGGATCGGCACGCCGTCGATCACGCCGCTGACGTCGAACACGATCGTGCGCGGACCGGAGGCGTCCAGCGCCGCCTGCAGGGACCCGGCACCGACCGCCGCCAGCGTGGTCACGTGAATGACGGCGCCGCCGCGCCCACCGTCGGCGCCGGCTCCGAAGCCCTCGGCGCCGGGAAAGGTGGCCAGGGTCCAGGTCGGCGGTGGCGGTGGCGGTGGTTGCGTGGGTGCATCGGTGCCGCCACCACCAGGGCTGCCGCCACAGCCGGCGATGGCGATCAACGACCAGATCCAGGAACGGCGCACGAGCCAGCGAGGGTCAGGCATCGGGTCTTTCTCCTTGTCTCGGGCGCCGGTCACTTCCAGAACAGACCGTTGGAGTGCTGCACGAGGTCGTTGTACGCCCGCAGCAGGTGCTGGGGTGAGCCCTCGACCTGGTACCCGAACGGTCCCGCGAATCGCTCCTCGTCGGCCTTGGTGTACGCCACCTTGTCGCGCACGCGGCGCAGGCGCTCCTTCCCGGCCTTGCTGAGATCGGCGAGATCGCTGGTCACCACGCTGTACGCTGCGACGCGCTCGAACTGCTCGGGCCGCTTCGTGGCCAGGTCGGAGAGCTCCTGGACCGCGGCCAGGAACGGATCGAGCCTGGCCTGCAGGACGTCGACCGACGGTGACTGCTCCAGCCCCGCGCCCAGGAGCGCCTTCGCGAGCTGCATGGCGTTGGCGTGCAGGAACGCGAGGTCACGGCCATGCTCCTTCTCCATGCGGGCGAGCTGTTGCTGCTTGAGATCGTCATCGATCTTCTCGACCTCGCGTTGCAACGCCGCGCCCGTCGCAGCGACCTCCGCGAAGCCTGCGACCAGCGGGCCATGCAGCGACTTGCCGCGGGCGAACTGGTCGTCCTTGTAGTCTTTCTGATCGTAGTACGCGTGGGTCTGGTTGACGATCGGCTCGAGCCTGGTCACGGCCGTGCTCAGCGCCTGGGCCGCCCGGTCGAGGTCCGGAAGGCTTGGAGCCATCGCGGCCGCCGCCGCGGTCGCTGCTGCGCATTTTTGCGCCGCGTCCAGCCGGTACAGCTGGATGTGCGTCTCCGTCCCGGTCGGCCCGACGTCGGGATCGGCGAGCCAGTGGAGGTAGTAGTCGCGACTCTTCATGGCCGGCAGATAGGCATCGTTGATGCAGCCGATATAGCCGTCGAGCTTGTCGGCTAGCCGGTCCTCCGCCGGGTCGCTGGCTCCTTCGCCGGCCGACGTCGCGGGTTTGCTGCAACCCGAGCACAGCGCGACCGCGACCGCGACGACGGTTGCAGGCGCCAGCGCGGAACGCCTGGGGATCTTGAACTCTGCAGACTCCATGGTCCGGGAACGAACGCCGGTCCGCATCTTCCCGACCAATCAGCGCCTGGGCTTCGAACACCGCGCGGCCAACCGCCCGGCGGGGCGTGGCCGAGCTACGATGACCGGGTGCGGTACCGCTTCGGCGGCTTCGAGCTGGACCCGCGCGAGGGGAGCCTGCGGCGCGACGGCGAAGCGCTCGAGGTGCAGCCCAAGGTCATCGACGCGCTGGCCCTGTTCATCGGGCGCGCCGGGCAGCTGGTCACGCGCGACGAGATCCTCGAGGCGCTGTGGCCTGACGTCCACGTCAGCGACGACGCCCTGCAGCAGATGATCAGGAAGCTGCGCAAGGCGCTCGGTGACGACGCCAAGGTGGCGCGGTTCCTCGAGACAGTGCCGCGGCGAGGCTATCGCTTCATCGCTCCCGTGACGCCCGCCGCCGACCCCGGTGACGAGAGCGCGGTGGAGCCCGCCCCGGCGGCGCCGGAGTCGGAGTCGTCGCCGCGGGTGCCGGCCGAGGCGGAGCGGCCAGCGCAGGCTCCGACGGTCGTCGTGATCGCTCCGGCTGACCATTCGGTGCGCCGGCGCCGGCGGCGGTGGCCGATGGCCGGGGCTGCCGGCGTGGTGCTCGCACTCGCGCTCGCGCTCGTGGTGGCCGTGCGCATGCGCGCCCGGCCGCCGGCGATGTTGCACCGCGGCGCATGCGCGCCAGGTCGCCTCACCCACTCGCCCGAACGCGAACAGGAAGGTGCCTTCATCGGCAAGTCGATCGTGTTCGTCGCCAACGACCCCGACCAGGGGCAGTACGATCTCTTCGTCACGTCGCGCGCCGGTGATGGCAGGCTGCGTCTGACCCACACCCCGGGCGACGAGTTCTACCCCCAGGCGGCACCCGACGGCGACGCGATCCTGTTCAGCCGCGGCGACGTCGACGGTCTCGGCGTGTGGGAGATCGGGCTGAGCGGCGGCCCGGCACGGCTGGTGGTCGCCGATGCGTGCTGCGCGGCCTATTCGCCCGACGGCCGCGAGCTGGCGTACCTGCGCCCGCGTGCCGACCACGCCGTGCTCCTGGTGCGCGCGCGCAGCGGCGGTGCGGAGCGCGAGGTCGCGCGGGTGGCGGCGACCGCAGCCTCGGTGGCGTGGTCGCCCGATGGAAGGTCACTCGCCTTCGTCGACGGACGGCGGGTGTGGACGGTCGCGGTGGCGGGCGGAGCACCGCGCCCGGCGTCGCCGCTGGCGTCGCACCTGCGCACGGTGACCTGGGCCGGACGCGCCCTGGTCAGCGACGGCAACTTCACCGGCCGCGGTGGCCTGTGGTGGATGGTGCCCGGCCGACCGCCGCAGTCGATCACCACCAACACCGGCGGCCAGTACCACCCCGCGGTCGCGGGCGCGGACCTGCTCTACACGTCCGAGAAGCGACAGCAACAGATCTACGTCGACAGCGGCGAGGGCGTTCGGCGGGTCTCGACGACCACCACCCTCGACTGTCTCGACGTCGCGGCCGACGGTCGCCGGGTCGCGTTCACCGACTACGACCCGACCGCCGGCGGTCGTGAGGCCGAGGTGGTCGTGCAGGACGTCGACAACGAGGCGCGCGACGTGCTGGGCGCCGGGCGCTGCCCACGCTTCTCGCCCGACGGGGCCCGGGTCGCCTACCTCCGACGCGACGGCGGCGACGAGGTGCTGTGGGTTCATCCCGGCGGCCGATTCGGGCCGGAGACGGTGCGACCGATCGATGCGCCGGCCTGGGACCGCGACGGACGATCGCTGGTGGTGGCCACCGCCAGCGGTCTGGTCCGCGTGACGGCCGCTGCGGTCAGCGAGCTCGCGCCCGGCCGGTTCGGACGAGTCGACGTCGCCGCCGACGGCGTGGTGGCCGCCACGCGCGACGACGCGGTGCTGCTGATCGGTGCCGGCGGCGAGTTGACGCGGCTGGCGATCCGGGCGAGCTACGAGAATCCGCCGACCTGGACCGCCGGCGGGCTGACCGTGCTGGCCGCCGAGCGAACCCGCCCGCTGCTGATCACCTACGATCGCGGCGGACGCGAGCTGGCGCGCGAGGCGGTCCGTTTCGAGGCCGATCCGAGCTTCTGGGGTGTGTTCGAAGCCCGGCGCTTCGACGGTGGCTGGGCGTTCGTGCAGACCCGCTACGAGAGCGACCTGTACGTGCTCGGCGACTGCGTTCGCTGAGGCCAGCGAGGCCAGCGCGCTAGCGGGGCTGGAACAGCATCAGGTGCGCGGCCCAGTGATCCGCACGTCCGCCGCTGGCGCGCGATCGCACCGCGGCCAGCGCCGCCGCCGGCGCCTCGCCGCCGTCGAGGCGACCGCGGAGCTCGGCGAACAGCGCCGCGGCTTCGTCGTCGGGGAGCTCGACGTCAGCGGCGATCACCGCGCGGGCGCCGGCGACCATGAACGCATCGGGCAGGCTCCAGCGCACCTGCAGGTGCGGTGCGACGTCGCTGGCCCGACACGCTGCCAGGACCACGATCGGCGCCCCGCGCAGCGTCGCGCCGCGCAGATCGCGCGCGGTGAGGACGGACCCGCCACCGGGATCCGGAGCCAGCAGCAGGTACGACGCGTCGGCGATCGCCAGATCGGCGACACCATGGACGTGGAGCTCGGCGTAGGTGGCGCTGCTCAGCGCCGCCAGCACCCGGCTCGGCGTGGCCTCGGCGCCCGACAGCACGCGCGCGCCGGCGACCGCAACCGGCACCAGCCGCGGCGCGGCGGTCGCCGGATCGGTGACGACCAGGACCTCGCGCGTGGCGGGCGGTGGTGGGGGGCGCGCGGCGCGCTCGCCGACGAAGAACCACGGACGATCGGGCGGGAGCAGGTCGGCCCTTCCTTGCAGCGGGGGACGGGCGATGACGGCGATCTGCGGACAGCCGGCCAGCGCCGCCAGCAGCGGGCCGGGCACCAGCGCGAGCCGCGGCTGCTCGGCGACCGGGATCCGCCGCAGCGCGCCGCCGGTCGCGCCGGCCGAATCGCGGATGGCCACCACCACGCGGTCGTCATCGGCGCTGGCGACGACCACACACCCGGGCGGGAGCTCGCCGCCGAGCTCGCGGCCGGCGTCGGCGAGCGCGTCGGCCCAGCGGGCACCGGCGCCATCGTCATCGAGGAGCGCGGCGTAGGCCCAGGCCCGGATCCCGGCCACCGACGGCTCGTCGGACGCCAGCGCCGGGAGGGCGGCGACGATCTGGTCGCGGCCCGCGGCGGGGTCGCGATCGATCGCCAGCCGCCCACCGCCGATCGCGGCGAGCGTGGCGAGATCGGCGGCGGGGTCGGCGGCAGCGGCGGCGAGCCACGCCTCGGCGCGCACCCGGTCGTCGTCGCGGCCGCTCTGGCGGGCAAGATCGACCGCGGTCATCACCGCCTGCGCATCGGTCGACTCCGGGCAGGTCCCGGCCGCCGGCAAGGCGGTCCGCACGGCGTCGAGATCGCCACGCGCCAGCGCGAGCACCGCCAGGCCGACGTGACCGTAGCGCTCGGTCTCGCAGCTGCGGCCAGCGGCGCGCCGCGCGACCTCGTCGAAGATCGCGCTGGCCAGCGCGGCGCGCCCGCCGTGGCGAGCCAGCTCGCCCTGGAACACCAGCGCCGCGTCTTCTTGATCCGGCGCGCCGGCGAGCGCGTACGCGACGCGCGCCCGCGCCGCATGGCCGTGGGCGTCGGCGATGCGGCCGGCCATCCCGAGCGCCTCGGCGAGGTCGAGCTCGAGGGCCGCGCAGCGGAATGCCCACACCGCCGCGTCACACGACGCCAGCGCCGCGATCAGCTCGGCCTCGACGTCGCGGCCGTCATCGCGGGCGGCGCCGATGCGCTCGCGCGCCAGCAGCAGCGCGAACCACGGCGACGGCGCGGAACCCAGCAGCCGCGCCAGCTCGGCGCGACGTGGCCGCGCCTGGCCGGAAAGGATCAGCACGCCGATCTGCAGGTCGGCCACCGACGCGCCGGCGGCGGCCAGCTCGGCGAGCAGTCGATCGATCTCGGCCGCCGACAGCGCCTGGGCCTTCACGGCCCGGTAGCGGGCCTGAAAGCGCCGGCGGACCGCGAAGTCGCTGGCGACGACCGCCTCGAGCGCCAGGCGGGCGCTGCGATCACCCGCCGCGGTGTCGAGCTCGTCGGCGACCGCGCCGAGCGCGCGCGCCTGGTCAGCGTCGTCGACGACCCGCAGCGCGTCGAGGAAGTAGAGGCGGGTGAAGGCCGGGAACCGGCGGGCGTCGGCGACCGTGAGGCCGTCGGCGCGGGTGCCCGCGATCTGGGCGCCGGCGCGTTGTCCCAGCGCGGCAAAGTCGCGGTCGCGGACGGTCACGCCGGCCCGCAGCCCCGCGGCGCGGACCCGCGCCTCGTCGGCCCACCCCGGTTCGCCGCGCGCCGCCACGGCGTCGAAGGCGGCCGCCGCGGCCATCGGCAGCTCGAGATCGCGGAGCGCGAGCGCGCGATTCCACTGCGCGCCGGCGTGCCCGGGCTCCCGTCGCAGCGCCCGCTCGGTCAGCGCCAGCGCTTGCTCCGGCTGACCGCGGAGCACGGCGAGCGCCGCGCGATCGGCGGCGGCCGCGGTGGTGTCGGGCAGCGTGGCTGCGACCGCATCGGCACGGCCGAGCTCGGCGACCAGCGCGTGCGCGGCGATCAGGCCGCCGTGATCACCACGCTGCTCGAGCGCGGCGAGCGTCGCGAGCGGGATGACCTCGGGCGCGGTAGCGCCGCGGTTGACCGCATAGGGGCGGTGGCCGTCGAACGCCGGGGCGGCAAACCGGACCTCGACGCCGCGGCGTTCGGCGAGCGCGAGCGCGGGGGCCGCCGGCGCGGAGCCGCCACCACGCCCAGGTCGGACGACGAGGAAGATCACCGCCGCGACCGCGAGGCAGCCGACCGCGATCGACGCCGCGAGCCAGCGACGCCGGGGCGCGACCGGCGACGCCGCCGGCCGCTCGATGCTCGCGCCGCGCCCGCGCAGCGCGGCCTCGAACCCCATCAGGTCTTCGATCTCGGCCTGGCAACGGGCGCAGCTCACGAGGTGGCCCTCGAACGCGGTCGTGGCTGCGTCGTCGAGCTCGCGATCGAAGTAGGCGCCGATCGGCTCGCAGGCCGCGGACATCTCCGCCGGGTCACTCATGACGGTCCTCGCTGGCGTCGGGGCCGGCGAACAGCTCGCGCAGGCGTCGCCGGGCCCGCAACACGCGCGTGCCCACGGTGTTCTTCGGGATCCCGAGCCGGGTCGCGATCTGCTCGTAGGACAGACCCTCGAACGCGAACAGCTCGAAGGCCGCCCGCTGGTCGGTCGGCAGCTCGGGAAGTCGCCGGCGGATGTCCTCGGGTTCGAGGCGTTGCCACCACGGCATTGCTTCGACCACCGGCTGGGCGACGGCGACCGTGTCGACGTCGTCGTGCCACGGGGTCCGGTTCTGGCGCCGCAGGCGATCGATGAAGAGGTTGCGCATCACGCGGATCATCCACGGGCGAGGATCGTCGGTCGGTATCTTGTCGCGGTGTCGGAGCGCCCGCTCCAGGACATCCTGGACCAGGTCGCGCGGATCGAGCGGCGGCCGACACATGCGGGTGGCCAGCGCCAGGAGGAAGGCCCGGTCGTCGGGAGTGATGGTGGACCGAACCGCGCGGGCATCCGCGATCGAAGTCACGCCCGACGCCCCCGGATCTTCCGAAGTTTGTGGAGGTCGTCGCACAGCCCGGCGCCAGCATACCTGCGATCTCCGCGATATCACCCGAGATCAGGTGGAGATCAGGACATGGTCAGGGCAGCGCAACCGGCGACCTGCGTACAACGGGGACAACGCAAGGAGTCGAAATGAAGATCGCCATCGCCGCCTGTGTGCTGCTGTTCGCCGCCTGCCAGTCCGAGGTCGGGACCGAGTCGACCGAGCAGGAGCTCAAGGCCTGCATCCCGGTCGGGTCGTACGGCAACGCCTGGGTCCCGCCCGCCAAGCCCTGGACCACGCTGCCGGCAACCCCGGCCGGGGCGGTGGTCATCGTGGACTCCCTGGGCGGCGGCAAGGGCACCGCGTACGGCGTCGACTGGCACAATAGCCAGATCCTCTGGACCCGCTCGCTGCTCAGCGGCGATCTTGGCGAGGTCACCGAGCAGGTCGACCTGGCCGGGCTCGGCTTCCTGCTCCGCCCGCCGCCGCGGCCGAACCCGCCCGGAAGCGAGAACCTGCTCCAGCACGCCGAGGTGGTCGGCGCACTGGCGGCTGACTACTAGGGTTGGCGATCGCACGACCTGCGGTGGCTATCGCACGACCTGCTCGTGCTGGTGGTCGCCGTGGTCCATGTCGCCGGAGTCGTGGTGATCGTCCCGACCACCGTGGTTGCCGATGGTGGCTTCCTCGTTCGGCGCCTGGTGGGACGGCGGCTGCGCCAGCCGCCGTCCCAGCTCGGCGCGGATGGACGCGACGGCCTCCTGATCGACGCCCAGACCGGCCTCGCCTTGGAGCCGCCCCTGCAGCGCGTCCATGAAGGTTTCTCGCCACAGCGGCGTGCAGTCTTCGGGATGGGCGAACCACTGATCGACCACCACGTCGATGCGGGCGCCTTCAAGCGGGGCGCCGACAGCCGGAGTACCGCTGTCGAGGACCGCAGGCGTGCCGGCGGTGTGCGTTCGGAGGGCGGCGTGGAACTCGTTCAGAATAGCCTGTGACGATCGGTGCGCCATCACGTTTGCAAGGGGTGCCAGCCAGGCTCCGCCATGCCGATGCTCGTGATCGTGCCCGTGCTCCGCAGCACCCGGATTGCCGGCGACCGCGGTGGTCACGTCGTGACCTACCGCTCGCAGACCATCGACGACCCCGGACTGGCCGCTGAGGAGGTGCTGGACGTCGTCGGTCACGGCCCTGAGGGGATTTCGCCCAGCGCGCACCGCAGCACCGGCACGGTGCACGAGCTCGCCGACCTCCTCGATGACGCTGTGGCGGTCCTCGGTGCCGTGCTGGTGGGCGTCGAAGTCCTTGGCGATGTCGGTGTGCGTCGGCTGGGTCATGCCGCGAGCGCCGGTGGCGTCGCTCACTTCACTGGAACCGAGCGCGAGCGCGACCGCCGCGTTGAACTCGGCCGTGAACTGCTGGACCGCGGCCAGCCAGGCGGCCTCGAACTGGTGACGCAACCACGCCTTGGCCGCGGCAACCTCGCGTGCGACCACCTCGGCGACACGATCTCCGACCAGCGGAATCAGGCGCGCCATCCTCTCGAGCGTCACGGCCGAGGCAGCCGCGTAGGCGAACTCGTACAGCGCGCTCAGGCTGCCGCCGTCGGCGAGGTGGTCAGCGACGCGGTGCAACTCGGAGCGAAATCCGTCGACCGCGCGATGCTGATCGTCTCCGGTCTGGCTGGCGACGCGCGCGCGCGCGTCGTGGCTTGCCGTCGCCGCCGCAGCCGCATCGGGTTCGCCCAGGGCCCGGTGCCAGAGGCTGCTGACCGTCCCGGCTCCATGCTCCATGGCGGAGTCGAGTGTGCCCCGTACCCCGAGCAGACCGCCGGCGCCGCCGATCATCACGTCGATCGCAGGCATGACGCTGCGCAGCCCGTTGCCGACGTGCCGCCCGGCCCCCGCCGCATGCAGGGGGAAGTAGGTCGGGTTGGATTCGAACCACGTGATCAGTCGCCGGACGTTCTCGCTAGGACCCGGCGTCGACACCTCGAACGGATTCAAGCCACTCAGCGCGAGCGCGACCTTCTCGCGGATGCTGTGCGCGGTGTCCTCGCGCGTGAAGGTGCCGGTCGCCATCACCTCGCGCTGACGTCCACCGGCTCCAGCGACGGTCATGTTGCGATCCGCGGCGACGCCGGTCGCCTCGCGCCGATGAACGTAGCTATTCAGGTGCGACCCGGTGGGCAGCGCAATCGCTCGATCGCGGTTCAACTCGAGCACGTCGACGAGCGAGCGAGCGTGGTCTCCCTCCTCGGCGCCGGCGACGTGACCTCCGGAGTCGAAACGCGAGTCGAGGAGGATGTTGATCGCGACCTCGCAGAAATTCGAATGCGCGTAGTAGTCCTGCATGATGTGCAGCGCCTCGCCGCCGTAGCGAAGCCCGCGATCGCGGTTCGGCGCGCCTCCCAACGCGGCCTGCGCGATGCCCTGATGCAGGCGCTGCTTCAGCTGGTTGCGGCTGGTCTGCATGTAGATGGGAATCCCCGACTCGTCGACGTGGAAGGCGGCGTTGGTCTCCGTGCTCGCGTTCCGGATGGTGTGGCCCGCGGCGACGACCCGAGCGGCCTGCTGCGTGTACCGCGTGTCGACCGACGCGAACGATGCATGTACGGAGCCAGCGTCCTGGCTGGCCGCCGCATTGCCGTGCTCCGCATTGACGTCACTGCCGGTGAGGCCGCCGGGATTGTCGATGTGGGCCACGGGATCGTAGCCGCCAAACTCGGCCACCGCCGGCGGCGGGTCGGCTCCGCCCTGCGGCGCCACCGGCGACCGTCCCGGTCCCGGCCCGGCGGCAACGGGAGCGCCGCCGATCGGGTAGCCGAAATGAAGGGTGTGCATCAGATCCATCGCCGAGAAGATGACCGGCGACCCACGGCGCATGAACGGGATGAGGAACTGGTTCATGTCCATCTGCCAGTTACCCGAGTAGATCATCGCCGCATCACGGTCATCGAACCCGGCGCGGCCCGCCGAGTTCTCGGTCTGGTTCTGGTGCACGATGTCGTTGCGATTGCCATCGCGGTTGGTGGCGCCGAAGCCACGCACCTTGAGGGCCGCGCGCTGCACGCGGTAGGGACGGCCGGCGAGCGCCGCGTCGGCCGCCTGATCGGCATCGACCTCGGCGGTCTCGGTCGAATCGCCGACCGCCGCCTTGCCCTGGACGCCGGCTTGACGCTCGCCGCCGGTCTGCGCGACGTGTCCGAGCTCGTGCATCATCACGAAACGGCCGGCGTCGGTGTCGGGCCGGTAGGCGTCGGGCTTGAAGAACACGTCCGGGCCGTAGGAGAAGGCCTGGAAGCCGTGATCGTCCGCCAGCGCGCCGGCCTCGGCGTCGGCATGAACGCGCACGTTGTTCATCGACGTGCCGAAGCTCGCGCTGGCCTGGCTGGCCAGCTCGCCGGGCAGCGCCATGCCGCCACCGCTGGAAAGGCGGTGGTCGAGGCGACGACTGAACGGATCGAGCTGAACACCGGCGTTGATCGCGTCCGCGAAGCTCGTGCTGGCGTCGGACGGCTGGGCCGCTGCCGGGTGGTGGTCGGCGCTGGCCCGGCGCTGGACCGCAGGCGCGGGCAGCGCCGGATCGGTCGCCTCGCGACTGGCGCCGGGTGTCCTTGGCATGCGGAGCTGATCGTGTTCGAGCATGGCAAACCACTTTCATCCGAGGTTCGAGACCAGGCCGGCCTTCTTGTGGAGACCGGCTGGTGCCGGTTGCGACTGCATGACGCGCAACCAGTGGAAGCTGGCGGCCTGCGTCAACGGCAGCGTTGGCTCGCGACCTTCGAGCGCCGCGACCAGCCGCGTCAGGCCGGCGTCGAGATCGTCGACGACCGGCCGCAGCGCCGGCCCCAGCGATGGGACCAGCGTCAGCTCGAGCTCGAGCGCCGCGGTCGACACGAACCCAGCGAACTGGTCGGGTGCCGTGGTCGCCGGCGAAAACCCGAACCGCTGTTCGTCCTGGACACGCTGGTATGTGGACAGCGACACCTCGACGACAAAGACCACCCGGACGTCGCCGCGGCCGATCTCGAACAGCTTGATGGCCGACGCGCGCGTCGCGATCGGCGCGCCGCCGATCACCGTCAACGACAGCTCGAGCCCGAGGGTCCGGTCGAGGTAGCGACCGCGCACGGCCGTGGACGGGGGGGACATCAGGGCCTCGCGGCTGGGGGTGAGGCATCTCCCGCCAGGGCGTGGATGCCATCGTTGACGGCGGCTGTCCCGTCGATGAAGGTGCCGATCTGCACGTTCGCCGTCACCCCACCCACCTCGACGCCGGTTCCGGTACCGATCTGGGTCATGCTCTTGAAGCGAGCGCGATCGACGGTCCAGTGCGACTGCCCGGCGGCGTCGACGGTGCTGCTGACCTTGACCTCGATGCCCATGAGGCTGTCGAAGTGGGGGCCGGGGGTCCCGAACGCCGCCGACCCGAGCGCGAGCGACGACGCCAGGACGGCCATCGCATCGGCGGGCGAAGCGCCACTCTGGGCATGGGCCAGGGCGCGGACGCACGAGACGATCTTGTTCAGGAACATCCCGTCGCGGACCGTGCTCATGAAGGTGCGGGTCCCGGCCGGAGCCCACGCCGTGGCCGGCATCGACACCTGGCCGTTCACCTCGACCGCCGAGGTGGTCGCGCCACCCTCGACCGCGTGCTTCGAGTAGCGAACCGTGGCCTGGCTGTTGCCCACGTTGCCTTGGACCTGGCCAGCGAGCTCGGTGAAGGCGTGGGTCTCGCCATTGCCGGCGCTGTTCTCGAGGCCGACGCGGGCTTCGAGCGCGCCCGACAGTCCGCGGTTGCCCGCCGTGGCGCCGATGCCCGCCTGGGCCCCGATGCTGGCACTGAACCCGACCGCGCCGTTGTCGGCGAAGAAGCCGACGTAGGCGCGCTGGGCGGCGGTGAGTCGATCGGCCCCGAACGCGAGCAGTTGCTCGGTGCAGGTCTGCGGGTGCTGCGCCATCTGGACCAGCTCGTTCAGTCGCTGATCGACGCCGGCATTGCGCAGTGCGACATGCGTCGATTGCTTCAGGCAGTCGACCAGCGCCGCGCCGAGGTCCTGGCCGGTCAACTGCAAGGCGCCGTTCACGTTGGCGTTGATGTTGACGATGCTGCCCAGGCCAAACATCGCGCCGCCTGACAGCGAGCAGTTGAGCTCCTTCTGCCGGTTCGAACCGATCGCGATGCTGCCGCCGATGCCGACGGTCAGCGACAGGCCGGGGACTTCAGGGACGGGAATCCTGCAGTTGATCCTGATGTCCGCGAACTGTCCGGTCACCACACCGCTGGCGATGCGCGTCACCAGTGCCTGCAAGCTCGCGAGCGTGACGGCGGAGTGCTCCTGCGGGGCGGCGGCAGGCCGGCGCTCCCTGGCGTCGGCGCGGGCCTCGAGGTCCTCGTCCGTGACCCGCTGGACGGCGGCGCCGCCGGCGGCGGCGCGATGTGCCATGCCGTCGAGCAGCGCTTGCGCCGACTCGCCGCGGACCACGGCGTCGGCGACCGCGTCGGCGTGGCGCTCGTACTCGTCACCGACCCGACCCACACCCGCGGACAGCCGGACGCCGCCGCGTTGCTGCACGACGTGCGCCGCCTCGTGGGCGGCGAGGTGGAGGTCGGGCGCGGCGGCGAACGCGACGTCGTTGCCGGTGGCATAGGCGCGCGCACCGATCGCGGCCGCCGCCTCGGCCGCCGCTCCCCCCACGTGGGCGCGCACGGCGGAGACATCGTGGTGCCCGAACCCGCGCTGGATCTCCGCCAGGTGCGGCAGCGAATGCCCACCCCCGGCGGTGCCCTGCGCCGCGATCGCAACCACACCGGTGTTGACGGCGTCACCGAAGTTCGCGCACGCCGACGATGGGTCGGCCGACGCGCGCGCCGGATCCGCGCTGGCCTTGCGCTGGACGACCGGCGCCGGACCTCGCGGAACGCTTGGCTCGCCCGTGGTGGCGGGCCAGCGCCCGACGGCGTGAAGCTGATCGTGTTCGTACATGGAGCTCCTCTCGCGTTCGATGTCGCGTTCGATCTCGACCCGTCGATGGCCGGAACGCCGACCCGGGTCATTCTTCCGCCGCCGCGCTCCTATTCCATCCGCCCGTCGCGGGCCAGCTTGCCCAGCTCGCGGTACTCGAGATGGACGGCGCGCACCAGATGGTCCTGATCGAGCGGGCGCCGCTCGTGGGCGGCCAGAAACGCGGCCCGCAAGGCGCTGTTGCGGATGTAGCCACCCGAGAGCTGGAAGCGGCGGCCGAGGTCGGCGAAGTCGAGTCGGCCGGCGGTCGGCGTGCGGGCCGGAACGTGGGCCGCCCACAGCCGGGCGCGCATCTCCTCGTCGGGAAACGGGAAGTAGAGCCGCATCGAGAGCCGGCGCTTGAAGGCGGGGTCGATCGAACCCTCGAGGTTGGTGGTCAACACGGCGACGCCGGTGAACGAATCGAGGCGCTGCAGCAGGTAGTTGACCTCGAGGTTGGCGTAGCGGTCGTTGCTCGACTTGACCTCGGTGCGGCGGGCGAACAGCGAGTCAGCCTCGTCGAACAGCAGCATGATCTGGCCGTCCTCGGCGGCGTCGAACACCTCGCCCAGGTTCTTCTCGGTCTCGCCGACCCACTTCGACATCACGTTGGCCAGGTCGACCCGGTACAGGTCGAGCCCCAGCTCGCGGGCGATCAGGCCGGCGACCATGGTCTTGCCGGTACCGGGCGGGCCGTAGAACAGCGCGGTCAGCCCGCGCGCGGTGGCGATGCGATCGTCGTAGCCCCAGTCCTCGAACACCGTGCGGGCGTGGCGGGCGCGGCCGATCAGCTCGCGCAGGCTGTCGAGAATGTCCTCGGGAAGCGCGACCTGATCCCAGCGCGCCAGCCGTTGCACCCGCTGCGCCACCGAGCCCATGCGGGCCGCGATGTGCTGGCGGGCGACGGCGTCGACCCGCGGCGTGGCGTCGCCCGCGGCCGCGTCCGGCGCGGCCGCGGCGGTGGTGACGATGCGCTCGATGGTCCCGGGGCCGACGCGATAGCGCGCCGCCAGCGCATCGACCGACGCGGTCAACCCGGCGCGCGCCAGCGCCGCGCCCCAGCAGGCAGCGCGGGCCCGCTCCGACAGCGCGGCCATCGTGAGGTCGAGATAGCCCGGCGACAGCGGAACCTCGGCCTCGAGCGAGGTGCGCAGCGCGATCGGGCCGCAGTGGGCGTCGAGGACCTGGCGCACCAGGTGCGAGCTCTCCGGTTCGCTGCGGTCGACACCGTCGACACCGGAGACCACCGGCAGGGCGCCAGCCGCGACCGCGCGCACCAGTTCGTCGCGCAGCGCCGACGCCAGCGCGGCGCCGGTCCGCGGCAGGCGACTGGCGTCGATGCACGCGATCGAGCGGCCGACCCGGGCCGCCAGCGACGCCACCAGGGTGTGGCGCCCGATCCCGCGCCGGCCCCGGACCACGAGGCGCACCGGTTCGGTGGCCCCGCGGGGGCGCGCCAGCGCACCGAGCAGCTCGATCACCGCGGCGCGATCGACGACCAGGTCGTCGAGCACGCGGTCGGCGTGGCGCAGCACCGTCGCGCTCGACAGCTCGGCGTGACGGGCCTGACCGCGCACCCGGTCGAGGAGGACGTCGTCGACGGTGAGCGCGCCGCGCTCGCCCTGGCGGACCAGCCCCCAGCGGATCAGCGCCGCCTCGGGCGACAGCGCGGCCGCCACCCGATCGCGCCCGCCGACGTCGCCGCCAAGGATGAGCTCGACGATCGTCCGATCGCAGACCGGCCGGGTCGGATCGTTGCCGACCACGCGGTAGAGGCGGGTCAACTCGCCACGCAGCGCCGGCGCCATCACCACCAGCAGCACCTGGGTGGCCACGGCGTCGAGCTCGAGCTCGCGGGCCAGCGCCGGGAACGGCAGGTCGCGGCCGCCGGCCAGGGTCGCCACCACGCGGGCCGCGACCGCCTGGCTACGGCGGGCGAGTCGCTCGACGCTGCGGTCGACCTGCGGCCCGGCCCACTCGCCGTCGTCACCCGCGAGCGCGGTCACCTCGCGCTCGCCGGGCAGAGCATCGATCAGCTCGCCGGCGATCCGGCCGCTGTGCCAGCCGACCGCGATCGCCAGCGCGGCGCGCGCCGCGACCAGGTCGAGCAGGTCGGCGATGTGCTCGGCCGGTGAACCGTACGGGCGGGCGTCGCCGGCATCGCGCACCGCGGGCGCACGGCGCGGCACGCCGAGGGCCAGCGGCCGCGTGTCGGGGAGCGGCCCGGCAGCGGGGTCGACGATGGTTGGCGCCGCGGCGCCGACTTCGTCGGCGTCCACGTCGACGTCGATCGCCGGCAGGTCGACGTCGAGCTCGAGCATGGGCGGCTCGGGTTCGTCGTCCGCCACCGGCGTTACCGCCGGCGGATCCAGCGCCTCCTCGAGGTCGAGGTCACCGTGGTCGAGGTCGCCGAGGTCGTGGACGTCGTCGAGGTCGTCGGCGCGCGGTGGCAGGTGGTCGTCGCGGTGCGCGGCGATGGCGGTCGCCACCGGGCCGTGGAAGACCTCGTCGAACGACGCCAGGGTGACGATCGCCGGCGCATCGTTGGCCGGACCGGCCAGCACCAGCCGGCGCCCGTCATCGTCGAGCACGACCTCGCAGATCGCGTGCGGCGCCCGGCTCGACGCCGTCACCCGCCCCAGCCGCAGGTCGGCGGCCGTGAGATCGCGATCGGCGCCGCCCACGACCAGCACGCCGCGCTCGCGAGCGAACGCCCATTGCTCGCCGCGCGGCAGTCGCAGCCGGTGGATCATGGCGCCGCCGGGCTGCATCACCCACGCCGCGTCACCGTCCTGGTCGCGAACCACCACGCACAGCGTCCGACCGCCGAACAGGCTCGCCGCCGCCACCACGCTCGCCCCTTCCCCGACCGAGCGCAGCGGCGCCGCGTCCCGGCCCGCAACCTGGGTCGCGAGGTGACCGTCCGCGACCCGGAGCACCGTCCGACCGG
This sequence comes from Myxococcales bacterium, assembly GCA_947483555.1. Classification (GTDB taxonomy): domain Bacteria; phylum Myxococcota_A; class Polyangia; order Haliangiales; family Haliangiaceae; genus UBA2376. Next base: position 78,546 of record CANKMW010000001.1, read on the forward strand.
CCAGCGGATACCAGGCGGCACCGCTGCGGTCAGACAGCAGGTGCGTCACCAGGTCGTCGCCGCGCGTCTCGACGAACGCCGGCGCCGCGCCGGTGACCAGCACGTGCGAGACGTGGCTGCCGCTGGCGGCGGCGAGCCGGGTCGCGCCGGCGATCAGGATCGCCGTGCCCAGCGATCGACCATCGCTGCTGCAGCGGGCCAGGCGACCGCGGTCGAGCGTCCACAGCTCGCCGCCGACCCAGGCGAACTCGCCGGACATCGACAGCTCGACCGCGACCCGCGGCGCCACGCCCTGGACGTCGACCACGTCGAGGCCCCGGTGCTGACGCAAGGCGACGAAGCGACCACTGGACGCGATCGCGGCCAGGCGAGGGGCGGGGAGCGGTGATGGAACAGTCGGTGCGCTCATCACCGACCGGAACGCCCGGCCTCGCTGATCTTCCGCCCCGGCGAGCAGGGGCGCAGAACCCGGCATGCGGTCGAAAGATCGGGGATCCCCATCGTTCCCCAGACGCACCCCGAACCCACCGAGGTCCGATGCTGCCTCTGGCTCCCGTCCCGGCACTCACCACCGCCTCGCCCGCGACCTCGACGACGTTCGCGTCAGGCACACGGCGCTGGCGCCGGACGGCCGGCGACACCGGCCCGACACCGGGCAAGCGCTGGGGCCGCTATCGGATCCGCGCCTACCTCAGCGCCGGCGGCATGGGCACGGTGTACGAGGCCTACGAGCGGGCGCTCGATCGGGTGGTCGCGCTCAAGGTGCCGCATCTCAACACGGCGGTCGGCGCCGACCAAAGTCTGCGGCGCGAGGCCCAGGCGATGGCCCGGGTGATCCACCCCGGGGTGGTCCCGATCCACTCGCTCGGCAAGCTCGACGGCTGGACGTACTACACGATGGAGCTGGTGCGCGGCGAGACCTTCAAGCAGCGGTTCAGCGTCCGCCGTCCGTGGCACGAGATCCATCACGCCTTCATCGAGGTCGCCGGCGCGCTCGCCGCGATCCACCGGGCCGGGTTGATCCACCGCGACATCAAGCCGAGCAACCTGCTGCTCGGCATCGATGGCCGGGCCCGCATCACCGACTTCGGGATCGCGCTCGCCACCACCGTCGACCGCGAGGTCGTCGAGCGCGGCGCCGCTGGTTCGGCGACCTCGGGCACGCCGGGCTACATGGCGCCCGAGCAATTCGATGGCGTGGTGGGCGACGGCCGCACCGATCAGTTCGGATTTGGCGTCGCCTTGTTCGAGGCCCTGCATGGCGAGTCGCCGTTCGAGGGCGCGCTGGCACCCGAACGACTGCGCTCGATCGCCGCCGGACCGCGGGCCACGATCCGCCCGGTGCCGCGCGCGCTCGACGACGTCGCGCGCCGCGCCCTCGCCGCCGATCCGGCGCGGCGCTACACAGACATGACCGCGCTGATCGCGGACCTGGTCCGCGCGACGCCGTAGTGCACCGCGGAGGTCCGTCACGCTGATCAGGGCCACCGAAACCGTGGCCGAAACCGTGGCCGAAACCGTGGCCGAAACCGTGGCCGAAGCCGGCGTCGGCCCGCCACCTGCCGTGTTCGGCAGACGTCCAGCCCCACGTGGGGTCGGCGATGCCCCACACGTTTCGGACCGGCGCCGTGTCTCACGAGCTCGGCGTCGTGGTCTCCCGGGTGGTGGACCCACCGGAGGCGCGAGGCCGGTCCATCAGGACCGAGGGGCACCCCTCGCCTCGGCGCGAATCGAGAGCGCCCACGCTGAACCTCCCCGGGTGGATCGATCCGCGCCCCCCGCGTGGTCGCCGCCCCCGCGTGGTCACCGGCGCGAACGTTGAGCGTGCGAGGCGCGGGGGTGCCTCGAGGGCCGGACCGGCCTGCGCCGGCGTCGGGACCGGCACGACCAGCGGAGCGAATCACCGGATCTACGTCTCTGTGGCAACGCGCAACGCGCAACGCGCTACGCGCAGCGCGCCCTTCGAGTCGACCGCTGCGGCCTCGACGAGGGCGCCGGCGCGCGACGTCACAGGTCGTCGTCGGCGACGTCGACGGTCACCGTGGCCTGCGCCGCCCCGGGGGCGGTGGCCTTGATCGTGGTCGCATTGGCGGCCTGATCGGCGTCGTGCGGCGCGTTCACCCCCACCGCCTGCGGCACCTCATACGTCGCCGGCGTGAAGGTCACCGTCGTCGCGGACAGCTTGGCGATCGTCGAGTCGTCCGACCGCAGCGTGACCACCACGTCGCCCGCCGGGATGAACGCCAGGCTGACGTCGAAGCCGGTGTTGTCGCCCTCGACCATGGTCAGCTGGGTCGGCGTCACCACGATCGCCTGGCTGTCATCGTCGGTGACGTCGACGGTGACCACGACGTCCGGCAGCCCGGCCGCCAGCAGCTTGATGGTCGTCGAGCCGGCGACCAGATCGGCGTCGTGGCCCGCGGTCACCGTGACCAGCTGCTCGGTCGCGTAGCTGGCCGCCGTGAACGTCAGCGTGCCCGGCATCGCCTTGGCGACGTCGACGTTTCCGGACCTGACCTCGACCGTGACCGCGCCCGCCGGGGCAAACGCCAGCGTCACCTTCAACGTGGCCTGCTCGCCTTCGAGCAGCGCCACCACCGCCGGCGTCACCAGGATGGCCTGGGTATCGTCGTCGGTCACCGTGGCCAGCACGGTCCGCGCCGCCAGCCCCGCGCCGCCGACCGTCAACGTGACCGACTCATCGACCAGGTCCGGGTCGGCGACCCCGGTGACGGTGACGGTCTGGTACCCGTTCCAGTTGCTGGTGGTGAAGGTGAGCGATGACGTGACGTCGGCAGCCCCGGGATCGTTCGACGTGATCGTCACGCTGGTGGTCGTCGCCGGCTGCGCCGTCAGCCGCACGCCGAACGTCGCCGACCCCGCCTCGGCGGTGGTCAACGCGCTGGTCGACGTCTCGAGCTCGACGTCATCGTCGTCGATCACGGTCACCATCACCGAGACGGCGGACGCGCCGGCGGTCGCCGAGACGGTGGTCGAGCCGTCGACCGCGTTGGCGTCGGCGACCCCGGCCACGCTGACCTGCTGCGGGGTGGCGAAGCTGGTGGGCGTGAACGTCATCGTGGTCGGGCTGGCGACCGCGACGGCGGCGTTCGCCGTGCTCACGGTGACCGTGACGGTGGCCGCCGGCTGATACGCGAGCGAGATCCCGACCATCGCGCTGCCGCCCTCGGCGACCGTGATCGCCGACGCCGAGGCCCGCACCACCTGGCTGTCGTTGTCGGTGATCGACGCGGCCACGGTGGTCACCGCCAGCCCCGGCGACGCCAGCGTGATCGTCACCGCCTCGGCGACCAGATCGACGTCCTCGAGGCCGGTCAGCGTGATCAGTTGCGGGGTGGCATACCCCGCCGGCGTGAACGTCAACGTCGATGGTGCCAGCGCGGCGGCGGTGACGTCGGACACGCTCACCATCACCACGGTGTCGGCCGCCGGCTGGGCCGCCAGGCGCACGCCGAGCGTCGCGGTGCCGCCTTCGACGGCGGTCAGGGTCGCCGCCGCCGTCACGATGGCCTGCACCTCGTCATCGGCGACCGTCACGACCACCGTCCGCGTGGCCAGCCCGGGGCTGGTGGCGCTGATCGAAACCACCTCGTTGGTCGCGTCGGCGTCGGCGACGCCAGCCACCGTGACGGTCTGGAACGTGTTCCAGGTCGCCGCGCTGAAGATGAGCGTGGCCGGGCTCACCGTGGCCCCAGCAGCGTCGCTCGAGGCCATGGTCACCGTCGTGGTCGTCGCCGGCTGTGCGGTCAAGCGGACGCCGAACGTCGCCGCCACGCCCTCGGTCACCGCGACCGTGGTCGCGCTGGTGGTGATGCCGAGTGCATCGTCGTCGTTGATGATCACCATCACCGCCGCGCTGGCAGCGCCGGCCGAGGCGGCCGAGACCGTCGCGCTGTCATCGACGGCGTCGGGGTCGCTGGCGCCGCTGACGGTCGCCAGCTGCAGGGTGGCGTGATTGGCGGGCGAGAACGTCAGCGTCGCCGGCGTGACCGTCGCGGCCGCTGGATCGTTCGACGTCAGGGTCACCGTCACGCTGGCGGCGGGCGTGAAGCGCAGGCGGACCCCGACGGTCCCGGTGCCGCCCTCGTTGACCGACATCATGGTCGCCGACAGCTCGACGGCCTGGCTGTCATCGTCGGCGACGGTCGCCGCGACCGATCGCAGGGCCAGCCCCGGTGCGGCGAGCTCGATGGCGGTCGTCTCGTCGACCAGATCGAGGTCGGCGACGCCGGACACGGTCACGGTCTGGAGCGTGCTCCAGGTGCCAGGCGCGAACGTCAAGGCGGTCGGAGTCACCACGGCAGCCGCGGGGTCGACGCTGCGCACGTTGACGACCACGGCGGTGGCCGGCATCGCGGTGAGGCGCACCCCGAGCGTCGCCGCTCCGCCTTCGCCGAGCGACACCGCGCTGGCGCTGGTCTCGATCGCCAGCAGGTCGTCGTCAGTGACCGTCACCGGCACCTGGACCGCCACGCCGATCGCCGCGGCGTCGAGGTCGATCGTCGTGCTGCCGGGCGCGGCGTCGGCGTCCGCCACGCCGGCGACCGTGATCACCTGCGGGGTGGCGTAGCCGGCGGGCGTGAAGGTCAGGCTCGCCGGGCTGACCGTGGCGACGCCAGTCGTGGCGCTGGTCACCGCGACCGTCACCGGTGCGGCCGGCTGGTACGCGAGGCGAACCTCGACCGTGCGCGTGCTGCCTTCGGTCACGATCAGGGACGACGGCATCACCACGATGCTCTGCACGTCGTCGTCGGTCACGGCGGCGGTGACGGTTCGGGTCAACAGCCCGGGCGCCGTGAGCGCGATGGTCACCGACTCGTTGCCGAGATCGAGGTCGGCTGGCGAGGTCGCGGTCACGACCTGGGGCTGGTTCCACGTCGCCACCGTGAAGGTGAGCGTGGCGGGTGCGATCGTCAGCGCCGTGCCATCGGACGAGGCCAGCGCGACCGTGACCGGGCCCGGGGGTCGCTGGGTCAGCCGCACGTCGAAGCTACCGCCGCCGCCCTCCGGCAGCGTGCCGAGGTTGGTGGTCGACGGCTGGATGCCCAGCACGTCGTCGTCGACGACGCGCAGCGGCACGGTGACGTCGGCGAGGCCGGCGGCGCGCACGTCGATGTCGCGTGGCTGACGTCGGCGTCGTCGAGGCCGGAGACGACCACGGCCTGATCGACGTTCCACGTCTGGCTGGTGAAGGTCACCATCGCCGGTGCGACCGCGGCGGCGCTCGGATCGCCGCTCGCCGCGGTCACCACCACCGGCGCCGCCGGCTGGGCCGACAGCCGGAGGTAGAGCGGCGCGCTGCTGCCCTCGGTCACGTCGAGGCTGGCGCTCGGGGTCGCGACCACGGCGAGCGCGTCGTCGTCGGTCACGGTCACCGCCACCGTGGCGTCGGCGAGGCCGCTGGCGCGCACCATGATCAGCTCGTGATCGTCGTCGGCGTCGGCGTCGCCCACGCCCACCACCGTCACGGTCTGCGCCGTCGACCCGCCGGCGGGCTCGAAGGCGAGCTGGATCGGCGCCGCGCTGATCGCCGTGACGTCGGTCGACGCCAGCGTGACCGTGACGGTCGCCGCCGGAGCCTCCGACAGGGCCACCGTGAAGGTCGCGGCCTCGCCCTCGGCGACGACCAGCAGGCCGGGCGTCACGATCAGCGACATTCCTTCCCGATCCGGGGCGTCAGACCCTGATCCGTCGACCCCCGCATCGTCGAACGCGACCCTCACGTCGCCGCAGGCAGTGAACAGGGTCGCGATCAGGCTGGCGGTCGCGATCGACGCAATGACACGGGAGGTGGCGCTCATGGCCACGGCACGCCGGGCGGCGCAGATCTTCCGCGCGACGCCGTCCGCCCGCGCCGGTCAGCACCACACGCTTCCAGCTTGGTTCTAGTTCACGGCTGCAGCGCGCCTTGCTCGTCGAGGTGGCGGAAGTAGCGGCGGGTGACGTTCCAGGTCAGCCAGTTGCCGCCGCTGCCGGTGAGCACCCACGGGGTGTAGGCGTAGAGCGACGACGTGGCGTGGCTGCGCGGTGTGACGGTGAGCGGGTCGAGCGTGCGCTTGCCCTTGCCCATCACCCACAGACCGTCGCCGGCGACCGAGCCGTCGTACCAGCGCTTGAGCGTGGTCGCCGCGCATTCGACCTGGCGGCCGAGGCCCCGGTACGAAGCGTTGCAGGCGCGGCCGTCCGGGCAACCGCACCCGAACGCGTAGTCGACGCGCGATGCCGCCGGTCGCACGGTCTTGCTGACCAGCGACTTCTCGACCTGCATGCGCGCCACCATCACGACCGGGTTGATGCCGGCGGCGCGCGACGCGGTGATGATGGCCTCGGCGGCGGAAACCCCGTCGATGCTCGCGTCGGCCAACCACGAGCGGTTGCCGTACGGCGTGGCGGCGAAGAACGCCTGCAGCTCGATGGCGTCGACGCTGTCGATGTCGGTGAACAGCGCGTCGCTCATCACCAGGTGACGATCGAAGGCCGCCGGGATCCCGGCGACGTCGGCCTTGCCGCCATCGGCAGCCGGCAGCGGATCGAAGTCGCTGGCCTCGTCGTGGTCCTCGTCGTGGCCGAGCTCGGCACACCCGGCGCCCAGCAGCGCGAACGACACCAGGCAAGCCGCGGCGAGGCGGGTCCCAGCGGAGATGAGGGTGGGCATGAGGGCGGGCATCGCTCGCCTGCCGAGTGCAAGGGCCGGGCCGCGACCGCGGTTGCGCCGACCCGCGCACTTCGGTGCGCACGAGCGCGCCCCGGACCACGGAGTGCAACCCGCTGTCGGCAGCAGCGGGGCCGTCAGCCCCGGCAGCTCGTCGAGCACCAGGTCGCAGGCCATCTCGCCACCGGTCAGAAACTCGGTCACTGCCGCGGTCGTGGCGCCCTCGCCGGGGTCAGGAAGGCGCGCAGCGGGCGCGACGCGATCTGCCACGTCGATCGCCCATTAAAGAAAGCGTACGTTCGTGCTATTTTTGGTGCTCCGATCGTTGGCCATGACCTGCTCCTTTTCGACCTCGAGGGTTCAGCGACAGCGGGCCAGCAAGGACTCGAGCGCGCGCCGGGTGCGGGTGCCGACCTTGGGGTCGGCGATCAACCGCGCGGCGGTGTGGGTCGCCGCCATGATGCCATACAGCTCGAACGCGACCTGGTGCGGATCGAGGTCGGCGCGGAAGTGCTTCTCGTCGACCGCGACCCTCGCGGTGGTGGCCAGCACGTCGAGCAGATCGCGCAGCGCGCTGGCGAGCGCTTCGCGGGCCGGCCCGGGGCGGTCGTCGAGTTCTGCCGACAGCGCCAGGAAGATGCAGCCGCCGGGCTCGGCCCCCCACGCCAGCCAGCGCTCGAAGATCGCGCGCAGCCGCGGCTCGCCCCGCGGCGCCTTCAGGCCGGGCGCGATCACCCGGGCCACGAACTGCTCACGGGCGTGCTCGATCACGGCGATCTGCAGCGCTTCCTTGGAGCCGAAATGAGCGAACAGTCCGCTCTTCGACAAGGACAGGTCGAGGGCCAGACGGCCGATCGTCAGCCCCTCGACGCCGGCCGCACGAGCGAGGTCGGTCGCCCGATCCAGGATCGCGGTCCGGGTCGCCTCACCCTTTCGCATGCGCATGATCCATCAATAGCACGATCGTTCTATAATGAAACCACCACGGCCAGGATCCTCAAAGTACCAGCACGTTCGTAAGAGCCCGGAGAGCTAGCTTCATGAAATCTCTGTGCGCCAACCAGGTCACGGATTTGGCCCGGTGCGCTGGCTCACGGTACGATGCGCCCAGATGCTCGCGCGCCGCGTGATTGCCCTCTCCGCGGACAAAGCGTTCGGCAAGGTGATGTCGACGGCGCTCAAGGCTGCCGGCGGGGTCGTCGAGCTGCACCAGGGCGTCGATGGCCTGGGCCGCGGCGACATCCAGGCCGCGCTGGTCGTCGTCCACCTCGATGGCGAGCTGGTCTCGGTGGTCGAGGATCTGGCGCTCCGGCTCGGCAACGAGGCTCGCTTGATCGTCATCCTGCCGACCTCGGCGCTGTCGCGCACGGTCGACGTCATGAAGATCTCGGATCGCGTCGCCGGGGTCCTGATCGCCGCCCACATGCGGCCGCTCGATCTCGCCGCGATGGCGACCCGCGTGCTCGCCGGCGACATCTTCGGACTGGAGAAGATGGTGCCGTGGGGAACGCGGATCTACTCGACGCTGGTCGGCGACTACCAGGAGAAGTCGCTGTGCATCGCCCAGATCACCGAGTACGCCGAGCTGATGGGCGTGCGGCGCAAGTACCGCGAGGCCATCGAGCAGTGCGTCGACGAGATGCTGATGAACGCGCTCTATGACGCGCCGGTCGACGATCAGGGCAAGCAGATCTTCGCCGAGATTCCGACCAAGAGCCGCATCCAGCTGCGCATGGAGCAGAAGGTCGTCGTGCAGTACTCGTGCGACGGCCAGACCTTCACGGTCTCGGTCCGCGACAGCTTCGGCACGCTCGACCGCTCCACCGTGTTGCGCTACCTGTGGAAATGCCTGCACTCGGAGCAGCAGATCGATCGCAAGACCGGCGGCGCCGGCCTCGGCCTGTATCTCATCGCCAACAGCTCGACGCGCTTCTTGTTCAACGTGCTGCCCGACGTCGCCACCGAGTGCGTGTGCACGTTCGATCTCGAGACCGCCAAGGTCCAGCTCGAGGGGTTCGGGTTCTTCAGCGAGAAGATCGACGCCGCTGGCCGGCTCGCCGCCGGGCCGTCGCGACTGCTGCCCCAGGGCGTCGGCCATCCGGTCGAGCGCCGCTCGCAGTCGCGGAGCAGCGTCGATCAGCGTACCCAGCGCGGCATGATCGGCGCCCTGTCGGCGGCGATCGTGCTGCTGATCGCGCTGATCATGATGGTGGCGTGGCCACGCTTCACGACCACCCCGACCACCTCGGTGACGGTGGCCACCGAGCCTGCCGGAGCGACGATCGAGATCGACGGCAGCGCGCGTGGCGTGTCGACCGGTGGGTCGCTCACCGTCGCCGGGCTGCAGGTCGGGCGCGCCTATCGCGTCGTCGCCCGCCTCGACGGTCACAGCCAGGCCGAGACCGTGTTCCAGCCCGCCGAGGGACCGCCGACCAACCTCGCGCTGCGCCTGGTACCACGCAACTCGACGGTGCTCATCGACAGTGACCCGCGCGGCGCGGCGGTGCTGGCCGGCGGCGTCGAGGTCGGCATCACCCCGGTGACCGTGACCACCTTCACGCCGGGCAGCGAGGTGCCGGTGACCTTCCGCCACGGCGGCTACGCCGAGGTCACCCGTTCGATCCGGGTGCCGTCGGCCGGCGGCGAGGCGCAGGTGATGCAGTCGCTCTCGATCGGACCCGCGTTCGCCACCCTGGTCGTGACCTCGGAACCGAGCGGCGCCGAGGTCTGGATCGACCGCCAGCGTCAACTCGGCGTGACCACGCCCACCCACGAGATGCTGGTCGAGGCCGGCAAGCGCCACGTGGTCAGCGTCCGCCTGGCGAAGCACGCGCCGTTCTCGATGGCGGTGTCGCCGGGCCAGAGCGCGCGCAACGTCCCGATCCACGCCAAGCTCCAACCCGGCGCCGCGATCGCGATCAGCACCAACCTCGAGGCCCGGGTGACAGTCGCCGGCGTCAAGGGCTGCACCAAGCAGACGTTGCCCTTCGACTGCGCGGTGCCGGCCGGCAAGTACCAGGTCGACATCGAGACCACCAGGATGACCGGCAAGGTGCGCCGCCTCGTCGAGGTCACCGACGACAGCGTCGAGGTCAGCGTCGAGATGGGCTGGGTCGAGGCCCCGACCGGCAAGCACCTGGTCTTCGGCGGCCGGCACGCGACCCGGGTCGCCTTCGAGGAAGGCAAGCGCGCCGTGACGGTGTTCGACGACGAGTCCGGCGAGACGTCGCACGTCGACGTCCGGGTCACGACCGGTCGCGCGACCGCGATCCCCTGATCGCGATCCCGGGGCCGCGATCCCGTGACCGCGCCCGACCGCGATCAGCGAGCGCGGCGCAATCGGGCCGCCGGCAGCGACGCCGGCGCTCCGCGACGTCGGACCCGCACCACCGCACCGATCAGATCGACCAGCACGGCGGCGACGACCAGCACCAGGCCGAGCTTGTTGCCGGCGACCGCGTGGCGGATGCCGACGAACTCCACCGCCGCCAGCCCGATGCCGCGCTTCCAGGCCCCGGTCGACATGTGACCGGTGCCAAACGTCGGAGCCAGCGAGAGCAGGACCGCTGCGCCCAGCCGTTTGCGGCGGTCGACGACGACCGCGACGTCGACGGTCCCGTCCCATGGTCCGTCATCGTCGTCGGCGCCCGCGTCGGCGTCGCCGGCGGGCGTGTCGTCACGCATCCCGGCGATCAGCGCCGCCGCATCCTCGGCGTCGCCGGCATCGACGAAGACGTGAGTCACGAAGCCGACCGCGGCCGTGCCCACCGAGTGCGCGCCCTCGCCCGGGATCATCGCCTCGATGCCGTGCGCCGAGAGCACGGCGCGGATCACGGTCGCCTCGGCAGGGTCGTGGCACGTGGCCACCCGCACGGTGCGCTGGTCCGACACCTCGCCACTGTAGGGCATCCGTGGCGGCTGGGGTACCATGGCCGCATGCGTTGGCTTGCGACCGCGCTCGTGCTCGCCGCCGCCCCGGCCGCGGCGGCGACCCGCACGTCGACGAGCACGCCCTACCCGGGCGTCACCCACGAGGAGTGGCAGGAAGGCACGATCCCGGCCCGGATCCATCTGGTCCGCGTCGATCTCACCTCCGCCGAGATCACCCTTCGAGCCACCCGCGAAGACGATCGCGGCCGGACCGTCACCACCTTCGCGACCGGCATCGGCGCCCAGATCGCGATCAACGGCGACCTCTTCACCGCGGCCGGATATGTCCCCGATGGCCTCGCCATGGGCGAGGGCGCGGCGTGGACCCTGACCGCCGACGACGGCGTGTCGGCCGTGTTCCGGTTCGGCAAGGTCGCCAACCGCACCGACGGCCTCATCATCGCACCCGAGTCGGTGGTGGCGTTCGCCGATCTGCCGACCTTCGTGACCGGCGTGGTCGGCGGTCGCCCGATGCTGGTCCGCGCCGGCCAGGCCGTGACCAGCTTCGACTGCGGCGACGCCGGTGCGATGGCGTGCGTGCGCGCGCCGCGGACCGCGCTCGGGCTCTCCGATGACAACCGCCGGCTGTGGCTGGTGGTCGTCGACGGCTGGCAGGCGGGCTCGACCGGCATGACCGCGGCCGAGCTGGCCGGCTTCCTGCGCGACCGCGGCGTCCGCGACGCCATCGGACTCGACGGCGGCGGCGCCTCGTCGATGTTCATCGCCAATCAGGGCGGCGTGATCAGCTCGCCGTCCGACGGCGTCGAGCGTCCGGTCGCCAACCACGTCGGCATCGTCTTCGGCGCCCAGTCACCGGGCACCTTGTTCGGCGTGGTCCGCGAGGGCAGCTTGACCGGGCCGGATCTCGCCGGGGTGCGGGTGACCCTCGACGACGGCCGCGTCGTCACCACCGACGGCACCGGCGCCGGCTACAGCTTCGGGGTCAGCCCGCGCTACGCCTGCGTCACCGCCGAGAAGACGGGCTACAACACCGTCACCCAGTGCAAGCAGGTCGACCCCGGCATCATCACGTACAACTCGATCGTGATGTTTCCGGTCGGGGCCGGCGTCGACGCCGGGTCGATCGACGCGGCGACCGGCGACGGCGGGGGTGCCGACGCAGCAGCGGGTGATGGCAATGGCGGCAGCGACGGCGGCGGTGTCGACGCCGGCGGTGACGGCGGTGGTGGCGACGGTTGTTGTTCGGCCGGCGGCGATCCGGCAGGGGTGGCGTGGCTCGCGCTGGCCGTGGTATGCGGCCTGGGTGGGGCTCGACGGCCCCGCCGTCGCCGTACATGACGTCCGTTCCTACCAACCTCTACACCGACGCCGGTGGCCACCTCATCGAGCGCAGCTACCGCCTGGTGGTGGTGATGGGGCCCGACGCCGGCGTGCGGCACACGGTCGAGAGCGGCACGACGATGATCGGCACCCACGCCGACAACGACATCGTGCTCACCGACACCACGGTCTCCCGCTACCACCTCGAGCTTCAGGTCCGTCGCGAAGGCCTGGCGGTGCGCGATCTGGACTCCACCAATGGCACCCGCTGGGGCGGGGCGCGGGTCCAGGCCATCACGCTCACCGAGCCGGGTCGCCTCCGCCTCGGCAAGCACACCGAGATCGCGCTCGAGGCCGAGGACCTGCCGGCGACGCTCGGTGATTACGCCGGCGATAGCTTCGGCCGCGTGGTCGGCCAGGCGCCGCCGATGAAGAAGCTGTTCGCGATGCTGGCGCGGGTCGCGGTCACCGACGCCACCGTGCTGCTCGAGGGCGAGACCGGCACCGGCAAGGAGGCGATCGCCGAGGCCCTCCACACCGCCAGCGGCCGGGCCCGGGGCCCGTTCGTGGTCGTCGACTGTGCGTCGATCCCGCGCGACCTGATCGCGTCGGAACTGTTCGGGCACGCACGGGGCAGCTATACCGGTGCGATCAGCGACAAGCGCGGCCTGGTCGAGTCGGCCGATGGCGGCACCCTGTTTCTCGACGAGATCGGCGAGCTACCGCTCGACCTGCAGCCGCAGCTGCTGCGCGCCCTCGAGAAGCGCGAGGTACGACGGGTCGGCGAGACCAAGCCGATCCCGGTCGATCTGCGCGTGCTCGCGGCGACCCACCGCGACCTGCGCGCCATGGTGAAGGCGGGCCGCTTTCGCGAAGACCTCTACTATCGGCTCGCGGTGGTGCGCTGCGAGGTCCCGCCGCTGCGCGCGCGGCTCGGCGATCTGCCGGCGCTGGCCCGCCACTTCGCCGAGGCCTTCGGGCGCTCGGGGTGGGACGTCTCGCCGTCGCTGCTCGAGCAGCTCAACCGGCACGGCTGGCCCGGCAACGTGCGCGAGCTCCGCAACGTCGTCGAGCGCGCGCTGTCGCTCGGCACCCTCGAGGTCGACGCCGAGCCGGCCCCGGCGACCACCGGCGGCGGCGCGGTCGCCAGCCCAACCGCGGCCTCGGCGGCGATCCTCGATCTGCCGTTCAAGGAGGCCAAGGCGGCGCTGGTCGAGGGTTTCGAGCGTGACTATCTGGTGAACCTCCTGTCGCGCCACAAGGGCAACATCTCGCGCGCCGCGCTCGAGGCCGGCATCGATCGCAACTACATCCACCGGCTGGTCAAGAAGTACGGCCTCGACGTCGAGCGCGGGTAGCGGCCACCGACATGGGGCAACTCGACGAGGCCGGCTTCGCTGCCGCGATCGCTGGCTGTGCCGGATGCGGCGGCACCGGCTTCGAGATCACGACCTACATCGATCGCCAGGTCTCGGTGATGCTCGGCGACCCCAACGACGACGGCCGCTGGACGTACGACGGCGAGAAGCTGATCGACGGCGTGTCGCGGATCACCTGCCTCGGCTGTCGCCGCGTCGGGTTCTCGAGCGACGCGTGCCCGCGCTGCCACGCTCCCGGCGGCCTCGCCCTCGCCGCGGCACCCTCCCGCCTGGCAGTGCCGCCCCGCTGCCCGGCCTGTCGCGGCACCGAGCTGACGGTGATCGGCATGGCGCCGGCGATGGTCCGGACCACGGCCGGGACCCGGCCGCCGCCGCCGACGCCATCCGCGCTGCTCGGCGACGATGGATTCCACGTCATGGCGATGGCGTGCGACGACTGCGAGTGGGCGACCGTCACCGACCCATGTCCGCTGTGCGGGGCGCCGGCACCGCTGCGCGAGCGACCGTGACCGCAGCCGCAGCCGCGGCCGCAACCGCAACCGCAACCGCAGCCGCAGCCGCAGCCGCAGCCGCAGCCGCAGCCGCAGCCGCAACCGCTTACACTGCGGGCATGAACCTGCGCGGCATCGTGATCGCGATCTCGATCGCCGGAGCGGCGTGTGGTGGCAAGAAGTCGTCGGGCGCCGGCTCGGGATCGACCGCCAGCCGCGATGCCGGCGCCGCGGCCAGCGCCGACCTCGGCCGCTGCATCACCACCCTCGAGCGCGCCACCAAGCTGCCGGCGGCCGAGCGCGCCGGCCTGCTGGTCCGCGGCTGCGGGTTGTGCGGGCGGCCGTGGGACTCGGTGCTCGCCGCCGACCATGCCGACACCGGCGGCCACGTCGATCTCGAGGAGATCTGGCGGGTGGTCGAGGGCTGCGGCGGCGTGTGCACCAACCAGGCAGCGGCGGCCTTCCGCGGCCAGCTCGCCGAACTGACGCCGGGCCGGCCGTCGACGCGACCGTGGCGGGCGCTGGCATCGGCGTGCGGGGCCCAGCTTCACGTCGACCGCACCAGCGAGCGCTTCGTGAGCGCGGCGTGGTACGCGCTGGCCGTCATCGGCGACCAGCTCCAGCTCGCGCGCCCGACGCTGCCGGCATCGGACCAGGCGCGCATCGACAGCGCGCTGGCGGCGATGCTCCTGCCGCTGCCGCCGCTGACCCCGCCCGGCACCGGCTATGTCCTGCCCGGTGGCGGGCTGCGCCCGGGCACCCCGTGGCTGCAGATCACCGTCACCTCGGATGCGGTCTTCGTCGGCCGGCTCGCCTTCGCGCACCTGTCGCCGATCGGGCTCCAGCTCGTCGACGGTGGGGTCCCGTACCCGGGCACGCAACTCGCGGCGCCCGGCGAGCTGGCCGCGGCGATCGACGCCCAGCGCGCGCCCACGGCGCCGCCGGCCCCGGTGCTCGCCGATCGCATCGACGAACCGGTCCTGATCGCGCCGCGCGGCGCGCCGGCGCGCCGGTTGCTCGAGGTCGTCGCGGCGCTCGGCTCGCACCGTGCCCATCTCGCCGTCGCCGCGCCGGCGCCAGCGGCGCTGTGGCGCGGCCTGGTCGCCGCCCACCCGCTGCCGCTGACCGCCACCGCGCCGGCCGGCCGCCGCCTCCGCCTCGGGCTGGTCACGCCACGCATCGCCATCGTCGACGAGGCTGGTGCCGTCGTGGCCTCGGCACCGCTACCGCTCGACGATCGTCTCCTGGTCGAGCGCTGGACCGCGGCGCTCAACGCGCTCGCGGCCGGCCACGCGATCGAGATCGTCGCCGAGGACGGTCACGTCGGCGCGCTGTCGATGCTGCTCGATGCCGCCGCCGGTGGCGCCGCCGCGCTGGCCGTCCCGGCGCCCGCGAAGGCGAAGCTGACCGGCAACGACCTGGCGACGTTCGACGAAGCCAGGCTGAAGGCCGCGCTCGCGGCGGCGGCGCCGGTGCCGGCCCCGTGAGTCCGACTCGTGGCTTGACGGTGCCGGACTTCCGCGAAATGGTGAGGGTGTGAGCGACGACCTCCTCGACCTGATCGTGATCGGCGGCGGGATCACGGGCGCCGGGATCGCACGCGACGCCGTCCTGCGCGGCATGAAGGTGTCGCTGTTCGAGAAAGGCGACTACGGCTCGGGCACGTCGTCGAAGTCGTCCAAGCTGGTGCACGGCGGGCTGCGCTACCTCGAGAACTACGAGATCGCGCTGGTGTTCGAGAGCGTCAGCGAGCGTCGGGTCCAGACCCGGGTCGCACCCCATCTGGTGCGGCCGATGCCGTTCCTGGTCCCGATCTTCGAAGGCACCCGGCCCGGCCTCGAGGTCATGAACCTGGGCCTGTGGATCTACGACTCGCTGGCGCTGTTCCGCGCCCCACGCATGCACAAGACGTTTCGCGGCGCCAAGGCCGCCACTCGCCTCGAACCGTGCCTCAAGTCCGAGGGCCTGCGCGGCGTGATCGAGTACTACGACTGCGCCACCGACGACGCCCGCCTGGTGCTCGAGAACATCCTCGACGCCCAGGCGCTGGGCGCCGACTGTCGCAACTACACCGAGGTGACCCGCCTGGTCCGCGATCCCGACGGTCGGGTGCGCGGCGTCGCCGTCCGCGACGTGCTGACCGGCGCCACCGAAGAGGTCCGGGCCCGGACCGTGGTGCTGGCCGCCGGCGCGTGGACCGACGAGCTGGTGCGCCGCTTCGAGGTGCCCATCGAGCGCGATCTGTTGCGCCGCACCAAGGGCGTGCATCTCGTCATCCCTCACGATCGCCTGCCCCTGGGCCGGGCCATCACGCTGATCTCACCGGTCGATGGCCGGGTGATGTTCGCGATCCCGTGGCGCGGCCGCACCGTGATCGGCACCACCGATACCGACTTCGACGGCACCGCCGACGAGGTCCACGCCGACCCCGACGACGCCCGCTACCTGTGCGAGAGCGTCAACGGGTACTTCCCGGCCGCGCAACTCACGCCGGCCGACGTGATCGCGACCTGGGCCGGGCTGCGACCGCTGATCCGCGGCGGCGACGGCGAGAGCGAGAGCGAGACCTCGCGCGAGCACGAGATCTTCACCCGCGACGACGGGCTGGTGATCATCGCCGGCGGCAAGCTGACCACCTACCGCCGCATGGCCAAGGAGGCGGTGGGCAAGACGGTGCGCTGGCTGCGCGATCACGATCCGGAGTTCGAGGCCGCCGGCCGCGAGCGCTCGGGGACCAAGCACCGCCCCTTGCCCGGCGCCGCCGGCCTCGACGAGCCGTCGCTCGCGGGAGTGGCGGCGATCGGTCGCGCGCTCATCGACGACCACGGTCTCGACGCCGACACGGCGATCCACCTGTGCGGGGTCTATGGCGTGCGGGCCCGCCTCCTCGGGGCCGCCATCGCCGCCGATCGCACGCTCGGCCAGCGCCTCAACGCCGACCTGCCCTATGTGTGGGCCGAGATCGACTTCGCCGCCCGCCACGATCGCGCCCGCACGGTCGACGATGTGTTGTCGCGCCGGGTGCCGCTGCTGCTGGTCGGCCGTGACCAGGGCCTCGACGTGGCCGAACGAGTCGCCGCCCACCTGGCGACGTTCCACCGCTGGTCGGCCGAGGAAGTCGCGCGCCAGCTGGCCGCGTATGGCAAGACCGTCGCCGACAGTCGCCGGTTCCGGACGTGACCACGTCGGTGGTCGCGCCCGGCATCAACCTCGATGAGCTCGGCTGGGACCAGGCGTGGGCGGCGGCGCTGGCGGTGGCGCTGGCGACGAGCCCGGAGTTGCGCGGCCTGACCCCGGCGCGGGTCGCCATCGAGCACCGCGGCGCCGTCGAGGTCGTCGACGAACAGGGCGGGTTCTGGGCCGAGGCGACCGGCAAGATGTTCCGCGACGCGGGCGACAAGCGCGAGCTGCCGGTGGTCGGTGACTGGGTCGCGATCGCTGACGCCGACACCGCGCGCAGCACGGCGTCGCGCGCCCCGCTGCGCGCCATCTTGCCGCGCCGCTCGTGCCTGGTGCGCCGCGCGGCCGGCGAGCGCACCGAGCCGCAGCCGATCGCCGCCAACGTCGATGTCGCGTTCGTCGTCACCTCGGCCAACCAGGATCTCAATCCGCGTCGCCTCGAGCGCTACCTGGCCACGGTCCGCGACGGTGGTGCGACCCCGGTCATCGTCGTCAACAAGGTCGACCTGGTCGCCGATCCGGCGTCGCTCAGCGCCGCCGCCATCGCGGTCGCCGACGGCGCGCCGGTGCTGTGCACCTCGGCCCTGGCCGGCTCCGGCCTCGACGCACTGCTCGGCTTCCTCGGCCGCGGCCGGACCGCCGTCGTGGTCGGCAGCTCCGGCGTCGGCAAGTCGACGATCATCGCCACGCTCATGGCGGGCCAGGTCGCGCTCGCCAGCCAGCCGAGCCGCGCCCACGACGACCGCGGCCGCCATGCCACCACCCGGCGCGAGCTGTACGTGCTCGCCGGCGGCGGCGTCCTCATCGACACGCCCGGCATGCGCGAGCTCCAGCTGTGGGTCGACGATGACGCCCTCGCGTTCGCCGACGTCGCGACCATCGCCGCCGGCTGCCGCTTCTCCGACTGCCGCCATCGCCAGGAGCCCGGTTGCGCGGTCCGCGCCGCGGTCGCCGCCGGCACGCTCGCGTCCGGTCGGCTGGTCGGCTTTCACAAGCTCGCGGCCGAGCGGGCCGCAGCCCTCGCCCGCCACCCGCGCCGCCGGTAACGGTCACGGTTTCGCGAGCAACTGCGCCAGGCCGGCCTCGTCGATCACCGGCACACCGTGCTTGGCGGCGGCGTCGAGCTTGGTCTTGCCGGTGTCGGCACCGGCCACCAGGTAGTCGGTCTTCTTGGTCACCGAGCCGGTGACCTTGCCGCCGGCGGCCTCGATCCGCGCCTGCACCTCGCCGCGCGGTGCCGACAGCGTGCCGGTGACCACCAGGGTCTTGCCGGCCAGCGGCCCGGTCGCCGGCGCCGTCACCGGCTCCTCGGGATCGACGCCGCGCGCGATCAGCTTGTCCATCACCACCCGCGCATGCGGGTCGCGCACGAAGCGATCGACGGCGCGGGCGATCACCTCACCCACGCCATCGATCTGGGTGTGCTGAGCGATCAGCTGATCGGACGACGTCGAGTCCACCGTTGCCAGCAGCTTCGACAGCGAACCGTGGCGCGCCGCGATCGGTCTGGCGACCACGCCTCCGACGTGGGGAATCCCGAGCGCTGCGAGCAGGCGCGCGAAGGTGGCCTGGTCGCGCGCCTGGGCGATCGAGGCCACCAGGTTGCGGGCGCTCTGTTCGCCGAACCGGTCGAGACCCTCGAGTTGCTCGACGGTGAGCACGAACAGATCGGCAACGTCGGCGACCAGCCCCGCGTCGACGACCTGGGCCACGATCCGCTCGCCGAGGCCATCGATGTTCATCAGCCCGCGGGCGGCGAAGAAGTCGATCGCCGCCAGCCGCTGGGCCGGACATCCGAGCCGGTTGGGGCAGGCCAGGACGACCTTGTCTTCCTCGCGCTCCAGGGCGGCGTCACACGACGGGCAGGCCGTCGGCGCCACCCAGCGTGGGGAGTCGGCGCGCTCGGTGACGCCGAGCAGCTGGGGAATGATCTCGCCGGCCTTCTCGATCAGCACGCGATCACGGTCGCCGATGCCCAGCCGCGCCACCTGATCCCAGTTGTGCAACGACACCCGCTGCACGGTGGTTCCCGACACCTCGACCGGCTCCAGGATCGCCACCGGCGTGACCGCGCCGGTCCGACCGACGTTGAGCTCGAGCTCCTTGACCCGGGTCGTGACCTGGCGGGCCGGAAACTTGTAGGCGATGGCCCAGCGCGGGAACTTCGAGGTCGTCCCCAGCGCCGCCCGTTGCTCGTAGCTGTCGACCTTGATGACCAGGCCGTCGACCTCGTACGGCAGCCCATCACGACGGGTCGCCCACGCCGCCACCGCCGCGGCCAGCGCGTCCCACCCGGCGGCGCGCTGATTCTCCGTCGAGGTCGGGATCCCGAGCCGGCGGATCGCGTCGAGCGACGCCAGGTGGCCGGCGGCGATGCGTTCGCCGTCCACCACCTCGTACAGGATCGCCGCCAGCGGGCGCCGCGTCACCTCGCGAGGGTCGAACAGCTTGATCGATCCGGCGGCCAGGTTGCGCGGGTTCTTGAACGGCTCCTCACCGGCGGCCACCCGCTCGGCGTTGAGGCGGGCGAACACCGCCTTGGTCATGTAGATCTCGCCACGCACCACGACGTCGACGTCCTCGCGCAGCCGCTGCGGGATTGCGCGGATGGTGCGCACGTTGGCCGACACGTCCTCGCCGGTGGTGCCATCACCGCGGGTGGCCGCCAGCACCAGCTCACCGGCGCCGTAGGTCAGCTCGATGCCGAAGCCGTCGATCTTGGGCTCGATCGAGTACGTCGGTTGGTCGCCGTCGAGGCCCTTGACCACGCGGTCGTGGAAGCCGCGCAGATCGTCCTCGCTGTACGTGTTGTCGAGCGACAGCATCGGGACCGGCCGCACCACCTTGCTGAAGCCCTCGAGCGGCTGGTGCCCGACCCTGCGGGTCGGCGACCAGGCCACCACCCAGGCCGGTTGCTCGGCCTCGATCGCGCGCACGTCGGCCATCAAGCGGTCGTACTCGACGTCGGCGATCGTCGGCGCAGCCTCGACGTAGTAGCGGCGATCGTGTTCGACGATCTGCTGGCACAGCGCCAGGTACGCGTCCCGGGTCACTTGTCGTCGGGGTCGGCGCCGGCGGGGCCGCGGACCGGATCGAACCGATCGCCGGTGGCAGCGTCGTCGAGATCATCGCCAAACGGATCAGCGTCGTGGCTGGCGGTCGCTCCTCGCGAGTGGTCGAGGTGATGGGGGCGCGCCTTGCCGTCGGTGAAGGCGTCGAGCGCGAGGTCACCGTAGTCGATGTTGTCTTGCGATCCCTCGACCTCCTGGATCTCCAGGATGTCGAGCTCGGCGGTTCCGGAGTCGCGCACCGAGCCCTGCGCGATGCGGGCCGGCACCTGCACCGAGGCCGACTCGATCAGCTCGACCCGGCCGGTGGACACGTCGTCGTCGAGAGCGGCGTGCGGATCGCGCCCCGATTTCTTGCCGACCAGGAGGCCGGCCTTGATCGTCACCTGGAAGGCGCGGCCACCGAAGTAGGCGTCGATCGCTTCCTTGATGTACCAGAACGTGTCCTGCAGCTCCTGGCCGGCGCCCGAGATCGCCTTCCACTCCGTGAGCGGACCGTACTCGACCACCGGCGCGAAGAAGAACTCGCGAGCGCTACGGAACAGCAGCGAGAACTCGTCGATCTCGACCCGCGGCTCGAGGCCGGCCGCCCGCAGCCAGGCTTCGCAATCGTCGACGGTCGGATAGCTGGCGACGTGGCGATCGAGGCGATCGAGCGACTCGTGGCGATCGTGTTTGACCAGCACCTCGCGGTAGATGTCGTGGAACTCCTGCCAGCTACCCTCGAGCGGAAGCGTACAGCGCACCTCGCCACCGAGCTTGGTGACGCGCGCGAAGTCGCTGATGGCGGTCTTCACACTCGGCATCTCGGACAGGCCGAGGTTGCACATCACGAGATCGTAGACGTCGTCGGCGAACGACAGCCGCGGCACCGGGCTCTCGGTGCGGAAGAAGACCCCCTTGGCGCCACCGACCTTGCGCCGCGCGATGTCGAGCATCGCGCTCGAGGCGTCGATCGCGATCACGCGGGCGGCCTCGCCCTTGCGCCGTAGCACCTCGACCAGCGGGTACCCGGTGCCGCACGAGATATCGAGGATCTGGCCACGCTCCGGCAAGGCCAGGTTGCGCAGCAACATCTTGCCAAAGCGCGCACCCCAGACCGGCGCGATCTGGTCATCGTAGATTCGCGCCAGCTTCTCGAGCTTGTGACTTCGCTTCTGTACCGCCACGGGCGTCTAGCTGCGATTCTAGCCGGCGCTGAGTCGTAATCAATGGAAATCCGGTGGGTTCATGCGGCTCGCTGACGGCGATTGCCTTGACACTCCGGCTCAGGTGCCGTATCCGAGGGGTGTGCCTGTTGCAATCACGCTGCAACTGACTCCGGGTCGCGCGCTGCGCGCCGCTCGGATCATGGCAGCGGTGGTCGGGGTCCTGGCCCTGGCCCTGGGCTCGATCGGGGTCCACTACCACGTCGCCGCGGAAGCCCACGCCATCTGCGAGCACGGCGCCGAGGTCCACGTCACGCAGGTCGGCGACGCCCGGCCGCCGCCGCCGCCCGACGGGGCGCCCACGCTCGCCGCCCCCACCTGGTGGCAGGAGCACGGTGACCACCACTGCGCAGCGGCCGCACAGATCGTCGTCGCCGAGCCCCAGCTCCTGACCGCGGTCGTGGCGATGGACCTCACGCGCGACGATCGCGTCCCGCCGATCGCGCAGGTCGCCTCGCCATCCCGCCTCTACCGGCTCGCGCCCAAGACCTCTCCGCCGGTGTGATCGCTGCGGCCCGACGGCCGCCTCGCCGATCCACCAACCTGCCGCCCATCCGGGCGGCCGATCCGGAGACTGATCTTGCCAGTTCGTTCACACAGCCTCGCGTGGGCCGCGATCGCCATCTCGGCGTTCGCGGCGCCAGCCACCGCACAACCGGCCACCGAGACCGAAACCGAAACCGACGCCGAGCTCGCGGCCGCCCTCGCGTCCGACCTCGCCACCGCGACCGCCACCACCGCACCGGCGGCGCCGCAGTCCGGGCTCGCCGCCGCCGCGGGCTCGATCATGAACCCGGACCTGGCGCTCATCCTCGACATCGCCGGCGCCTGGTTCAGCGCCGCCGACCACCTGCAGACCGGCGGCCACGATCCCACCCGCACCGGCTTCACCCTGCAACAGGTCGAGCTCGCGGCCGGCAAGGCGGTCGATCCGTACTTCCGCTTCGATGCCAACCTGGTGTTCACACCCGAAGGCGTCGAGGTCGAGGAGGCGTACGCCACCACGCTGGCGCTGCCGGCGAACCTCCAGGTCCGCGCCGGCGAGCTCTTCACGCGCTTCGGCCGCATCAACTCGATCCATCCCCACGCGTGGGCCTTCGTCGATCAACCGTTCGCGATCGGGCGCGCCTTCGGCCCCGACGGCTACCACGGGCCCGGGGTCGAGGTGTCGTACCTGACGCCGTTGCCGTGGTTCGTCGAGGTGATCGCGTCGGCCACCGACGCCCACGGCGAGGAGACCGCGCGCAGCTTCCTCGGCGACTCCGAGCAGCCGATCGACACGCCGCGCGACGTGCTCGGCACGGCCGCGGTCAAGCAGTTCTTCGAGCTCGGCCCCGACTGGTCACTGCTCACCGGCGTCTCGTTGGCCAGCGGTCCCAACGCGACCGGTCCCGGCAAGCGCAGCAACATCGTCGGCGGCGACCTGTACCTGAAGTGGCGCCCGATCTCTCACGCCAGGGATCGCATGCTCGTGGTGCAGACCGAGTGGCTGCATCGCCGCCGCCAGGTGCCGGGCCGCGTGCTGGTCGACACGTCAGGGTACGCCTATGTCGTCGGCCACGTCGCCCGGCGGTGGGCCGTCGGCGGGCGCTGGGAGTACGGCACCGCCGCCGACGACGCCGGCGGCGACGACCTCGACCCCGAGTGGATCGAGGCGCGGCAACGCCTCAGCAGCAACCTCACGTTCTATCCGACCGAGTTCTCGCGGCTCCGGCTGCAGGGTTCGGTCGATCGCCCGGGCTGGCGCGACCCGATCTGGGCCGGCTTCCTCGCGCTCGAAGTCTCGGCCGGCGCCCACGGCGCTCACACGTTCTAGGAGCCCACGATGCACGACCTCACCCGCCTCGCCCTCGCTGCCTCGCTCGTCGCGGTGACCCTGCTGACCGGCGTCGGACCCGCCGCCGGCGACGTCAAGATCGTCGCGACCGTCCCCAGCCTGGCGGCGATCGCCAAGGAGATCGGCGGCGCCAAGGTCTCGGTCACGGCGATGTCGCTGTCGACCCAGGACCCGCATTTCGTCGACGCCAAGCCGAGCCTGGTCCTCAAGCTCAACAAGGCCGATGTGCTACTCGCCGTCGGCGTCGGCCTCGAGGTCGGCTGGCTGCCCGCGCTCCAGACCCAGGCCCGCAACGCGCGCATCCTGTCGTCGGGTACCGGCTACCTCGAGTGTGCGTCGCACGTGAAGCTGCTCGAGGTCCCCGCCGCCGCCGTCGATCGCTCGCAGGGCGACGTCCACCCCGGCGGCAACCCGCACTTCCTGTTCGATCCGCGGGCGGCCGCCGACTGCGCGCGCGCCATCGCCGCGCACCTCGCCACGCTCGACGGGTCGAACCAGCGCGTGTACCAGGCGAATCTCGAGCACTTCCTCGCCAAGCTGGCGGCGGCCCGCGCGCGCTGGGAGAAGCAACTCGCCTCGTCTCGCGGCGCTCCGGTCATCAGCTACCACCGGTCGCTCTCGTATCTCGTCGCCTGGCTCGGGCTGGTCGAGATCGCCACGCTCGAGCCCAAGCCCGGCATCCCGCCGACCGCGCGCCACGTCGCCGGGGTGATCAAGCTCGGCAAGCAGCGCGGCGCCAAGGTCGTCCTGCAGGAGGCCTTCTACCCCGACAAGACGTGCACGCTGGTGGCGAAGAAGCTCGGCGCCGCGGTGGTCCGCATCCCCGGTGGCGCCGACATCGCGAAGGCCCAGAGCTACATCGCCCACATGGACGAGGTGGTGACGCGGCTCGCCGAGGCGCTGAGGTGACCGCTGACCGGATCGCGCTGCGGACCCGCGGCCTGGTCGTCGGTCACCGCGGTCGGGCGCTGCTGCCAGCGCTCGACCTCGAGCTGGCCCGCGGCCACCTGCTGCTGGTGCTGGGCCGCAACGGCTCGGGCAAGACCACGCTGGTGCGCACGCTGCTGGGGCTGATCTCGCCGGTGGCGGGCAAAGTCGAGTGGGCCAGCGGCGCGCGCCGCGCCTACGTAGCCCAGGCCGGAGCGCTCGACGTCACCGTGCCGGTCCGCGCCCGGGACGTCGTCGCCTGGGGCGGATTGCGGGGCTGGGATTTCGCGCGGCCGTGGCGGCGCACGCCGAGCGCGACGATCAGCGACAGCCTCGCCGCGCTCTCGGTCGCCGACCTCGCGCGCCGCCCGCTGCGCGAGCTGTCGGGTGGCCAGGTCCAGCGGGTCCTGTTCGCGCGCGTCCTGGCCAGCACCGCCGACGTCGCCGTGCTCGACGAACCGACCGCGTCGATGGACGCCGCTGGCGAACGCGCCGTGTATGCCACCCTGTCGCGGCTCGCCCACCAGCGCGGCTTCGCGATCGTGGTCGTCACCCACGCCGTGACCGCCGCGCTCGGCAACTGCGACCAGATCCTGCTGCTCGACCCCGATGGCAGCGTCGACAGCGACGCGGCACCGCCGGCGGTACCCGAGGTGGTCTACGGCCCCGCGCACCAGGTCACGCACAGCGCCGCGTACCGGCGCTTGTTCAGCCCCGATGGCTCCGCGGTGTGCGCCACCGACCACGACCACGGCCACGACCACGACCACGGACACGGCCATGAGTGACGACGACGATCTCGCCGACCTCGAGGCTGCGCTCGACGCCGACCAGCACGCGCCCACCGACCATGTCACCGGCATCGAGACCCCCGACCACGCGCCGACCTGGGACGAGTTCATCGACGGCTGGGACCTGTTCCGCGATCCGGTGCTGGCCGGCGGCATCGCCGGGCTCGTGCTCGGCTTGCTCTCGGTCTACATCGTGCTCCGCCGCATGGTGTTCGTGTCGGCCAGCGTCACCCAGGCCGCCGGCTTCGGCGTGGCGGCGTCGTTCTACCTCGGCGCCCGCATGGGCTGGTCGTTCGACCCCACCTGGGGCGCCACCGCGATGGCGCTGGTCACCGCCGCGCTGGTCGCGCCCGATCCGCGCCGCCTCGGCCTGTCGCGCGAGATGGTGCTCGGCCTCACGTTCGCGATGTTCTCGGGCCTCACCGTGCTGGCCAGCGCGCGCATGCCTCAGGAGGCCCACGATGTGCAGGCGATCCTGTTTGGCACCGCGGTCGTGGTCAGCCCCGAGGATCTCGAACGTCTCGCGGCCGCGGCGGCCGGCGTGCTGGCGCTGCACCTGTGGTGGTTCCGCGGCTTCACCTTCGCCAGCTTCGACCCGCTCGCCGCCCGCGTCCAGGGTCTGCCGGTCCGGCTGCTCGACCTCGTCCTGGTGCTGACCATCGGCGTGATGGTCGGCGAGTCGGCGCGGACGCTCGGGGCCCTGCCGGCGTTCGCGCTGTCGACCCTGCCCGGCGTCGCCGCCGTGCTGCTCGCCCGCGGCCCGCTGTGGGTGTCCTACGCGCTCGCCTCGCTGATCGGCGCCGCCGCCGGCGCCGGCGGCTACGTGGTCGCGTTCTTCCTCGAGCTGCCGGTCGGTGCCACCCAGGCGGCATGCGCCGGCGCCGCCGTGCTCGCCGCGATCGTGGTGCGCGGGGCAGCCTCGCTCGTGCGGTCGAGCGTCGGCCCGGCTCAGGGCGCCTTGTAGAAGTCCTGGCCGCCCTCGGTGAACTCGGCCGCCTTCTGGGCCAGGCCGACCGCGATCGCCGCGTCCTCGGTCATGCCGTGCGCCGCCGCGTAGTCGCGGACGTCCTGAGTGATCTTCATCGAGCAGAACTTGGGGCCGCACATCGAGCAGAAGTGGGCGCCCTTGGCCGCCGGGGCCGGCAAGGTCTCGTCGTGGAAGTCGCGGGCGGTGTCGGGATCGAGCGACAGGTTGAACTGGTCCTGCCAGCGGAACTCGAAGCGCGCCTTCGACAGCGCATCGTCGCGCCGCTGCGCGGCCGGGTGGCCCTTGGCCAGATCGGCGGCGTGGGCGGCGATCTTGTAGGCGATGACGCCGTCCTTGACGTCCTTCTTGTTGGGCAGCCCGAGGTGCTCCTTGGGCGTCACGTAGCAGAGCATCGCGGTGCCGTACCAGCCGATCATCGCGGCGCCGATCGCGCTGGTGATGTGGTCGTAGCCGGGCGCGATGTCGGTGACCAGCGGGCCCAGGGTGTAGAACGGCGCCTCGTGGCAGATGCGGAGCTGGAGGTCGACGTTCTCCTTGATCTTGTGCATCGGGACGTGGCCCGGGCCCTCGATCATCACCTGCACGTCGTGCTTCCACGCCACCTGGGTCAGCTCGCCCAGGGTGTCGAGCTCGGCCAGCTGCGGGCGGTCGTTGGCGTCGGCGATCGAGCCCGGGCGCAGGCCGTCGCCGAGCGAGAAGGCGACGTCGTACTTCTTCATCACCTCGCAGATGCGCTCGAACTCGGTGTAGAGGAAGTTCTCGCGGTGGTGCGACAGGCACCACTTGGCCATGATCGCGCCGCCGCGCGAGACGATGCCGGTGGTGCGGCCCGCGGTCCACGGGATGTACGGCAACCGGACGCCAGCGTGGATCGTGAAGTAGTCGACGCCCTGTTCGGCCTGCTCGATCAGGGTCTCGATGAACAGGTCGATGGTCAGCTTCTCGGCCACGCCGTCGACCTTCTCCAGACACTGGTAGATCGGCACCGTCCCGATCGGCACCGGCGAGTTGCGGATGATCCACTCGCGGGTCTCGTGGATCTGCTTGCCGGTCGACAGGTCCATGACGGTGTCGGCCCCCCACTTCACCGACCAGCGCAGCTTGTCGACCTCCTCGCCGATCGATGACGACACCGCCGAGTTGCCGATGTTGGCGTTGATCTTGACCAGGAAGTTGCGGCCGATGATCATCGGCTCGCTCTCGGGGTGGTTGATGTTGGCCGGGATGATGGCGCGGCCACGGGCGACCTCGTCGCGCACGAAGCTGGCGTCGAGACCTTCACGTAGCGCGATGAAGCGCATCTCCTCCGTGACCCGGCCCTGACGGGCGTAGTGCATCTGTGACCGGTTGCCGTCGTCACCGTGCGCGAGGCGGCGATCGATCCACGGCTGGCGCAGCTTGGGCAGCCCGTGGTGGAGGTCGTGGTTGGCGGGGCCCGAGGTGTCGTAGACATCGAACGGCGGCTCACCGCCGGACAGGTGCACGCGCCGCACCGGCACGCGAAGATCACCGTCCTCGACGTAGATCTTCTCCGATGCGGGCAGGCTCTCGACCGGCGCGAGATCGGCGACCGGGTCGGGCCCGGCCTGAGCCAGAGCCAAGGGGAGAGGGTGCGTGCGCTTGGTGCTCATGTGCGTTTCCTTCGCCGGCATTACCCGGAGCAGGTTCAGGGGTCGCACGACCCACGATCGTGGGTGACGTGCCTCTCAGCCGTGGTGGGCTCCCCCAGCTATGGTCGGATCGGCGTGCTCGGTCGGCGGACCATAACGCACGCACTCCCGAATGCAACGCTCGGATCGGCGGATTCAGTTGATGGTGTAGTTCAACGTATACGCGCTGCTGGCGCCGTTGTAGCCATCGACGATCAACCAGAACAGGCCCGGCCCGACCGCGCTGCCGGCCGTGAATCCCGACAGCCGGATCGGCGAGGCGGTCCCGCAGGTCGTGGTCGAGTCGTCGTTGCAGATCAGGTCGGTCGCCGAGGGCGCCTTCTCCATGTAGAGCACCGTGTCCCAGCTCGTGGCGGTGGCACAGGTGTTGGCGGCCACCGTGCGCGTGACCGCCGGGCACGCGGTGAAGTAGTAGCCGACGTCGGGTCCGGTCGCGAGCGTGGTGCAGGTCGCGGTGCTGACGTTGGTGCCGCCGACCGTCGTGCCGTTGACCGTGGCGGTGCCGGGCGCAGCGATCGCCGTGCCGATGCGGCCGCCGCGCGTGAACGTCAGCGTCGTCGCACCCGCGGTCTGCAAGCTCGAAAACTGATCGACGATCAGGCAGTACTGGCCGGCCGCGAGCTGCAGTGCGCCCTGGCTCTGGGTGCCGCTGCACTGGTCGTCGTAGCAGACCTGGTGGGCGCCGAGCGCGGTGCAGGCGCCGGCGAAGACGCGGACCACGCTGTCGTAGTTCGAGCCGAACGTCTCGATGTAGACCACCTCGGCGGCCGGCAACGTGAACGTGTAGTAGACGTCGCGACCGCCGGTCGAGCCGCAGAACGACGCCGCGTAGTCGTGGTCGTTACGTGCCGCGCCGAGGTCGACCGTGAACGTGCCACCAGCGCTGATGTTGATCGCGCCGGCCGGTCCATCGTTGGTCGGGCACGCGGCGTCGGCGCCGCTGCAGTCCTGATCGATGCCGTCGCCGCAAGTCTCGGCGCTCGGCGTGCCCTGGGTGACGTTGCAGACCACGCCGGTCCCCGGACCGTTGCAGACGTAGGTGCCGCTGCGCAGGCAGGCGCCGATTCCGACCGCGCAGGCGCCGCCGACCGCGAAGCCGTCGTCGATGCCGTTACGGCAGTCGTCGTCGAGGCCGTTGCACAGCTCCACCGTGCTCGCGGTCAGGTCGTTGCAGGTCGTGCCGCCCCCGCCGACCGCGCAGACGAACACGCCTTCGAAGCACGAGTCGCTGTCACCGCCGTCGCACATCATGGTCAGGTTCGGAAAATCTTCGTCGGTGGCGCCGTCGCAGTCGTCGTTCAGCCCGTTGCACAGCTCGACCGAGTTGCCGGTCGTGTCGCTGCACGTGGTCCCGCCGCCGGCGGCGGCGCAGATCACCACGCCCTCGTCGCAGCTGTCGGCGTCGCCGCCGTCGCACATCGCGCCGAGGCCGAAGCCCTCGTCGGTGGCGCCGTCGCAGTCGTCGTTGATGCCGTTGCAGGTCTCGGCGCCGCCGGTGCCGGCGGTGGCGTCGCAGCGGACGCCGCTGCCCGCGGTGTCGCACACGAACACGCCGCTGGCGATACATGCGCCGCTGCCGACCATGCAGGTCGTCCCCAGCGTCGCGAAGTCCTCGTCGACGCGCAGGTCGCAGTCGTCGTCGGCGCCGTTGCAGGTCTCGGCCAGCGGCGCGCAGGCATCGACGCCGTCGATCGCCGCGTCAAACGGTGCGTCGACCTCGGCGTCGGTCTCGGTGGCGTCGATCGGCGTCGCCAGCTCCGAGCTGGCACACGCGACCAGCGCGGACAGCGCCAGCGCCAGCGCCAGCGCCAGCGCCAGCAGGAACGTTTCGCGGACCATTCGGGCCACCTTACACGCGCGGCTGCACCGGATCATCCGGATTCGACGACGGCAGGCAGACACCCGGCGTGGTACGAAACCGGTAGGATCTTCATCACATCGGCATCTCTTTCGACGAGGGTCACACGATGAGCAACGACGCACCCCGGCTGCCAGTGGTCGGTCATCCGCCAGCGCCAGCCCCGGCGCCGCTCGACCTCACCGAGGTCGAGCTCGAGGACGGCATCCGCCGGCTCAAGGCCGAGCGCAACGCGGTCATCCTCGCCCACTACTATCAGGAGTCGGAGATCCAGGACCTCGCCGACTTCGTCGGTGACTCGCTGCAGCTCTCGCAGGCGGCGGCGAAGACGCAGGCCGACGTGATCGCGTTCTGCGGCGTCCATTTCATGGCCGAGACCGCCAAGATCCTCAACCCGACCAAGATCGTCGTGGTGCCCGATCTCGAAGCCGGCTGCTCGCTCGCCGACGGTTGCCCGGCACCGGTGTTCGCGCGCTGGCTCGAGGGCTACCCCGGCCACACCGTGATCAGCTACATCAACTGCTCCGCCGAGGTGAAGGCGCTGTCCGACGTCATCTGCACATCCTCGAACGCGGTCAAGATCGTCAAGGCGCTCGGCGACCAGAAGATCGTCTTCGCGCCCGACCGCTACCTCGGCGCGTTCGTCCAGAAGCAGTCCGGCCGCGACGACCTCGTGCTGTGGCAGGGCACCTGCATCGTGCACGAATCGTTCAGCGAGCGCCGCCTGCTCGAGCTGATGGCCAAGCATCCCGACGCCGAGGTCATCGCCCACCCCGAGTGCCCCGAGAGCATCCTGCGCCACGCCGCGCACGTGGCGTCGACGTCGGGTCTCATCACGTACGCCAAGGACAGCCCGAAGCAGACCTTCATCGTCGCCACCGAGGCCGGCATCCTGCACAAGATGGCGGCCGAGGCGCCGGGCAAGACGCTGATCCCGGCGCCGCCGGCGGACGACAGCTGCGCCTGCAACCTGTGCCCACACATGCGCCGCAACACGCTCGAGAAGCTGTACCTGTGCCTGCGCGATCTGGCGCCGCAGATCGACGTGCCCGAGCCGATCCGGGTGCGCGCGCTGGCGCCGATCCAGCGCATGCTGGAGATGAGCGTCTGACCCCGCCCGCGCGATCGGCGCTGGCGTGCCTGGTCGCGGCGGCATGCTCGGGCAAGGGTGGCGCGCCGCCCGGGCGCGGCACGGCGGCCCCGGTCGCCGACGCCGCCGCCCCGACGGCCACGAACGTCCGGGTTCCGGACGAGTCGCGCCAGCTCGTCACCGCGGTGGTCGCCGGGTGGGACCACACCGCCGCCGAGCTGCGACTGTGGGACCGCGCCGCCGCCGGCGCGCCCTGGCAAGCGGTCGGACCGCCGTGGCCGGCGACCGTCGGCCGCACCGGGCTGGCCTGGGGCCGCGGCCTGCACGGCGCCGGCGCGCCGGTCGGTCGCACCGGCCCGGTGAAACGCGAAGGCGATGGCAAGAGCCCGGCTGGCCTGTTCGCGATCGGGCCGGCATTCGGTTACGCCCCGGTGCCGCCCGCGGGGGCGACCCTGCCGTACACCGTGGTCGACCCGGGCTGGCGCTGCGTCGACGATCCGGGCTCGGCGTTCTACAACCGGATCCTCGACGAGCGCACGGTCACACCCGACTGGACGTCGGCCGAGGCCATGCGTCGCGACGATCGGCTGTACACGTGGGTCGTCGAGCTAGGTCACAATGCGGCGGCGACCCCGGGCGGCGGCAGCTGCATCTTCCTCCACGTCTGGGGCGGCGCCGATGATACGACCGTCGGCTGCACCGCGATGGACGAGGGGCGCCTCGCGGCGCTCATCGCCGCGCTCGATCCGACCGCCCAGCCGGTGTTCGCGCTGCTGACCAGCGCCGAATACGCCGCGCTCGCGACCGCCTGGCGGCTGCCACCACGGGCTCCACTCTGATAGCGTGCATGCGCAATGCAAGCTGAAGTCGTCCGGCGAGTCCTGTTGCTGGCTCATCAAGCCCTCAAGGAGACGCACCGTGACCGGGTCGAAGCCTACATCCGCGCCTACTGCCGGGCGATCCCGCCCGAGGTGCTCAAGGAGGTCGAGCCGCGGGTCCTGCTGGCGTTCGTCATGGAGCGGTTCGCGTTCCTCGAGGAGGACTTCGGTCGCACCGTCAAGGTCGCGATCCGCGATCCCGGGACGACCCTGCTGACCGACGAGACGGCGACCACGGCGATCGAGACCCGGCTCCCGGATTGCGCGTTCGTGATCCGCACCATCAAGTCGTTCCTGCGCCAGCAGGGGCTCCAGCTCCATTTCGTGCTGCATCCGATCCACGGCGTCGTCCATGACCACGGCCAGATCACCGGCATCGACGCGGCGCGCGGCACCAAGTACTCGCAGGTCTACCTCCAGGTCTCCGCGATCCCTGCCGACAAGCGCGAGGCGCTGCGGCTCGATCTCCAGCATCGACTCGAGCTCACCCTGCTCGTCAACCGAGATCGCCGCGAGATGATGGCGCGGCTGAACGAGGCGCGCGCCTCGCTGTGCACGCTGTCCGGTCAGGATCCGAACCGACCCAGCCCCCGCGACTCGCAGTCGATCCCGCTGACCATCGTCCAGCGCGACGAGTCCGGCGAGCCGCGGACCCAGCGTGAGACCGACGCCGGCGAAGCCGTCGAGCTGATCGACTGGCTCAAGGACGACAACTTCATCCTCATCGGCTACGCCTGGTTCCCCTACGGCACCGAGAAGCAGCCCGAGCGCGGCCTGGGGTTGTTCGCCGCCCCGGAGCGCCAGGCCCTCGAGGACGTGATCGGCGAGATCGTCGGCACCCGCCGCACGCGCGACGAGATCTACTCGTACTACCGCACCGACTTCATCACCGTCGTGCGCTCGGTGACCCAGGTCCGCTACTTCGGCGTCGCCGAGCTCGACGGCGCTGGCCAGGCGATCGGCGAGCACGTGTTCATCGGGCTCATGTCGACCAAGGCGCTCAAGCAAGCCAACCGTCGCGTGCCGGTGGTGGGCAAACGGATCAAACAGGTGATGGCGCGCCTCGAGGATCCGCCGGGCAGCTACGCGTACACCAAGAGCGTCGCGATCCTCGACTCCATCCCCGTCGAGGACTTGTTCTACTGGAGCATCGACGAGATCCTGGACGTCGCCAACCAGTTCCGGCTCGCCGAGTCCCGGGACCGGGCCCGCGTGTTCGTGTGGCGGCGGCTCGGTGGTCGCCGGATCACGATCGTCTGTGTGGTGCCGCGGATGCAGTTCTCCGAGGCGCTGCGCGCGATGCTGTCACAGGAGATCCGCACCTTCCTCGCGGTGCCCCACCTCCGCGATTACCGCCAGGAGACGGACGACGAGTCGCCGATCCGCCTGCATTTCACGGTCGGCAAGTACCGCTCGAACGTGAAGGACGTCGACCTCGAGACCTTGGCCGCCATGCTCGACCACCTGCTCGAGAGCTGGGCTGATCAGCTGCGCGCCCTGCTGTTCAGGCGCTTTCGCGGCAGCTCCGACTCGGCGACCAGGTCGCGGGTGGCGATCTACCTCAACACCACCGCCTCGGCGCACGAGATCTGGTCGCGCTACGGCTCGCGCTTCCCGGAGTCGTACCAGCGCGCGCTGTCGCCCGAGATCGCCATGCTCGACATCGGGTTGATGGAGAAGCTCGCCGACCGCGTCGGCCTCGAGGTCGCGCTGGTGGTGCTCGGCACCGGCGTGGCCCGCCACACCTCGTTGCGGATCGTGTCCGGCCAGGAGTTGCTCCTCAACGACGTCGTGCCGACGCTGCATCGGATGTCGCTGCGCACCACCAGCCGTCTCGCCGGGCGACTCGAGGGCAGCGGGCCCGACGTCTACATCACGGCCTTCGAGGTCAGGGGCGCGGACGGCGGTCAGATCGAGGAC
This sequence comes from Myxococcales bacterium, assembly GCA_947483555.1. GTDB lineage: Bacteria > Myxococcota_A > Polyangia > Haliangiales > Haliangiaceae > UBA2376. The sequence goes on from CANKMW010000001.1 coordinate 111,715, forward strand.
CCGCTCACGCTCGAGCGGCTGGCCGCGATCCTGCAGCGCGTGCTCGACGGCCAGCTGCTCGACGACCGGCTGCTCGGCCTCGGCTATCTCGCCGGCCTCGACTGGCGGCAGATCGATCTCCTCATCACCTATCGCAACTACTTCGTGCAGGTGTTCCAGGGCTTCGGCACGCACTCCGTCAACGACGCCCTGCTCAAGCACCCGGCATGCGCGTCGCTGCTCGTCGAGTACTTCGAGACCAAGTTCCGGACCGATCGCCCGGAGACCGCCAGCGTGCGGACCGAGCAGCTGTTGCCGCCCCTCGCCCATCGGTACGACGAGCTGCTCCACGACGTCCCGGCGATCCAGGAAGACCTGATCCTGCGCTACTTCATCGATCTCTTCGAAGCGACCCGGCGCACGAACTACTACCGACCGGGTCGCGGCGACACGATCTCGATCAAGATCGAGTCGAGCCTCATCGAGCACATGCCACGACCGTGCCCGCTCTACGAGATCTACGTGCACGCGCCCGGTGTCGAGGGCATCCACCTGCGCGGCGGCAAGGTCGCGCGCGGCGGCATCCGCCACAGCGATCGCGCCGATGACTTCCGCACCGAGGTGCTCGGGCTGCAGCGCACCCAGACGCTCAAGAACACGGTGATCGTACCGACCGGCTCGAAGGGCGGGTTCGTGACCCGCAAGCTCGGCGCGACGCGCGACGAAGCCCGCCAGCAATACGAGGTGTTCATCGCCGGCCTGCTCGATGTCACCGACACCTACCAGGGCGCCGCGATCGTCGCGCCGCCGGGCGTGTTGCGGCACGACGACGACGATCCGTACCTGGTCGTGGCCGCCGACAAGGGCACCGCCCACCTCAGCGACACCGCGAACGGGATCTCGCTGCGCTACGGGTTCTGGCTCGACGATGCGTTCGCATCGGGCGGCTCGGCGGGCTACGACCACAAGGTCATGGGCATCACGTCGCGCGGCGGCTGGACCAACGTCGAGCGCCACTTTCGCGAGATGGGTACCGATATCCGCACCACCTCGATCCGCGTCGCCGGCGTTGGCGACATGAGCGGTGACGTGTTCGGCAACGGCATGCTGCTCAACGACCGCCTCAAGCTGGTGGCCGCGTTCAATCACAAGCACGTGTTCGTCGATCCCGATCCCGATCCGGCGATCGCCTACGCCGAACGCCGGCGGATGTTCACCACCGCCGGTTCGCAGTGGAGCGACTACGCCACCCAGGCCATCAGCAAGGGTGGCGGGGTGTTCGACCGCGCCGCCAAGGAGATCTCGTTGTCCGCCGAGGTCAGGGTGCTGCTCGGCCTGGCGGCCAAGGTCGTCACCGGTCCCGACCTGGTGCGCGCGATCCTGTCGCTCGAGGTCGACCTGATGTGGTTCGGCGGCATCGGCACCTACGTCAAGGCGAGCACGGAGAGCCATGGCGAGGTCGGCGACAAGGTCAACGACAACGTCCGGATCAGCGCGCCCGAGCTGCGCGCCAAGGTGATCGGCGAAGGCGCGAACCTGGCGATCACCCAGCGGGCCCGGACCGAGTACTGTCTGCGCGGCGGACGCTGCAACACCGACGCGATCGACAACTCGGCCGGCGTCGACTGCAGCGACCACGAGGTCAACCTCAAGATCCTGTTCGCGCCGATGATGACGACCGGCGCCACGACCCGCGAGGCGCGCGACCGGCTGCTGCGCGCGCTCGAACCCGACGTCGGCCTCGCCTGCGTGGCCGACAACTACCTGCAGTCGGCGCTGCTGTCGATGGAGTCGCTGCGCACGCTCGAGCGCGGCGAACCGTTCCTGGACCTGGTGTCGTACCTCGACAAGCACAACCTCAGCCGGACCGCCGAGCACGTGCCGCCCGACGACGAGCTGCGCGGCTGGCTGGTCACCGGCAAGGGGCTGCCGCGCAACCTGCTCGCGGTGCTGGTCGCCCACACCAAGCTCGACCTGTTCGAGCGCGTGCTGAGCTCGCGGATTCCCGAGCTGCCGCTGTTCCAGCCCATGCTCACCGCCTACTTCCCGCCCCAGCTCGCGACCACCCACGACGCCCAGATCAAGAGTCACCACCTGCGACGCGAGATCATCGCCACCGCGGCGACCAACGCGATCATCAACCAGGCCGGGTGCACGCTGCTGGTCGAGCTGGGCAAGGAGACCAGTCTGCCGGTCGACGAGCTGGTGGTGCGTTACTTCGTGTGCGACGAGCTGATCGGTGGTCGCGCCCTGCGCAGCGCGATCCACGCCTGCGATTACACCGTGGCCGCGAGCGCACAGTACGCCGCCCTGCTCGCGCTCGAGGAGGTCAACCGGAGCCTGGTGCGGTGGTGGATCTGGAACGACAGCACCTGGAGGCTGTCACCCGACGACGTCGAGACCACCAAGCTGGAATTCGCGGCCACCGCCAAGGTGCTGGTCGCTCGCGACGGCGCCGCGAACGCCGCCGCCGCGGCGCGCGAGCAAGATCTGATCCTGCGCGGGTTCCCGCCCGAGCTGGCGGCGGCGCTGACCCGGGTCTCGCTGCTCCGCGAGGGGTTCGCCGTGATCGCGGCCGCGCGCGACGCCAGGATCCCGCTCGCCGACGCGGCGCAGCTGTTCCAGCGCATCGGCCGCGAGCTCCACGTCGATGGGTTCGACGAGTTGCTGGCGACCCAGGTCCCGGCCAACGGATGGGAGCGGCGCTTCCACAGCTCGCTGGAACGTGAGGCCTCGGCGATCCGCCAGCTCGCGGTCGCCAAGCTGGCCAGCAATCCGGGCTACGTCGAGCAGCACCGCGAGCGGATCGACCGGATCGCCGACTCGCTGCGCATGGTCAAGCAACTCGGCGGCCATGGCCTGGTGCCGATGTTCCTGATCCTCGAGGACTACCGCACCACCTGGTGAGTCCAGCCCCGGCGGGCCGGACGTGGATCAGCGCATCAGCGCAGCACGCGCGCGATCGCCGCCACCAGCTCGTCGCGCGAGAACGGCTTGTCGAGCGTGACCGCGACCGCGTTCGCGGCGGCGTGGTCGGCGTAGCCGGTGATCAGCAAGACCGGCAGCGGCGGCACGGCCGCGGCCAGCTCTCGGGCCAGCTCGCAGCCGGTCATGCGCGGCATCGAGACGTCGCTGATCACCAGATCGAACTGGCCGCCGTTGCGGACCCGATCGAGCGCGTCGCGACCGTCGACCGCGGTCGCCACGGCATGACCTTCGCTGCGCAGCAGGCCGGCCAGCGCCTCGCGCACCGGCTCGAGATCCTCGACCAGCAGGAGGCGGAGTCGAGCCAGCTCCTGGGTGGCGGCCTTGATCGACGTCGCGACCGCATCACCATCGATGACCGGGTCGATGACCGGGTCGATGACCGGGTCGATGACCGGTAGCAACAACTCGACCGTCGTGCCACGACCGAGCTCGCTCTCGATGCGCACCCCGCCGCCGTGCTGGCGTGCGGTCCCGAGCACCGCCGCCAGCCCGAGGCCAGTGCCACGATCCAGCGCCTTGGTCGTGAAGTACGGCTCGAACACGCGCGCCAGGTGTTCGGGTGCGATGCCGAGCCCGGTGTCACTCACCGTCAGACGAGCGTAGCGCCCGGCGGCGAGCCGGCCCTCGAGCCGGGGATCACCGGGTTCGAGCACGACCTCGACCAGCTCGACGCGCAGCCGACCGCCGGCCGGCATCGCATCGCGGGCGTTGACCAGCAGGTTCATGAGCGCGCCATCGAGCTGGGTGCCGTCGCCGTGGACGATCGGGCGCGCCAGCGCCACCAGCTCGAGGTTCACGCCGGCACCGGCGACCCGTTCGAACAACCGCCGCACCCCGTCGATCTGGGCCGCCAGATCGAGGCGTTCGGGTCGATACGGGTGCTTGCGCGCGAACGCGAGCAACTGGCGCACCAGAGCGGCGCAGCGGTCGATCGCCGCGCTCATGGTGTCGAGATCGACGGCCTTCGGCGCCCCGCCCTGCAACCGTATCAGATCGAGCTGCGCCGACAGCACCGTGAGGTAGTTGTTGAAATCGTGGGAGACGCCGGCCGCCAGCGCCCCCACCGCCTCGGTCCGGGCGGCGTAGCGCAGCTCCTGCTCGAGCTCGACCCGCGCGGTCACGTCGAGGCTGACGCCGACGACGCAAGGTCCGGTCGACCGCTCGACCCGGCGCGCGATCGACTCCAGGAAGATCTGGCGCCCATCTGCCGGCCGCTGCATCCGGACCAGCAGCGGCGGCAGCACCTCGCCGGCGGCGACCCGAACGCCCCACTCGTGCTGGCGTGCCGCGTCGTCCTCGTGAACCAGAGACCGCGACAGCCCCTCCGAGGGCGTCCCGCCGGCGACGCCGAGCAGGCGGTAGAGCTCGTCGGACCATTCCAGCCGCCCGGTCTTGATCTCGTAGACGTAGCTACCGACACCGGCGGCGCGCTGGGTCTCGGCCAGCAGCGCGTGAGCCTGCGCGAGGCGATCGGCGGCGACGTGACTGTCGGTGATGCGGACGATGGTCCCGATCACGCGACAGACCGCGCCGGCAGCGTCGCGCTCGAGCGCCGTTGACCCGATGACCCAGTCGAGGCCGCCGTCGGGCCGGACGATGCGGTAGGGGAACCTCTCGACCACGCCGCGGGTGACGGTGGTGGTCGCCGCCATCACGACCCGCGCCCGATCGTCGGGGTGCACGTGCTCGTAGTACGACTCGGCTTCGACCGGAACCGACGGATCGAGGCCGAGCAGCCGGAAGACGCCCGTCGACCACGCCACCTCTCGCCCCGGCGCCCACACGAAGGTGCCAAGGCCGACCACCTCCTCGACGATGTCGATGAGCTCCCCGCGCTCGGCGACGGAGAGCGGCCTGACTGGCACGCGAAGCGGAGGATCGGACGCCACCACGCGCAGCATACGCCAGGCGGCGGCGGCAGTTCAGGATCGGCGCCCGAGCTCGGCGCGCAAGGCGGTCGCGATCTCCTTCACGAACTGTTGCACCGACGCCTCCGCGAGGCGATGACCGGCGACCGCGTCGAGCGCACGTCCGACCGCGCCGGCCGGCGGCTCGTAGTGGCCTTCGAGATCGAGCTGGGTCTCGCCGGGGGTCAACGCGTAGACCGACAGGGTCGCGTTCATCACCGGAAACATCCCGGGATGCCGCACCGCCTGCCACGAAAGGGTGAGCCTGGTCGCTGGACCGCCGTTCGGTGCGTCGGCTTCCTCGGCGATCGCGCCGACCTCGATCTCGACCTCGGCCGCGACGTCGAGCGGACCGATGCGGGCATGGAGCTGCGAGTGCAAGGCGTCCGCGCGTGCAGCCGTGACCGTGGTCGCGCGCTGGAACAGGCCGCGGGCATCGCTGCGCAGCGCGTCGCGCACCGCCTCGTAGGGGTGGTTCACGTAGTCGTAGGATCGCAATGGCTTGGTCACGGCGCCTCCAGCTCGGTCGGGCCTGTCTGCAGGGTCAGCAACCACCGTGCCGAGGATTTCCGGCCAATCGTGGGGGCGCCCACGCAGACTCTGCGCGACCATCGATTCCGGCGCAACCATCGCGGGTGCAGCGTTCACGGTCCGACCGCATCGCCCTCCAGCCAGCGCTCGATCAGCCAGTCGTCGCCAGCGCCGGTCGCCGTGACCACCGGCGACACGAAGTACCCCCTGGACTGCGAGCGCGCGATCGCCTCCGCCGAGATCAACGCTTCGTCGCTGACGACCTGATCGGCGGTGTAGCTGGCGTGCACGAAGCGGACCTCGGCGCCGCGCACCACCACCAGTCCGACGTGCACGTCGAGGCCGATCACGTACAGACCGTCATCGAGCGCGGCCAGGTGCGCCGCCAGCTCGGTGGGCGGAATACTCAGGAAGCGGTGGATCTTGCCGGCGCCGCCGACCAGCGAGCGCTGGATGACGAGCGCGGCGGCCTGGCCGAGCCGGAAGCGATCGCGCAGGGCGAAGCCGGCCCCCTGCAGCACGGCGCCGACGAAGTAGCTGCACGAGATGGTCCTGCCGGCCTGATGGGGACGGGTCGCGGTGCTGTTCCGGCCCAGGCCCCACGGCATGCCGAGCCAGGGCGGCAACAGTCGGTCGACGACGGCGGTGCTCAGATACCGACTCGCTCGATCGCGCACCGTGGCTCGCTCGGCCGGCGTGGTGGCGGCGCGCCAGGCGGCCGCCAGCCTCGCGCGCTCGCTCGCGATGTCGTCGACCGCTTGGTCCCAGGCCGCCGTCGCCGCCGCGACGTCCGGCGCCGCGCCGTCGGCAGCCGCGGAACGGGCGCTCCCGCACGCCGAGGCGGCGGCGCAACCCGCGACGATGAGCGACGTGAGGCGGCGCCTGGCTCTCGACGCGGGTCGGCCCATGACCGCAAAAACGCGTGGCGGTGGCCGCCTATTCGACCAGCCGCCCGATGCGCGTCGATCAGTGGTGCTTGCCGTGGCCGCGCCCGTGCTTCTTGCCGTCGCGGCCGTCGCGATCGTCGTGGCGGGCGTCATAGCCCCACAGCTCGACCTGGGCCTTGCCGCCGCCCGGCAGGTTGCCGTAGCGGAACTCGACCTTCTTGATGAAGCGCGCGTCGCCGGGCAGATCGATGACGCGGCTGGCCGAATCCTTGCCGAACACGGCGCGCACGTTCGGCGAGTAGGTGGTGCCGTCGCCGAACGTGATCACCAGGTCGAACATCTCGAGCGCCGAGTGCTCGACGACGATGGCGATGGCGCGGAAGGTGCCGTCCTTCTTGCCGACCGCGATCGTGTCGCGATCCACGCCGCCCTGGACCCAGCGCTCACCCAGCTTGTCCCAGTCGCTCTTGCGATCGAAGCGCCGATCGCTGCGATCGTCGTCGCGCCGCGGCGGCGGCGGCGGCGCTGGCGGCGGCGCCGCCGGTTGCACGACCGGCGGTGGCGGCGGTGGCGGCGGTGGTGGCGGCGATGGCGGCGCCGGCTGCACGACCGGCGGTGGCCCGGGCGGCGGCGGCGCCGGCTCGGCGGGCGGCGGGGCGCTGGCGACCGGCGGGCCGGCAGGCGGCGGACCCGACGCGGTCCTGACGACGCAGCCCGCGGCCAGGAGAAGCACGATCGAGATGGTGGTGGTGGTCCTGATCACGGGGCCGACGATACCACCGCCCGGCGCGGTCCGGACCGGTGCACACTCGCTCGCTCGATGCGGCGCACCCTGGTCCTGGCCGTCGTGCTCGTCGCGTCGCCGTCAGCCGCGGCGCCCCCGGGGACCGGCACCGAGACCGAAGCCGAGACCGAGGCCGAAGCCGAACCCGAGACCGAAGCCGAAACCGAAACCGAAACCGAAGCCGAAGCCGACGCCGAAACCGAGACCGAAACCGAGACCGACCTCGGCAACATCGAGGTGATCGAGATGGAAGGCCGCGCGCCGCTGGTCGCCGAACCGCCGCGCCACACCTTCGATGCCGACCAGCTTCGGATCCTCCCCGCCGCCGGCAATGATCCGCTTCGAGCGCTCACCAGTTTGCCAGGCGTGGCGCGAGTACCGTTCGGACTTGGCGGTCTGGCGCTGCGCGGCTCGGCGCCGCGCGACTCGTCCGTGTTCCTGGACGGCATCGAGGTGCCGCTGCTCTACCACTTCGGCGGCCTGGCCTCGTTCGTGCCGGTCGGCGTCATCGGCGAGGTCGCGCTCGAGCCGTCGGGGTTCGGCGCCCGCTGGGGGCGGGCCACCGGCGGGGTCGTGATCGCGACCACCCGCCCGGCGCGGTCAGATCGGTGGCGCACCGCCGGCGAGATCTCGCTGATCCACGCCGCCGCGCTCGCCGAGGGCCCCGGGCCGCGCGGCGGCAACCTGCTGGTCGCGGTGCGCCGTTCGTACGTCGACGCCATCCTCGCCGCCGCGCCGGTCGATCTGACGCTGGCGCCGCGCTACCTCGACGGCCAGGTCCGCTGGGAGTCGGGCGACGGCCGCTGGTTGCTGCTGGGCCTGGTCTCCGATGACAAGCTGCGCCTGCTCCGCGAGCCCGACGCCGGCAGCGCCGGCGGCATCGACACCAGCAACGTGCGACGCCTCGACTACGGCTCGCGCTTCGCCCGCCTCGCCGTGCGCTGGCGACGCAGCGCCGGCGCCACCCGCTACGAGGTGTTGCCCTCGATCGGCGCCGATCAGGTCCTCGCCTCCGCGATCCATCGCGACGTCGACAAGGGCATGATGCGCTGGAACCTGCTCGGCGCGCTGCGGGCCGAGCTGTCGCGGCCGCTGGCCAGCGGCACCTTCGCCGCCGGCCTCGACAGCCAGGTGACCCGACACGCCTACCAGCTCGACACCACGCCGCCACCATCGCCGGGCAATCCCGATCCGCCGGTCGGGGTGGTCCACCGTGAGGGGATCGTCTGGGCGCCAGACGCCGGGGCGTGGCTCGAGCAGCAGTGGTCGCTGGCCGGCGATCGCGTCGCCATCCGCCCCGGCGCCCGCGTCGATCGGTTCGGGATCTCCGGCGAGATCAGGTTCGGGCCGCGGCTCAACGTGACCGAGCAGCTGCCGCGCTGCATCACGCTCACGCAGTCGATCGGCCTCTACCATCAGCCACCGTCGGCGACCGATCTCGATCCGGTGTTTGGCAACCGGACGCTGGGCGGCAGCTGGGCGGCGCACGCCGCGCTCGGCGCCCGCGCCCCGCTCTCGGACCTCGCCTTGGCGCAGGTGACGGCCTACGCCCAGGAGATGCGCGACCTGTCGGTCGACGTGGTCACCGGCGCGACGCCGATCGCCGACAACGGCAGCAGCCAGGCCGGCGGGCTGCTCGCGATCAGCCGCGAGCTGGTCGACGAGCAGTTCGGCTCCTACTCGTACCGCGAGGCGGTCGGCAAGGGGCGGGCGTGGGGCGTCGAGCTGCAGCTGCGCCGCGACCTCGGTCGCACCACCGGCTGGCTGACGTACACGTGGTCGCGCTCGCTGCGGACCGGAGATCCGCGCCGCGACCCCACCTACTACCCGTACGTGCTCGACCAGCCCCACGTCGCGACCTTGCTCGTCACCCGCTCGATCGGCAGGTGGCGCGTCGGCGGCCGCCTGCGGGTGGCCAGCGGCAACCCGATCACCCCGGTTGCGGGCGCCTACTACGACGAGGTCGCAACCGAGTGGATCGCGATCTCGGGGCCGATCCTGTCCGAACGGCTGCCGGCGTTCGTGCAGCTCGACCTGCGCATCGACCGGACCTGGAAGCGCCGCTGGGGCACGATCGACCTGTTCCTCGACGTGCAGAACACCACCAACCGCGCCAACCCCGAAGGCGTGACGTACAACGAGGACTTCAGTCAACGCCGCTACACCCGCGGACTGCCGATCTTCCCGGCGCTCGGCGTCGAGTACCTGCCGCCCTGACCGATGCTGCGCGTCAGCGCCGGGAGCCGAGCAGCGCACCGGCGTCGGCGAGCTCGCCGCTGTGCTGCACGGTCACGTCGAGCGGCCCGACCGGGGTCGTGAAGCGCAGCTTCGCCGAGATGCGATAGCTGCGAGCGCCACGGGCCAGCTCGCCGGCCACCGCGACCGCGTCGCGGGCGTCGATCGTGAGCGACGTGGTCACCGGCGCGACCCCGCGCGCCGGGATGGTCTGCGACAGCTCGATCGTCCCGGTGACCGCGCGCGCCCCACCGACGGCGAGCTCCCAGTCGATCCCGGCCAGCGGGACGCCGAAGCCGTTGGGGTTGGTGACGTCGAGGCGAAGCTGGCCCGCGACGCCACTCCAGCCGGCCGCCGACACCGAGACGTCGCGCACCTCGGCGGTCGGACGCTCGATCGAGCGGGTGAAGATGGAGCAGGCCGAGGCGAGGGCGAGGCAGAGGGCGGCAAGGGCGAGCGTGGCGTGAGGGAGGCGCATCACCTGGACGTAGAGCAAGCGGCGGGCCGCACGCAAGTCCGCGACCTCGCGCGCCCCGCCGTGAACACCGCTTGACGACTGTGGCGTGCGCGCGGCCCACTGGCTTCAGGGCCCGGCTCCGCGCTGACGCGCTCCCGCGTCAGCCGGTGGGGCCCACCGATGGCTTCGGGGCCCGGCTCCGCGCTGACGCGCTCCCGCGTCAGCCGGTGGGGCTCAGGTGCCGGTGGGCCGGTGTGGGATGCCCCTACGCTCGAGGAAGCGGACGATCGCCTCCCAGGTCACGGCGTGGCGCATGGCGGTCGCGGAGTCCCAGCTGTTGTGGAGCGCGACGACCGCGCCCCGGCGATCGAACAGCGGGCTCCCCGAGTGACCCCAGTAGGTCCAGGCGTCGTGCTTGGTGCGCCCCAGGCTCTGCTCGCCCGTGCGATCCCCGGTGCGGAAGCCGCGGATGTGACCCGACGACACGTGCCACGGCTGATAGCCGGTCGGGTCACCGTCGGGCGTGTGCTTGCCGGGCTGGCCGATCACGGCGACGTCGTCGCCCTCCTCGGGCGCGGCGGCCGCCACGGGCGCGGTCGGTAGATCGCGGGCGCCGGCCAGCGCGACCAGCGCCAGATCGAGCGCGGTGTCGACGTGGGTGACGGTGCCTCGGAAGCTCGAACCGTCGGGGAAACGGACGTCGAGGGTGGCGCCGACCCGGTCGACGACGTGGCCGGCGGTCAACACCAGGCCGGCCGGCGCCAGGTTGACGCCCGAGCCGCCGCCCAGGCGCACGGTCGCCGGTTGCACGGCGCGGATCGCGGCCCGCCAGCGCGACTCGGTGATCTCGGCATCGACCTTGTCGAGATACGGGTTGCGACCAGCCCCCGGCGGCGGCAGCGCGGGCGGCAGCGCAGCATCGATGCGCCGCCGCGTGTCGTCGAACACCCGTCGGGTGCCGGCGCTCAACGACCAGCGCGCGGCGATGAACCCGCGGTAACGGGCCAGCAGCCCACGCAGGTGATCACCGGCGGCGGCGACCGCAGCCGCCGAGGTACCAGCCGTCCGCCCGCGGCCGGCGAGTCGCTCGGCGACGTCGCCGAAGCGCGTCAGGTCGGCACGCAGCGTCCGGTTGCCACCGTCGCCGTCCTCGTGGCCGCGGACCACGAACGCCGGCTCGCCCTGCGGCGCGATGCGCTCGAGCAGCTCGCGGTTGGCGCGCAGCGCTTCGCTCGCAAACTCCCGGCGAGCGCGGCCGCGTACCGGATCGCGGCCCAGCGCGACGTCGATCAGCCAGGCCGCATCCGGACCGCGGGTGGCGCCAGCCCCGGCGACGCCGTAGCCGGCGAGGACGTGGAGCACCCGCTGGCTGCCGGCGAGCTCGGGCTTCGCCGCCGCCTGCCACAGCCCGGCGGCGAGGTGCGACATCAACCAGCGCGCGGTCTCGGCCTGATCTTCGCCGGCCGCCTTGGCGGCGTAGTCGCTGACCGCGCCCGCGAGCGGCTCGCCGGCGCGTCGAGCCAGCGCGGTCCGATCGGCGTCGTCGAGCTGGAGCGCCGGGTACGGTCGCCGACCGGCGACCGCGGCGACGAAGCGGGCGTCGTCGGACGCGAAGTGAAGGTCGTGATCGGTCACGCCGCTCACCGTCGCATCGACGTGGTGAAAGACCTCGTGGTGAAACGTCAGCGGTAGCTGGCCGTCGGTGTAGAACGACGCCGCGACCGCGTCGGTGCCGTTCCACATCCCGTAGTAGAGGTAACCGTCGTGGTCGGCGTCATAGGGTCGGAAGCCATCGCCGTGCTCCGACACCAGGGCCGCGAACACGCCCACCTTGCGCAGCCCGATCGCACCCAGCCAGCCGGCCGGGTACTTCGCCGCCTCGGCGACCAGGATGCGCGCCGCCGCGACCCGCCGGGTCGCGCCGAGCGCGGGCATGCGGTCGTACCAGTCGCCGCCGAGCTCGTCCTCGGTGAAGACCAGCTCGGCGCCGGTGCGGCGCGCGAACTCGGCGCGCAGCCCGGCGAGCTCGTCGGGTGCGGCGGCCGCGGGCGCGGCCACGGACGCCAGGGCGCACAGAACGACGATTCGCGTGACATAGGTGCGGTCGAGCATGGCAACTTCGATCCTGAGGCGACGGCCTCACGAGATCGACGTACGTCGCGTCCGCTGATTTCATCCTGACCCACGCCTTACATCTCCCGCGCGCCGTGTGGCGCGATGTGGGCAACGTCCATCCGCGGCGCGTGGCCCACCGAGGCTTCGGGGCCCGGCTCCGGCCTGACGCGCTTGCGCGTCAGCCGGTGGGGCCGCCGATCCTGCGCCGGCCGCGCGCGAGGCCGCGGTTCGCGTTTTCGGCCATCAGCGCGGTTCATCGCCGGTACTATCGACCCATGAGGCTATCCCGCGCCTGGCGCGCGCTGTTCCTGGTGTCCTTCGCGTGCGGCGGCAGCGACGGCGGCGGCAGCGGCACGCCGTGCGTGCTCCCCGCCGACTGTCCGCCGGGCGAGGTGTGCGAGGGCGGCGCGTGCGTGCCGGTGCGACCGTGCGCCGGCCCCGCCGACTGCGAGTCGAGCGAGATCTGCAGCGTCACCGGCGCCTGCATCCCCGGCGGCACCTGCCTCGAGGATGGCGACTGCGCCGCCGCCGACTTCTGCAGCGCCAACGGCACCTGCATCCCCGACGGCACCTGTGCGATCGCCGACGACTGCCTGGCCGGCATGATCTGCGATCCTCAGCACCTGTGCGTGCCCGGCGGCGAGTGCGGCGCCACCGAGGTGGCCATCACCCCGGTGCCGCCCAATCTGCTGATGGTGCTCGACCGCTCGTGCTCGATGACCGCCGCGGTGGGCGGGGTGCCGAAATGGACCTCGGCGGTCAACGCCGTGAATCAGCTCACCACCAACTTCGGCGCCGACATCCGCTGGGGTCTGACGATGTTCCCCGACACCACCACGCCCAGCTGCGGCCAGGCCACGATCCCGGTCCCGGTCGCCCCCGGTACGGAGACCACGATCCGGACCCTGTTGACCAGCGCGCTGACGACCACCGACGTCAACTACCCCGACGGTCCGTGCGTGACCAACATCGACAGCGCCATGGAGCAGGCGGCCACCGAGACCGCCCTCGACGATCCGGCCCGCAAGAGCTTCGTCATGCTGATCACCGACGGTGCGCAATCGGGCTGCAGCCTGGCCGGCGGCGACACCGGCACCACGACCATCATCTCCAACCTCAACACGATGCGCGACGTGAAGACGTTCGTGGTCGGCTTCGGTGGCGCGACCGACCAGGCCCAGATGGACGCCTTCGCGGTCGCCGGTGGCACCGCGCTGCCGGTGAGCCCGCGCTACTACCAGGCCGACAACGCCGCCGAGCTGGAGATGGCGCTGGGTGCCATCGCCGATCTGGTGATCGGCTGCGACTTCGTGCTCACCAACCCGCCCGCCGACCTCACCGAGCTGTTCGCGTTCTTCAACAACGTGACCTCGGTGCCCCGCGACCCGACCCACACGAACGGCTGGGACTACGATCCGGTGACGATGACGCTGACGTTCTACGGGGGCTACTGCGACCAGCTCAGCTCCGGGCTGGTCACCGACGTCGACATCGTCTACGGCTGCGCCGGCCCGACGCCGGACTGAGTCGTGCCATGATGGCGGCATGTGGAAGACGATCCTGGTACCCCACGATTTCTCCAGCTGCGCCAATCAGGCCTCGGCGCTGGCCCGCGACGTCGCCAAGATCCACGGCGCGCGGTTGGTCCTGCTCCACGTCGCCGAGCTGCCCGCGATGCTCGGACCGACCGCGACCGTGGTGCCCGACGAGGGCGGTGCGCCGATCTCGGTCCGCGACTACGCGCTGCGCTCGTCGGAGGCGCGGCTCGACGACCTGGCGGCGCGGCTGCGCGTCGACGGCGTCGAGGTCTCGACCGTGGCGGCGCTCGGCAACGCCGCCACGGAGATCGCCGACTGCGCGACCCGCGAGCAGGTCGATCTGATCGTGATGGGCACCAACGGCCGCACCGGCCTGGCCCACGTCGTGCTCGGCAGCGTGACCGAGAGGGTGGTGCGACACAGCACGGTGCCGGTGCTCACGGTGCGCGTCACCGAAGCGTAGGGCGTCTCGGGGCCCCGCGCGGCGGCGGCCGTGATCAGAAGCGGCTGAAGTCGGGTGCGCGCTTCGCCATCATGGCGGTCGCCGCCTCGACCGCCTCCTCGGAGCGCAGCCGCTCCATGAACGCCGCCAGCTCGGCCTCGAGGGCCGCCGCGACCTCGTCCGCGGTCACCCGACGCAGCAGCGCCTTGGTGGCCCGCACGGCTCCCGGTGCGCGCCGGGCCAGCGCCACCGCGACCTCCTGCGCCTTGGCGATCGGATCCTCGACGACGTCGGTGACGAGGCCCCAGCTGCGCGCCGTCGCGGCGTCGACCTCGGTGCCGAGCAACAGCATCTCGGCGGCGTGGCGCGGCCCGATCGCGCGCGGCAGGAGCAGGGTCGACGCCGCCTCCGGACACAGCCCGAGATCGACGAACGGGGTCCGGAAGCGGGCGCTCGGTGCGGCGTAGACGAGATCGCAGTGGAGCAGCATCGTCGTGCCGATGCCGACCGCCCACCCGGCCACCGCCGCCACCACCGGACGCGGACACTCGATCAGGTTGCGCAGGAACGTCATCGCCGACAGATCGCCGCCACCGGCGCGCACGCGGGCAAAATCGCCGAGGTCGTTGCCGGCGGTGAACACCTCGTGGCCGCCGGTGAGCACCACCACCCGCACCGTCGCATCTGCGGCCGCGGCGGCGAGGGCGTCAGCCATCCCGCCGTACATGCCGGCGTCGAGCGCGTTCCGCTTGGCCGGACGGTCGAGCAGGATGGTCATGACCCCGGCGGCGACGGAGACCTTGACGTTGCTGGTGGCGGCGGGGGTGGTGGTCATGGCGATGCTCCGTGAGTGGGGATGGCGGCGGCGAGATCGAGCTCGCTCACCTCGGCCAGGAAACGGGCGACCACCGCCAGCTCGTCGGCGGTGAAGCGGGTCGCGAGCGCGGTGTTGGCGGCCGCGACCAGCGCCCGGCCGCCATCGGCGGCGCGACGGCCGGCGGCGGTCAGGTGGACACGCTGGGCGCGCGCGTCGTCGGGACATGGGCGGCGGCGCACCAGGCCGGCGACCTCCATGCGATCGGCGAGCCCGGTGATGGCCGCCGGCTGGACGCCGAGCGCCTGCGCGACGTCACCGGCGCGGTCGCCGTCGTGGCGGGCCAGGTGCAGCAGCGCGCCGAGCTGCGCCGACGACACGCCGAGCCGAGCCCGGCTCAGCTGTTCGAGCCGCTCGCGGACCCGGTGCGCGGCGCGGTCGAGCGCCAGGAACAGCCGAGGATCCGCCGGCGTCATTGCTTTCTATATGAACCATAATGGTTCACATGCAAAGCGATTTCGCGACATTCCTGTCGACCGTGACGCCGAGCCCGAGCCCGAGCCCGAGCCCGATCCCGAGCCCGATCCCGAGCCCGATCCCGATCCCGATCGCGAGCCCGAGCCCGAGCCCGAGCCCGAGCCCGAGCCCGAGCCCGAGCCCGAGCCCGAGCCCGAGCCCGAGCCCGATCGCGATCCCGATCGTCCTGAGCGAGGCCCCGCAGGGGCCGAGTCGAAGGACGCATTCCGCGGGCTACGTCCTTCGACTCGGCGCTTCGCGCCTCGCTCAGGACAAACGGGGGTGGGCTCCGGATCTCGGGCTCGGGGGTGGGGGTGGGCTCCGGATCTCGGGCTCGGGCTCGGGCTCGGGCTGTCGGGCTCGGGCTGTCGGGCTCGGGCTCGGGCTCGGGCTCGGGCTCGGGCTCGGGCTGTCGGGCGCGGGCTCCCATCACCTCGCGCTACGACTGATCAGCGGTCAGTTCACGTTGACGCCGACGCCCAGGCTGCCGAACGCCGAGCCGGGCGCGACGATGGTGTCGAGGCGCAGATCGAGCACGAAGACGCGGCCCCGGACCAGCGCCAGGCTGGCACCGGTCGCGACCCCGGGCAGGAGCTGGGCGTCGACCAGGCCGGGATCGAGCGCGACCACCATCGCCGGTCCGGCTCGCAACCACAGTCGCGGCTGCGGCCAGTACTGGACGGCGACGCTCCATGCGTGGCCCATCGCGTTGCCATCGGTGCCGCGGCCGTTGACGAACGCGTAGTTGCCGACCAGTCCGAGTCGCGGCCCGAGCATGCCGCCGATGTAGAGGCCGAGCGACGGCCACGGTCGGGACGCATCCTCGAGGGCACCCATGCCAGCGTGGACGCCGAACAGCGCGCCCCAGCGCAAGTTGACGTCGCGCGGCGGCCCCTTGCCGAGCCACACCGATGGTCCGGCGACCTCGACGATGCGACCGGCGGCATCGACGGTCGCCACCACGTCGGTCGCCGTGTTCCACACCCGCCCGGGCGTTGCTGCGAGCCGGGCGTCGAAGCTGCCAGCGCCGATCCGCAGGTCGCCCGAGACGCTGGGCAGCTCGACGTGGTGGCTGACCCGGGTCCAGGTCAGGGTCGCTCCGCCGGGCACCTCGGCCACGGTCGCCTTGCCCCAGCGGGCCTCGATCGCGGCGCGGCTGCGCCCGTGCCACGACGCGTTGACCCCGCGGGTGGCCCGCGTCCCGCTGTAGCAGCCGGCGAGACAGGTGAGCGCGATCCCCGCCACGACGGACTGGATGGTTGGCTTCACGACCGACAGCGTACCGCGCGGCGGTGAACCGAGGTGCGCCACGGCGCCCGCCGGCGAACCGCCGCTTGCACGCGGTGACGGCGGCGACCAGCATCGCCGCGATGAGAGCCCACGCGTGGTCGTGTCCGTCGATCCTGGTCTTCGGCTGTTGGTTGTCGAGCGCCGCGTGCGGTGGCAGCGGCGGCGGTGACGACGACGTCGACGTCCCCGGCGACCTGGTGGTCGCGCTACCGCAAGCGCACGGCGGTGCGCTCGGCGCCAGCGCGGCGGTGTACGCCGAGGTGCCGCTGCGCATCGAGGTCAGCGGGGAGCCCGACACCGTCGCGGTCAGCTTCCGCAACGCCGAGATCGCCGCGGTGCGCGACGGCAACGACTGGGTCGCGCGGCTGCCCCTCACCGGGGCCCAGGACGGCGACTACCCGGTGGTCGCCCGTGCCACCGATGGCGGCGGCACCTCGACCGCCGCGGCGACGCTGGTGTTGCGCGCCGCCGGCATGCAGGTCACCGAGGTCGGCCGCGACGGCAAGGCCGGCACCCCCCGCCTGCACGTCGCCGGCTCGCAGTGGTTTCTGACCTGGACTGATCTGCGCGATGGCGGCCGCAAGGCTCGCATCGCCGAGGTCGACGGTGCCGGCCGCTTCGTCGGCGAGCCGCGGGTGTTGCTGACGGCGGCCGAGGACATCATCGCGGCCCGCACGGCGCTTGGTGGCGACGCGGTCGGCGTGCTCTACCAGCACCCCGGCGGCGGCCCGTACAAGAACGTCTTCGCCGTGGTCGGCCGCGACGGTGCACCGCGGGTTGCGCCGATCGACCTCGATCCGGTCGGGATGTACGGCTCCTTCGGCGGCGACGTGATCTTCGACGGCGAGGCATTCGTCCTCATCTACCGCATCAACGACGGCGCCGGGACCAGCCACATCCGGTGGCTGCGCGTCACCGCCGCCGGCCAGGTCACCGGCCCGGTCACGGTCGCCGCCGCCGGCATGGAGAATCCGCACGGCGGCTTCGATCCCATCACCCACATCGACGTCGAGCTGGCCGGCAACGCCGTGATGGTCGCCTTCAAGCGCGAGCTCTACGACGCCAGCCTCGAGCTCTCGATCCCCAGGTGCGAGGTCGTCACCGTCGACAGCAACGGCGGCGTGGGCGAGCTGACCTACGCCGCCACCGGCGGCCTCGACTGGCACCACGACTGTCGCCTGCTGCGCGACAACCGCGGCACGCTCCTGATGTGGGGCGCGCAGGACCTCACCGACGACAGCACCGAGCCACCCACCGCGCTGCGCGCCGCCACCTTCAACGGCGCCGCCCTCGATGCGGCGCGCGGCCGCGGCGCGCTGGTGGTGACCGCGCCGCTCCACCGCAGCGAGCCGGCGCTGGTCGACGGCGTGATGGCGTGGCTCGATCAGCGCTCGTACCAGAACCTGACCGCGGGCCGCATCGAGCTCTACGCCGCACCCCTGGCGCGACCCGGCGAAGGCGCCGGCCTCGCCGCCGGCCCGCCGACCGTGATCGGCCACGCCCGCTTCATCGAGGGCACCGCCGAGCTTGGCGGCGTCGCCGCCGGCAGCAACCGGGTCATGGTCTGGATCGACGAGCGCCACGGCGGCTCGATCCTGAACCCGCGCCCCGAGGTCTACGTCGACACGCTGTGGTACTGACCGCGTCGGATGCTACGATGAGGCGTCATGTCGAGCAGCGCTCGCCGCCTGCACTACGCGTACGCCGAATACCTCTCGCTCGAGGACGAGAGCTCGATACGACACGAGTACCTCGATGGCGAGATCTACGCCATGGCCGGCGGGACGCCGGACCACGCCGCGCTTGCGGCGGCGTCGGTCGCGTGCTCGGCCCGGCGCTGCCACGAGGGTGCCGCGCCTTCAGCTCCGATCTCCGGATCCGCATCGCCGCGTCGGGCCTGAGCACGTATCCGGATCTGTCGGTGGTGTGCGGCAAGACACTGACGAGATCTACCGCGATGGCCTCGAGGACGCGGGCTGAAGCTCGGGCTGACGCCGGGAGCGGTCAGTTCAGGTCGGCAGAGATGGTGATGTAGCCGCCGGTGCCGCCCATGTGCACGTCGGTGAGCGAGACCCCCTGCACCGAGGGGATCGGCATCGCGCCCAGCAACGGCTCGAAGGTGGCGATGGTGGCCTCGACGGCGGCCGGGAACAGCGTCTCGAGCTCGGTGTCGGGCATGCCCATCACGTTCTCGATGATGTCGGCGCGCAGCGTCGGCAGCTCGATCGCGATGCGGGCGGCGTAGGTGCTCGCGGCCGGCACCACCTTGAGCTTCATCTCCACGGTCATCGCCACCCGCGCCATCATCTGGCCATTGGAACGGAACTCGACCAGCAGGTCGGGCATCAGCAGCCGCATCGAGCCATCGGCGGCGGCGCTGACCACCGGCGGCAGCATGGCGTCGAGACGGACGGCGTCGAACATGCCGAGGTCCTTCTCGATGGCCATGTTGAGACCGCCGCGCGACCAGAAGCCGGTCAGGAGCTGGTTGATGGCGTCATCGGCCACGGCCAGCGCGATGCCGGCATCGCCACGGCCCGGCGGCGACTGGTTCTCGGTGTAGACGAACTTGCTGCTGGCGCCCAACACGGTGAGCGAACCATCGAGGACGACCTCGGCGCCGGCGGCGTCGAACGCCACGCCAGCGGGCGCGACCGCGACCCGCAGGGTCTGGCCGAGCAGGCTCACGTTCTGCGGCCCGACCTGGACGCCGGCCAGCGCCTTGTCGACCATCGGCGCCAGGAAGCGCTCGACCGCCCACGCCAGGGTATCGGCGATCTCCTGATCGAGATCGAGCAGGTCGAGCACCGCGCCCGGGACCCCGCTGGCGGCCAGGTTGAAGCCGGTCAGCACCACGGTCGGGTTGACCAGCTTGACGTCGAAGCGACCATTGACGACGCTGATCGCCAGCGTGCCGCGGATGCGGGCGCGCTGGGCGGTGATCGTGATGTCGGTGTCGCCATCGAGACACGCCGCGGCGTAGCGGGCGTGGAGCGGGATCACCAGGCCGACCAGCTCGGCGTCGAGCGTGAGGCCGGCGTCGCCGGGGATCAGCGACAGGAAGGCGGTGGCGATGTCGAGGCCGGGCCGGACGCTGACCTTGCCGTAGAGGCAGTCCTCCTGGCCGTTGGTGAGGCCCTTGGCCACCACCGGGTTGTAGGGAGCGACGAACGAGCCGAGGTCGGCCTGGGTGATCAGCGTGGCGGCGGTGTCGCCGAGCTTGTCGAAGGCGGCCGCCGACAGGCCGGCGGCGAGGGCGTTCTCGATCACCATGTCGAGCGGTCGCAGATCGCCGGTGACCACGCCGCGGGTGTCGCTGGCGACCGCGCCGTCGGCGTCGGTGGCGATGGTGTTGATCAGGTTGGCGCCCGGTTGCACCGTGATCGTGGCGCTGAAGTTGCCGGCCTGGTCGACGCGAGCGCCGGTCCCGTTGACCTCGACCCGCGCGATGGCGACCGCGCTATCGGGGCTCGGCGTCGCGGTACCGCGGACCTCGATCGTCGCCAGTCCGGCGGTCATCGTGCCGCGCTCCGGCGACAGCACCTGGAGCTGCGGCGGCTCTGGTCGGTCTGCGACCTCGGCCTGGGTGCAGGCGGCGAGCAGGGTGGTGGTGGCGAGTCCGAGGATCGTGAGCTTGCGCATTCCAGCTTCTCCCGCGTCGGTGGCGGGCACTCCCACAGCAACAATGGTTCCAACCTCGCGAGATGTGGGTGGTGAGGGCTATCCATCGAGGATGATTCAGGACTGGTGGGTCGATGAGAGGCGGGGTGGATGGAGCCTGGACCCCACCCTGAAGCTGCAGTAGGCGGCGCCTGCGGTCGCCACGCAGTGCGTCGAAGCGACGCCGTCGGCGACTCGAGCGCGTGGGCGCGGGGTCGCGAAAATCTGATGGTGGCCATCGTGATCGCATGGACTTGGCCGTCGCGCTGCGCCGGCCCGCGACTTGCTCGAGAGCGGCAGCATGAAGCGCTGGATCCCGCTGGTCGCCGTCGTCGTGATCTCGCTTGCCGCCGCCTGCGCCGACTCGGGAGCACCGGCCAACCCCGAGGTCGCGCGTCTGCAGCGCCACTTCGCCACCGTCGACGCCGAGCTGCGCGCCGCCGACCTCTCGCAGCTGCAGCCCGCCCAGCGGATCGCGCGCGCGGCCGCCGTCGAGCGACTGCGCCGCTACAGCGACCGCGGCGTCTTCCCCCACAACCACGGCCGCATCGGCCGCACCCCGTTCTTCGTCGATGCTCACGGCACGCGCTGCGCGATGGCGCACCTGATCGAGGAGGCCGGTGGCGGCGAGCTGGTGGCCACGATCGCCGGCAGCCGCAACAATGCCTACGTACCCGAGCTGGCGGACGACCCCGAGCTGGTCGCCTGGCTCGATCGGAATGGCCTGAGCGCGGCCGAGGCGGCGCGGATCCAGCCGGCCTACGATGGTTGCGGGTTCGAGGACTGCTCCACCGACGTCGACCGCCGCTTCGCCATCGCCAGCCTTGGCCTGGCGGTCATCGACGGCGCGGCGATCGCGACCAACCTGCGCGCCGACGCCGGCACCAGCGCCGGCGGCTTCGGCGTGGTGGCCGGCGGCATCACGATGCTGCTCGGCTACGCACACGCCGAAGGTCCCGAGCCCCAGCGCTCGCTGGAGCGCGACCTGGGCTGGGTCGACGTCGGGAT
The DNA here is from genome assembly GCA_947483555.1 of Myxococcales bacterium. Taxonomy (GTDB): domain Bacteria; phylum Myxococcota_A; class Polyangia; order Haliangiales; family Haliangiaceae; genus UBA2376. Next base: position 132,866 of record CANKMW010000001.1, read on the forward strand.
CGGCGCCGTCACCGCGGCGGTATCGCTGCGAACGCTGCTGCGCGATCGCTCGGGCGCGCCGGTGTCGGCCGCACCCGCCGGCCCACCCGGAGGATGGTCGGTGGCGCCGATCCTCGGTCCGACCCGCGGCGTGTCGCTGCGGACGTCATTCTAGGAGTCGCTGCCGGCGGTTCGCCGGCCGGGGTCGAGCTACGCTCTCGCCATGGCTGCGCGTGCCAGGGCCCCGACGATCGCGACGGCCCTGATGATCGCCATGATCGGGGCCGGCGTCGGGTGCGACGGCGGCGAGCTGCCGATCCCACCGGAGTGCAACGGATCGATCGAGCTGTGCGGGCGGCGCTACGACGAGATCGCGTACCCGACCACCCACAACGCGATGTCGAACGCCGAGGACGGCTGGAGCTTCCCCAACCAGAACCTCGGCATCGCGCGCCAGCTCGAGGACGGCGTGCGCGGCTTGATGCTCGACGTCCACGTCGGCGACAACGGCCGGCCGTACTTGTGCCACGCGATCTGCGCCGCCGGCCAGACCCCGCTCGCCGACGGGCTGAGGACGATCCGCGACTTCCTCGATCAGCATCGCGGCGAGGTGGTGACCGTCATCTTCGAGAGCTACGTCGAGGCGCCGGTGATCGCGGCCGGCTTCGAGACCAGCGGCCTGGCGACGTACGTCCGCGGCCAGGCACCGGGCGCGCCGTGGCCGACGCTGCGCGAGCTCATCGATCTCGACCAGCGACTCCTCGTGTTCACCGATGACGATGGCGACCGCGCCTACGACTGGTACCTCGATGTCTGGGCCCACGCCTGGGAGACCCCGTTCGCGGCCAGCACGACCGCGGACTTCACGTGCGACCGCAACCGAGGCGCCGCGGGCAATGCGCTCTTCATCTTCAACCACTTCCTGACCCGCACCCTGGCGGTCCCCGAGGAGGCGGCGGCGACCAACGCCAACCCGCTCCTGATCGACCGCGCCCTGGCGTGTTCGGCGGCGTCGGGCCGCTTGCCCAACTTCGTGACCGTCGACTTCTACGATCAGGGCGACCTGCTGGCCGCCGTGTTGACGCTGAACCGCCGGCCTGACTAGCGCACAGCCTGGCCGCGCTGGTCCAGGCGATCCGGGGCGAGCTCCGCCTCGCGGCGTGAACGGCGCGCCGCCGCGCCGGGCGGTCAGAAGCAGCGGCCAGCGTCGAAGTTGTAGCTCAGCGAGTAGGGCCGACACTCGAACGCCGGTGCGTTGTCGCCGCGGATGCGGAGATACACCGTGTAGCTGTCGGTGGTGCCGACCAGACACTGGCCATCGACCTGCTGCGACAGCGTGATCCCGGTGCCCTCGGCGACCTCGAAGCAGTAGCCGGCCGGCCAGCCGCACGAGTTGGTGTTCATGCACAGCTCGAACGAGCCGGCGCCGACCGGCACGTTCATCGTCACCGATTCGACGTAGTCCTCGTCGAACGAGAAGCTGCCGCAGCCGCAGCTGCTGTCGGTCTCGGTCATCGGGATGGTGTAGTAGTCGTAGTCGCCAGCGGCGTAGACGGTCATGCTGCTGTAGGAGTTGGACTGATCCGAGCCGACGCCGCCGAGCTGGCGCGCGCTGGCGCAGTCGCCGTTGGGCTCGTAGGTATCGCTGAAGGCGCCGTTGTCGGTGGTGCCGTCGCAGTTGTCGTCGAGGTCGTTGCAGGTCTCGGTGGTCGGGTTGTCGGGCGTGCACGTGAACGGCGCGCCGTTGAGGCACTGGTTCACCGTCACCGCACACTCGCCGACGCCGCAGCTCTGGGTGCCGGGGTTGACGTTGGTGCACGCGCCGGCGCTGGTGGCGGTGCACGTCGACAGGTTGGGATCCTGACAGTTGGCGTTGCAGGTCGTGGTCACCGGCCCGACGGTGGTGGTGGCGCCGCATTCCTGGGCCTGGGTGCGACAGGCGCCGGCGCCGTTGCAGCTGGCCACGTTGGCGGCCACGTCGGCCTTGCGCCGGCAGCTATCGCCGAGCCAGCTGTGGTAGTAGCCGACGCAGCTCTGCGCACCGCACTCGTTGTCGAGGTCCTGGCCGCCGGGCACCGCGGTACAGGTGCCGACCGCGCCGGCGACGTCGCAGGCCATACAGGAGCCGGTACACGACGTGTTGCAGCACACGCCGTCGACGCAGCTCAGGCCGGCGGTGCACTCGGTCTGCAGCATGCAGGCGCCGCCCGGGCCAGCGTCGGGCACGCACACGCCGCCGGTGCAGTGCGCCGAGGTGTCGCAGCCGGAGTCGTCGATGCAGCTGGTGGCGCAGGTCGGCGGCGACTGGGTCTGCATCGTGGTGCAGATCTGGGGTGGATACAGGCCGCACGCGTTGGCCTCGATGCCCGAGCAGCCGGCGTCGTCGGCCACCGTCGATGGCCCGCACTGGAAGGTCGGCGAACACACGCCGTCGACGCGCGTGCCCTGGCAGGTCGCGGTGGTGTTGCACACCGAGGCCTGGTCGTAGGCGTCGCAGTCGTTGCTGGCCGCGCAGCAGTCCCCGGTCGCGCAGCAGAACCCGTTCTGACAGTGCGCGCTCTGGCACTCGCCGGCGTCGAGGCAGACGCCGCCGCTGGGCTGATCGGGCACGCACTGGTTGCTGGCGTTGCAGAACGCGTTGCCGTCGCACTCGGCGTCGCTGGTGCAGGACGTCGCGCACGGCGGCGTGGTCTGGGTCGAGCTGCCGGTGCAGAACACCGGCCGGTAAGGACCGCAGTCGCTGGCCTGGGTCCCGACCGTGCACGCCGAGTCGTTGTCGACGTCGAACGCGGTGCCGCAGATGCTGGCGGCGCAGGTGGCGACGTCGGACTCGCCGTCACACGCGACCGGCGACGTGCACACCGCCGCCGAGCTGTAGCTGCCCGGACAGTTGCCGGCGGTGGCGCAGCAGTCGCCGGTGGCGCAGCAGTAGCCGTTCTGGCAGTGGCCGCTCTTGCAGCGCGGCGTGTCGGTGCCGCACGACAGGCCGTCGTCGAGATCCTCGCGACAGGTGTCGCTCACCGGATCGCACCACGCGTTGGCGTCGCAGTCGGCGTGGCTGGCGCAGGTGGTGGGACACGCGGGTGCGGTCTGGGAGCCGGCGCCGGTGCACGCGATGGGACGCCACCAGCCGCAGTCGTTGGCCAGGACGCTGGCGGTGCACGCGGTGTCATCGGGCACGCCGCTCTGGGTCGTACACTCGAAGTTGCCGTTGCACACCGCCGCGCCACGCGAGCCCTGGCAGGTCGACGGCGTGTCGCACACCGGCGAGAAGGTGCCGAAGGTCGGACAGTTGCTGGCCACCGCGCAGCAGTCGCCGTCGGCGCAGCAGAAGCCGTTCTGGCAATGGTTGCTGGCGCAGTCGGAGGCCTCGTTGCAGGTCTGCCCGTTGGCGAAGTCGGCGTCGCAGACCGACACGTCGCAGTGCGCGGCGGGGACGCACTTGACGTCGACCTCGACGTCGCATGACGTGGCGCACTCGTCGCCGTCCTCGCCGCCGCCATCGCAGGTGTACAGGGCGCACATCACCGCCGGCTGCTGCTGGCACCCGGCCGCGCCCGGACACAGATCCGGATCACGCTGGTAGTAGCCGAGCTGGCCGAGCTCGCAGATCGGGCCATCGCACTCGAACGGGTTGTCGTCGACGCCGCCGATACAGTCGTTGTCGAGGCCATCGCAGGTCTCGCGGTTGCCGACGAAGACCTCGGGGTTGGCGTCGTCGCAGTCGGCGTCGAGGCAGCCGCCGCCAACGCCATGGCGGTCGTTGTCGCCATCGACGCAGCAGATGCCGTTGATGGGCAGGCACTGGCGCCGCGTGGTGTCGCCGACCGAGGCCACCACCTGGCACGAGAAGTTGGCCGGGCAGATCGTGGCGTCGTTGAAGCAGTCGATGGCGCAGAACTTGCCAGCCGTGAGCTGGACGCAGGCGTCGGTGTCGTCGCCGCAGTCCTCGTCGACGGCGCAGGTGTCGCAGAAGGTGTCGGCGGCCGGCACGCAGATGCGGCGGTCGAAGCCGCCGACCGAGATGGTGCGGCAGGCGAGGCCGTCGGGGCAGTCGAACATGCACTCGCGCGAGCAGGTGCCCGCGGTCATGCCGGGCGGGACGTAGCAGACGGTGGTCGCGCAGTCGGCGTCCTCGTCGCAGATGTCGCCGAACCCGCCGCCGTTGGGGGCGTCGATCTCGACCCCGGCGTCGCCGTCACCGCTGGGTCGACTCGAGGCACAGCCCGCGGCGGCCCCCACGGCCAGCGACACGAGCAACAGGTTGGCAACCAGCGCGCCCCAGGGGCCGCGGGCAGACGTCAGATACGGCATGAACTCCCCTTCCCGACATCGTCACCCAGGCCCGCCTCACGGACAAGAACGTTCACAGCGGGATCGTGGTTCGATCACGGATCGGCAGGCCCTTGCGCGCCGCCTCGACCCGCGCCGACACGTCCCAGATCGACTCGGTCTCGGCGAGCGCGGGCAGAAAGGCGTGATCGGCCGCGACCGCGGTGGCGTCGAAGAACCAGAACAGGGTGAGCAGCGGCGACAGCCAGACGTGCGGCCCGTGGTCGCCAAAGTCGCCGCGGCAGGCGCGCGCCACGCAGGCGTGGACGTGGCTGCGCTTGAGGTCGGCCTGACCGGCGAAGACATGGGCCACGGCGTCGAGGTAGAGGTCGCCGCCCGCGGTGCCGGGCACCATCGCGGCGGCGCCGAGGAAGGCGCCGCGTCGGGTCAGCACGGCGATCCGCTCGAGCGCGTCGGCGTGGCAGATGCCGTCGCGCAGCTCGGAGCCCATGCCGACGCAGGCCAGGATCTTGGTGAGCCCGGGTGTGTCGAGCGCGTGCACCGCGGCCAGCGACGCCAGATCCTCTGATGGCGTGCCGATCGACCGCTCGTCGCCGCGCAGGACGGCGTCGATGCCGCCGTCGACGAGCACGATGGCGTCGATGCCGAGCCGGGCCACCAGCGCGGCGTAGGCATCGCGCAGCGGGCGCACGCCGGTCTTGTCGAAGCAGTGCACGACGTGGCCGCCGCCGAAGCGGGCGTCGAGGAACGCCGCCAGCCACGCCTCGGGGCAGTATTTCAGCGCGGTGGCGGACGCTGCGCCGACCGCGTAAAGGTTGGGATGCTCGCCATCCTGGACCGCGCCGTCGAGCCCGTTGAGGTACGTGAACGACAGGCTGGCGAGGTGGATCTCGACGCCGCGGGCGCGGAGCTGGTGGTAGAGCGGCACCGCGCCGAGGATGTCGTAGCCGCCGCCACAGCCGGCGAGCAGGACCTTGCGGCAGCGGGCGAGCACGTCGGTGACCGGCTGGGCGAGCATGGCATGATAGTGTCTCATGGACACCATCAAGGCAAGCCGGATCCCTCTCCGCCGAGGTCGGGAATGGACGGATCCGGCTTGACGCGATGGGCGGCAACGGGCGCAGTGCCTGATCTGGGGGCATGCCCTGCTCGACCGCGCCCAGCGAACCGGAGGTCACTCATGCATCGACTCGTCACCTGTGCTGCAGCGCTCGCGATCGCCATGTCCGCCGGCTGTGGCGACCGGATCGAGTACCGCGACCTGCCGTGCGACGCCGACGACGGCACCATCGACGCGCCGGCGGTCGACGCCACCCCCGATGCCGTGGCCGATGCCGCCCTCGACGCGGCCCCCGATGCCGCCCAGCCGACGTGCGTCGCGGCCGGCGACACCGCCAGCCATCTCGAACCGGTCGGCGGCAGCGGTGGCAACCCGCAGATGACCCCCGACAGCTTCGGCGCGGTCGCCGCGGTGGCGCGAAGCGGCGGTGGTCGGCTGACCCTGCTCGGCGCCGACGGACTGCGTCGCGCCGCCGATCTCGACCTGACGGTGACGCCGGCGGCGATCGCCTTCGATGGCCTGGGCTACAAGATCGTCGAGCAGGTGGCCGGGCCGACCGTGCAGCTACGCACGGTGTCGGCGACCGGTACCGTGGGTGCGCCGATCGTGATCGGCGCCGGCTTCCCCGTTTACGGGGCGATCGCGGTCCACCCCAGCGGCGACGTGGCGGTCCTGTGGACCGCGCAAGCCGACGGCTCGCTGCGGGCCACGGTGGTGCCAGCGGTCGGAAGTCCGGTCGAGACCGTGCTCGACGCCCCGGCGAGCTTCGTGAACACGCAACTGGTCGGCGGCGTGGTCGCCACCCAGACCACCGCCGCGCGCTTCGTCGCGGCGTTCGCTCGCGTCGACAGCATCGCGGCGACCACGGTCATGGCCCGCCCGCTGGCGCCCGCCGGCGCGGCGCAGGTGGTGTCCAGCGGCAGCGCCGCGATGCGGCAGCGGGTCGGGATCGCGGCCAGCACCAGCGCCGATACCGCGCTGATCACCTGGCGCGACGCCGCCGCGGTCCACGTCGCGACCTTCCATTCACTGGCGGGCATCGTGGTCGCCGATCGTGCGGTGATCGCCCAGACCGCGGGCGCCTTCACCCGGGTCGCTGGCCGCGCCGCCCCCGGCCCTGGCTTCGAGATCCTCCTCGACCATGCCGTGACGGCCACCGACCGCGGGCTGTTCCTGTACCGCTTCGACGCCATCGGCGATCCGGTCGCCGCGCCGCGCCGGGTCGCCACCATCTGCACCAACGCCTACAGCGAGGAGAACTTGGCCTTCGTCCGCAACGCCTCGGTGCACTACGCGACCTGGTTCGACCTGACCCTCCCGGACAACATCGCGGCGTCCTTCTGATGATCGCGCGGCGCCACGATCGACGCCATGCGCTGCTGGTGGTTTGTCGGCGGCAGTAGGGATGGGAGGGCTGCCTCGACGGTCTGGTGATCGCGGTCAGGTCGCCGGGCCGCTGTGAAGGCGTGCGCGGATCCCGACGACGAACTGCAGCAGATCGCCGAGGTGGTGCTCGACGACGTCGCGGACGATCGCGCGATCGACATCGGCGTAGCCGTGGACGAGCACGTTGCGAAAGCCGGTCATCGCCCGCAGCGTGGCGATCTGCTCCGGCTCGATCCAGCGATTGCGGGCCAGGAGCTGGAACAGATCCTGGTTGGTGGTCGGCTCACCGAGACGCTGGTCGGAGACGATGTGCGAGGCGACGTCGAGCGCCGCCTGGATCGCAAGCTGGAGGGTGTGCTCGACGAAGCGTTCCTCGCGCACGTCGTGATCGATCAACTCGAGGCGCGCGATGGTCCGGAGCTCGTGGACGCAGGTCTCGATGAACGCGAGCTTCTTCGCGATGAGCGGTTCGTCGGTCATGCGGCCCGACGCCGGTAGCGGTCGAGGAAGGGCTTGAGATCGAAGTACGCGTTGCGCGCCGCGACCTCGAACCGGATCCGCATCGAACGGTCGCGATCGAGGACCAGGACGCCGTCGCGGAGGACGCGGTGGATGAGGTCCGGCGGCGCGGTGTCGAGGACGACGAGGTCGACGCGACGGCCGAGCAAGCCCTGCAGCTCGGCGGCGAGCGCGTAGGGTTGGGCGGCCAGCGTCGGCGCGGGCTTCCGACCGAGGAGGATCGCGACGTCGACGTCGCTGCCCGGGCCGGCGGTGCCGCGGGCCTCGCTGCCGAACAGATAGGCCGCGATCACGTCGCCAGGATCTGCGGCGAGGCGGTCACGCAGCCGGTCTGCCATCGCCGAGGACATGGCGATACTCTAGCTCGCAGCTCACCAGGCCAGCAACACCTTGCCGGTGGCCTGCTTGGTCTCGAGGAACGCGTGGGCATCACCGGCATCCTTGGCCGCGAACACCTTGCCGACGTGGGGGCGGAGGTCGAGCTTGTCGATCGCGACCAGCGACCGGGTCATGCGCTCCATCCACACCGGATCGCGCAGCACGTGGAGCGCGTTGAGAGCGTAGATGCCGGTGTTGGCATCGAACAGCTTGAGCACCGAGATGCGCGGCGTGCGGAGCGCCGCCACCGCGATGCGCGCGAAGTTGCGGCGACCATCCTTCACGCCCGAGCTCATGCCCAGACAGACCATGCGCCCGGTCAGGCCCAGCCGCTTGCGCTGGCGCTGGATGTGGGCGCCGCCCGACGAGTTGACGATGAGGTCGAAGCCGGCCAGCGCCGGGTCGGCGTAGAACTCGTCGAGGGTGTAGGCCTTGGCGCCCAGGCCCTCGATGAACGCCTTCTTGTGCGGGCTGGTCGTCAGGCCGACGACCTCGGCGCCGGTGTGGCGTGCCATCTGGATGGCCAGCGTGCCGACGCCGCCGGTGGCGCACTCGATCAGCACCTTGTCGCCGGCGCGGATGCGGGCCATGTCGTGGAGCGCGAGCTGGGCCGTGAAGTAGTTGACCGGCATGGCGGCGCCCGATTCGAGGGTCGCGTTCTTGGGCAGCGGGAACACCTGGGTCGCCGGGATCGTGACCCGCGAGGCGTAGCCGCCGAAGTAGGTGCCGGCCACGACCGAGTCGCCGCGCTTGACGCTGGTGACGCCGGCGCCGACGTCGGCGACCACGCCCGAGACCTCGTAGCCGGGCACGAACGGCTTCTTGGGCGCGTCGGGGTAGAAGCCGAGCCGCATCTGCACGTCGGCGAAGTTGACCCCGGAGTACTTGACGTCGATCGCCACCTCGCCGGCGCCGGGCGGCATCACGGCGCGGTCGCGGTAGGTCATGCACTGGGCGGTTCCGAACTTCTCGATGGCGATCTCGTGGTGAGTCATGGGCTCTCTCTCGTTCGATGATGTGATGAGTGTCGAACCCTTCGACGCGGCCTTCGGCCTCGCTCAGGGCGGTCGGGTGGATCGGGTTCTAGCGGGCGGTGGCGAACATCGCGCGCAGCTCGTCCATCACCTCGGGCTTGACCGAGCACACCAGCTGCTTGCCGTCGCGCTGGGTCTCGATGAGCCCGGCGTCGGCGAGCTCCTTGACGTGGTGGGACACCGTCGGAGCGCCGACGTTGAGATTGCCGAGCAGCTGGGCCAGGAAGCAGTCGTGGACCCGGCCCTTGGCGAGGTCGAGGCGGCTCTCGTCGATCAGGTTGAGGAACAGCTGCAGCCGGTTGGGGTTCGACAGCGCGTGGAACACGCGGGCGAGGCGCTTGACGTCCGTCTGGCTCATGGACGCCATCAGTACGATAGTTATCGAACTGTGTCAAGCGGCGGTCGGGTCCCACGGACCGCGGATAGAACACGTTACATTCCAACTAGAACATGTTTCACTCTGGCCGTGGACGAAGCCGACTACATCGTCGTGGGCGCCGGTAGCGCTGGTTGCATCATCGCCAATCGCCTCGCCGAGGCCGAGGGCGACGCCCGCGTCCTCCTGCTCGAGGCCGGCGGCCGCGACAACTCTCGCTTCCTGCGCATTCCCGGGATGATGTCGATCATCCACACCGTGCCGCAGGTGAAGAAGAAGTTCGACTGGGGCTACTACACGGTGCCGCAGAAGCACGCCCTCGACCGCCGCATCCCGACCGTGCGCGGCAAGGTGCTGGGCGGCTCGAGCTCGATCAACGGCCTGCTGTTCGTGCGCGGCCACCGCTCCAACTTCGACGGCTGGGCGGCCGCCGGCAACACCGGCTGGAGCTACGACGACGTGCTGCCCAGCTTCAAGCGGCTCGAGGACTGGGAGGGCGGCGCCAGCGAGCTGCGCGGCGCCGGCGGGCCGATCGCGGTCACCCGCCAGAAGGGCATGACCCCGGCGTCGCACGCGTTCATCGAGGCCCTGAGCGAGTCGCTCGGCGTGCCCATCAACGACGACTACAACGGCGCGTCGCAGGAGGGCGCGACCACCTTCCAGCAGAGCGCGCGTGGCGGGCTGCGCTTCAGCTCGTCAGCCGGTTACCTGGGCAAGGGCCGCCCGGGTAGCTTGACCGTCGAGACCGGCGTGACGGTGTCGCGGGTGGTGCTCGAGGGCAGGCGCGCGGTCGGCGTCGAGATCGTGGGCAAGCACGGGCCGCGCGTGGTGCGGGCCACCAAGGAGATCGTGCTGGCCGCCGGCGTGATCGGCTCGCCGCAGATCTTGATGCTGTCGGGCGTCGGCCCGGCGGCGCACCTGCGCGCGCTCGGCATCCCGGTGGTGGCCGACCTGCCGGTGGGGCAGAACCTCCACGATCACCTGTTCGTACCGATGACCTACCTGGCGCCGTCGGCGATCCACCGCGGCACGCCGCTGCACTTCTTCGGCGGCATGATCGCCGAGGCGACCAAGGGCGACACCTGGTTCGGGCGCACCGTGTTCGAGGGCGCCGGCTTCGTGCGCTCGAAGTACGCCAACGGCTGCCCCGATCTGCAGATCCACACCCTGCCGTGGTCGTACCCGAACCCCAACCAGGACGCTCCGGTGCGGCCGGTGGTCGACAAGCGTCCGGCGATCACCGTGATGCCGACCCTCATCTATCCCAAGAGCCGCGGCCAGCTGACGCTGGCGTCGTCCGATCCGACGGCGGCGCCGCTGATCGATCCGGCCTACCTGTCCGAGCCCGACGACGCCCGCTTCCTGCTCGACGGCATGAAGCTGGTCCGCGAGGTGATGGCCAGCAAGCGGCTGGCCGACGTGGTCACCGGCGAGCTCCTGCCCGGGCTCGAGTTCGCCGACGACGCCGCGCTGGCCCGCGAGCTGCCCAACCGCATCCACACCGTCTATCACCCGGTCGGCACCTGCCGCATGGGCGTCGACGAACGCGCGGTCGTGGATCCGCTGCTGCGGGTGCGTGGCATCGACGGCCTGCGGGTCGCCGACGCGTCGATCATGCCCAGCATCACCGGCGGTAATACCAACGCGCCGGCCCTGATGATCGGCGAGCGCTGCGCCGAGCTGATGCGCGGCAGCTGACGCCTGGCCTTCGCGCGCGCCCGGGCTGATGGGCCCCGACGGCGAACGCCTGCAGCTGTGGCTGGAGGCCCGGCCGATCGACAGCGGGCGATACCTGAAGCTGCGCCGGATCGCGATCGAGAACCTCGCCGGTTGTCTCTGACGCCCGGCGGCGGAATCAGGAACCCGAGTCCGGTAGTATCCGGCCGGCTCCACGCCCCCGAGGTTCCATGTCCATCCGCCCGATGACGTCCATCGCCGTCGCCGTCGCCGCCGCCGTGGCCGCGTGCGGCGGCACCCCGAAGTCGACCACCACGCCCGCGCCGCTGCCCGCCGCCGCGCCGGCCACCGCCGCGGTCCCGGCCGCGCCCGCCGCCGCGCCGCTGCCGGCACCGCCGCCGCCGGCCATCAAGCTGCGATCGCTCGAGGGCATCGACGAGTACGTGCTCGGCAACGGCCTGCGCGTGCTGGTGTTCCCGGATCCGACGCAGTCGACCGTGACCGTCAACATCACCTACTTCGTGGGCTCCAAGCACGAGGGCTACGGCGAGACCGGCATGGCCCACCTGCTCGAGCACATGCTGTTCAAGGGCACGCCGCGGCACCGCAACGTGCTCAAGCTGATCGACGAGCGCGGCGGGTTCGCCAACGGCAGCACCTGGACCGATCGCACCAACTACTTCGAGACCCTGCCGGCCGCCGGCGACAACCTGCGCTGGGCCCTCGACCTCGAGGCCGACCGCATGCGCAACGCCAGCATCTCGGCCGACGATCTCTCGACCGAGTTCAGCGTGGTCCGCAACGAGCTCGAGGCCGGCGAGAACAACCCGCGCGGCGTCCTCGAGGAGCGCATGGTCTCGACCGCGTACCTGTGGCACAACTACGGCAAGTCGACGATCGGCTCGCGCAGCGACGTCGAGGGGGTCGGCGTGGTCCGGCTGCGACCGTTCTACGACACCTACTATCAGCCCGACAACGCGATCCTGGTCGTCGCCGGCAAGTTCGACCCGGCCACCGCGCTGCGCGACGTCGAGGCGACCTTCGGGGTCATCGCCCGACCGGCCCGCACGCTGCCGCTGGCCTACACCATCGAGCCGGTCCAGGACGGCGAGCGCACGGTGGTGCTGCGCCGCACCGGCGATGTCCACCTGATCTCGGCGCTCTATCACGCGGTGGCCGGCGCCGACGCCGATCACGTCGCGTTCGACGCCCTCGAGTACGTGCTCACCGACACGCCGTCGGGTCGGCTGTATCGCGAGCTGGTCAAGACCGGGCTCGCCGCCGAGGTGTGGGGCGCCCACTACCTGTGGCGCGACCCCGGCTTCCTCGTGATCACCGCCAAGGCCAAGGACGGCAAGACCGCGCCCCGGGTCAAGGACGCCCTGGTCCGGGTCAGCGAGTCGTTCGCGCGCTCGCCGGTCACCGCCGAGGAGATCGAGCGGTTCAAGAACGCGCAGCTCAAGGACCTCACCTTGCTCATCAACAACAGCCAGCGGGTGTCGATCGAGCTCTCGGAGTGGGCGGCGACCGGCGACTGGCGGCTGCTGTTCGCCTACCGCGATCGCGTCAAGGCGCTCACCGCCGCCGACGTGCAGCGGGTCGCGCTGGCGTACCTGAAGTCGTCGAACCGGACCCTGGGCGAGTTCATCCCCACCACCGCACCGGATCGGGCCCCGGTCGCGCCGACGCCCGATATCGCGGCCGCCGTCGACCAGGTCGGGGTCGGCGACACCGCCGCCGGCGAGGAGTTCGTCGCCAGCCTCGACAACCTGGCCGCGCGCACGACCTTCAGCCAGGTCGCGGGCGGACTGCAGGCCGCGTACTTGCCCAAGAAGACGCGCGGCGGCTCGGTGGTGGTCGCGCTCCGCTTCCGCCACGGCGACGCGACCTCGCTGGCCGGCAAGCAGGCGATCGCCCGCCTGACCGCGGCGGTGGCGGCGCGCGGCACCAAGACCCGCAGCTTCTCCGCCATCGAGGACGCCAAGGACCAGGCCACCGCGCGGGTCCGGTTGACCGGCACGCCCGGCGGGGTCTGGGTCCGGATCGAGACCGTGCGGGCCTCCCTGCCCCAGGTGCTCGACCTGGTCGCTGACATGGTGAAGAACCCGGCCTTCGCGGCCGCCGAGCTCGACGTGGCCCGACGCGAGCAGATCAGCGACCTCGAGGAGGCGCGGCAAGATCCGACCCAGCTCGGGTTCAACCTGATGGAGCGCCTGGTATCGCCGTGGCCCAAGGGCGACCCGCGGGCGGTCTCCACCATCGACGATCAGATCACCGCGCTGCGGGCAGTGAAGCCGACCGATCTGCGCGCCTACCATCAGGCGTTCTGGGGCAACGGCCGCGGCGAGGTGGTGGCGGTCGGCGACTTCGATCCGGCGCAGCTGACCGCCGAGCTCGAGAAACATTTCGGAACCTGGAAGAGCAAGGCCGCGTACGCGCGTCTGGCCGACAAGACGTTCGGCGTGGCCGGCAGCGATCAGACCATCGACACCAAGGACAAGGAGATGGCGCTGGTGGCCGCCATGCATGACCTGGCGATCAAGGACGATCACGCCGACGCGCCGGCGCTGGCCATCGCGTCCCGCATCTTCGGCGGCTCGAGCGGTTCGCGCCTGTGGATGCGCTTGCGCGAGAAGGAAGGCTATTCGTACGGCGTGTGGGGCTTCCTGGTCACCGGCGACGAGGATCCGGCGGGCCAGGCCGGGTTCGGCGCCATCCTGGCGCCGGCCAACCTGAGCAAGGCCAAGGCGGCGCTCCTCGAGGAGACCGAGCGCCTGGTGACCGCGGGCGTCACCGCCGCCGAGGTCGAGGTGGCCAAGAAGGCCTGGCTCGAGGAGCAGGACAACCTGCTCGCCGACGACGACAGTCTGACCGACGTGCTGGTGCGCGGTCGCTACCTCGGCCGCGACCTGACCTGGCACCGCGATCTGCGAGCCAAGATCGCCCGCCTCACCGCCGAGGACGTCAACCGCGCCATCAAGGCCTGGGTGCAGCCCCGCCGGCTCACCGTGATCTCGGCCGGCGATCTATCCAAGGCGAAGTGATCAGCGCTTTCGTCGTGGATCGGGCGGCCGGCCGCGACCGGCCTTGCCCAGCGGCGGTGGCGACCAGGCGTAGTGCTCGACGTCGCTGAGCAGGTAGCGCTTGCCGAGGTGCAGCACGTGGACGCCGTCGCCCTCGAGCCGCCGGGCCTGCGCGCCGTCGCCGCCCGGCAGCTTGTCGCTCAGCGTGCCGTCGTCGCAGACCACGCGCCAGTACGGCGCCAGCGGGCCGCGACCGGCGGCGCGCTCCTCCTCGGCGGCGTCGGCGACGATGCGCAAGAAGGCGTCCGTGGTCCTGGGGCATGCGTAGTCGGCCTGGTGGTCGCGGGCCAGCGCCGCGCGCAGCGCGCCGATCGCCAGCACCCGGCCCTCCGGGATGCGGCGGACGATGGCGTCGACCTCGCGCGGCGTCGAGATCAGCATGCGTCCCGCCGGGTAGCTGTTGCCGCGGGCCGCGGTCAGGACCTCGACCTTGGCCGGCCCGGTCTGGTCGCGTTGCTCGATCGCGGTGAGGGACATCGGTGGCTGTTCTACACCGTCCCGATGGCCCCTGGGTCCGGCTCGAGAGCTGCGCTACGATCGCTGCCCATGCGCCCCGTGCCCGCCGGGCAACGTCGCCGCCCGACCTACGCCGACATCGAGGCCCTGCCTGACAATGTCGTCGGTGAGATCATCGCCGGCGAGCTGATCGTCAACCCGCGGCCGGCACCACGACACACCCACGCCGCGTCGGTGCTGGGCGGCGTCATCGTCGGTCCCTTCGGCCGCGGCGCGGGCGGCCCCGGTGGTTGGTGGATCGAGGACGAGCCCGAGCTCCGCCTCGGCGTCGACCCCGACTACGAGCCCCTGGTGCCGGATCTCGCCGGATGGCGGCGGGAGCGGATGCCGTCGCTGCCGACCACCGCGTGGTTCGACGCGACCCCCGACTGGGTCTGCGAGGTGCTCTCGCCGTCCACGGCGGCGCTTGATCGCGCCGAGAAGATGCCGTTCTACGCCCGCGCGCGGGTCGCACATGCCTGGCTCGTCGATCCGATCCTGGCGACGCTCGAGATCTACCGCCTCGACGGTGAAGGCTGGCGCATGGTCAAGACCCACCGCGGCGACATCAAGGTCCGCGCCGAGCCCTTCGACGCCCTCGAGATCGACCTCGCCTGGCTGTGGGAGCGGTGACGCTCTTCGCCCATGCGATCGTCGTGAGATCGCAGCAACGCTCCTGAACTGAACAGGCCGCGCAACCTCGTGTTACCGATCCATGTTCGGCACGAGTTCCTCGTCCCACGTGGGGTCGGCGATGACGACACGTTCGGGCGGCCGTCAGGTCTCACGATCACTGCATCATGATCGCCTGGTCTCCCGGGTGGTGGACCCACCGGAGGCGCAAGCCCGGTCCATCAGGACCGAGGGGCACCCCTCGCCTCGGCGCGAATCGAGAGCGCCCACGCTGAACCTCCCCGGGTGGATCGATCCGCGCCCCCCGCGTGAACACCGCCTCCGCGTGGTCACCGGCGCGAACGTTGAGCGCGCGAGGCGCGGGGGTGCCTCGAGGGCCGGACCGGCCTGCGCCGGCGTCGGGGTCGGCACCGCCGGTGGAGCGAATCACCGGATCCACGTCTCTGTGGCAACGCGCCCTTCGACTCGGCCGCTGCGCGGCCTCGCTCAGGACGAACGGGTTGACACGTTCCGCGGGCCCGATTCACTCGGCGATTCGCTCTGCGAACGCGGTTGCGCCACGGCCGCGGGCCTAGCCGCGCGAGGGACCGTCGATGCGCTCGAGCGCCACGGCGCAGTGCTTGTACGCTGGCTGGCGCGAGTAGGGGTCGAACGACGGGAACGTCAGCACGTTGGTCTCGACCACGTGCATGGCCGCGAAGACGCTGCCGCGCGGTACGCCGCGGGTCAGGAACGCCCGCAGCTCGATGGCCCCGCGCCGCGACGACACCCGCACCCAGTCGGTGGGACCGATGTGCAACAGCGCGGCGTCATCGGGGTTGATCTCGACGTGATCGGCGGCCGGCGCCAGCTTGCGCAGCACCTCCGACTTGCCGGTGCGGGTCTCGGTGTGCCACTGGCTGGCGCTGCCGCGACCGGTGAGCAGCGTGAACGGATACGGCGTGCGCACCGACTCGGCCGGCGGGCGCGGCGCCTCGAACACGAAGCGGGCCCGGCCGTCGGGCGTGAAGAAGCGACCGTCGGCGAACAGGCGGCGCTCGGCGCCCGCGGTCACCTGCTCGCCGGCTCGCACCGGCCACTGCACGCCACCGTCGGCGTCGAGCTCGCGGTAGCCACCGACGCCCGAGAAGTCGCACGGCTGGCCACGGCTCAGCTCCTTGAGCAAGGCGAACACGACCTCCGGAGAGCGCCAGCGCGCGAACAGGTCGCCGCAGCCCCAGGCGTCGGCGAGCAGCTGGAAGATGCGGAAGTCCGACAGCGCCTGGCCCGGCGCGCGCGCCACCTGCTTGATGACGCCGAGCCGGCGCTCGCTGTTGATGAACACGCCGTCCTTCTCGCCCCAGCCGGCGGCCGGCAGGACGAGGTGCGCCAGCTTCGCCGTCTCGGTGGTGGTGTACATGTCCTGCACCACGAGGAAGTCGAGGCGGGCGAGCAGCTCGCGGGCGTCGCGCTGGTTGATCCACGAGTGGGCCGGGTTGGTGCCCACGATCCACAGACCACGCACGTCGCCGCGGGCGATGGCCTCGAAGATCTGATCGTAGGCCAGGCCGGGGCGAGTCGGGATGCGAGCGTCGTCGACGCCGAGCACCGCCGTGACCTTGGCGCGCGCCGCCGGATCGTCGAACCCGTGGCCGCCGATCAGGTTGGACGTGTTGCTGAACAGCCGCGAGCCCATCGCGTTGCACTGCCCGGTGATCGAGTTGGCGCCGGTGCCGGGCCGGCCGATGTTGCCGGTCATCAACGCCAGCGCGATCAACGCCTGCGCGGTGCGCACACCCTGGTGGCTCTGGTTGACGCCCATGGTCCACCAGAACGAGACCCGCTCGCGGCTGTGGATGAGGCGAGCCAGGCTCTCGATGTCCTCGACCGCGATGCCGCACCGGACCGCGACCTCGGCCGGCGGGTAGCCGGCGACGTGGGTCGCGAAGCCGTCGAAGCCACGGGTGTGGGCCGCGATGAAGGCGCGATCGATCCAGCCCTCGCGGACCAGGACGTGGGCCACCGCGTAGAGCAGCTCGAGGTCGCCCTGCGGCCGCACCGCGAGGTGGCGCGTGGCCGCCTGGGCGGTCTCGGTGCGCCGCGGATCGATCACGACGATCTCGGGCTGGCGGCGGTTGCGCACCACGCGCTCCCACAGGATCGGGTGCGCGATGCACGGGTTGGCGCCCACGAACACCAGCACATCCGACTCCTCGAGGTCGGCGTACGTGTACGGCGGGGCGTCGAAGCCGAACGTCTCCTTGTAGGCGACGACCGAGGTGGCCATGCACTGCCGCGTGTTGGCGTCGCCGTGCACCATGCCCATCCCGAACTTGGCCAGCGCGCCGAGGAACGCCAGCTCCTCGACCGGCAACTGCCCGGTGCCCAGGAAGGCGACCGCCTGCGGGCCATGGGCGGCCTGCAGTGCCTGGAAGCGGCGCACGAAGCGATCGAGCGCCGCCGTCCAGCGCACCTCCTCGAGCACGCCGGCGCTGTTGCGCAAGAGCGGCACCGTGGCGCGATCGGGAGCCGCCAGCGGCGCCAGCGCCTCCCAGCCCTTGGGGCACGCCATGCCGTGGTTGACGGGATAGTCGACGGCCGGGGTCAGGTTGACGGCGACGCCATCGCGCATGTGCACCGAGAGGCCGCAGCCGGTGCTGCAGAACCCACACACCAGCGTGGTGGTGCCGTCGGGGGCCCGATCGCGCGGCACCTGGCCGAGGCCGAAGCCGCCCGGCTTGCGATCGAGCAGCTGCGTGAGCTTGCCGTCGCGGGCGTGCCACATGGCGCCGACGCGCTCACGGATCGGATGCTTGCTCACGCGAACGTCCCCGGCATGCGAGGCGCCGAGGCGGCGGCAAAGTAGAGGACGCGCTCGACCAGCTCGCCGGCGACCAGCGTGACCAGCGCCGCCGCCGCCCACGGCGCCGGTGCCGCGGCGGCGGTGACGGCGAACCCGGCGAGGGCGACGCCCAGCACGGCGAGGGCGAGCCGCACCACGAGCTGCCGCCGCAGGTGGGTGACCAGCAGCAGCGCCGAGCGCTTGAGCTCGCCGTGGCGGCGATCGCCGAGGTTGGCGAGCACCGCGTGCTCGGCGACCAGCTTGATGGCCAGGGCGACGGCCAGGGCGCGAACCAGGCCGTCGACCGACGCGCCGGCACCGCGTGCACACGCGGCGACCACGAGCGCGGCCAGGCCGAGCACGATGGCGGTGCCAGCGAACCGCGCCAGCGTGCGCCCGAAGCTCCACCACGCCCGATGGGTGACGGCATACAGCATCACCGAGCAGCCGACCCCCAGGGCGCCCAGGATGGCCGCCGCGGCACCGAGCGCGGCCGAGCGACCACCGAACGCCGCGTGCAACCCGGCGACCGCCGCGAAGCCGCCGAACGCGACGATCTCGCGGCTGACCCACGAGGTGCGGAGGCCGCGCAGGGCGCGAAACGCATACCGCGGCCGGCCGAGGTGGAGCGTGCTGGCCGCCAGCGCGACCGCCGCGGTGCCGAGCGCCAGCAACGCCGTCAGCGGCGCCAGTGGCGCCGCCAGCGCCGGCGCCAGCGCGACCAGCGCCCGCTCGACCACCAGGGTGCCGACCGCCAGCTGGGTCAGCACCAGCATCACGACCAGCGGCAGGTGGCGGTGCGCCGGCCGCACGGCGTGGAAGTCGGCGGGGATCAGGTTGCGGGGCAGCGCCTCGCGGGTCCGGTAGATCGTCGTCGGGACCGTGATGGCCGGCGACGGTGCGGCGGGCAAGAAGCCGTCGACCTGCGCGTCCTCGACGGCGCGGGCGACCTCGACGACGGCGATCGTGATGGCGCCTGACGGGCAGGCCTGCACGCACGCCGGTGCTTCACCGGCGGCGAGCCGACCCGAGCACATGTCGCACTTGCGCACGATGCCGCGCGCCGGGTTGTACTGCGGCACCTCGTAGGGGCAGGTCAGCGTGCAGTACTGGCAGCCGATACACTGATCGTCGAGGTGGCTGACGATGCCGGTGATCGGGTGCTTCTCGTAGGCGTCGACCGGGCAGCCCTTCATGCAGGCCGGATCGACGCAGTGGTGGCAGGCGCTGGTGACGGTCTTGAGCACCGGCGCCGCGGCGTCGCCGCCATGGAGGATGCCGACCGAGCGCCAGATCTCGCCCGCATCGAGGCCGTTCTGGCTGTGGCAGGCGGCGACACACGCCTTGCATCCGCTGCAAGCGTCGAGATCGACCTCGAACGCGTACTGCTGGCCGGGCCCGGGCGGCGTCGCCGGCAGACGCTCGCGATAGCGGGCCTCGAGCAGCGGCGCGCGGGCGTCGGCGTGGCGCTGGGCGAAGCGCTCGACCGCGGTCAACTCCTGCTGATCGTGGAGCAAGCGCTCGAGCAGACCGGCGCTGCGCGGCGGGCGCATGGTGGCGCCGATCACCGGCAGGTGGACGGTGCGGGCGGCGGCCATGATCAGCCCCACCGGCTGTCGCGCATGCGCGTCGGCGCGGAGCCGGGCCCCGAAGCCATCGTTGGGCTCGCCACCTGCTCGGCGCCCACGTCGGGCGCCGAACCGATCGCATGCCCCGGGCAGAGATCGCGCAGGGCCTCGGCGGGCGGGAGCTCGACCAGCACCCGGTCTCCCTCGGCGCGGACCGGGAAGGTGCGCAACGCCGGCAGGTCGCCGGCCAGGCAGGCGCCGGTCCGCAACGAGAAGGTCTTCTTGTGTTGCGGGCAGGCGACCTTGGGCTCGCCGCGCGCGTCGCCGAGCAGCCCGCGGGCCAGCACCATGTCCTGCTTGTGCGGGCACATGTTCTGGGTCGCGTACAGCGTGCCGTCGGCGCCGTGGCGAAAGATCGCGAGCTGGAGGTCACCGTGGCGGACCGCCACGCCGCCATCGAGCGGCAGGTCGGCGAGCCGCGCCACGTCGACCCAGCGGGTCTGCACCACCGGCAGGTGGCGACGCGGCGCCGGGGGTGTGGGCACCACGCGCGGCCAGTCGGTCGGCCGGGCCTGACCGCGCTCGCTGGTCCACGCGATCGTGTCGTCGCCGCCGTCGCTGTTGGCGAAGGCGCGAAAGCGGGCTCGTTTGGCCGGATCGCGCACCACCGCCGCCCACTCGCACTGGTAGCCGTCGACCAGCGCCTGCATCTGGCGCTCGAGATCAGCTCCGATGCCGAGCGTGTCGCGCACCAGCACGTCGCGCAGGTGCTCGAGTCCGCCGTCGAGCTGGCCCAGCCACACCGAGGTCCGCGTCAACTTGTCGGCGGTCCGGATGTAGAAGACGATGAAGCGGTCGACCAGGCGCACCAGCGCGTCCTCGTCGAGATCGGCGGCCAGCAGGTCGGCGTGGCGCGGCCGCGAGCCGCCGTTCCCGCACACGTAGAGGTTGTAACCACGCTCGGTGGCGATGACCCCGAAGTCCTTGCTCTGCGCCTCGGCGCACTCGCGCACGCAGCCCGACACCGCGCCCTTGAGCTTGTGAGGCGCGCGGATGCCCTTGTAGCGATGCTCGAGCCGGATGGCGAGGGCGACCGAGTCCTGGACCCCGAAGCGGCACCAGGTCGAGCCGACGCAGCTCTTCACGGTCCGCATCGCCTTGCCGTAGGCGTGACCGCTCTCGAAGCCGGCGTCGACCAGCTGCTCCCAGATGTCGGGCAACTGCTCGAGGCGGGCGCCGAACAGGTCGATGCGCTGGCCGCCGGTGATCTTGGTGTACAGACCGTAGCGGCGCGCGATCTCGCCCAGGACGATCAGCTTGTCGGGCGTGATCTCGCCGCCCGGGATGCGCGGCACCACCGAGTACAGGCCGCGGCGCTGCAGGTTGGCGAGGAAGCGATCGTTGGTGTCCTGCAACCCGGCGTGGCGGTCGAGGATCATCTCGTTGTGCACGCTGGCGAACAGCGACGCCGCCACCGGCTTGCAGACCTCGCAGCCGGCGCCGCGGCCGCGCGCCGCGATCAGGGCCTCGAAGTCGCGCAACCCGAGGCTGGCGACGATCTCGTACAGCTCCTGGCGGGTGTAGTCGAAGTGCTCGCACAGCCCGCGGCGAACGGTGACGCCGCGCGCCGCGAGCTCGACTCCGAGCAAGCGGACCAGGTCGGGCATGCAGCCGCCGCAGCCGGTGCCAGCGCGGGTACAGCGCTTGACGTCGTCGACGGTGCCGAGGCCGCCCTTGCGGATCGCGGCGCAGACCGCGGCGGCGGTGACGTCGTTGCAGGTGCAGACCTGGGCGTCGGCGGCGACCGCGCCGGTGGCGGCACCGGTCCCGAACAGCAATTCGTGTGGCGGCACCGCCAGCGGCGCGGCGGCGCGGGCCAGGCCGGTCAGCCGCGCCCACGCCGAGGTGTCGCCGACCAGGACACCGCCGACCAGGCGACGGCCGTCGGCGGACACCACCAGCTTCTGGTACACGCCACGCACCAGATCGTGGAACGCCAGCTCGCGGACCTGGTCGCCGGTGGCGAACGGATCACCGAAGCTGGCCACCTCGACGCCGAGCAGCTTGAGCTTGGCAGCGCCGTCGGCGCCGTCGAAGCGGGCGCCGTCGTCGCCGGCCAGACGCCGGGCCAGGACGTCGGCCATGGCGTAGCCAGGCGCGACCAGGCCGTGGCACAGGCCGCGATGGAGCGCGACCTCGCCGATGGCCGAGATCCGCGGATCGCTGGTGGCCAGCGCGTCGTCGACGGCCACGCCGCCGCGCGCCCCGACCGCGAGCCCGGCGGCGCGCGCCAGCTCGTCGCGCGGGCGGATGCCGGCCGAGATGATCACCATGTCGACGGCGAGGTCGCCGTCGGCGAAGCGCACGCCGCTGACCCGGCCGTCGCCGGTGAGCGCGAGCGGCGCGCGACCGAGGTGAACGATCACGCCGAGCCGGCGCACCGCGTCCTCGAGCAGGCGGCTGCCGGCGGCGTCGAGCTGGCGCGGCATCAGGCGGGGCGCCAGCTCGATGACGTGGGGCTCGAGCCCGAGGTCGAGCGCGGCCCGCGCCGCCTCGAGGCCGAGCAGGCCACCGCCCAGCACCGCGCAGCGGCGCGCGCCGGTCGCGAAGTCGATGATCGCCTCGAGATCGTCGAGCGTGCGGTAGACGAACACGCCGTCCTGCGCGACGCCGTCGATCGGCGGCAGCCACGGCGACGAGCCGGTGGCGAGCACGAGCTGGTCGTAGCCGAGCCGCGCGCCGCTCGAGGTGCGCACGGTCGCGGCGGCGCGATCGATCGCCTCGACCCGCTCGCCGAGGCGCAGGGTCACGCCGTGGGCCTGGTACCACGCCGGATCGGCGAGCGACAGCGCCGCCGGGTCACGCGACTCGAAGTAGCTCGACAGCTTGACGCGGTCGTACGCGGACCGGGACTCCTCGCCGATCACCGTCACGTCGTAGCGGCCGGGCGCGCGATCGTGGAGCGCCTCGCACAGACGCACGCTCACCATCCCGTTGCCGATGACCACGAGACGAGATCGAGGCTCGGACATGGTTCGGTTGTACGCGGCCGCTGTTGCCGCCAGGTTTCGCGGCCGCGAACTGGCGCGCGAGAACCAGGCTCAGCGTCGTCGCCAACGACGATGCTGGCAACGCAGGTAGCCACCGAGGCGTGCGGTCGCAGGCGAAGGTGGCCAACTACGCGGCCTGGCATCGACGTCGGTCGCGACCGGTGGGCGGGCGCCGGCACGCACCTTGCTGAGCGTCGCTCGTGAACCCCATGCGTACCTGCCGCCTCCTGCCGCTTCCCTTCGCGCTCCTCCTCCTGGCCGCCGCGCCCGCTTGCCTCGACACCGATGGCAAGGGTGGCGAGGACGACGCGCTCGGCGATCTCGATGACACCAAGGACGACTCGTTCCAGCAGCCGACCCTACACGGCGACCTGGCCTACGACGTGGCGGCGACCGCCGCGCTGTCGCGCACCGCGCGCTTCCACGCCTGGGAGTTCGACGTGCTGTTGCCGGGCCAGACCCCGACCGCGATCGCGCTCGGGCCGCAGACGGCTCGCGGCCCGGCCGTCGACACCGTCCTCTACCTCTACAAGCAGCAGCCGTCAGGCCGCTGGGGTAGCTACCTGGCCCGCAACGACGACGCCAACGGCACGCTGTGGTCGAACCTGTCCCGCTCGCTCGACGCCGGCCACTACCGCATCATCGTCAAGGGCTACAGCACCAGCACCTACGGCAAGTTCGCGGTCTCGCTGTCGTGCGACCGCTACGCCTGTTCGCAGCCGGTCGAGAGCTGCGCGTTCGGCGACACGTTCGCCGGGCTCGACCGCCAGCGCTTCGCGTTCGGCACCCAGAGCGCGCTGACCTCGGCCGCCGGCCTCGACGCCACCACCCAGGCCCAGATCGTACGCGCGCTGCACGCCTCGTCGCACACCGACGTCACCACCGCCGCGCAGGCGTTCGCACGCGCCGACGGTGGCGTGATCAACCGCCTCGAGCTGCGCGACTGGTTCGCCGTCCGCCTCTACGTCTCCTACCAGTACGGCGCCGGCGACAGCTCGTACGGCGCCATCTTCGACGAGCGCGACGTCGAGCCGTCGGCCGAGATCCACGACGGCGACATCGCCGAGTGCACGGTGCCGCCGGCGACCTGCATCTTTGGCGGCCACTACGACCTGGCGGCGCAGCCCGACCTCGCGATCGGGCTCCAGGCCACCTTCGATCCCGGCACCGACACCACGGCGCTCATCCGCGACCAGATCGTCGCTGCCGCCCGCCTCCACGTCCCTGCGCTCACCACGGTCGGCGCGGTCTTCAACCATGTCACCGACAACGAGGTCCGCCGCGTCGACGTCGCCCACACGCCGACCCGCCGCGAGTACAGCTTCTACACCTTCATCCTCGGCGACCACCGCTTCGGCGCCGCGTTCGTCAAGAACACCACCACCTTCGCGGTCGAGATCGAGGACGACGTCTTCGCGCGCTGCGACGCGTTCTGACCGTTCCGTGGCCGGGGAGCACCGGTTGGGTTACGCACGGGCTGGGCGGCCGTGCTATCCAGGTCGCATGGCGATCACCGCTCGTCTCCTCGCCCCCCTCCTGATGGCAGCGGCGCTCGCCGGCTGTGACCAATCGTCCACGACGGCCACCAGACCGGCGCCCGCGGTCGCGCCGGCGACACCCGCGGTCGCGTCCGCGACACCAGCGGTCGCCACGCTCACGCGCGTCGAGGACGCCAGCCAGGTGTGCATGGTGACCAATCAGTTCATGGGGACCGCCCAGATCCCGATCGAGGTCCAGGGCAAGACCTATTTCGGATGCTGCGAGATGTGCAAGGCGCGCCTCGCCAACGAGGCCGAGACGCGCACCGCGAACGATCCGGTCACCGGCGAGCCGGTCGACAAGGCCACCGCGGTGATCGGCAAGGAGCCGAGCGGCAAGCTGCACTACTTCGCCAGCGCCGACAACCTCGCCAGGTTCCGCGCACCGGGTCCGTGACCCTGGTCGACGCCGTCACGGCGAGGGGGGATGGACGTACATCACGTAGCGGAAGGTCCCGGCGAGCCAGAACTCGCCGCTGGCTTCGTCTTGCCGGGCCACGATCGCCTCGTCGAGGACGTGGGCGCAGCTACCGCCCAGCCGCTCGACCTCCTGGCGGATCCGCTCGCGCGCCTGGGCCATGAGGTCCTCGTAGCAGCGCCCCCACAACCCATCGCGCTCGGCGAACGTCAGGTGCACACGCTCGCTCGACGCCGTCACCTCGTGCTCACCCTCGAGCTGCTCGCTCAACGGCGGTAGCTCGCGTCGCCAGTAGACGATCTTCGATGGCACCATCGTGCGAACCTAGCCCGCATCACCGGCGATTGGAATGCTAAGACCACCGGGTGCGATACGAGGGCCGCGTCTTCCGCCCACCGTCCGAGGCCAACGCGCTGATCGTCCAGGCCACGATCGGCTGCTCGTGGAATCACTGCACGTACTGCGACATGTACCGGGACAAGTCGTTCCGGATCCGCGAGCTCGCCGAGACCCTGGCCGAGATCGACGCCGCTGGGGCGCGGTTCGGCGGCGAGGTCGAGAAGCTCTTCGTCGCCGACGGCGACGCCCTGGTGCTGCCCACCGATCACTGGTTGGCGCTGCTGGCCCGTGCCCGCCAGCGCTTTCCTGATCTGCGCCGGGTGTCGTGCTACGCGATGGCGGGCAACGTCCTCGTCAAGTCCGACCACGAGCTGCGCACCCTGCGCGCCGCCGGGCTGAGCCTGATCTACATCGGCCCCGAGTCCGGCGACGACGTCACGCTGAAGCGCATCGCCAAGGGCGACGACGCCGCCGCCCACGTCGAGGCGGCGCAGCGCGCCCGCGCCGCCGGGATCGAGCTGAGCGTGATCGCGCTGCTCGGCATCGCCATGGAACGCAGCGACGAGCATGCCCGCGCCACGGCCGACCTGATCACCCGGATGGACCCGGCGTACGTCTCGGCGCTCACCGTGACCGTGGTGCCCGCCACGCCGCTGGCGCGCCTCGCCGAGCGGGGCCGCTTCGCCGTCCCCGCGGTCCCGGCGCTGCTCGGTGAGCTGCGCACGATGGTCGCCCACGCCAACCCGCGGCGCGCGGTCTTCCGGACCAACCACGCCTCCAACTACTTGCCCTTGAGCGGGCAGCTGCCCGATGACCGCGACCGCATCCTCGCGACGATCGACGCCGCGCTGGACGGCCGCATCCGGCTGCGGCCCGAGTCGCAGCGCGGGTTGTAGCCCACGTCCTCGGGTTCGGCTCGAGCGCTGCTTCGCGTCGGAACCCGGCCCTGGCGTCGCTCATGGTGAGGTCCGCTCCGGGCCCAGGTCCCCGACCATGCCATCGTCGACGGCCGCGGGTTCGGTCGCCGCCTTGACCCGCCCACCGGCGCCGATCCAGGTCGAGGTCCAGCTCCGCGACACCGTCATGAGCGCGGTCATCCCGATGATCGCCAGCACCGCGACCGCGGCGAAGCCGGGTCCGTAGCTGCCGCTGTACTGCTGGCCGACCCCCATCGCGACCGGGAGCAGTCCGCCGGCGAGGGCGCCGATCTGGCCGACCAGGCTGCTGGCGACCGCGGTCATGGCGCGGAATCGCAGCGGGACCAGCTGGAAGACGGCGCCATTGCCGGCCCCCATGGCGGCAAAACCCACGATCAGGATGGCGACCATCGTCAGCGGGTTCGACGGCACGGTCGCGGCGGCCGCGGCGGCCGCGACGACGATCACCAGCAGCACCGTCAGCAGGCGGATGCCGCCGACCCGGTCGGCCAGCCAGCCGCCGACGACCCGCAACGCGCTCGCCGCGACGATGGCACCGGCGGCGTAGGCGCCGACCTCGGTCTTGGCAATGCCGTACTGATCGTGGAACAGCGTCGGCATGAAGCTGGTCAGCCCGATGTAGCCGCCGAAAGTCACCATGTAGACCAGGTTGAAGATCCAGGCGTCGCGGTCGACCAGGATCGCGAGGTAGTCGCGCATCGACTTCGGTTCGCGATCCGGAGGTTCCTTGGCGAAGATCTGCAACAGCACCATCGCGACCACGATGGGGATCACGGCCAGCCCGTAGACCGACCGCCAGCCCCAGGCGGCAGCGAGCGGGGGCGCGAACAGGACCGCCAGAACGGCACCGCTGTTGCCGGCGCCGGCGATCCCCATCGCCAGCCCCTTGTGCTCGGGCGGGTACCAACCCGAGCCGAGCGACAAGGCGACGCCGAAGCTGGCGCCGGCGACACCGAGCAGCACGCCCATCGCGAGCACGCCGGCGAACGAGTCGACGAACAGCCAGCCGAAGGTCAGCCCGACGACGATCACGCTCATCTCGAGCTGGGCTGCCCGCTTGCGGCCGATGTACTGCGACAGCAACCCGAGCGGGAAGCGCAGCAACGCGCCGGCGATCACCGGCACCGCCATCATCAGGCCTTTCTGCGTCGGCGACAGGTGCAGCTCGTCGCTGATGAACGGCGCCATCGCCGCGTTGAGCACCCAGATCGCGAAGCAGAAGTCGAAGTAAAGCAGGGCGGTGAGCAGCGTCCCGAGGTGACCGGACCTCAGGAAGCTGACGGGCTTCTCGCGTGGTGGTGCCATGCCGGCCACGCTAGCGGGCGCAAATTTCCTCTCGGTTTCGCCATCGAGAATTCGGAGCGGGGTTTCGGGTTCAGAAACCGTCCGGCATGCGTGCGTTTAGCAACTGTCAAGGGGCATTCCGGCGCTGGACGTACTACGTATGGGCATGTCGACCAACGATCCTGCGGGCCTCTGGTTTGTTCATCGATCGCATCGCGACGGCCCGTTGTCGCGGCGAGTCCGCCGCTTGACCCTGGCCGCCGCGCCGGGTCACGAGGATCCGGACCCGATCCTGCTGCTGTGGTTCCAGAAGCTGCTGGCCCAGGCCCGAACCGTGGCCGAACCGGATCGAATCGCCGATGCGGCGCTGGGCGGCCGGGTCGCCGGACTGACCACCGTCTTCGACACCGTGAAGGCGAAGCGGCTTCCGATCCCGAAGACGATCGCCGCGCTCGAGCGGTTCCTGCGTGCCCACCTCCACGTCGAGGGCGGCGCCGACCACCTGCGCGTCACCGACCACACCCTGCGGGTGCTCACCACCGACGACGACGGCCCGATCGCCTACTACTTCCTCGACGACGAGGCGGTGGCCGCGCACGCCGATCGGGTCGGGTTCCTGATGCTCGATGATCCACGCCTTCCCGACGGCGCCGGGGCCGACGCCTTCCGGCCGCCGGTGAAGCCGACGCCGCTGCTGCCCGCCGGCACCGGCGCCGGCACCACCTTCGCGTGCCTGCTCACGCACCATCACGGTCCCGCCGTGCCCGGCCGGGTGGTGGCGTGGGCCGGCGTCCGGTTGCCGGACCTCGCGGCCCACCTGCGGACCGTGATCCCGCACGCCACGCCGGCCGCCGTGGCCGACGCCGGGCTCGAGACCTGGCCGGTCGAGCTGCGGCTCCTGCGCGCCCAGGTCGATCCCGCCGACCGCCTGCTGTCGTCGGCGCTCGAGCGCTGCGCCGCCTACCCGCTCGATGGTCTCGCCGACGCCGACGCCGTCAACCGGCTCGGCCTGGGCGACCACGCCAGCGCGCGGGCCGAGTTCAAGGCGGCCGCGGCCCAGCTCGCCGGCCCGGGGCCCGAGCCGGCGATCGTCCACGAGGGCGACCATGTGGCCGTGCTGTGCGCCCACACCTCGCAGGACCACGGCTACCAGCAGTGGATCCTGTTCGACGACCGCTGGGCAGCCGCGCAGCCCAACCTGGCGGCCTCGATCGTGCGCTACGCCAGCGACTGGGACCCGTTCATCTGGCGCAAGCCCAAGAAGAAGTCGGCCAAGGAGTCGGCCGCCGACACCCTGCTGCGCTCCTGGGAGCGCGGGATCGGCAAGCGCACCGAAGCCGACGCCGAGCCGTACAAGCTGAGCGCCCGCTACGTGGTGGGCAGCTTGCTCCAGCACGCTTCGTTCGGGCTCGGTGCGGTCGAGCTCATCGACGGCAGCAAGATCCAGGTGGTCTTCCAGGATGCCCGCCGGATGCTGGTGCATGGCCGAGTCGCCTGACGCCTGACGCCTGACGCCTGGCCCCGGTGTTGCGCACCGCACCGTCGTGCGCTGCGAGGCCGACGGCTGGTCAGCCGACGCGGTGGCATGCCTGACCACGGCCGCCAGCGAGGACGAGCTCCAGCGGTGCGTGCTCACCGCGGCGCAGGAGCAGGCGATCTCGAATCAGATCGATCGCGAGCTGAACCCGGCGATGAAGGCGAGCGAGGACGATGGCAGCGACCAGGGCGGCCGGGGCAAACCACCCCCGCCGCCCGGCGGTCCGGCCCCCGACGATCCGTGCGGCGGCGGCCCGTGATCTAGCGGCGCCCTGCATATACTGGCCCGCAGATGCAGGCCAACGAGCTGCTCGACGTCATCTTCCGCTGGGCCCACCTGATCGCCGGGATCATGTGGATCGGCAACTCGATGCTGTTCAACTGGCTCGATCGCAACCTGATCGTGCCGCCCGCCGGCGACGGCCACCGGCGGTCGCAGGGCAAGATCTACATGGTCCACTCGGGGGCCTTCTACGAGGTCGAGAAGAAGCTGCTGGCGCCCGGCGAGCTGCCCGACCAGCTGCACTGGTTCAAGTGGCAGAACTTCCTGACCTGGCTGACCGGCATCTCGCTGCTGGTGGTCGTCTACTACATGAACGGCGCCGCGTTCCTGATCGACCCGTCGGTGCGCGCCATGTCGCAGGGCGAGGCCATCGCGATCTCGGCCGGCACGCTGGTGGCGGCGTGGGCGATCTACGACGCGATGTGGATGACGCTCGGCCGCAAGCTGCCGGGCGTGGCGACCGCGCTGTCGTTCGCGCTGCTGTTCGGCGCCGCCTACGGATTCACGCTCCTGTTCAGCGGCCGCGCCGCGTACATCCAGACCGGGGTCATGATGGGCACGGTCATGACCGGCAACGTGTGGATGCGGATCCTGCCGTCGCAGAAGGAGCTGATCGCGGCGACCAGGGCGGGCCAGGAGCAAGACCCGACCCTGTCGCTGCGCGCCAAGCAGCGCTCCATCCACAACAACTACCTGACCTTCCCGTTGCTGTTCATCATGGTCTCGAACCACTTCGCGTCGACCTACGGCCATCACCTCAACTGGCTGGTGCTGTTTGCCGTGATGGTGGGCGGTGCCGGCGTGCGCCACTTCATGAACGTGCGCTACGCCGGCAAGGTGTGGCTGTTCCCGGCGCTGGCGATGGCGGCGATCGGCGTCGGCGGCATGATGGGGGTGACCCGCATCCGCGAGGCGCCGGCGGTGACGATCGAAGGCAACGTCGACTTCGCACGCGCCCTCGACATCATCCAGAAGCGGTGCGTGCAGTGCCACAGCGCCCGGCCCAGCGATCCGCAGTTTCCGATCGCGCCCGGCAACATCCAGTTCGACACCCCGGAGCGCATCACCGCCATGGCCGCCCGCATCAAGGACCGCGTGGTGGTCAACAAGACCATGCCGTTCCTCAACCGCACCCAGATGACCGAGGAGGAACGGGCCGAGCTGGGCAAGTGGGTCGATCTGGGAGCGCAGCTGAGATGAACGACCTGCGGGTGGTCCGCTCGCGGCGCGTGGTCACCCCCGATGGGGTGGCGCCGGCGGCGATCCACATCGCCGGCGGCACGATCGTCGCCGTGGCCCGCTGGGACGACGTGCCAGCCGGCGCCCACCTCGACGACGTCGGCGAGCTCGCGGTGTTGCCGGGCGTGGTCGACACCCACGTCCACCTCAACGAGCCCGGCCGCACCGAATGGGAGGGCTTCGCCACCGCGACCCGCGCCGCCGCCGCCGGCGGCATCACGACGCTGGTCGACATGCCGCTCAACTCGATCCCGCCGACCACGACCCGCGAGGCGCTGGCCGCCAAGCGCGGCGCGGCGCGCGGCCAGTGCGCCGTCGACGTCGGCTTCTGGGGCGGCGTGGTGCCCGGCAACACCGGCGAGCTGGCCGGCATGGTCGTCGACGGCGTCCGCGGCTTCAAGTGCTTCCTGATCGACTCCGGCGTCGCCGAGTTCGGCTGGGTCGGCGAGCGCGAGCTGCGGCCGGCGATGGGCATCCTGGCCGGACTCGGCGCGCCGCTGCTGGTCCACGCCGAGGTCGCCGGGCCGATCGACAGTGCCGCCGCCGCCGTGGCCGGCGCCGATCCACGCCGCTACGCGACCTACCTGGCCAGCCGGCCGCCGGCCGCCGAGGAGCTGGCGATCGCGCTGGTCACCCGGCTGTGCCGCGACACCGCCGCCCGCACCCACATCGTCCATCACTCGGCGGCCAGCGCGCTCCCGCAGCTGCGCGCGGCGCGTGCCGAGGGGCTGCCGCTGTCGGCCGAGACCTGCCCGCACTACCTGCGCTTCACCGCCGAGACCATCCCCGACGGCGCCACCGCCTTCAAGTGCGCACCGCCGATCCGCGACCACGCCAACCGCGAGGCGCTGTGGCAGGCGCTGGCCGAGGGCGTCCTCGAGCTGGTGGCCTCGGACCACTCGCCGTGCACGCCGGCGCTCAAGGCGATGGAGGCCGGCGACTTCGTGGCCGCCTGGGGCGGCATCGCCGGCCTGCAGCTGGCGCTCCCGGTGGTGTGGACCGAGGCCAGTCGCCGCGGCCACACGCTGGTCGAGATCGTGCGCTGGATGTGTGCCGCGCCGGCGCGCCTGGCCGGGCTCGCCGGCACCAAGGGCGCGATCGCCGCCGGCGCCGACGCCGACCTGTGCGTGTTCGCCGATCAGGAGACCGTGACGGTGACGCCGGCGCTGGTCCGCCATCGCCACGCCGTGACGCCGTACACCGGCGCGGTCCTGACCGGCCGGGTCCACGCCACCTACCTGCGCGGCCACCGCGTCTTCGACGGCCAGGACGTCGACGGCGGGCGCGGCCGGTTGATCTAGCCCCGGATGGAACCCATGTCCGAGCCGACCTTCCTCGATCTTCCCGACCTGGCCTGCGACGACGTCGGCGGCGCCGCGCTGCTGTGCAACGACGAGTTCTTCGCCGACAAGGAGAACTTGCTGCGCCCCCACGCCGCCGAGTGGAAGGACCACCTGTACACCGACCGCGGCAAGTGGATGGACGGCTGGGAGACCCGCCGCCGCCGCGAGGCCGGCTACGACTGGTGCGTCATCCGCCTCGGCATGCCGGGCGTGATCCGCGGCGTCGTGGTCGACACCGCGTTCTTTCGCGGCAACTACCCGGCCGAGTGTTCGCTCGAGGCCTGCGCCATCGACGACCCGCTCGATCTGGCGGCGCTGGCCGACGCGCCGTGGCTCGACCTCTTGCCGCGCTCGGCGCTCGAGGGCAACCACCCGAACCGGTTCGAGATCAGGCACGGGCGCCGGGTGACGCACCTGCGCCTCAACATCTTCCCCGACGGTGGCGTCGCCCGGCTGCGCGTCCACGGCGAGGTCGCGCCGCGGTGGTCGCGCCTGACAGGGCTGGGCGGCGTGATCGACCTGGCGGCCCTCGAACACGGCGGCTGGGTCGAGTCGTGCAGCGACATGTTCTTCGGCTCGCGCAACAACCTCATCAAGCCGGGGCCGTCGCGGACGATGGCCGATGGCTGGGAGACCCGGCGGCGACGCGGCCCCGGCAACGACTGGGCGATCGTGCGCCTGGCGGCCACCGGCACCGTCGAGCGGCTCGAGCTCGACACCTCGCACTTCAAGGGCAACGCGCCCGGCCACTGCGTCGTCGCTGGCGAGGTCGCGGGGGCGTGGCGGACGCTGCTGGCCACGCCGCTGCAGCCCCACACCCGCCATGTCTTCGACGCCGAGCTGCGCCGGGTCGGCGCCATCGGTCGGGTTCGCCTCAGCGTGTTCCCCGACGGTGGCGTGGCCCGCATGCGGGTGTGGGGCCAGCCGTCGGCGCCACGCCCCGAGGCGCTGGCCATGCTCGACCGCTTCAGCCCCGAGGCGGCGCAGGACGCCTTCCTGCGTTGCTGCGGCTCCCACGCCTGGTCGATCGCGATGGCCAACGAGCGACCGTTCGAGGATCGCGCTGCGCTGATGCGGATCGGCGACCGCATCTGGTGGTCGCTCGACGAGGGCGCGTGGCTCGAGGCGTTCGCGGCCCACCCGCGCATCGGCGACCGCGCACCGCCGCTGGCGCTGCCGACCGCCGGCGGCGACCGGCCGCGCTGGGCAGCGCAGGAACAGCGCAGCACCGCGACCGCGACGCCCGAGGTGCTCGCCGCGCTGGCGGTGGCCAACCAGGCCTACCTCGACAAGCACGGCTTCATCTACATCGTGTGCGCGAGCGGGCGCTCGACGCCCGACCTGCTCGCCGACCTGCTCGCGCGCCTCGACCACGACCGGGCCACCGAGATCCGCACCGCCGCCGAGGAGCAAGCCACGATCACCCGGCTGCGCCTGGACAAGCTGCTGAAGGAGGTCGTCGTATGATCACCACCCACGTCCTCGATACCGCGCGCGGGGTTCCGGCCCGCGGCGTCCCGGTCCGCCTCGAGATCCACGACGACGGCAGCTGGCGCCAGCTCGGCGCCGGCGCCACCGACGACGACGGCCGGCTGCGCACGTTGACGCCACCCGGACCGGTCCAACCCGGCCGCTACCGCCTCAGCTTCGACACCGATGCCTACTTCGAGGCCACCGACTCCGACGGCTTCTTCCCGGTCGCCGAGATCCAGTTCGTGATCACCGACGGCGCGGCGCACTACCACGTCCCGCTCCTGCTCAGCCCGTTCAGCTACTCGACCTACCGCGGCAGCTGAGGTTGCTCGGACTCGCCGCCGCGCGGCCCGCCGCCAATCGGTCACTTCACGCGGCGGCCGTCGAGGATCTTGACGAACGAGCGGCCGCGGATCTCCTCGAGCGATAGCCCGGTGGCCAGCGCCTCGTCCTCGCGCACCGCGCCGCACGAGATGCCGCGCAGGAAGTAGTTGAGCAGACCCTGACCGGTGGCGGCGTCGTCGAACACGTCGCCGACCAGCGTCGCCTGCGCCGCCTTGTCGACGAAGTTCTTGAGCCGGTGCGACGCCGCGGCCAGTCCCTCGAGGAAGAAGCCGTAGACCGCGCCGTAGCGAGTCGGCAACTGCGCCGGGTGGAGGTCCCAGCCCTGGTAGAAGCCGTTGACCAGCGAGTGGCGGACGTCGCTGGCGTGCAGCTTCCAGGCTGCGAACACGGCGTCGCGGTTGCCGCGCTTCTGCTCGTCGGTGAGCGGGCCCTTGTGGGGACCAACCGGCATGATGTTGGTGGCGCCGTCCGACAGCGCCACGCCGGTCTGCGCGAAGGTCACCTTCATCATGTGCTTGGCGAAGTCGCACGCCGGGTGGCTCATGCGCTGGTGCGCCGCCGTGATGTCGCAGTTGGCGGTGTAGTCGTAGGTGCCGAAGTGCGCCGCCACCATGCGCCCGGCGGCGTCGTCGAGCAGCAGCGGCAGCATCGAGCGACCCTTGGGATCGAGGATGCAGTGCGTGGTCTCGACCATGATCTCCATCTTGAGCGTCCCGGGCTCGAGCTCGAGCCGCTCTTCCAGCTCACCGAACACCCAGACCAGGGTGCGGACATCGGCGCGGCTGGTGATCTTGGGCAGCGTGACCACGAAGTTGCGCGGCAGCGCGCCCTTGGTCGCGGTGCACAGCTCGGTCAGGAACCCGTCGAGGGTGCGGATCGAGCGCGCCGCCAGCTCGCGCGAGAACGGCTTGATCCGGATGCCGAGGAAGGGCGGCAGCGTGCCGGCCTCGAGCCCGGCGGCGACCTCGAGCGCCGCGGCGGCGGCGTGGCCGTCCTCCTCGTCGTCGGAGCGGTTGCCGTAGCCGTCCTCGAAGTCGATGCGGAAGTCCTCGACGGCCTCGCTGACCAGCTTGGCCCGCACCCGCTCGTACACGGTCGACGCCAGCGCCGCCGGCACGCCGATGACCTCGGCGAACGTCATCGGATCGGGCGCGTAGGTCTCGAGCGCGCGCACCGACAGCTCGCCGAGCTTGCGCGCGGTGTCGGCGGTGAACAGGTGAGCGCCGCCGTAGACGGTGTGGACCGCCTGGCGCGCGCCCGAGTCACCGACGTAGCGGGTGGCCACCTCGATCTGGGCCGCGTGCACCTTGGCCAGGGCCTTCGCCATCCGCTTCGCCGACAACGTGGTTCGAGTCGCCATTGGTCGAGGTATACATCACGGCGATGCCACGGGTCTCAGACATCCCATCCCGCCTGTGCCTCGGTCCCGGCCCGTCGCCGGTGCCGCCGCGGGTGCTGGCCGCGCTCGCCCACCCGACGGTCGGCCACCTCGATCCGGCCTTCCTCGCCTTGATGGACGAGATCCGCGACGGCCTCCGCCGCGTGTTCGCGACCACCAACCCGATGACGCTGGCGATGAGCGGCACCGGGTCGGCCGGGATGGAGACCGTGATCGTCAACCTGGTCGAGCCCGGCGACCGCGTGCTGGTCGGCGTCAACGGCGTGTTCGGCGGCCGCCTCGCCGAGGTGGCGCGCCGCGCCGGCGCCGCGGTGACCACCGTCGACGCGCCGTGGGGTCGCGCGCTCGATCGCGACCAACTCGCCGACGCCATCGCGCGCCACGCGCCGCACGTCGTCGCGGTGGTCCACGCCGAGACCTCGACCGGGGTCGGCAACCCGGTCGACGGCCTGGCCGAGCTGATCCACGCTCACGACGGGCTGTTCATCCTCGACTGCGTCACCAGCCTCGCCGGCATGGCCGTCGAGATCGATGCCTGGGGCGTCGACGCCGCCTACAGCGGCACCCAGAAGTGCCTGTCGTGCCCGCCCGGTCTGTCGCCGGTGACGCTGTCGCCGCGTGCGGTCGCTCGGCTCGACCGCCGCCGCCTCAAGGTGCCGTCGTGGTACCTCGATCTCACGCTGCTGCGCTCGTACTGGGGCCAGGAACGCGCATACCACCACACCGCGCCGATCAACATGCTGTACGCGCTGCACGAGGCGCTGGCGATCGTGCTCGAGGAAGGCCTGGCGGCGCGGTTCGCGCGTCACCGCGCCGCTCACGAGCGGCTGGCGGCGGCGGTCGCCGACCTCGGGCTGCCGTTCGTGTCGCAGGACGGCCACCGCCTGCCGATGCTCAACGCGATCGCCGCCCCGGCCGGCGCCGACGAAGCCGCGCTGCGCCGCCGCCTGCTCGACGAGCACGGCATCGAGATCGGCGGCGGGCTCGGCGACTTCAAGGGCAAGGCGTGGCGCATCGGACTGATGGGCCACGGCGCCACCAGCGCGGCTGTCGACGCCGTCACCGGCGCGCTGCGGGTCCTGCTGTGCTGAGGCGCGCTGCGCGTGCGACGGCGTTGGGCTCGTCAGATCAGCAGCCGTGCCGGCCTCACAGCCGCACGCGCTGCTCGGCGCGGAGCACCGCCAGGGGATAGAGCGTGCCGCGCCAGACGATGCCGCGGTGGCGGCCGCAGGCGAGCGCCGACCGGACGACCAGGGCGACGAGGACGAGGTGTCCGACCGGCAGCAGCAGCATCGGCAGCAGGCGGCGGCCGGTGCGCCGGGCCAGGATCGCGGCGGTGACCAGGAGCGTGGCCAGCGCCGCGGCGCCGAGGCCGCGCACCCAGGCCGGGCCGGCGACCAGCGCGACCAGGGGTCCGAGCGCCATGGCCACGGTGCCGAGCGCCAGGCCCGCAACGCGATGCCACCGGTAGTGCGCGATGAAACCGAACAGGTTCTTCTCGAAGCCTCGCGCCATGTCGCCCATGGACGAGTACCAGCGCAGTTGCACCGCGCCGTCGCCGAGCACGAAGGCGCTGCGGGCGCCGGCGCGGCGCAACAGCAGGCCGAGCCCGACGTCGTCGACCACCTCCATGCGCAGCCAGGAGAAGCCCTCGCTGCGCTCGAGGGCGGCGCGGCGCACCAGGTTGAACGCCCCGATCCCGGCGTAGGCATCGCACCCGGGCTCACCGATGCGCGCCGCGCGGGTCTTGCGCAGGAAGCGGTCGCCGACGGCGTCGATCACCGCCTCTTCGAGGATCGTGCGACTCTCCACGTCCGGCATCACGACCAGGTGGTCGATCTCCTCGGCGACGCAGAGCGCGACGGCGCGGCGCAGCGCCGCCGGTTCGAAGTGGACGTCGGCGTCGGTGAACAGCAACCACTCGCCGGTCGCGGTCGCCGCGCCGACCTCGAGCGCGTGGACCTTGCCCAGCCAGCCTTCGGGGAGCTGGCTGATGTGGACTGGCTGGACCCGCGGATCGCCCGCGGCGATCCGATCGACGAGCACGCCGGTCCCGTCGGTGGAGCGATCGTCGACCAGGACCACCTCGAGGTCCGGATAGTCGACCGCGAGCAGGCTCGCGCTCGCCAGCGCGAGCGTCGTCGCCTCGTTGCAGGCCGCGATCACGACGCTCAGGCGCGGCCAGCTCGCCGGCGGGTCCGCCGCGACGTCGCGCAGATGCCGCAGCCGGCGCGTCTGGTGCAGCGACGTCAGGTTGCCGGCGCACCACGCCGCGGAGGTAGCCGCCCCCCACGTCGCGAGCACGACATCGAGCATGCGGATCATCGTGGCCCGGGGGCGGCGCGGCGACTTGATGCAGGTCAAGTGCGTCAGCCCCGCGAGCGCTTGGCTCGTGGCGGCGTGATCCGCCGCTCGACCGTGACCCGGTCGAACCACGGCGTGCAGGCGTTGGCCACCAGCACCGCGAGCACGGCGCCGTCGGGATAGGGCGTGAACTGGCGGATCGCCATGGTCGCGGTGGCGGCGACGGCGGCGAACCCGACCCTGGCGGTCGCCGACATCGGCGCGGTGACCGGATCGGTGAGCAGGAAGAAGGCGGCGATCAGCGTGCCGCCGGCGAACAGGTGGATCGACGGATCGCCGATCAGCCACGGCGCGTGGCCGGCGACCCGCGCGCCGCCGGGCAGCACCACGGCGATCAGCGCGATCGTCGACAGGTAGGCGAGCGGAACCCGCCAGTCGATCGTGCGCAGCACGACCAGGATCAGGCCGCCGAGCACGATCGTCCACGGCGCGGCCTGGCCGACGCAGCCCGGGACGTCACCGAGGATGAGGGCGCTCCAGCCGGGGGCGGTGGCGCCGACCTCCTTCGAGAGCGGGCTGGCCGCGGTGACCGCGTCCCAGCGCCACATCGGAGCGAAGAAGTGCGCGGGTAGCACCACCATCAGCACCGCGCGCGCCAGCGCGGCCGGGTTGAACGGGTTCTTGCCCAGGCCGCCCCACGGCGCCTTGCCGAGCCCGATCGCGGTCGCGCCGGCGAGCGCGGCGAGCCATGGCGGCGTGGTCGCCGGCAGCAGCAGCACGACGATCACGCCGCTGACCACCGCGCTGCCGTCGCCGAGCTGGCGGCGGTGAACCAGCGCCTCGATCGCGACCGCGCCGGCAACCGCCGAGACGATCATCGCGGCTGCCGGCGCGCCGAGTCGCACCACGGCCGCGATCAGCGCCGGGGTCGCGGCGATCAGGACCTGGATCATCAGGCCGCGCGTGGACTGCGGCGAGCGCAGGAACGGGCCCTTCACAGGTGCCCCACCGGCAGCAGGGCTGCATAGAGCACGGCCAGCACCAGGAAGCGCGCCGGGGCCCCTCGCCACGACGGTGCGGCGCCGCGCTGCTCGACGCGGCGGTCGAGACCGTCGGCGAGCCAGACCGTCACCAGGAAGAGCGCGGCCGCGAGCAGCGCCGCGCGCAGCGAGCCGTAGGCCGGGGCCGCGAGGACCAGGGCCGGCGCGGCGGCCCGGACCGGCGGCAGGGTCGCGACCAGCGCGACCAGCGGAGCGATCAGGTAGCGGTGGTCGCCGAGTGGCGCCAGCGCCGCCGCCGCCGCGATCAACGGCACCAGGGCGACCCAGCCCAGCCGGCCACGCCGGTCGCTCACCAGGGTGACCGCCGCGGCGACGAACACGGCGTCATAGACCGCGATCGGCATCATCGCAGCCTCCGCAGCAGCGCCAGCGCCAGCGCGGCGGCGACCAGGTAGTGCATGGGCGTGACCGCGACCGGCAACAGTCGCACCGGCGCCAGGGCTGCGGTGAGTGCGGCGGCGCGCAACAGGGTCGTGGCGAGCTCCCGGGGCGCGCCGTCGGCGGTACCGGTCGCGCCGGCAGCTGCGGGCGCGGCCGCGGGCGTACCCGGGACCGCGGTCGCGGCCAGCCAGCCCAGCGCCACCCAGCGCCAGGTCTGTCCCCTGACCAGCCAGGCGCCGATCGCGAGCACCGCGGCGGCCGCCAGCACGCCGAGCGGCGTCCCGATCAGCGCCGCCGGCACCAGCGCCGCCGTCACCCAGCGTTCGGGTCGGTGATCGCGACGTCCGCCCGGGATCTCGGCGAGCACCAGCCGCATCTCCTGGTTGATCACGACCTGGTCACGCTGGTCATCGTCGAGCAGGCCGAGGTCCTGGAGGACGTCGATCAGGTGCGCGTTCACGCCTTGCTCGTGCAGCTCCTCCTGGACCTCGAGCGCCTGCTCGAGGCCGGCGCGATCGACGAAGCCCAGCTCGACGACCAGGTCGCGGATGCGCAGCCCCTCGACGGCGTCACCGGGCACGGCGGTCCTCCTCCCCACGCCCCAGCCGCCGCTCCACGGCTTCGATCAGGCGACGGCTCGAGATGGTGGCGCCGCTGATCGCGTCGGCCGCCAGCGGTGCCCGGGCCGGGAGGCCGCGGAAGCGTCCGTCGAGCCGGTCAGCGCTGAGCGCCCGCCGATCCACGCCCTCGTCGCTGCGCGTGACCTCGACCTCGACGATGCGACCGTCCTCCACGATCACCACGCCCTCGATCGGCCCCTGGGCGCCGTCGCCATGGAACGGTAGCTCGGCGCGGCCGTCGCGCTCGGTGGTCGCGCGCGGCGCCGGCGGCGCCAGCAGCGCGGCGATCGCCGCCACGGCGAGCAGCCCGGCGGTGACCACGGAGGCGCGGAGGTCGGCCCTCAATCCCATCGGATCTCCCGCGCGCTGGCGGCGCGCATCAACGCGGCGAGCGGGATCGCCGACGGGCAGACGTACTGGCACGCGCCGCACCCGAAGCACGTCAGCACGTCGGGCCCCGGCCGCTCGATCAGCAACGGCACCGGCAGCCCGACCGGGCAGGCGTCGACGCACCGGCCGCAGCGGATGCAAGGTTGCTCGACGCGCGCCGCGACCTCGGCCGCGGTCATCGCCAGCAGGCCACCGGTGCCGGCGGCGATCGTGTCGCCGGCGCTGATCTGATGCCCCATCATCGGGCCGCCGGCGATGATCATCGCGGCGCTGGTGGCGTCGGCTCCGCACGCGGCCAGCACCTCGTCGACCGCGGTCCCGATCAAGACCTGGTAGTTGCCGGGGCGGGCGATCGCGCCGCCGGCGACGGTGATCACCCGCGACACCAGCGGCTCGCCGAGGCAGACGGCGCGGTGCAGCGCGCGCGCTGATTGCACGTTGAGGACCAGGGCCCCGACGTCGCGGGGCAGGTGACGGGGCGGGACCTCGCGACCGAGCCGGTCGCGGACCACGAACCGCTCGTAGCCGGCGGGGTAGTAGTCCTCGCGATCGATCACCGCGCTCGAGGTCGCACCGACCGCCCGCACGGCGAGCGCCATCCCGCACTCGACCTCGTCGCGGTGCTCGGCCAGCACGCGGTGGTCGCAGGTGAAGTACGGCTCGCTCTCGCAGCCGTTGACCAGCACGGTGTCGATCGGGTGGGTCGCGGTGAGCTTGGCGTAGGTCGGGAACATCCCGCCGCCCAGGCCGACGATGCCGGCGTCACGGGCGGCGGTGACGATGGCGTCGCGGTCGAGGGTCGCGGGATCGCGATGGACGGCGGCCGCCGCGGCGCTGGTGGGGGCACCGCGCACCACCACGGCGCCGGCGATGGACTCGACGCGGCCGCCGAGCGGCGTGTGGATGCGCCGCTGCCAGCGCGCCCCCGGGACGCTGCGCGCGACCAGCGCATGCGCCGCGACCTCATCGCCAGCGGCGACCACCGCCTCGAGCCCGGTCAGCGCCAGCCGCACCTGCGCCGGCGGAGGCAGCACGACGATCGCGGCGTCCCGGGTGTACTTGCGGGTCGGCACCGGCGCGCTGAGGCCGAGCAGCGTGGCGAGGCGTTCACCGAGCTTGCTCACGGCGCCCCCTGACGCCAGCGCTCGGTCGCGTCGTGGCAGCCGCCGCAGGTCTCGAAGAAGCGCCGGCGGTGGCAGGTGTCGCAGCCGCCACGCTCGGCGGCGACCGCGGCGTGAGCGCGGCGGGCCTCGCGGTCACGACCGGGCGCGGTCACGTCGTCGTCGTGCCAGATCGGCCGCCGGCGGTCGTGGCACGGCGCGCAGCCCGCCGGGTCGCTCGGCGGGGGCGTCGGCGCCGCGGCCGGCGCCGCCAGCAGCGTCGCGATGACCACCACCGCCAGGCAGCCGGTCGGGATCGCGAGCCACTTCATGGCAGCCGTGCCCTCCGGTCGGGGGCGCCGAGATCGATCCAGCGGGTGACGAGCTGGCGTTGGTCGGCGGACAGCGCGGCATGGGGCGCGGCCGGCGCGGCGCCGTCGGCACCCAGCTCTTGCCCGAGGAGCCGCTCGACCAGCGGGCTGCGGGTCGAGAGCCCGCCCGGATCGATCCAGCGCAACAGCGCCGCCCGGGGGTCGGCGCCGGTGAGATCCAGGCCGGCCGCCGCCGCCGGGCCGCCGTGGCACGACGCGCACGCGCGCGCGATCAGGGGCGCGATGTCCTCGGCGTATCCGATCGCGATCGGCGCGGAGACCGTGGCCAGCGACGGTCCGCTCAGGTTCGCCGGGCGGCGATGGGTCGCGGTGTCGGGGTCCCACATGGCCGCGGTCCGCGACGCGGTGGTCACCGCGTCGGGGACGCCGAACCCGGTTGTCCGGGCGCCGGACAGCGAGCCGTGGCAGCCGCCGCAGGTCTGGACGTAGAGTGCGCGCGGGATCGACAGCCCGTGCTTCTCGCCCGGGTGGGCGTAGAGCCAGCGGCCTGGGGTCGAGAGGGCGAGCCGGTCTCCAGACAGGGCCTGGACGTCGAACGGGACCCCGGAGGGGACCACGACCTGGAACGAGCCATCGGCGGCGAGCGGGACCTCGGCGAGGATCAGCTGCCGCGGCGGACCGACCTCGAGACCGCGCCGCGGCTCGCCGGCGACCACCCGCGCCCACGCGATCCGGCGCCACACGGGCGTCGCCTCGCCGTGCACCTCGCAGATCGGAGCGTCGAGGTGGTGGACGCCGATCGGCGCGGTCTGCTCGAAGAACGCGGCCAGCAGCACCAGGTCGTAGACCTCGAGCAGCGCCGGGGTGCCATCGGGATATCCGGCGAAGCCGCCGACCCGGCCCGGCTGACCGGCGAGCGCCTCGGCGCGCTTGATCCCCTTGTGAAACGGTTCCTTGATGCGCCCGCGCACCGGCACCGGCCACAGCTCGCTGGCCGGACTGGACGCCACCACCTCGCGGCGAAACCCGCCCGGGCCCAGGCCGTCGGCCGACTGGTAGGCGGG
Source organism: Myxococcales bacterium (assembly GCA_947483555.1). GTDB lineage: Bacteria > Myxococcota_A > Polyangia > Haliangiales > Haliangiaceae > UBA2376. The sequence goes on from CANKMW010000001.1 coordinate 174,605, forward strand.
GGCGCGGACCAGGCGGACCAGATCGAAGTCGGGCGCCGCCGCGGGATCGCCGAGGTCGATCGGGCCGGGCGCGTACGCCGCCAGCAGGCTGCCGTCGGGCAGCGGCACCACGTCGCGGTAGGCGCCGCCGGGCGAGATGCCGCCGGCACGCACGTCGGGGTCGACGGTGACCCAGCTGCGAACGAACATGTGCTGGGCGTGGGCCGGCGCGCCGTGATCGAGCGGGTGGTCGGCGTCATCGATGGGGTTACGCGGATCGAGCGGCGGTCCGAGCTGGTGATCACCGATGGCGATCAGCCCGCCCCACCACGAGTCGGCGTCGCGACCGATGCGCACCTCGAGCCCGTCGGGCAGCTCGCGGTTGCCGGCGAGGATCGGCAGCTCGGAGCGGTTGCCGAAATGGGTGTGGAAGTTGGAGCCGTCGTGGTGGACCCGGAACACCGCGCCATGGAAGTAGGGCCGGTCACCCATCCAGCCGGTGCGCAGCGAGGTCACGAAGATCTCGCCGGTCGAGCGCAGGGAGGGTCGGCGGACCTGCCCGGCGGCCCAGGTCATCCGGCGCCGGGTCTCGGCGAAGGTCCGCGCCTCGTCACCCACCGCAGCGTGGCGCATCCGGTACAGGTCGTAGCTCGGTGCCATGCGCGGCGTCGTTTCGATCACGTAGTGGGTGGTCGGGTCGACCGCGACCGCCAGCGGCACGTCGAGCTCGATCCGGCCCGGCCGCGACGCGGCGATGCGGCGGATCGCGCCCGCGCCGGTACCGCGGACGATCCGGATCGCGCGGCCGGCGAACGCGCCGCTGCGCTCGCCGCGCTCGTCGTCGAGGATGGTGCGCGCGTCGCCACCCTCGGCTTCACCGAGGAGCCCCTCGGGGCTGGACAGCGCCTGCTCGCCGGCGACGTTCGACACCATCACGACCACGACCCGGGACAGGTCCGCGCCATCGCGGTCGTCGGGGTCGGGCGCGTAGATCGGGTCGCGCCAGTGCTGCGCCGGGTCGGTCGAGAAGGTGAGCTGCCGCGCCGCGCCGCTGGCCAGCTCGAGCTCCCAGACGTTGAACGGCTGGTCGGCCGCGCGCCGCATCGCGAACAGCACGCGCCGGGCCTGGTAGTCGAGCGCCGGGGTGCGGAGGTCGATCGGTCCGTCGGGGTGGAGCGGCGCGGTGAGGTTGACCTCGGTGCCGTCAGGATGGCGCCACCACAGATCGGCCCCGGGTAAGAACGCCGCGTCCTCGAAGAACCGCTCGGGCGTCGCCGGCGGGCGGCGCACGAACAGGAGGCCGCGATCCGACACGTCGACCCCGGTGCGGGCCCGCGCCTGCGCGGCCTCGAGCCCGAGCCAGCCGGCCACGGCCTGGTAGTCCGGGTCGCCGCGCTCGAAGAAGCGATTGCCACCCTTGTGCAGGACGCCGCCCTGCGCGATCGGGATGTTCTTCACCAGCTGGCGGGCGATGGCGACGTCGGCGTCGAGCGCGGCGAGCCGGGCCTGCCCGGTGCTGGCGCCGAGCATCGAGGACCGGTTGCTCTCGAGCGCCTGGCGGGTATAGCGGCCGGCGAGCAACGGGATCCCGGGCGCGAGCTTGAGATCCGAGAACGAGCCGGGGCCGTGGCAGGCGGTGCCGAGGCAACCCTTGCGCTCGAGCACCGGCATGACCTGTTCGGCGAACGCGCGGCCCGCGGGATCGAGCGGCGGCGGCGGCGGGGTTGGCGGCAGCGCGGCGGCGAGCCAGCGTCGCAGCACGACGAAGTCGGGATCGTCCGGGGTCGCGAACACCTCGGGGTGGGTGTAGGCGGTGCCGGACCAGGTCGGCGACAGCGGCGCCAGCAGCAGCGGGCTGGCGTCGGCGCCGGCCGCGCGGTCGACGAACCGAGCGTCGAGGCACGCCGCGCGGGCGCGGGCGCGCAGCCCGAGCCCCGCGATCCGACCGTCGGCGTCGACCTGCCACCGCAGCAGCCGGGTGGCCTCGTCGCCCAGTCGCTCGAGCTGGCTCGCGGTCACGCCATGGCATCCCCCGCAGCGGCGCTCGAGCACCGCGATCGCGTCGCCGTCCGGCGCCGCCGCGGCCGGGCCTGGGCGCTCGCCGCCCACGCAGCCGACCAGCCCGACCAGCCCGAGCAGCCCGACCAGCCCGAGCCGCACCGTCGCGCGATGCCTCATGGCGCGACCTCGATCTGGCCGGCGCGGATCCGGACCCGACGCGACGTCACGACCGCACCGCGCTCGTCGCTCCACACCGCCCAGGCGTCGGGGATCCCGGCCAGCAACGCGTCGCCACCCTCCGGCCCGAGCACGAACAGCGCGGTGGCGAGCGGATCGGCGTCGCGGGGGGCGAACACGGTGACGCTGCGGACGCCGCGCGCTGGCCAGCCGGTCCGCAGATCGAGGATGTGCCCGTAGCGGACGCCGTCGACCTCGAACCCGCGGACGCCGTCACCGGAGGTGGCGATGGTGCCCGCCGTCAGCCCCGCGATGGCGACGATCCGATCGTCGGAGCTGCGCAGCGCGACCTGCCACGGCGCGCCGTCGCGCCGCCCACTCACCGCGAGATCACCGCCGCAGTCGACCAGGTGGTCGCCGAAGCCGGCGGCGCTCAGGTTGGCGCTGGCGCGCTCGGCGGCGACGCCCTTGCCCAGGGCGCCGAGGCCGAGGCGCATCCCCGGCCTGCGCAAGCGCACGCCCCCGGCCGCGACCTCGATCGCGCGCCAGTCGACCAGGCGGCGGGCGGCCTCGACCGCGGCCGCGGCGGGCAGCGTGCCGCGGCTGCGAGCCTGCTCCCACAGCGCGAACAGCGGCCCGCCGGTCGGGTCGAAGACCCCGTCGGTACGCTCGGCCCAGCGGCGGGCGGCGACGATCAACGCGCGGGCGTCCTCACCGATCGCGACCGGCCCGCCGCCAGCGGCGGCGTTGACGCGGTCGACATCGGATCCTGGCTGCCATTCACTGACCCGCGCTTCCCAGCTGGCGAGGTCATCGAGTGCGGCGGCGACCGCCGCCGTGGCCTGCGCGTGCTCGGCCGCACCAACCCACACCGCGACCGCGACCCGCGACCCCATCATCGCCCGCTCCTCGCGCACCAGCACGCCGGGGCGCGCGGCCACCGGCGCGGTCCGGGCCGCCACCGCGAGCCCGACCAGCGCCAGCGCGCCCGCCAGCGCGGCTACTCGATGGACAGGACGTACTGCCGGAGGCATTCGAGCTCCCAGAGGTCGAGGTGAGAGGTGGCGCCGTGGGTGTCGGGGATGCCGTCGCGCTCGTTGCGCCCGATCTCGCCGGGCCCCAGCGCCGGGTGCGCGGGGGTGGCCAGGACCTCGCGCAGCGAACGCGCCCGTCCGTCGTGGAGCAAGCGGGGCGGCCGCGCCCACAGGCCGCGCAGCGACGGCGACACGAACTGATCGGCGCGCTGCTGCACGCGGCCGCGATCGTCGGGATCCCACGCTCGCACGTAGCCGGCGTTGGCGTCGATCCGGCTCGGGCCGGCGACGTTGTGGATGGCGTCGCGGCGGCCGATCGTGACCAGCGGCGGGAAACCGCGGTTCTCGTTGTGGGGATGGGTCTTGTCGGTGAACGTCGGCGCCGGGTGGCAGCCGGCGCAGCCTACCGCCGGGGTCTCGAACAGCATCCGCCCGCGCGCGACCATCGCATCCGCGGCCGGCGTTGGGTTGGGCAGCAACCGGCCCTCGCCGCCTTGCCAGATCGCGACCAGCCGCTGCACCTCGCGCAAGCCGTACGGCGCGCCGAGCCAGCGCTGCGAGGTCTGCTGGAACATCGTGTCGCGGCGCTTGACCAGATCGGCGGCGGACGGCGAGGTCGCGTCCCACGGCCGGCCGGTCGCCTGCCAGATCGCGTGCGCCGACCTCGCCAGCGCGGGCGCCTCCTCGGCGGTCGCGACGACCGCGGTGAAGTCGCCGGCCGGCGTGGTCGCGGCGAAGTCCTCGAGCGGTGCCTGGTCCATGATCGGTCCCAGCGGCTCCGCGACCGCGAGCACGCCCTCGACCAGCATCGGGGCCTCGGCGAACAGGTGGCGCAGGTCGGGGACCTCGCGGCTGCCGCCGGTTCGCTCACGGCGGTCGCGGCTCTGCGCCAGCACCGAGTTGACGCTCCACTTCTTGCCGTCGGAGGTGTCGCGATAGTGACAGTGCACGCAGGTCGCGTCCTGGTCCGATGACCACAGCGCGCTGCGCACGATCAGCTCGCCGCGCTCCAGATCGGTGGCCGGGTAGGTCGGAGCCGGGTTCGCCAGCTCGATCGTCGCGCTGGTTCCGCCGCCCAGCTCGACGATGGTGAGCGAGTCAGCCAGCTGGTTGGCGATCACCAGGGCGCGGCCGCCGACCGCGATCCCCTGCGGGCCCAGGCCGGTGGCGAACACGCGCCCCGGCGACAGGCGCGCGGCGGGTGTGGCCGCGACGTCGACCCGCCACTCCTGGACCTGGAAGGTCCCCGCCATCGCCACGTAGAGGTGGTCGCCGGCGCGCGCGATCTGCTCGGGCAGCGCGCCGACCACCGTCCGCAGCTCCGGTGGGACGTCGCCGTGCACGTCGCCCGCGGTCGCCTCGAAGCTGTCGGAGGTGTAGCGGGTGAACGCCGCGGTCGCCGCGTAGCGGTCGACCGCCTGGGCCGCCGCCGGATCGAGCACGGCGACGTCGTTGCTGATGTCGCGGAACTTCTCCTGCGCCGTCCCATCGACGTCCTCGAACGGCCCGGCCGGTCGTTGCTGCTCGAGGGGCAGGGGCTTGCCGGTGGTGGGATCGCGGAAGATGGTGAGATCGACGCCCGGCGTCGCGCGATCGAGGCTCTCGCGCTCGGGGTCGGGCGCTTTCGGGTGGCCCGATCCCACGCCGAGCGCGGTCAGGACCAGCCAGCCGTCGACCTCGACGACGTCGGTGACCGGCGCGCGGGTGGCGATCCGTCGCCGTTCGCGCAGCGACTCGACATCCACCACCGAGACGTCGAGGCTGCCGGTGTTGGCGACGTAGAGGGTCCGCCTGTCGGCCGACAGCGCCAGATCGCGCGGCCGGGAGCCGACCGTGATCCCGGGCCCGGTCTGTCCGGCCGCGATCCAGGCCCGCAGCACGGCGACGTCGGGATCGTGCTCGGGGTCGTCGAACACGGCCCCGCCGGGGTGATGGTAGCCGTCGGTGGCGTTGGCACGGCCACCGGTCTGCACCGGTGCGGTCGCGCGCAGCAGCCAGCTCGCGTCGGGCGCGCCCGGGACGGCGTGCACCGCCGCCGCCTCGAACGCCGCCTCGGCGTCGGCGCCGGCGATGAACCCACCGACCCGGCCCAGGTGGCAGGCCCGGGTTCCGCAGCGGGCCCGGAGCACCTCGCGCGGCCCGCCCGCACGGTCGAACGCCGCCCGGCTCAGGCCGAGATCGCGCACCGCGCCGCCGGGCCCGGCCAGATCGACGACGATCACCTGATCCTTCCAGAAGTTGGTCAGGTACGCGCGCGCGCCGTCGGCGGCGATCTCCAGGTCGTCGCAGTAGAACGGTACCGGGATCTCGGCGACGACCCGATCGCTGGTGGTGTCGATCACCGACACGAAGTTGGACAGCCGATTGGTGACCAGCACCCAGCGGCCCGACGGGTGGGCCTGGATCCCGAACGGCATGCGCCCGACCGCGATGCGCGCTCGCTCGCGACGGGCGGCGAGGTCGATCACCGCGACCTGATCGCCGGGATGGGCCTCGGTCCCGGCCAGCGTCACGTACGCGGTGGCGCCGTCGGGGGTCACCGCGACGTGGTAGGGGCGCAGCCGGCGGGGCTGAGTCGGCGCGGCCGGATCTGGATCGGCGACCGCCGACAGGCTCCGCCGCTGCCAGTCCGCGGCTGGCGACCGCGCCGCGCGGTCACGCGCCGCCGGCTGGGCCGCGGGTTCACGGCGTCCGCCGCGCAGCGCGATGACCGCGATCGCCAGCGCGGCGAGCGCGAGCAACGCGCCGTCGCGCCCGATGAGGCCCCTCGCCAGCATCGGCTCACGATATCGGGCGGGTGGAGACCCCGACTTGACGACGATCAAGGCAGGCCCCAGATGGATCCGGTCACGCGGGGACGAGGCTCGCGGCACCGCCGAGAGTTGACGGCGATCAGCTTCGACGACGACGGAAGCGAGTCGCGAGCCTGGCTGCGCCGTCCGCCAACGCGAAGCCCGTCAGCGCCTTCGCTTCATCGCCGATCGGCGAGCCGCCAACGTGGCAGCGCAACCTACTGAAATCTCTCAGCTCGACACGCCTCGCGCGGTCCGCGGGCTCGTCCCGCACGCGGATCGGCAACCGTTGGACCGGGGCGACGATACCGGAGCCATGAACCCGTCAGAGCATCGCCGCGCGCGTGAGGCCGATGAGCGCGTGCTGGTGCGCGCCAACCTCAGCGCCGAGTCCCGCATCCGTGACTACCTGCGCGCCGCCGAGCTGATGGCCGCGCGGTTGCGCGCGCGCGACGAGGACGGGTTCCGCCGTCACCTGTTCGAGGCCGGCTGCGTGTACCCGGCGATCTGGGACCACCTCGACGAGGCCGCCGCCGCGGCGCGACGGCTCGGTCGCCGGCTCGACGCGTTCGAGCTGCAGCGATCGCGTCGCGATGCGTACGAACCCGGCGTTCCGCTCAGCGCCAGCGAGTCGCGCCTCGATCTGGTGCGCGGCGGACGCGCCGGCTCGCTGGTGACCCAGCGGCGAGTCACGATCGCGCTCAACCCGGTCGGCCTCGCCCTCGCCCGCCGCTGCACGATCGCGCTGCGCGCCGCCGGCGCCGGCCTCGACTGGAAGCGCGAGGAACCGCGGGTGGCGGCGCCGCGCGCCTCGCGATGGACTCGCCGCGCGACCGGCCGTGCCCGGCGGCTGATCGGCCTGGCAACGCTGGTCGCCGCGATCGCGCTGATCGTCGTGTTCGAGCTGGCGATGACATGAACGCGTTGCCGACGACGACCGCGGTTTCACGCCACCGTCATCCGCCCGCCATCGCGCAGCACGGTCGGGATCAGCTTGGACGGTTCGCCGGTGGTGACCAGCCACAGCTGGTGGGCGGCGCGGGTCACGCCGATGTGCATGAGGTGGCGGGCCCAGTAGGCTTCGGGGTACGACGAGGCGTTGGCGTCGAGCATGATGACGTAGTCGAACTCCAGGCCCTTGACCTGGGTCACGTCGGTGACGTCGACGCCGGGCTGAAACGTGAACTCGTCGCGCTTGACGCGGCGCAGGGCCGGGATCTCGGCGCGCGACAGGCCGTGGAAGTACGAGTCGGCCTGCTCGGGGTGGCGCGCGATCAAGCAGCAGCTCGCGGTCGGCTCGCGCGCCATCAGGTTGCGCAACGAGTCGGACAGGAACGCGACCGCCTCGCCGATGTCGGCGAACTCGTGCAGCTCCACCGGCTCGCCGGGGCGCGCCGCCAGCGGCTCGTCGGGCGCCAGCTCGGGGCCGAGCACCTCGCGGGCCAGCATCATGACCTCCGCGGTCGAGCGGTACGACAGCCGCAGCGGCCGCACGATCGCCGGCTGCCCGGTCTGCACCAGCAGGTCGGCCCAGCCGGTGAAGTTGTTGTCGAACACCAGGCGCTGCGCGGTGTCGCCGGCGATGGTGACGCTCTTGCTGTCGGCGCGGCCGTCGGGCGACAGCACGCTCTCGACCAGCACCTTGACCTCGAGCGCGCTGCGGTCCTGGGCCTCGTCGATGGCGACGTGGGTGTAGCGCAGCTCCTCGCCGTCGGCGCCGAACAGGCCGCCGCGCTTGAGCTGGATCAAGCGGATGTACAGCGGATCATCCTCGTCGTCGACGCGGCCGGCCGGATCGTCCTCGTCGGGGCCGATCGCGCCGCCGTCGGCGGTCTCGAACGACTGCCCGTCGTCGTCGACCACCGCCCGCTGCGGGGCCGCGATCTGGCGCTTGACCCACTTCACGACCGCGTCGATGTCGCGCGCCGAGACGTCCTCGCAACCGGCGAAGCCGGCGGTCAGCAGGGTTCGATCGGTCATCAGCTCGGCCCAGTCGGTGACCACGTCGTCGGCGCGCTTCTTCCACCGCCGCGCCGTGCCCTCGAGCGCCACCCGCAGCGACGGGTCGAGGTGGTCGGCCTTGCGGGCCCACGACAGCATCGCGTGGCAGCGCGGGACCAGCGCCCGGGCGCCGAGCTTCTCCCACTCGGCGCCGATCTCGGGCGTCGCGCCTGACAGCGATCGGAGGTCAGCCTCGACTTCGCGGGCCTGGCGAGCCACCGCGGTCTGCAGGATCTCGAGCATGCGCGGATGCTTCTTCAGCCGCGACACCGTCTCCGGAGGATCGTCGTTGTACTTGACCGGCGAATCGGGCAGCAGCTTGAGCCGCGTCGAGCGGGCCCAGCTGGTGTAGGTCACCACCGGCACCCCGCTGACGCCGAGCGCCGGCAACACGCCGGCCACGTAGCGGACCAGCGCCTGCGATGGCACCACGAACAGCATCGCGCTGGGCCGGAAGCGGCGCGGATCGGCGAAGTTGAGATACGCGACCCGATGCAGCGCCACCGTGGTCTTGCCCGAGCCGGCGCCGCCCTGGATCACGACGATGCCGCTCTCGGGGTGCGAGATCAGCTCGAACTGCTCCTTGTCGATCAGCGCCGCGATCTCGGGCAGCGACTTGTCGGCGCGCACTGCCGGGCCGTGGTGGACGCCGAGCTTGCCGCGCGGGCCGGTCGCCACCACCGGCCGCGCCGCCTTGCCCTGGCCGCCGTGCAGCACCGGGAGCATCGTGCCGACCGCCTGCACCCAGGCGCCCCGGGCGTCCTTGATGTACGTGCCCTGCGGCGCACCGATGCGGCGCAAGTTGCCCTTGTTGATGCTGATGTTGCGTCGCGCCTCGACCATGCCATCGACCCGCCGCCCGGCGATCTCCTCCTCGTAGTCGTCGCCTTCCTCGTAGCGGTAGTAGATCCGGCTCACCGGCGCGTTACGCCAGTCCACGATCTGGACGTTGCTCTGACGGTCGATGAAGCCGCGCTTGCCGACCATGACGTCGCGCCGCCTGCCGCTCTCCTTGAGCCTCATGTGGGCGAAGTACGGCGACGCCAGGTCGATGGGCAGGGTCTTCGAACCGCCGAGCCGGCTACGCAGGGCGGCCAGCCGGGTCATCTGCTCGATCAGCGGTGGCAGATCCTCGGCGCGCGCCTCGCCGATCTGATCGCGCAGCGAGAGGAGGTCGCGGTCGATATCGTCGGTGGTGGCCCGCGGCCCGTCGTCGTCTTCCTCGCCGATCGCGGCGCGCGCCGCCACCTGGCCGAGCAGCAGCTCCTCTTCCGCGACGATGGCGGCCGCCGGACTCCCCGGGGGGACGAGGTTCGACATGCGAAGCTGGGCACTCTATCGAAACTGGCCGGCGTGACAAGTCGCCAGCGAGCGAACAGCACCGACGAGCCTCGGTCACCAACCCGGCGCAGTCGGGGCCGAGATCGTGGAGATTCCACGAGATTTCCATTGCACCCCCGACCGAAACACCGTAACGGATCGAACAACCATGGCCCGCGCCAAAGCGATGCTTTCCCAGGATCCGCTCCGCCGCTGGACCGTGGCGGACGCCGTCGAGACCTACGGCATCCAGCGCTGGGGGTGCGGGTACTTCGCGATCAGCGATCAGGGCAACCTGATCGTCACCCCGCCGGGGCCGGGCTCCGGCTCGGGCGCCAACGGCGGCGTCAACAGCGGCGCCTCGTCCTCGTCGGGCATCACGCCGGCCGTCACGCCGAGCCCGGTCGCCGTCGTGGCGACCGGCGACGCCCTCGCTGGCGTCGCCGCCGTCGTGCCGGTGGCGGTGCCGATGCTGGTGCCGCCACCGTCGAACCCCGGCGTGATCGACATGCGCGAGCTCATCGACGAGCTGACCGCGCGCGGCATCCAGCTCCCGATCCTGCTCCGCTTCAGCGACATCCTGCGGGCCCGCATCGAGCTCATCTGCGGCGCCTTCAACGGTGCGATCAAGGAGTACGGCTACCAGGGCCAGTACCGCGGTGTCTATCCGATCAAGGTCAACCAGAACCGCACCGTCGTCGAGGAGATCATCGAGTACGGCCGCCCGTTCCACTACGGCCTCGAGGCCGGCAGCAAGCCCGAGCTGCTGACGATCATGGCGATCCATCAGGACGACGAGGCCCTGATCATCTGCAACGGCTACAAGGACGAGGAGTACATCGAGACCGCGCTGCTGGCCTCCAAGCTGGGCCGCACCGTGATCTTGGTCGTCGAGAAGCCGTCGGAGCTCGACCAGATCCACCGGGTCGCCGAGCGGGTGAAGATCAAGCCCACGCTCGGTATCCGCGCCCGCCTGTCGTCGCGCGGCGCCGGCCGCTGGGAACAGTCGGGCGGCGACTTCTCCAAGTTCGGGTTGTCGGCGGCCGAGATGGTCGACGCCGTGCACAAGCTCAAGGGCTGGGGCCAGATCGACACCCTGAAGCTGCTCCACTTCCACCTCGGCTCGCAGATCAGCGCCATCAAGAGCATCAAGAACGCGCTGCGCGAGGCCGGCCGGCTGTTCGTCGAGCTGTACAAGCTGGGCGCCACCGGCCTGTCGTACCTCGACGTCGGCGGCGGGCTGGGCGTCGACTACGATGGCTCGCAGACCAACTTCGCGTCGTCGATGAACTACTCGATCCAGGAGTACGCCAACGACGTCGTGTACTCGATGAAGGAGATCTGCGACGCCGACGGCGTCCCGCACCCCAACATCGTGTCGGAGTCGGGGCGCGCGGTGACCGCGCACCACTCGGTGCTGGTGGTCAACGTGCTGGGCGTGACCGAGTTCGACACCAAGGTCCCGGCCGCCATCCCGACGCCGACCGCGCCGCTGGTCAAGAACATGTGGGAGACCTACCAGCTGGTCTCGCAGAAGAACCTGCTCGAGGCCTACCACGACGCCGTCGAGTACAAGGACCAGGTCCTGCAGCTGTTCAACCTCGGCCACCTGTCGCTCGAGCACCGGGTGGTGTGCGAGAACCTGTTCTGGGCCATCTGCGACAAGGTCCTCATGCTGTGCCGCAACGCGCCCCACATGCCCGAGGAGCTCGAGGGCCTGGAGAAGGCGCTGTCGGACACCTACTTCTGCAACTTCTCGATGTTCCAGTCGGTGCCCGACGCGTGGGCGGTCGACCAGCTGTTCCCGATCGCGCCCATCCACCGGCTCAACGAGGAGCCGACGCGGCGCGCGACCCTGGCCGACATCACCTGCGACTCCGACGGCAAGATCGACTCGTTCATCGATCTGCGCGACGTCAAGCACGTGCTCGAGCTGCACCCCAAGGAGGACGGCCAGGACTACTACCTCGGCATCTTCCTGGTCGGCGCCTACCAGGAGATCCTGGGCGACCTGCACAACCTGTTCGGCGACACCAACACGGTCCACGTCTGCCTCAGCCCCGATGGCGACTACGACATCAAGGACGTGGTCGCCGGCGACACCGTCAGCGAGGTGCTGTCGTACGTCGACTATTCGCCGTCCGACCTGCTCGGCCGGCTGCGCGCCAACGTCGAGATCGCGCTGCGCAAGAAGCTGCTCACCCTCGACGAATCGCGCTCGCTGATCAACCGGTTCCGCCAGGGGATGATCGGCTACACGTACCTGGACAAGGAGTGACCGTGGCTGGCCGTCAGCATGCGCTCGCGCTGATCGTGAGGCTCAGCGTCGCGGCCAGCGTCGCCGCCGGCGGCGCGGCATGCACCAAGGCCGACCACACCGGCGCCCGCCTCGAGCTGGCCGCCGCCACGCTGGTCGTCGAGCAAGCCGATGGCACCCGGCACGTGTTCGCGCTGGCGGCGACCGGCGAGGTCACCTTCGACGGCGAGCGGCTGATCACGCTGCAGCCGAACGGCCACATCGTCATCGATGGCAAGCCGGCGGCCCGCGTCGAGCGCGACGGCACCATCTCGGCGCGCAGCGTCCGCACCAACGCCATGGTCCACGACGATGGCGCGTTCCTGCTCGGCGGCGAGCCCGAGTTGACCCTGGGTGCCGACGGCGTGGCCAGCGGGCCGCTCCTGACCACGATGGATCATCCGCGCCTGGCGCTCGAGGGTGCCCGGGTCCGCTACCAGGGCCCACCGGGGGCCCGGCGCGCGGTCATGGTCGGCTTCGCCGCCTTCGTGACCGGCCTGCCGGCCGCGGTCGCCGACCGACCCTGACCGCTCCCGCCGACACAGGTCACGTGGCCAGCTTGCGGTAGAGATCGAGGCCGGCGCGCATGGTGCCGGCCACGCTCGGATAGCCGGCGGTGGCGTTGGCCAGCCACAGGTTGCGGAACGGCGTCTCGGCCGGGACCCGGCCGAGGCCGACGCTGGCCGGGGTCAGCGCGGCGCCGTAGGCGTTGCCCTCGGGCGCGGCGCAGAACCGCTCGTTGGTGACCGGCGTGCCCATCACCCGCATCTCCAGGTGGCCGCGCAGCCCGGGCACGTAGCGCTCCTCGACGATCGCCAGCATGCGGTCGCGCAGCTTCTTCTTCTCGGCGTTGTAACGCCGGCGATCGGTGTCGCGCAGGCGGCGGAAGTAGGCGTGGGGCGCGCTGGTCGCCAGCTCCAGGATCTGGTGGCCGGGCGGGCACAGCCCGGGCGCGTCCGTGTGCAGGGTCGGCGTCGACATGAACAGCCACGGCTCGTCGAAGCTCAGGTCGACGAGCTGGCGCCGGTAGATCGCGTTGAGATCGTCGTGCGGATAGTGCCAGACGTTGTGCGACCCGAAGCCGTGATCGCGCAGGTCGATCCCGGACACGCCCAGGTACAGGGTCAGGTTCCCCGACGAGTACGCGTAGCGCAGGCGCCGGCCCCAGCCGCCGGGCAGGCGGTGCCGGTTCATCATCGCCGCGGTCCGGCGCGGATCGACGTTCGACACGTAGCGGCTGGCGGTGAAGGTGCGGCCGTCGCGCGCGCGCACGCCGACCACGCGATCGCCCTCGACCAGGATGCGCTCGATCGGCGTCGACAGCAGCAGCTGGCAGCCGGCCCCGCCGCGGACCCGGTCGGCGATGCTGCCCACCAGGTGCTGGAAGTGGCGCTCGGGGTAGTACGCGCCGCGGTCGTAGCCGCGGACCAGCGCGACGTGCAGGAGCAGGGACACCTCGGCGGGCGGCAGGAGGTAGTCCCCGGCCTGGCCGGCCAGCACCGCCTGCAACCGCTGCGGCATGCGCAGGTGATCGTAGAGGCGCTGCAGGGTCCAGGTGCGGTAGCGCAGCAGGTGCGGCAGGCGCAGCGGCGCCGTCATCAGCTCGCGCCAGCCCAGCTTGGGCGGCATGCGGTCGAGCTCGCGGCCGATCGCCGCGACCGCGTCGAAGTAGCCGCGCACCGGCGTCACCGCGTCGGGGAAGCGGCGGATCAGGCGGTCGCGGAACTTGTCGAGTCCGTTGGGGATGCGGAAACGCTCGCCGCCGATCACGACGTGATCGAAGCCCTCGGGATCGAGGCGATGAAAGCGCACCGTTTCGGCCAGGTCGAGGCGGCGCAGCACCTCGTGCACGGTCTCGCCCTCGCCACAGGCGAAGATGTAGTGGACCTGCGCGCAGAAGCGGTACGCGCCCATCGCGAAGGTGTGGGCGTAGCCGCCCGGCGTGTCGTGGGCCTCGACCACCAGCACCCGGCGCCCGTCGGCCGCGAGCAGCGCCGCGACGGTCAAGCCGGCCATGCCGGCGCCGATGACCAGATCGTCGAAGCAGGTGGTGGCGGGATCGACGGGCGGCAGGATGCGGCCAGATACCACGGACGCGGCGCGACCGTTCGCGCTGTGATCAAGCGCCGGTCACCCTGGACCTCATCGTCGTCGAGCCGGCGAGGCATGATAGAGTCCGGCGGCATGCACTTCGATGCCTCGGACCTCGCCGCCATGGACGACGCCCAGCGCGTGGCCGTCCTCGAGACGATGGTGGTCGGGTTGATCGCCGACGACAAGGTCAATCCCGCCGAGATCAGGCGGTTCGACGAGATCGTGCTGGGGCTGCCCTGGGGCGTCGAGCGCGACGTGCTGGTCGCGATGATCCAGGGCGCCCGCGACCGACTGGTCGCGCTGAAGACGCCGGCCGAGATCCACGACTACGTGGTGAACCTGGCCCACCGGCTACCGTCGCAGACGCTGCGCGAGAAGGTCGTGTTCACGATCGCGACGCTGATGTACTCCGACGGAGAGCTGGTCCAGACCGAGAAGAACGTGCTCGGGCTGTTCGTGGTCGCGTTCGGCATCACCAGCGATCGCGCCGCCGCGATCAAGGACGCGCTGAGACTGGGCCCCACGACGGTGACGAAGCCGCCGGAGACGACCGGCAACTGAGCTCGGCGCGCGGCTTCCGCTGGCCAGCCCAGCTGCCACTGTCGCTGTCCGCGCCAGTTGTCAGCTCTTGTTTTCAAGGAGATAGACTGGTCCGGTCGTTGCATGGTCCGACCACCATGCTCATGCGCCCCCTCTCGCTGCTCCTCGCCTTCGCCTCGATCACCGCGCCTCTGCTCCACGCCGGCTGCACCGGCGCGAGCGACAAGGAGGCGGAGGATCCCTTCGCCATTCACATCTCGTCGGACGGCAAGGCCGACGGCACGGCGGGGGTGGTCTCGGCCGAGGATCTGGCCCGCATCGACGGCGCGTTCGAGACCGCGATCGCGCGCGGCGACACCACCGTCGCATCGCTCGAACGGGAGATCGCGCGGCTCGAGGCCGACAACCAGCGCAAGGTCGATGAGATCGCACAGCTGGTTCGTCAGATCGATCAACGCCGGCGCGAGCTCGAGGATCAGCAGCGGAACAACCTCATCTTCTGCGTGTTCTTCCCCAACCCGGCGACCTGCGCGCTCGCCGTGATCATCGCCAACGACGGCCGCATGCGCGCACTCGAGGGCGACCGCGCCCGCGCCCAGGAAGAGCAGCGCCGGGTGCTGGAGGATCTGGCGGCCTACACCCACCGCCGCGACGAACTGCGCGCGCGCATCGCCCCGCTGCGCGCCTCGCGCGCGCGCCTGATCGGGTTGTTGCGCAACGGCGTGCCTGCCGTGCCGGTGCCCTCGGTGCTCACCGTCGGCTCGCCCGCGGCCCGCGCCTACAACCGGGTCGAGGTCTTGCGCCGCATCGGCGACGCCACCCGCAACGAGATCGCGCTCCTGGTCGAGATCCGCAACGCCGCCGCCGAGCTGGCGGCGGCGCTGGACACCGCCCTGGCCACCGTGCGGGCGCTGGCCACCGATGTCGACGAGCTCCTCGCGGACGCACGCGGCGACTTCTTCGACATGATCGAGGCGGTCCTGTCGGGCAACGCCGATGCGCTGGCCCGCGACTGGCTCGACGACGCGCTGGCCTCGCGCACCCGCGAGATGCTGGCCGGCCTGGGCTACCCGGCCGGCGATCTGGTCGAGCACCTCATCGCCACCCGCGGTGAGGGCGAGGTTGATCTCGCCGCCCTGACCCGGAGCCTGCTCGACAAGCTGCAAGGCGCGTCCGCCACGGTCGTCCACAACACCGTCAGCATGAACGTGCTCGACAACACCGACGCGGTCTCGACGCTGACCGTCCCGGCCGGCACGCGCGCCGCCAGGATCGAGGTCGCGGTCCGGATCGAGCACACGTGGATCGGCGACCTGCGGGTGTCGCTCGAGCACGGCGGTCGCACGTTCGTGCTTCACGAGCGCACCGGCGGCGCGGCCGACAACCTGATGAAGACCTACTCGCGGACGCTGCCGTCGGGCTTCGAGGTCGCCGGCGCGTGGAAGCTCCACGTCGCCGATCAGGCGGTCGAGGACGAGGGCCGGCTCCTGGGGTGGGACCTGACCCTGCGTCCCTAGCCCGGCGCACGGTCCCGGCGACGGCCGGGACTACAGCCGGCGCTGGCCGCGGGCGAGGAAGTTCGCGAATCGATCCCACTCGATGAGGCCGAGGGCGTCATCGACCGGGGCACCGTCGCGCGAGCCGTCGCCGAAGGTGGCGGCGCAGGCCGCGGACAGGAAGTCGCGCGGCGCCAGGTTGCCCCACCGTCCGCCGCCGGGCGCGTCGACCTCGTCGGCGTCGACGGCGAAGAAGCTGCCCGAGGCGTCAGCCAGCCCGGAGCGGACCAGCTCGTCGAGATCGAGGATCTGATCGCGGACCGTGGCCTCCCAGGTCGTGAAGCTGTCGGGGACCGCGTCGATCGTCTGATCGCGCAGCGCCCGCCAGCCGGGGTCGAACGGCGGTGCGGGGGCGTCGAAGGCCGCGGCCAGGAGCTCGGCGAGCTCGGGGGCGGTGAGGTACGCCCGCCCGGCGCGGTGGCGCTCGGCGCCGAGGCGCCACAACGCGCGCAGGTACTCGTCGAGTGGACGCTCGGTATCGCCCGACATCTCGGCGACGTAGGTACAGAGCTCGCGTGCGGTGCGCACCCGGGCAAGCTCGACGGTTCTTGTCGCGGCGACCATGTGTGCCCCGTTGTACGCTCGGGGCGCGGATCACGACCTGGCAAGATGGCCCCCGGACGACCTTTGCCGCGGCTTGCCACCGCTGGCGATGCAACCGGCGCAACCGACGCAACGTCGAACGCCGCCGTTGCGCTGACTAGGGTCCGGACAGCGCCAGCGCCGCGGTGCAGTCACCGTCGCCTTCGTGCCCGGCGCTGTCGACCAGGACCACGCAGAACACCGCCACCCCGGCGGCGGGAGCGACCACGCCGAGGGCGGCGCAGGCCGGCGGCGCGGCGGCGGCGAGCACGACCGAACCGACGTCGTTGACCCGCAGCTCGAGCTCGCCGGTGATCGACACCTGCTCGGCGACCGCCTCGTCGCTGGCGATCGACGGCAGCATCAGCTCGGTGACCACCGCGTCGGCTCGGCAGTCGTGGACGCGGGCCAGGCCGCGGCCGAGATCGCCATCCCCGTCGGCGTACGCGATCACGATCGCCAGGTCGTTGCGGGTGTCGTCGCCGAGGTACAGGGTCTCGGGGGCCGCCGAGATCACGGTCGCGGATGGTTCGGGTGCCGGATCCGAGCAGGCCACCAGCGCCGCGGCGCCGGCGAGGGTGATGAGCGTGGAGATGACGGCGCGCATGGGGGCTCCTACTGGATCGTGATCGGCGCGGCGCCGAACTCGATGGTGGCGATGCCGTTGCTGAGGCTGTCGACGTACACACAGATCACGGTCAGGGTCAGGCCGGCGGCCGCCACGTCCTGACGGGCGCCGGTGTCGGGATTCAGCAGCGTGATGGTGGTCGGGATGGTCCAGCTGCGGCGGAAGTTGAGGACGTCGCCGGTGCCCATCGGACCGCCGGCGTCGTAGCTGGTCGCGCCGACGTGCGGATCCATCGCCGCGCCGGGGTTGATGATCGCGGAGCGGCCGTCGGGCGCGTTGAGCACGAAGGCGCCGAACGGGATCATGGCGTCGGCGGTCTCGAAGTCGCGCACGGTGTGGCGCAGCGTGATGGTGGCGCCGGCGTTGACCCGCACCGGGCCGGCGGTGTCGAGCCGCCCGCCGCCGCTGTCGAAGATGCCGATCTCGGGACGGGTCGGCGGGTTGTTGAGCACCGGCGCCGGCGTCGCGCCGGGCTCGCGCAGGGCGCCGCCGCGGATCCACGCCTCGACGGCGGCGATCTGGGCCTCGTCGAGCGGATCGGCGCCCAGCGGCATGCGCGTGGCGACGCCGCGATTGCGCAGCTTGTCGATCAGGACGCTGGTGGCCGGGTTGCCGGGGTCGACGCGCAGGAGCGTCGGCTTCTCCAGCGCCGGCCGGTTCACCAGGTACGCGTAGGCGTTACCGGGCGTCGACAGGTTGGGCTCGAACTGGCCGTTGTGGCACAGGCCGGGCTGGCCCGAGCAGCGGGGCGCGATGATGGTGCGGTGGAGGTCGTCGAAGCTCCCGGGTGCCGGCACCCGATCGACGGCCAGCGGATCCGGATCGACCGCGGCGTCGACGTGATCGCCATCGACGTCGAGCTCCGAGCCGCAGGCGGCCAGCGCGACGGCTGGCAGCGCGATCCAGCACGCGGTCAGCGCCGCGCGCACGATCACGACAGCACCTCCTGCACCACCAGGCCCGGCCGCTTGCTGGCCGTGGTCAGGTCGCCGGTGAGCCGATCGCCATGGCCGAGCAGCGTCATGCCGGTCATGACCGCGTCGATGGTCTCGTAGCGACCCGAGCTGCGGCCGGTCTGCGTGATGCCGGTCGGCGCGATGACCTGGTTGCGGCGGATGTCGGGCCCGAGCATCAGCATCCAGGTGTTGCGGTCACCGTCGTCGCCCTGACCGTGATCGATGCCGGAGCGACCCAGGCTGTCCGGGTTCTGGCCGTTGAAGAACAGGTGGCGGCCGTGCTCGGGCATCACGATGAGCGTGGTCTCGTCGCGCAGGGACGGATGGGCCTGGATGAACGCCCACAGGTGCGCGACCGCGGCGTCGGCGATCTGCTGCGCCCGCAGGTAGCCGTTGAAGTCCTGGTGGCAGGTGTCGACGTCGAGCAGCGTCATCGCCAGCAGCGCGGGCTGGAACTGGTCGAGCACGCGCTCGGCGTGGAACACCGTCAGCGCGTCGGCGGTCGAGTCGAGGCCGCCGTCGTCGGCGCGCATGCCGATGCCGAAGCTGTCCGGGAAGTAGGTCTGGTAGGTGGCGTCGGCGAAGAAGCCGCCGACGTGACCCTGGATCTGCGCCGCCTCGTCGGGGGCGGCGTGCGGAAACAGATCGTCGCGATCCCAGCCCGGCGTGTTGGCGTCGATCACGGCCGACAGCCGCGCCACCGCGGCGTCGGCGGCGGCGTCGCGCGGCACGGTCGGCAGCGCCTGGGTACCGACGTCGAGCGAGCGCGTGCCGCTGGTCACGATCGGCACCAGCGGCGACATCACGCCGGGCGGCTGCAGATACGTCGGCGCGAAGCGCGGCCCATAGAGCGGATGGCCACTGGTCAGGAGGGCGCGGTAGAAGCCGCCGGGGTTGGACAGGTACCAGGCGTCGGTCGATGGCGCGTTGGCGCCCTTGCGGTGGATCTCGAAGATGGTCGGCGTCGTCAAGCGGGCATCGGCGCGGTTCTCGATCATGTTGTAGGCGCCCGACAGCAGGCAGCCGTGGCCCTGCAGGTGGCCGGGCGGGCCGTCGGCGTAGCGCAGGTTGGTGACCAGCGTGCCCTCGGTGTGGAGCGGCGTCCCGCGGACCGCTGGCAACACCAGCCCGCGCGCCATGGCGGCGTACTCGGGCGCGATGCGCGGCGCGCCGGCGGGCCCCGAGCCGAAACCCGAGATCAGCGGCGTGGTGCCGAACAGGTTGGGCATGGTCGCGCCCTCGGCCATGCCGAGCGACTCGCGGAGGCGGAGGCCGCCGCCGATGCCGACCAGCACCACCCGGCGGGTCGCCAGCGCGCCGCCGCCCCAGGCCTTGCGGACCCGGACCAGCGGTGACAGCCCGGTGCCGGCAGCGGCGAGGCCCGCGGCGGCGAGGCCGCCACGGAGAAGATTGCGTCGATTGATCGCCATGGTGGTTCGGCTCCGGCTACTTCGACTGGTACTCGCGCGAGCCAGCGATGGCGCGCACGATGGCCTTGGGGCCGACGGCAGAGTCAGAGGTCCACTGGCCGACGAACGCCGACAGCTCGTAGACGTTGGGTTCGCGGCCGAGCAGGCGGCGGAACTGATCGCGAATGAAGGCCTCGGGATCGCTCACCGACGCCTTGCTGGGCAGGACGACCTGATCGGACCCGACGATGCCGGCGACGATCAGCGCCCGCAGCGGCCCCGGATCGCCCATGCCATCGAGCGTGTTGACCAGGAAGGTCTCCTCGTCGATGGGCAGGTTGAACGCCGGCTGGCCATTGAACGTGACCGCGAAGTCGTAGCGCTCGGGGGCGCGACCGAGGACGTCGGCGAACAACCCGCGCACGAACTGGCTCGAGGTCTTCGAGCGCGCCGTGGCGCTGGTGCCGTCGTCCTCGCCGACCGTGGCGCTGTCGAAGTCGTAGGTGGTGTCGCAGGCGCCGAGCGCCAGCGCGGCGGCGGCGGCGAGGCCGATCAGGTGCAGGTGCCTCATGGTTCGAAGTACTCCTTCGACGACAGCACCGCCTCGATCACCGGGCGGGCATCGGGGTTGGTGGCGGCGAGCGCGTTGACGAAGTGGGCGCGCTCGGCCGAGCTGGGCTGGCGCGCCAGGTAGCGGTCGAAGACACTCGCGACCACCGCCTCGCGGTAGATCTCGTCGTCGAAGACGATGTCGATCAGATCGGCGTAGCTGGCACCATGGCGGTGGAAGAGCAGTCCAGCCGGGCTGGTGCCGAGGCCGCCGACGATCATGGCGCGCGCGTTCTCGGTCTCCTCGCCCTCGGTCGGGCGGCCGAGGAAGTCGACGAACAGCGCCCGGGCGCGGCTCTCGGGAGCACCCGCCAGCGCGAAGTAGCCGGTGGCCATCGCGTAGCGGCGCTCGACGGCGCTGGTCGACATTCCGCCGCGCAGGTCACTGGCGGCGGTCGCCAGCGCGTCGCGCTCGGACTCGAGGACCGTGAGCTCCGGGCACGCGCAGTCGCACGGATCGGCGGCCACGCAGCTCTGGCATCCGGTGGTCTGGCTGCGGATGATCGAGCACAGGAACTGGTAGCGAGACGTCAGCGTCTCGCCGCCGAGCACGCGGTTGTCGAGCTCCTCGACCCAGACGTTGGCCCACGCGGCCTGCTGCATGAGCTTGCCGACCAGCGCGCGACGGGCCGCCGGCGTGGTGCCGGCGGTCCTCAGCGTGGCGGCGTCGGCCGCCAGATCGGCATCGGCCGGTGGCAACCCCGACAGATCGAGGTAGGCGCGGCGCACGAAGCGCTCGAGGGCGGCGTCGCTGGCCTCGTCGCCACCGACCGGCGTGTGTCCGCCGATGGTGTCGTCGCAGGCCGCGAGCCATGGACCGAGCAGCAGGCATGCCGCCAGGCACACCCCGAGTGTTGGGTTTCGCACGAGTCGACCCTCCTGTGAGCAGGTCCCACGTCATCCTAACAAGCGCCGTGCCACCGGTAAGAGTCCGAATTCACACCTACGTGTAGGATCCTCCGCCGTCGGCAATGGAGACACCGCGCCGGCGGCGGTGGTTATGATGCCAACGTGATCCCGTGCCTCGATCGCTAGGCGAGTTCGCGGCGTGCGCGGCGATGTGCGCGGCGTTGGCCGCGTGCGGTCAGCGCAGCGGGCCGCAAGCCAAGGACGGGCCGGCGGTCCAGATCCGGGTCGAAACCGACGGCACCGCGACGCAGCTCGAACACAGTGTCGCCGTACCGCTCGAGCTCGCGATGAATTTCCCGGGGGCGAAGCGCGTGCACAGCGTCACCGTGCCCGGTCGCGTGGTTGTCACCGTCGAGCTCGCGAACGGCGACGTCTTCGCCGCTCGTCGCGAGATCTTCGACCGACTCCAACGCGTCGACCTGCCGCCGGGTGTCCATCCCGAGCTCGGTCCGTACACGATCGCGACGGGCGCGGTGTTGCGCTATGCGCTCCACGGCGACGGCGCGTCGCCGGTCGAGCTTCGCACCGTGCAGGACTGGCTGGTACGCCCCGCGCTGACCAGCGTCCAAGGCGTGGTTGCTGTCGCGACGTGCGGAGGCGCCGTCGAACAGATCGAGCTGATCGTCGATCCCTCTCGTCTCGGCCCGATGACGATCCTCGAGCTCGCCAACGCGATCGCCCGCGAGATCGACGGAACCCGCGGCCAGATGACGCTGGACGACCTCGGCAACAGTGTGGTCGGAACGGTCGCAGGCGTGCCGCTCATCGTTCGCAACATTGCGGAGATCCAGCGCAGCGCAGCAGCTCCCACCTGCTACGTCATCGATGATCGCGGCGCCGAGATCGTCGAGGGGATCGTGGGGATGGCCCCGAACCAGGATCCAGCGATCGTTCGCGCGGCGGTGACGCAGCGCCTCGCCGAGCTGGCACCTGCGCTACCGCCGGCGGTCTCGCTCGACGTGATGCCGGACTCGATCGATGCCGTGATCGACCTCGGCGGCGCGACCTTCGCCGAGCAGATGCAAGCTGCACGCTCGTTTGGCAACGCGCTGCGGGGCGAACACGCCACGATCGCGGTCGGCGATCTCGACGATGGATTCACGACCAGCTTGCCGGGCGCGCTACGCATGCGGCTCCAGGCTGCTCCGGACCTCGCGATGCGCGTCCGGCGCGTGCCGGGCGGTGGCAAGGTCGCCATCGCCGGCGAACCGAGCGCATGGATCCGGATCAGCGGCGAGAGCCTCGACGAACTGGCGCGGATCGCCGACGCGATCGCGACCCTGCCGTCGATCGACGTGCTCGCACGCGCGGGGCTCGCGCGCGGGCCGGCGACCCGAGTCGAGATCGATCGCGCGAGCGCCGCCCGTCATGGCATTCACGCCAGCGACCTCCTCGATGTCATCCGGGCCTCCGGTCCCGGCGTCCCCGCCGGCACCATCATCGAGGGACGCCGCCGGATCGACGTCGTGCTCCGGGTGCGCGGCGCGGTCGCCGAGCTGACGATCAAGAGCTCCAGTGGCGCCGTGATCCCGATCGCCCAGGTCGCCACGCTCCGCATCGACGACGAACCAACCGCGATCCTCCGCGACGGTGGCCGCCGCTGGGCCGGTGTGCAGGTCAGCATCGCGGACGCCGCCGGACGTCGCGCGCTGCTCGCGCAGCTCAGGTCACTCGCCCGGCCGCCCGGTTACGTCGTCGAACTGGTCGAATGAGCTCGACGGCCTGTGGTAAGCCCGGCTCATGCACGACGCCGTCGTCGCCGTCCCGCCGCCCATCAACGAGCCGGTACGGTCCTACGCGCCCGGGACCGCCGAGCGCGCCGGCCTCAAGGCCGAGCTCGCCCGCATGTCGGGCGAGTGCCCCGAGATCCCGATCGTGATCGGCGGCCAGCGCATCACGTCCGGTCGGCTGGTGCCGGTGGTGATGCCGCACGCGCACCGCCACGTGGTGGCGCACTTCCACGCCGCCGAGCCGGCGCACATCGAGCAGGCGATCCGCGCCGCCGCCGCCGCCCGCCGCGACTGGGAGTCGATGCGCTGGGAGGCCCGCGCCGCGGTGTTCCTGCGCGCCGCCGAGCTGCTGGCCGGACCGTGGCGCGAGCGCATCGTCGCCGCCACCATGCTCGGCCAGTCGAAGACCGCGCACCAGGCCGAGGTCGACTCGGCGTGCGAGCTGATCGACTTCCTGCGCTTCAACGTCGGCTACGCCGCCCGGCTGTACGCCGAGCAGCCGATCTCGGGACCGGGCATGTGGAACATGACCGAGCTCCGTCCGCTCGAGGGCTTCACGTTCGCGCTGACGCCGTTCAACTTCACGGCGATCGCGGCCAACCTGCCGGCGGCGCCGGCGCTGATGGGCAACACGGTGGTGTGGAAGCCGGCCGAGAGCCAGATGCTGTCGGCGTGGCACACCATGCTCCTGTTCGAGGAGGCCGGCCTGCCGCCCGGGGTCATCAACTTCGTGCCCGGATTCGGCCACGAGCTGGCGCCGACCGCGGTCGCGCACCCCGATCTCGGCGCCATCAACTTCACCGGCTCCACCGAGATCTTCCGCTCGCTGTGGAAGCAGGTCGCCGCCCACCTCGACGGCTACAAGAGCTACCCGCGGTTGATCGGCGAGACCGGCGGCAAGGACTTCATCGTCGCCCACCCGTCGGCGGATCCGCGGGCGGTGGCGACCGCCATCGTGCGCGGCGGCTACGAGTACCAGGGCCAGAAGTGCTCGGCGGCCTCCCGGATCTACGTCGCGGCCAGCGTGTGGAAGCAGCTCGAGGCCGAGCTGGTCGGCACCATCGAGTCGCTCGGGGTCGGTGACGTCAGCGACTTCTCCAACTTCATGGGCGCGGTCATCAAGCAGGCGGCGTTCGACCGCCACGCCGCCGCCATCGGCGAGGCCCGCGAGACCCGCGGCATGAAGGTGCTCGCCGGCGGCGGGTGTGACGACCAGGACGGCTGGTTCGTGCGGCCGACCTTGCTCACCACCGACGATCCGACCGTGCGCCTGATGCGTGACGAGCTGTTCGGGCCCATCGTGACCGCGCACGTGTTCCCGGATCATGCGTGGAGCGAGGTCCTCGACCTCGTCGATCGCACGTCGCCGTATGCGCTCACCGGCGCGGTCTTCGCCCGCGATCGTTCGGCCCTGGTCGAGGCCACCAGCCGCCTGCGCCACGCCGCCGGCAACTTCTACCTCAACGACAAGCCGACCGGGGCCGTGGTCGGCCAGCAGCCGTTCGGCGGCGCCCGGGCCTCCGGCACCGACGACAAGGCCGGCTCCGCCCTCAACCTGCTCCGCTTCGTGGCGGCGCGGACCATCAAGGAGACCTTCGTGCCGGCCACCGACTGGCGCTATCCGTTTCTCGGCGAGCCGTAGCGCGCTCGGGCGCCAATCCCGCCAGAACCTCATCAACAACCATGGTTTTGGCGGAATAGAATCTGACAAATACCGCCAAAACACGCCCTGACAGTGGGGTTTTGGCGTATTTTACTCGACATGAAATCGGCCGAGAAGCGATCACTGGTTGGTCGCGAACGCGAACGCCGGCTGCTCGATGCCGCGATGGCCTCCGCCGACCCCGAGCTCATCGCCATCTACGGACGCCGTCGGGTCGGAAAGACCTTCCTGGTGCGCGAGCACCTCGCCAACGACCTGTGCTTCGAGCTGACCGGGATGTTCGACGTCACCCTCGCCCAGCAACTCCGGAACTTCGCCGACGCGATGGGTAACTCACTGAACGCCGGCATGCGGCCCGCGACACCCGGCGATTGGATCGACGCGTTCGCCTCGCTCGGTGCGATGATCGATC
Organism: Myxococcales bacterium; assembly: GCA_947483555.1. Classification (GTDB taxonomy): domain Bacteria; phylum Myxococcota_A; class Polyangia; order Haliangiales; family Haliangiaceae; genus UBA2376. The sequence continues at coordinate 199,293 of CANKMW010000001.1, forward strand.
GCCTGCCGAAGCGCCAGCGCAAGCGCGTCGTCTTCCTCGACGAGTTGCCATGGCTCGCCAGCCGACGGTCAGGGTTTGTCTCGGCGTTCGAACACTTCTGGAACTCGTGGGCGAGCAAACGCAGCGATCTGGTGGTCGTGGTCTGCGGCTCGGCGGCGTCCTGGATGGTCAAGGAGCTGCTGCGTGCCCGGGGCGGCCTTCACAATCGTGTCACTCGTCACCTTCGCCTCGAGCCCTTCACGCTCGACGAGACGCGCGCGTTCCTGGTGGCGCGTCGGGTCGAGCTGGAAGACTACCAGGTGCTGGAACTCTACATGGCGCTCGGGGGAGTGCCCCACTACCTGAAAGAGATCGGACGCGGCGAATCGCCCGCGCAGTGCATCGACCGGATCTGCTTCGCGAAGGACGGCATGCTCCGGAAGGAGTTCGGCAACGTCTACGCGTCGCTCTTCGATGGCGCCGAGCGTCACGAACAGATCGTGCGCGCGCTCGCGACCCGACGGAAGGGACTCACTCGAAGCCAGCTCCTGGCCGCGACCAAGCTGCCCACCGGAGGCTGGACCTCCGCGGTCCTCGAAGAGCTCGAGGCGTCCGGGTTCATCATGCGGACGGCACAGTTCGGCCTCGCCAAGAAGGATGTGGTCTATCGCCTCTCCGACGAACACTCGCTGTTTCACCTGCACTGGATCGAGAGGCATCGCGGCCGCGCCGAAGGCACCTGGTTGCGAATTCGTGGCTCGCCGGCGTGGCGGGCCTGGAGTGGCTACAGCTTCGAGAGCATCTGCCTCAAGCACATCGAGGCCGTGCGCTGGTCGCTCGGTATCGGTGCTGTCCAGACCGAGGAGTCCACCTGGCGGCACCACGCCGCGCGTGACGACGAGTCGGGCGCCCAGATCGATCTCGTCATCGATCGCAAGGACGGCTGCATCAACCTGTGCGAGATGAAGTTCGTCGAGGGAGCGTTCGTGATCGAGAAGACCTATGCCCGGACCCTGGTCGAGAAGCGCGAGACGTTCCGGCGGGTGACGCGGACCAAGAAGACCCTGTTCACGACGCTCGTGACCAGCCATGGCGTCGCGGTCAACCGGCATCGGCTCGCCGTCATGGATGTCGAGGTCACCATGGATGCGTTGTTCGGTCGCACCGTTCGATCGTGATCGCCAGCGGGCGCCGGTGCGGTCGTGGGTGTCGCGCGGCAGGGGGTCGCGGGACAGTCGCGGGGTGTCGCGGAACCGGTCGCAGGGCGTCGCATTTTCCCGGATGCAGGCCAAGCTAGCGCAGGTTGACGTCACGACTGTTGGTCCAGTTCTTGAGTGAGGAGCCGCCGCGATGAAGAAAACGTTCGCTGCCGTCGTGGTCCTGCTCGTGCTCGCGGCCGGCCTCGCCTACTGGTTCGGGTTCCGTGACCGCGGCGGCGCGACGACGAGGCCGGCGGCGGCCGCGAAGGGTGGCGCCGATCCGTGGGATGCGCCGGCCAAGGCCAGCAAGGGCGGCGCCGAGGCGCCCCAGGGCCCGATGCCGAAGCTGGCGTTCGAGGTCGATCCCGCCGGCCCGCTCCTGCTCGAGGGTCTGGTCCTCGACGAGCGCGATCAGCCGGTGCCCGGCGCCGACGTCCGGCTGTCGTCGAGTCCCTCGCGCACCACCAAGACCGAGTCCGACGGCACCTTCAGCTTCGACAAGCTGCTCGGCCGCACCTACGGGGTCCACGCCCGGGCCGGCGACAAGGTCGGCAGCGCGGTGGCCAAGGTGGTGGCCAAGGGCGAGCCGGTCGTCATCCGGCTGCGGCCGGGCACGACCCTCACCGTGTCGGTGATCGACGCCGCGACGCGCAAGCCGATCGCCGGCGCCACCGTGCTCCGCCTCGACGCCGAGGAACCGCCGCTGACGACCGACGCTGGCGGCAAGGCCGTGCTGCGCGGCCTCGACGACCGCTGGGTCAGCGTGCACGCGAGCGCGCCCGGCTACGGCCCCAGCACCGGCACCAAGGGCGTCGGCCAGGGCGACCAGGGGACCGCACTCGAGATCGCGCTGTCGAAGGGCGCGCCGGTCAGCGGCCGCGTCGTCGACGAGCAGGGCCAGGCGATCGCCGGGGCGCGGGTGTGGGCGATGGACGCCGCCAACGCCTGGGAGGGCGGCGCCGGCGAGCGGCTGGCCGAGACCAGCGGCAAGGACGGCAGCTTCACGATCCCGGCGCTCGCCGCCGGCTCGTACCTGCTGTTCGCCAAGGACGAGCTCCACGCGCCGGCCGTCACCCCGCCAGTCTCGGTGTCAGGCGAGGTGCCGACCACCGGCGTCGAGATCGTGATGAGGGCGGCGGCGGTGGTCGCCGGCGTGGTCGTCGACCTCGGCGGCGTGCCGGTGCCGTACGCGACGGTCCGACTGTCGTCGAAGATCCAGTCGGCGGACATGGTGTATCGCCAGGCCGCCGCCGACGACCGCGGCACGTTCGAGATCAAGGGCCTGCCCCGCACGACGCTGCGCGCGCGCGCCGAGGGCGAGGAGGCGTCGTCGGCGGCGGTCGACCTCGACCTGGCGGTGACGCCGGTCAAGCGCGACCTGCGCCTGGTGCTCGATCGCAACGGCACGATCGCCGGCATCGTCGTCGACGGCGACGGCGAGCCGGTGCCCGAGGCCACGGTCTCGGCGTACCCCGACTTCCTCGCCGCCGAGGTCGACTGGGTGATGGCGTCGAAGGCGACCGCCACCACCGACGGCGGCGGCCGCTTCACCCTCAAGGGCCTCGACGACGGCGATTACCGCGTCTGGGCCGCGCGCGATGGCGGTGGCACCCGCCGCTCGAGCGGCCGGGAAGGCGTGGCGACCCGGACCGGCGCCACCGACGTGCGGCTGGTGCTGCCGGCGCCGGGTGGCATCAAGGGCACCATCGCGCTCGAGGACGGCACCCCACCGCCGCTGGCGATCGTCTCGGTCGGCTGGGAACAGCGCATCACCGTGCGCGACGGGGCCTTCGAGCTGGGCGACGTCCAGCCCGGCACCTACGACCTGCGGGTGGTCGGCCCCGACTTCGCCGAGCGCACCAAGGCCGACGTCGAGGTGGTGGCCGGCAAGGTCACCGACGCCGGCACGATCGCGGTGCGACCCGGCCGCAAGCTGGCCGGCAAGGTCGTCGACAGCAAGGGGGCGCCGGTCGAAGGCGCCCGCGTGATGTACGGCAAGATGCTGTTCGGGAACGGCAAGCAGACCGGCACCGACGACGCCGACGGCTCGGCGCAGATGGGGCTGCGCAACGCCACCACCAACGCCGCCGGTGAGTTCGTGATCGGTGGCGCGCCGCGCACGTCGGGCTCGCTGCTCGCCGAGCACGCCACGCTCGGCCGCTCGGTGGCGATCAAGATCCCGGCTGGCAAGGACGACGTCCGCGGCCTGGCGATCACGCTGCGCGGCTACGGCTCGATCGCTGGCAAGGTGACGCGCAAGGGCGAGCCGGTGCCCGGCGCCAGCGTCAACGCGGCGCCAACCGGGTCGAGCGGCCAGGCGGTGTTCGTGCAGGCCGCCCAGGACGGCAGCTTCGTGATCGACCGACTGCCCGCGGGACCGACGTCGCTGTCGGCGATGAAGAACCAGGGCATGGGTGGCATGGGCGGTTCACGCACCGTCAACGTGATGGCCGGCGAGCGGATCGACGGCACCATCGTGCTGCCCGCTGGCGACGTGACCCTGACCGTGAAGATCCAGGTCAAGCCCGGCGAGACGGTGAACCTCGCCACCGTGTTCCTGTTCCGCGGCGTGGTCGCGGTCCAGAACGGCGAGCAGGCCATGGACGCGTACCTGTCGAGCGGTGGCGTGCAAGGCGAACAGGGCGACACCACCCTGGCGGTCGGTGGCGCCGCCGGCATGCTGACCTGGCTGGGCGCGCTGTCGGGCTTCCCGTCGTTCGAGGAGCTGGTGCCCGGCGACTACAGCGCGTGCGCCATCCCGATCACCGGCAGCCTGATGGACGAGCAGCTGATGACCCGCATCTTCCGTAACCTCGACAAGCTCGACGTCTTCTGCAAGCCGATCAAGGTCATGCCGTCACCGACCGCGCAGGAGATGACCGTCATCGTCCCGGCCATGAAGCCGCTCCCGCCCGAGGACGACGCCTGATCGATCGGGCCTGAACGATCGCGGCCCGCTCACCGGCGCCAGGCGGCCAGCTCGAGCAGCGGGTGGTGGGCATGCTGCTCGACCAGCGGGCCGAGCGAGTAGGTCTCCTCGTAGTGCTCGCCGTCGGCCTCTTCGATGTACGGGCTCGACGGGTGCAACACGTAGTTGTAGGCCGGCACGATGTAGCCGACGAAGTCGAAGGCCAGGCCGGCGAGCACCGGGTAGCGCACGCCGGGGTTGGCCAGCACCAGGTCGCGCAGGTACGGCGGCGGCGGCGCGGTGGACAGGTCGGGCGCGTTGGGCAGCTCGGCGTCGAGCATCGGCCAGCCCCAGCTCCACGAGCCGTCGTAGCCACCGACCCACAGCTCGGGGTGCAGCTCGCCAGGCGCGGTGATGAGCCCGAGCGGCCCGACCTGCAGGTAGGTCGCGCGCAGCGGGATCCACGGTTCGTTGCCGGGCGCGACCGACTGGGTCGAGTCGTAGCCGACCAGCGGGTGCGGCGCGAGCAGGCCGATGATGAACGCGACCTGGAAACCGACGTTCTGGACCTGAGCGTGGAACTTCGCGGTCCGATACGACAGCGGCAGCTCGCTGACGGTCTCGCCCTCGGCCCGCAGCACCTCGAGCGCGCGGCGCGCCAGGTTGGTGCCGAGCACACGCTCGAAGAGGTGGCCCAGGCTGTGATCGGTGAAGGGAACCCCGTTGAAGTCGAGCGGCGCGGTGTTGCGGATCGAGCCGATCTGGCCGCCCAGCGCGCCCTGCACGAACACCGCGACCCCGCCCAGGCCCGGGATCTCGGCGTTGGCCGGGTTGGTGTACGTGCCGGCCGGGATGCCGCTCTCGAGGCCGACCCGCAGCCAGTGCACGAAGTGTGACGAGATCTTGAGGTTGTCATCGCCGAACGTCGACACCTCGGGGTGGTCGGCCCAGTTGACGACCGTGGCGATGGTCGTGGTCGGCGCGTCGGTGCGGACGAAGCGGGCGATGGTCAGCGTCGGATCGAAGATCTTGGGATCGCGGAGGTCCTGGTTCCAGCGATCGGTACGGCTGGTCGGGTTACCCGGTTCGTTGAGGATCAGCGTCTTCGCGATGACCATGGTGGCGGGGGTCAGCGCCGCGACCGCGTCCTGGATGGCGCCGACCGCACCCTCGCGCAGGCGGGCGTTGTAGGCCGGGTTGTAGCCGGTGACCAGCGCCTGCGGTCCCCACAGGCCGATGGTATCGACCGAGTCGTGGGCATGGATCGCGCCGACGATGACGTGGTCGACGGCGAGCGCGGCGAGCCGCGGATCGTTGCGGATCTCGTCGATGTCGCCGGCCAGGAGGCCGATCGCGTCGCAGTAGACGATGACCGCCAGGGTATCGCCCTGCTTGAAGGCGACGGCGCGAGCCTCGAGATCGGTCTCGACCGCGTTGGCCGCCCGCCCGCCGCCGTACATCCAGATCGCATCGAACTTGCCGTCACCGTCGGCGTCGACGTAGGGCTCGGTGTCCTGCCACTCGCCGTCCATGTTCTCGTCGGTGAAGGTCTCGGTGATGACCGGGGTGAAGATGCGCTTGCCACCGCCGACGTGGAGCACGCCGTCGCCAGCGGCGGCGCAGTGCGCGGCGCCGGGACAGATGTCGTCGGGCTGATCGAAGCCCTCGAGCCGGGCGTCGACACCGGCGTCGGCGGCCCCGCTGCCGCCGTCGTCGCCGCAGGCGGCGAGCGCGACGCAGGCAGCGACGGTGGTCGAGATGCAGATCAGGCGCAACGACATGAGTCCCCCTGCCGCAGGCGTACCGCGCCCGGCGCCCGGCTGTAAACGGCATTCAGGCGCTGGCGAGGCACGCGCGGTTGGTACTAGCGTCACACATGCTCGCGCTGCTGCTGATCGCCCTCTGCGCCGTCCTTCGCATCGTCGCTCACCCGCCGAACGAGGCGCGGGCCCAGTGATCGAGCCGGCCCGGCCCCGCGCGTGGCTGGCGTGGTCGTCGGGCAAGGACAGCGCGTGGGCGCTCCACGAGGCGCGCCGCGCCGGCGCGGTCGACATCGTCGGCCTGTTGACCACCTACACCGAGCCCCACGATCGCGTGTCGATGCACGGCGTGCGTCTCGAGCTGGTGCGCGCCCAGGCCGCCGCGGTCGGCCTGCCGCTGGTGCTGGTCCCGATCCCGGCGCTTTGCCCCGACCAGCTCTACGAGGCGCGGATGGCCGAGGCCATGGCCGCCGCGCGCACCGCCGGCGTCACCCACGTCGCGTTCGGCGACCTGTTCCTCGCCGACGTCCGCGCCTACCGCGAAGCGCAGCTGGCGAAGGTCGACCTGACGCCGATGTTCCCGCTGTGGGGTCGCGACACCACCGCGCTCGTCAACGAGATGCTGGCCGCCGGCGTCGAGGCGTGGGTGACGTGCGTCGATCCGCGGCGCGCGCCGGCCCGCCTCGCCGGCCAGCGCCTGACCACGGCGCTGCTCGACGCCTTGCCGCCCGAGGTCGATCGTTGCTTCGAGCACGGCGAGGCCCACACCTTCGCCGCCGCCGGTCCGGCGTTCGCGCATCCGATCGCCGTCCGCCCCGGCGTGATCGTCGAGCGCGATGGCTTCATCTTCGCCGACCTGCGCCCGGCGGCGCCCTGACCGCCGCTGGCGTCGCTCATTCGTCCGACGAAGGCACCATCTTCACCATGGTGCCGGCCTGCTCGCCTGGGATGTGCATCCACAGGTGACCGACGCCGTCGCGGACGCCGAACGCGGTCGACAGTGGCGGCTGCTCGCCGGGCAGGACATCGACGGTCTGGAGGAAGCAATCACCGCGCTTGCGCGCGTCGCTGATGACCTTGGCCATCACGGGCGGGACGGCGGGCTTGCCGCGCGACCCGTCGATGGTGGACCGGAGGACGGCACCGTCGAGATCCGAGAGTGCGAACGCCAGCGTGTTGTCCCAAGTCGCCCACGAGCCGCCGATCGCGCCTGGCGTGGCGTCCGCCACCATCTTGCCGACGCTGATCGCGACGCCGTCGTGGGTCAGCGGCTCGACGACGAAGCGGCCGCCGGGGATCTCGATCGTGGTCACGGCCTTCGCGATGCTCTGGAGCTCGGCGTGCACGCGCGCGGGGTCGCTAACGCCGATCGCGTTGATCACGATGGCGGAGCCGCCGATGGTGACCCCGGCGTACTCGCCGGTGCCGATCGACCACACGGTCTCGAACAGCTCGGCAGTGCGGGGCCCGAACTCGTCGAGCTCCGAGGTGATCAAGGTCGTAATGAGGCCGCGCACCGGCGCGGCGAACGGACCGAGCGACATGTGCATCGCCATGACGCCGAGCGGGCTCTCGAGCGGAAGGCGCTCGAGTAAAGCGAACGTCGCCGGTTTCTGGGCGGCGAGCACCGCAGCCAGAGCGGTATCGGCGCGCGGCGTGAGCGCGATGTCGACGGTGGCCGCACCGTCTGCGAGCTCGACCTTCGCGTCGACACGGGCGGTCTGAGCGAGCAGGCCGAGCACCGCATCGCGCGCGAACGTTTTGGCCGGGGAACCGCCGGGATCGAGCTGCGTGCGCAACTCGCCCTCCCACCGATCGCGGATCGCAGCCGGAAACGCGCTCATGCTCGGGCTAGCCGGAGGGTCACCCGTCGCCAGCGTGCCGAGCGCCCACCGCCAGGTCCGATCCACGACCGCTGGCTCGCCGATGGCAACCCACCGCCCGGAGAGCCGGACATCGCGCTCGGTGCTCTTCATCTTCGCGAGCTTGGCGGCGTCACGCACGGCCGCGACGACCACGATACCGGGATCGGCGACACCGGCCGGCGGAGCCACGATGATGAGATGCATGGGGCGCGCCCGATCGATCGCATCTGCGATCTCGGCTCCGATCTCCTCGTCGATCTCGGAACGGAGCTCGGTGCCCTTCCCGGGCTTCACCTTGTCAACGAAGTCGATCAACCCGGGCAGCGCGCCGTCGAGCGACGGGACGCTGATCACCGCGACGATGTCGGAGGGCATGGAAACCCGCGGCAGTGGCGCCGGCGCCTTGCTGCAGGCGGCCACGGTCACGAAAATGACGACCCACCCGATCTTCATGGAGGTCGACGCTACCCTGATTGTGCTCCTCGTGTCATGCACCGGCATCGCCGCGAACGCCGTGTCAGATTCAGACACGTGCCTTCGGCAGAGCCGGTGCAACGTGAGCATGGCGCGGTTCAACCTGGGCGACCGCGTGTCGTTCCAGCCCGCGTGTGGGCACGTCGTCGTCGGGACCGTGGTCCGGCTCAACCAGAAGTCCGTCACGGTCGTCAACGGCGAGGGGCACCACTGGCGCGTCGGACCGTCCGTACTGACGCACGTCGAGGGCGAGGCCGCCGAGGACGCCAACGTTCTGGGGCTGGTCTCCGTGGGCGCGGCGGAGCGTGATCGCGCGTCCCGGTGATCGTTCGTTGACCGACGTACCCTCGACGCCCGCAGACCTCGTGACCGGCCGCCTCGAAGGCACCGCGGCGACGACGCGCAGATCCTGGCCCTGCACCGCGTCGATCTCGGAGGCGATCGCGCTGCCGGTGGACTTCATGTCGTCGGCCAGCCCCTGGTGCTCGTCGCCGTCGAGTACGACGGCAACGTGCGGCGCGGGCTCGTCGCCCGGTGTCGTCGCGACGACGGCGCCGAGCACCGCATCGGGTTCGCGGACGTGGAGCTGCGCGCGCACGGCTGCGAGAGAATCTACCTCCAGTAGCCGGGTTCGCGCTTCGCCGGGGCAACGGACACGATGAGTACCGTGTGGCGGGGCTCGTCAACTCGGTAGAACACGGCGAACGGGAACACGTGGACGATCGCGCGCCGGTAGTTCGGATCGTCCGGCCAGCGCTGGAAGTGCTCCGGGCCTTCCGCGATGCGCTCGATCGTCGCGTCGATCTCATCGAGGAATCGATCGCCGAGCCCGTCGCGCTTGAGCGCGTACTTCGCCGCTTCCGCTTCGGCCTCGACCGCTGCGATCGGGCTCCACTCGATTCGCCATGTCACGGACTACCTGCCGGTGCGCCGAAGTCGCGCTCGAACTTCCGGCCAGGGGATGCTCGGCTCCTCACCGGACTGGTACGCAGCCCACCGCCGATCCAGCTCGGCCTTGAAGGCGGCTGCTGCTTCGGGGGAGTCGTCGGGCTGCGTCGGATCGAGGCTCGCCAATAGCTCCTCCGCAACCGCCGCGCGTTCCTCGTCGGTCAGCGCGAGGGCTTCGGCAATCACTTTGGCGGCGGCGGGCGTGGCCATGGGAGTAAGGTACTGCGGTCCGGACCGCACAGCGAGCCTCTGCTCGCTCTGGAACCGTACGCGATCGGCGCTCGTTGTCCGTGATAGCGGATATTATGGCGAGCAAGACGGATCGATGGACGTCCGCCGATCGTCACGCGGCGAACGCGAGACGCAGGATCGCGGGCCGGGCGCACGCGCAACGGGTTAGCAGGCTGATGCCTGCGCCCGTACCCGTGCCCGTGCCCGTGCCCGATCGTCTCGACGATCGCGGCATCTACCTGCTAGGTTGCCTCCAGATGTGGGTCGTCCTCGCGGTCATCGCCGCGGTCCTCGTGATCGCGATCGTCGCGTGGCGTTTCTATCTCGGCCGCCTGGCCCGCCGCCGCAACCAGGCCGGCATCATCACCGACGGCCGCAGCCTGCTGTTCGGCACCATGATGGTCCGCCGCACCTTCCGTCGCGGCTGGCTGCGCATCCGCATGATCTTCGCCAGCCGCGAGCGCAAGAAGCGCATGGACGACAAGGCGCGGGTCAAGACCGCGCAAGAGGCCGCGGCGCTGATGGGCAACATGAAGGGCGTCTTCATGAAGCTGGGCCAGATCGTCAGCTTCGCCCACGACGCCCTGCCCGACGCGGCGCAGAAGGCGCTGTCCACGTTGCAGCAGGACGCCCCGCCGATGGACTTCACGCTCGCCCGCGGCGTCGTCGAGGCCGAGCTCGGCGGTGACCTGGGTCGCTTCTTCAAGAGCTTCGACGAGGTGCCGCTGGCGGCGGCCTCGATCGGCCAGGTCCATCGCGCCCGCCTGCTCGACGGCACCGACGTCGTCGTCAAGGTCCAGTATCCCGGCGTCGACGCCGCGATCGAAGCCGACCTCGGCTCCATCGATCGGATGGGCGTGATGGCGGCGATGTTCAACAAGTCGGTCGACTTCCCGTCGTTGCTGGGCGAGTTGCGCCTCCGCCTGCTCGAGGAGCTCGACTACCGGCGCGAGGCGCGCCACCAGGAGCTGTTTCGCCACCTGTGGCTCGGGCATCCCATGATCCGGGTGCCCAGGGTGTTTGGCTCGCACAGCCGGCGCCGCATCCTGACCAGCGAGTACGTGCGCGGCTTCACGTTCTACGAGTTCAACAAGGTCGCCGACGCCCGCGAGCGCCAGATCGCGTCGGCGTCGATCGCCGACTTCGTCTTCGACTCGATGTTCGTGCACCTGGTCTACAACGGCGATCCCCACCCCGGGAACTACCTGTTTCACGACGACGGCGCGGTCACGTTCATCGACTTCGGCTGCGTCAAACGGTTCGCCCCCGACTCGATGCGCGACATCAAGCGGTTCTTCCGCGCCATCATCGAGGGCGACCGCCCCACCCACGAGGAGTACGTGCTCAAGATCGGCCTGGTCCGCCCCGGCCGCAGCTGGGACAAGGACGTGATGTGGGAGACCTGGCGCTATCACCTCGAGCCGTACACCAGCCAGCGCTTCGCGTTCACACCCGAGTACGTGGCCCGCGCCCGCCACTACGCCAGCGTGGAGAACACGAAGGACATGAACCTGCCACCCGACCTGCTGTTCTTCCTGCGCATCACCTTCGGCCTCAACTCGATCGCGATGAAGCTCGGCTCGTCGGGAAACTTCCACCAGGGTGCGCGCCGCCAGTTCTACGCCGACGTCAACGCGCCGAGCGCCCTCGGCCTGCAGGGCGTGAAGGTGCCCGACGATTTCCGGCTGCTGCCGTTCCGACTCACCGATGGCCAGCGGGTCGCGGAGATCGAGGCCAGCGGCGTGTTGCCGGTCGTCGAGTGACATGAGCTCGCGGCCATGACGATTCGACTCCTCGGCGTCGCCGGTAGCCTGCGCAGGGCGTCGCTCAACCGAGCGCTGCTGCGGGCCCTCGGCGAGCAGCTGCCGGATGGGGTCGCGCTCGACATCTTCGACGGACTCGGCGCGATCCCGACCTTCGACCCCGACCTCGCCGATGACCCGGCGCCGGTGACGGCGTGGAAGTCAGCGATCACCGCCGCCGACGCGGTGGTGATCGCCACCCCCGAATACAACTACTCGATCACCGGGGTGCTCAAGAACGCCATCGACTGGGCGTCGCGGCCGCCGGCGACGTCGCCCTTGCGCAACAAGCCGATGGGCATCGTCAGCGCCGCCAGCGGCATCAGCGGCGGCATGCGCGCCCAGTACCACCTCCGCCAGGTGCTGGTGTTCACCAACTCGCCGGCGATGCTGCAGCCGGAGGTGATCATCCCCAAGGCGCAGGAGCGCTTCGACGCCGAGGGCCGACTCACCGACGCCAGCACCCGCGAGCTGCTGTCCAGGTTTGGCGTGGCGCTGGTCGAGTGGATCGCCCGCTTCCGCTGACCACGCCAGCCCGGCCAGGCCAGCCGGTTCACGTCAGCAGGATCGCGCCGACGATCGCCGCCGTGACCACGGCGATCGCCACCAGCGCCACCGGCAGCGCCCACGGCAGGCCGCGATCGGGCGCCGGCGGCGGTGGCAGCGCCACTTGCTGCGCGGAGGTCGGCAGCGCCGGCGGCGGTGTCGACGGCATCGGCGTCGGACTGGCTGCGGCCGGCGCCATGTGCCCGAGCATCGTCCGGTGCTGCGCGGGCGCGGCATCGCCGGCCCGCTCGTCAGCGCCCCAGTCGGTGTGCCCGGCCAGGGCGGTCGCCAAGGGCATCGGCATCGGCGTCGGCGTCGGCGTCGGCGTCGGCGTCGGCACGACGGGCATCGACGCCGGCGTCGGCGTCGCCAGCGGAGGATTTTCACTGACCCGCTGCTCGCGTGGTGGGGCCGGGACCAGCGACGGAAAGAACGACGGCACCGGGCCCGACTGGTTGCTCACCGGCCGTCGGACCGCGGCGGCAGGTTCGGCGGGTTCGGCCTCCGGCTCGACGCCGCCCGGGCTCCCGTCCGGAAAGCGTTCGATGATGAACGCCCGCAGCGCTGGAGGTCCGGCGATGCCGCCCAGCTCGGCGCCGAGCGCTTCGATCGCCGCACCGACCTCGTCCGCGGTCTGGTAGCGCTGATCGAGATCGAGCGACATCGCGCGCTGGATGAGCGCCTCGAGTGCGGGTGGGTAGTCCTTGACCAGCGTCGACGGCGCCGCGATCTCGCCCTTCACGATCTTGGTGAGGGTGTCGTAGTCGGTCTCGGCGCGGTAGGCGCGCCGCAAGGTCGACATCTCGTAGAGCAGGATGCCGAGCGAGAACACGTCGGCGCGGCGGTCGACCTTCTTGCCCAGGCACTGCTCGGGCGCCATGTACGCAAACTTGCCCTTCACGGTGCCCGACACCGTCTCCTGGGAGCGGCCCTTGGCGCGCGCGACCCCGAAGTCGAGCAGCTTGACCACCCCGTCCCGGCCGACCATCACGTTGGACGGCGTGACATCGCGGTGGACGATGTCGAGCGGGACGCCGTTGAGCCCCTTGCGGTCGTGCGCGTGCTGCAGCGCCAGCGCGACCTTGGCGGCGATGCCGAGCAAGACCGGGTACGGGATCGGACGTCGGGCGCGGGCGCCGGTCTCCAGGATCGCGCGCACCGTCTCACCGCGCACGAACTCCATGGCCAGGAAGTAGACCTGGCCGTCCTTTCCGACCTCCAGCAGGCGGGCGATGTTGGGATGGTTGAGCGTCGCGACCAGGCGCGCCTCATCGAGGAACATCTGGATGAACTTTTCATCGGTGGCGTGGTCGCGCGTGATGACCTTGACCACCACCGGATCGCGCTCCTGAGGCGAGCTGGCGAGGTAGATCTCCGCCATCCCGCCCGAGGCGAGGTGAGAGCGAATCTCGAAGCGCCCGAGGCGCTGCGGGACTGTCGCCCCGGGCACGAGCATCATCGGGAGCGTTTCATCCGGCGGCGGTGCGTGTCAAGGCGGGCTTCCCGCTCAGTATCGGCCGGCCGACAGATCGACGGTGCCGGGCCCGACGCGGCGCGCCCGCCCCGCCCGGCGCGCCGACTTGGGTCGGCCGTCGACCGCGGCCTCGGTGGCTGCTGCCGCCGTGGGGAGCTCGGTCACCGATGGCGGCGAAGCAACCACCTCGGGCCGCGGCGGCGGCCGCGCCGGCATGAGCGCTTCCGGTTGGGGTGGCGGCGCCGCCGCTGCCAGCGATGGCGGGGAACTACCGCCCGCCATCACGACCACCGCCGCCATCGCAGCGCTGACGGCCAGGATGGCGCCGATCACCACCCCGGTTCGGGAACGCGTCGCGGCTGCCGGTGCGGCTACGGCTACGGCTACGGCTGCGGGTTCGGCCACGGCCACGGTCGCGGCCACGTATACGGCCGCGGTTGCGGCCGGGGCGGCGGCGGCTCCAGCTGCAGGGAACGTGGGGGCCTCGCGGGTGCCGCCGCTTCCGTCTTCACCCGGCGGGGGTGACGGCGAACGCACGGAGCGCAGGTCGAGCGAGACCGGCGCGACGTCATCGCCCGGCGCCGGCGGGGCGCCGAACAGCGTCCGCATGTACTCGGCCATCGCGACCGGCCCGTCGGCCAGCTGGTTGGCGGCCTGGAACTCGGCCAGGGCCGCGCCGAGCTCGGCGGCGGACTGGTAGCGCAGGGCGAGATCGGGAGCCAGCGCGCGCATCACGATCCGTTCGAGCGCCGGCGGATAGTCCGGCCTCACCTTGGTCGGTGGCGTGATGTGGCCGCCGACGATGCGCTCCATGGTCTGGTACTCGGTGTCGCCGCGGAAGGCGCGCCGCTGCAGCGAGACCTCGTACAGGACCACGCCGAGCGCGAACACGTCGGCACGACGGTCGACCTTCAAGCCGCGGCACTGCTCGGGCGACATGTACGCGAGCTTGCCCTTGACCACGCCGGTTCGAGTCTGCGCCGCCCGACCCGCGGCCAGCGCGACCCCGAAGTCGACCAGCTTCACGACGCCGTCCCAGCCGATCATGATGTTCGATGGCGTGACGTCGCGGTGCACGATCTCGAGCGGCTCGCCGGTGGCGCCGTTGCGGTCGTGGGCGTAGTGGAGCGCGGCCGCCACGGCGCGGCCGATCGCGACGGTGGCCGCGATCGGGGTCGGCTTGCGGACGATCAACGAGCGCTCGATGGCCGCGCGGACGTTCTCGCCGTGGATGTACTCGATGGCGTGGAAGTACGTATCGGCATCGCGGCCGACCTCGTAGAGCTGCGCGATGTTGGGGTGGTACAGCGTCGCCGCCACCCGGGCCTCGTCGAGGAACATCTGGACGAAGGTCCGGTCGTTGACCCGCTCCGGCGCGATCACCTTGATGACCGCGTGGTCCGGACACGAGAACCGGAACGGCCCGGAGTCGGGGCGCCGGGCGTTGTCGATCGACGCCAGCCAGATCTCCGCCATGCCCCCGGTGGCCAGGTGGCGGAGGAGGCGGTAGCGGCCGAGCTGGCGTGCGCCCCCCGGCGACGACATCCTCTCGTGAGACGGAGGCAGGGCGGGCATCATCCCGACCTGGTCTGCAAGCACGGATCCAGGTGAGCACCACGACCGCTCGCACACTTGCGTCATGTCCCCTGAGACATGGGCCGCGCGCGCCGCACCGGCACGAGCTACAGGAATGACGCCATGTAGCCCGCGTCCTCCACGGCGATCGCGGCTCGGGTCGCGACCAGCGGCCGCAACGTGTCGACCATCACCGCCAGCTCGTCGGTGCGCGTGGCGCCGATCGACGCCTCGTAGCTGCCGGGGTGCGGCCCATGCGGGATGCCGGCCGGATGGTGCGAGACGCTGCCCGGTCCCACCCCCTTGCGCGACGTGAAGTTGCCGTCGCAGTAGAAGAGGATCTCGTCACAGGACGGCGAGCTGTGCGGGTACGGACACGGGATGGCGTCGGGCGCGAAGTCGAGCAATCGGGGCACGAAGCTGCAGATCAGCGCGCCGCGAGCACCGAACGTGCCGTGCCAGGTCGGCGGCAAGTGCACCGACGACACCCGGGGCTGGAAGGCGAGGATCGGGAACGCCCACGGGTACACCGTGCCGTCCCAGCCGACCACGTCGAGCGGCGACTCGTCGACGGTGAAGCCGTGCCAGCGACCGCCGCGCTTGACCGCCAGCTCGCGCAGTCCCTCGTCGAGCGGCGCGGACAGCTCGGGGCGCCGGAAGTCGCGGTGGCAGTACGGTGCGTCCATGCGCAGCTGGCCGACCGGATTGCGCCACTGCGCGAGCAGGTGCAGATCGTCGACCTCGAGCCAGAACCAGTGCTGCGGCCCGTCGTCGGGCATGAAGCGGTGCAGCATCGCGCGCGGGACGCAGACGTAGTCGCCCTGCTGGAAGCGCAGATCACCGAGGATGCTGCGCAGCAGCCCACCGCCCTGGTGCACGTACACCAGCAGGTCGCCGTCGCCGTTGGCGACGTAGACCGGATCGGCACGATCGGGGAACGCGACGCCGGCGCACAGGTCGGAGTTCGACAGCAACGGCACGAAGGCGTCGATCGGCGCCCCGCCGCGGCCGACCTCGCCGCTGTGATAGTGACGCTTGGCCAGCGCGCGCAGGTCGGCGGTGCCGACCGCCGGTGCCGCCCAGCCGTGCTTGACCTCGGCGGGGCGCTGCAGATGCGGCCGCCGCTGGTGGTAGAGGATGGTGTACGGGCCGTCGAACCCGTCGCGGGTGAAGCACTCCTCGTAGCGCAGCTCGCCGCCCGGCCCGCGCAGCTGGGTGTGGTGCTTGCGCGGCAGATCGCCGCGCGCGACGCGGTCGAGCACGGCTAGCGCTTCCCGCCGGCACCGAGCTGCTCGCGCTCGATGCTCTCGAACAGGGCGCGGAAGTTGCCGGCGCCAAAGCCGCGGTCGCCCTTACGCTGGATGATCTCGTAGAAGAACGGCCCGGCCGTGGAGTCGCCGTACAGCCCAGCCCCTTCCTTCAAGAAGATCTGCAGCATGTAGGCGTGGTGATGATCGCCGTCGACCAGGATGCCGAGGTCGCGCAGGGTCGCGAGCTCCTCGTCGATGGCGCCGATCCCGGTCTTCGCGATGCGCTCGGGCAACATGTCGTAGTACGCACCCGGCGTCGGCATGAAGCTGACGCCCGAGGCCCGCAAGCCGCGGACGCCACCGACGATATCGCCGATCGCGAGCGCGACGTGCTGCACGCCGTCACCCCGCAGCTCCTCGTTGAAGATGTTGATCTGCGACGCCTTGAAGAACGGACGCGACGGCTCGTTGTTGGCGAACTTCACCCCGCTGGCCGGATCCCACATCACGATCGACTTGAGCCCCGAGCCGGTGGCGCGGTCCGGATCGATGTCGACGGTGTGGAACTCGACCTCCCACAGCTGCTCGAGGCCGAGCACGTGCTCCATCCACAGCAGCGCCGGCTTCATGGTCTGGAAGTTCGACGTGACGTGATCGATGGCCTGGAAACCGTAGCGGTTGGTCGCCGCCGGGGCCGGCGGCGGCACCGCTTCGGCGCCCGGATACAAGCTGCGGAAGCCGCGCCGCTCGCGGAAGCGGAAGGTGGTGTCGCCGAACGGGGTCGTGATCGAGAACTGGCGCAGCGTGCCGCCGTCATCGGTGAAGGTCTGGACCTCGTCGATCGGCGTGCCACCGCGCTCCTCGAGCAACTTGAAGGTGCGCTCGGCGTCCTCGATCGCGAAGATCAACGTGCCGACTCCGTCGGGGTGCTTGGCCAGGAAGCGGCCGGCCCGGCTGCTTCGATCGAGCGGCGTCGAGCACACGATGTTGACGTCGGCGGCGGTGAAGGCCACCGAGCGCTGCCGGCCGGTCGCCTCGAGCGCGGGCGTCGAGCGCCAGGTCTCGGCGAGGTCGAGTCGATCGACGTAGAACGCCCGGCTGCGCGCCAGATCGTGCACGTACCAGTGGATGCCTTCGATGCGCTGGATGCCGAGGGGGGCGAGCTTGGCCATGGGGACCTTCTGTGCGGTGGCGATCGGCTAGCGGGGGAGCACGGCGTCGGGCTGACGATCAGGGTGGGCGGCAGCGAACGCCGGCAGCTGGTCGCAGGCGGCGGCGATGGCCGCCAGGCGCGGGAACCCGGCCGGGTCGACGCCGAAGCGATGCGCCGAGTAGATCTGCGGCACCAGGCAGCAGTCGGCGATGGTCGGCTCATCACCGACGCAGTACCGTCCCGCGCTGCCGGCGACCGCGGCCTCGAGGGCGGCCAGGCCGCGGGCGATGAACCCCTTGACCCACACCTTGTCGTCGCCGCCGAGGGCCTGCACCTGGAGGGTGGTCGACAGGTTCTGCAGCGGCTGGATGCCCGAGTTGACCATCTCGGCGAGCGCGCGGACCTGGGCCCGAGCCTCGCGACCGGCCACACCGGGCGGCAACAGCGGCGGGGCGGCGAACCGCTCGTCGAGGTACTCGATGATCGGCAGCGACTGGGTCAGGAGGTGAACCTGGCCATCGTCCTCGATCACCTCGAGCGTCGGCACCTGCGCCATCGGGTTCTTGGCCCGGTAGCCAAGGTCGTGCTGGCCGCCAGCGCCGGCGCTGCCGCCCTTGAGGATGTCGACGGCGACGTACTCCCATGCCAGCCCCTTGAGGCCGAGCGCGATGCGGACCCGATAGCTGGCCGAGCTGCGCCAGTAGTTGTGCAGGCGCAGCCTCACGGCGCGCTCCGTGGCTGGCCGCGCGACTCGAGCGCGGGCCCGACCACGCGCTGACAGATGACGCCGAACGGGCTGCTGCCGTCGGGCAAGACCGCCTCGATCTCGATGGTATCGCCGACCTTCATGAACGGGGTCGTCGGCTTGCCGCCCTCGATGATCTCGATCATGCGGCGCTCGGCCAGACACGACACGCCGCGGGCGCGCTCGGCGTTGGAGACCGTGCCGCTGCCGAGCAGGGTGCCGGCGGTGAAGCGCCGCGTCTTCGTGACGTAGGCGATCAGGTCGTGGAAGGAGAAGTGCATCTCGGGGCCGCTGTCGCAGTCGCCGATCAGCGCGCCATTGTAGGTCGAGCGCACCCGCGCGTGGAGCCGGCCACCATCCCACGCCGCACCCAGCTCGTCGGGCGTGACCGCGAACGGCGCGAACGCGGTCGCGGGCTTGCTCTGGAAGAACCCGAAGCCCTTGGCCAGCTCGGCCGGGACCAGGTTGCGCAAGGTGACGTCGTTGGCGACCATCACCAGGCGCACGCACGCCTCGGCGGCGGCAGCGGCGGTGCCGAGCGGGGTGTCACCGAGGATCACGACCACCTCCGACTCGTAGTCGAGGCCCCAGGCCGGATCGTGCAGGGTGATCGGTTCGCGGGGCGCCAGCAGATCACCCGAGCCGCCCTGGTAGACCAGCGGGTCGGTGCGCAGGGTGTCGGGGGGCTCGGCGCCGCGCGCCTTGCGCACCAGGATGACGTGGTTGAGGTACGCCGAGCCGTCGACCCACTCGTAGGCGCGCGGTAGCGGCGCCATCAACCGCTCCGGCTCGACGGCGAGGCCGTCGAGCGCGCCGCGGTCGAGCTCGGCGGCCAGGCCGCGCAGCACCGGCAGCGCGGTGTCCCAGTCGTCGAGGGCGGCCTGCAGGGTGCGCCAGGGCGAAGGCGACGGCGACGCCGCCTGACCGTCGGCGCGGACGACCAGCAGCCGGCCGTCGCGGGAACCGTCACGGAGAGTCGCCAGCTTCATCGACGGCACCTTACGGCTCGCGCGCGCGGAGATCAATCGGGGTAGGCTGCGGTGGTGGGCAGCCCGCACGACGCCGCGACCGCGCCGACCGTCGCTGACGCCAGCCCGGGCGTGGCGGTGACACCCGCCGACGTCGCGACCGCACCACTCCACGGCAGCGGCCCCGGCTCCGGCACCACCGTCTACGGGGCCCACCGCTATGCCCTCGGCGCGCTGCTCGGTCGCGGCGGCATGGGTGAGGTCCGGGTCGCGCGCGACGAACGGGTCGGCCGCGACGTCGCCATCAAGACCCTGATCAGCGGCGAGGGGACGCCCCGGATGGAGGCGGTCGGTCGGTTCCTGCGCGAGGCCCGCGTCCAGGGCCGCCTCGATCACCCGGCGGTGGTGCCGGTCCACGACCTCGGCTTCGACGACCGCGGCGTGCCGTACTTCGCGATGAAGAAGCTGGCCGGCACCACGCTGGCCGAGATCCTGGCCCGCCACCGCGCCGGCGATCGCGACGCCCTCGCTCGCTGGCCGCGGCGGGCGCTGCTGGCGCGGCTCGCCGAGCTCAGCCTCGCCGTCGAGTTCGCCCACACCCGCGGCGTCGTCCATCGCGATCTCAAGCCCCACAACGTCATGCTCGGCGACTTCGGCGAGGTCTACGTGCTCGACTGGGGCATCGCCAAGATCGGCGACGACGAGCCGACCTCGGGCGCCGGCATCCAGCGCACCGATCTCGACACCCTCGACTCGGTGGTCGGCGAGACCGCCGCCGGCTCGGTGCTCGGCACGCCGGGCTACATGGCGCCCGAGCAGGCCCGCGGCGGCGTCATCGATCACCGCGTCGACGTCTACGCGCTCGGGTGCATCCTGTTCGAGATCCTGACCCTCGAGTCGATGCTGCCGCGCGGCGTCGCCGCCCTGGCCGCCGCCGAGGATGCGGTGGCCGGTCGCCCGGCGCAGCGCCGGCCCGATCGCGACGTGCCGCCCGAGCTCGACGATGCCTGCGCCCACGCCACCGCGCCCTCCGCCGCCGAGCGCATGGCCTCCGCCGCCGCCGTCCACGCCGCCATCCAGCGCTACCTCGACGGCGATCGCGATCTGGCCCGCCGCCGCGAGCTGGCCGCCGAGCTGGCCGCCGCCGCCGCGGTGCACCTCGAGCACGGTCGCCGCGAAGACGCGATGCGCGAGGCCGGGCGGGCCCTGGCGCTCGATCCCAACCACGGCGACGCCGCCACGCTGATCGGTCGCCTGCTCCTCGAGCCGCCGGCCGAGACGCCGATCGAGGTGACGGCGGCGATCGACCACACCCGCATCGAGACCGGCAAGCGATACCTGCGCGCCGGAACCGTCGCCTACCTCGCCTACGTGCTGCTGTTGCCGGGCCTGTTGTGGGTCGGCGTCAAGGACTGGACCATGCCGCTGGTCGTCGGTGCGATGGCGCTGTTCAACGCCGGCTTCACGTTCGCGATGTCGCGGCGCGACCGGCTGGCCGGCGCGTGGATCTACCTGGCCCTGGCCTCCGACGGGGCGATGGTCGTCCTCAGCTCGGTGTTCTTCAGTCCGCTCATGACCACGCCGGGTCTGGCCACCGCGTCGGCGCTCACGTTTCTCGGCTCACCGACGCGCAAGGCGGCCGCGCCGATCATCGCGTGCACCACGACCGCGATGATGCTCCCGTTGCTGCTCGAGTGGACGGGCGTGCTGCCGCGCACCTTCTGGATCGACGACGGCGGGCTGCACATTCGCTCGTGGGTGATCGGCAGCGATCCGGTGGGCACGCTGGTGCTGCTGATCGGCGCCAATCTCGCGTTGCTGCTGACCGCGGCGCAGATGGCGAACCACCTTCGCCGCGCCCAGGACGAAGCCGATCGCCGGACCCAGCTGACGGCGTGGCACCTGCGCCAGCTGGTGCCCTGACTGCTGCTGACCGCGTGAGTGGCTACCGGAGTGGCCAGCCGGGAATGCGGGCACCTGCGCGCCGGGTTCCGTTCTGTGCCGGATTCGACCGCGTCGTTGCCACTTGCGCGACGGCGGCCGGAGACCTACACACGGCATCCACCCTCCACGTCCATCCTCGAGCCATCCGAATGCGAACGATCGATCCCACCATCCTCCTGGCCGCCATGGCCACGCTGCAGACGCCGCCGGCCCGACCCGGCCCGGCCGGCGTCTTCGCCAGCGCGCGGCGCCTGCGCTTCGCGCCGGTGGCGCCGGCCGCCATCGCGGTCTCGCGCGCCGCCTGAGTCATCATCGGGCGGCGGCGTGCTACACGAGGCCATGGGCCAGCGCCTGATCTCACTGATCGTCGTCGCCGGCGTCGCCGCCTGCGGCTCGCCAGCGCCGACCACCACCACGCCGCACGCCGCGGTCGGCGATCTCGGTGTTCAGCCAGCCAATCTCGAGGCGCAGCTGACGCCCTACATCGAGAGCATCGGCGCCGGCTGGGGTGAGACCAGCAAGTTCAACGGCTACGTCCTGGTCGCGCAGCACGACCAGCCGATCTATGCCCGCGCGTTCGGACTCGCAGATCGGGTCGCCAACCGCGCCGCCACCGCCGACACCACGTTCCGCATCGGCTCGGTGACCAAGCAGTTCACCGCGGCTGCGATCCTCACGCTCGAGCAGGCCGGCAAGCTGTCGGTGAACGACCCCGTGAAGCGGCATCTGCCCGAGTACCCGGGACCGGGCAAGGAGGTGACCATCCACCAGCTCCTCACCCACACCGCAGGGCTGCCGAACTACACCTCGTTCCCCGAGATCGAGCAGCGCAAGGCCGAGCACTGGACCACGCGCGCGCTGCTCGAGACGTTCTGGGACCAGCCGCTCGACTTCGCACCGGGGACCAAGTTCGCCTACTCGAACTCCGGCTACGCCGTGCTCGGCGCCATCATCGAGAAGGCGAGCGGCAAGAGCTGGACCGCGTACGTCAAGGACGAGCTGTTCGTTCCCGCGGGCATGACCCGCACCGCCGCTGACGACGCGATCGGGGCTCCCGATCGGGCACTGGGCTATCAGATCAAGGGCGACGCGCTGGTCGCCGCCGACCCGATCGATCTGTCGCTGGCGTTCGCCGCCGGTGCCGTCCGTTCGAGCGCCAGTGACATGGTGAAGTGGCACCGTGCGCTGTCCGGAGACGCGATCCTGACCGCCGCGTCGCGCACGCGCCTCTATCGTGCCGAGAAGGACGACTACGCGTACGGCTGGGTGAACGCCGAGGTCGCCGGCCACCACACGGTCTGGCACAACGGCGGTATCGACGGCTTCCGCGCCATGTACTGGCGGGTGCCGGATGCCGATCTGGTGGTGGTGGTGTTCGCCAACGTGATCGACGTCGACACCGATCCGGTGGGCAAGGCCGCCGTCGAGGCGGCGTTCGGAGCCAAGCTCGAGCCGATCGCCGCCCTGGCGAAGGGCGCCCTCGATCCGGCGCTGGTAGCGCGCGGGACCGGGACCTACGAGCTCACCGACCCGAGCAAGACCACACTCAAGGATCTGGGCGCGCCGCAGGACCTGATCGACAGCATCCTGACCGTCGAGATCAGCGCGGTCGAGGGCGGCCTGTCGAGCAAGCCGAACGGCCAGGACGCGGTCACGCTGACGCCGATCGAGGGCGGCGCGTTCTACGATCGGGGCAGCAGGATCAAGCTGACGTTCGACCTGCCGGCGAGCGGGCCGGCGACCGGCATCGCGCTCGAGCAGGGCGACCTGGTGCTGACGTACACCCGCACGCCGTGACGGCTTGGTAGGCTGAGGTCATGGGGGAGACCGCGCAGGTCTGGCGCACGCTCGTGATGCGCGCGGCGATCCGCCCGGCGGCCGACGAGCCGCTCGACGCCGCCCGCATGCGTGGCTTCTGGGCGCTGGCGCGCATCATCGCGACCCTCGCCTTCCTGATCGACGTCGGCCTCTGGCTCGGCCTGCGCGCCGAGCCGCACATCGACGCTCGCACGCTCGACGCCTTCGCGGCGATCAACCTGCCCGTCCTCGCCGTGCTGTACGCGATGGGCCGCCGCCATGCCGGCCGCCCGATCGGCCCGCTGTCGATCGTGGCCGGCATGGCCCTGGCGCAGCTGTCGGTGGTGGTGTGGATCCAGGTCACCGGTACCCTGTCGAGCTACTTCATGGTCGCCGGCGCCATGCTGGTCGCCGCCCACCGCGCGCTGCTGTCGTGGTCGCTGGGCGTGATCAGCCTGGCGCTCCTGCTCGCCCTGCACGGCGGCGCGTTCGCGCTCGAGGAGCTCGGTGTCCTCGAGCGGGTGCCGTTGTTCCGCGCCGCGCCCGGCCCGGTCTACGACGCCGCCACGATCCGCGCGTCGGTGATCCTCTCGATCGCCAGCGTCTACGTGATGACGTGGCTGGGCGCCAACCTCCTGGTCGCGACCCTGCGCCACACCGAGCGGGCGCTGATGACCGCCGAGCGACGCCTCGCCGCGGCCACCGAGGGCGCTCGCGAAGGCCGCCTGAGCGGCCAGGTCGTCGCGGGCTTCCTGCTCGACGACGTCATCGGCCGCGGCGGCATGGCCGAGGTCTACCGCGGCACGCGCGCCGGCGAACCGACCGCCGCGGCGGTCGCCGTGAAGGTCGTGCATCCGCACCTGGTCGACGACCAGCACCTGCTGGCCCGGGTGCGCCGCGAGGCCAAGCTCGCCGCTCGCCTGCCGGCGTCGGTCACCGCGACGGTTCGCGAGGTCCACCTCGCCGGCCCCGGCGAGCGCGTGGTGGTGCTCGACTACCTCGACGGCGAGGACCTGGCGGCCCGGCTGCGCCGTCGCCGCCGCCTGCCGCTCGACGAGGCCGGTGCGCTCCTGCTCGCGGTGTGCGGCGCCGTCGAGGTGATCCACAAGGCCGGCATCGTCCACCGCGATCTCAAGCCCCACAACCTGTTCCTGCTCGACGACGGCTCGGTGCGGGTCCTCGATTTCGGCGTGGCTCGCTCCGACGATGATCAAGACTCGCTGACCCACACCGCGGCCGTGCTCGGCACCCGTGGCTACATGGCGCCGGAGATGGCCGAGGCCGGCGCCGACGCGGTCGGGCCCGAGGCCGACGTGTACGCCCTGGGCGTGGTGGCCTTCCAGATCCTGACCGGCGAGCGGCCGACCGAGAGCGCCATCAGCGGCAGCGCCAGCGGCAGCGGCGAACGGCCGACGCCACGGCCGAGCCAGCACGCCCCCGATCTCGGATCCGCCATCGACGCCGTCATCGCGCTGGCCATGGCGCGCTCGCCATCGCGGCGCTACCGCACCGTCACCGCCTTCGCCGCCGATCTCGCGCGCGCCCTGGCCGGAACCCTGCCGCCCGAGGTCGAGCGGCGCGCCGATCCGGCTGCCGGCGGCTCGCTCGACGACACCTTCGTCGCCCGCCCGCCCCATGCCGGCTGATCGCCGCCGACCCGCCTGACCGCCGGCCGGCCCGGGGTGGTGGCAGACGCGTGTAAGTCCGACGCGACCGGTGCGTTCTTCCGGGCGTAACGGCGTCGACGTCCCGGCGCCAAAGGAGCCTGCCGTGATGACCCGCATCCGCCTCGCCGTGCCATCGGTCTGCCTCACCCTCGCCGTCCTCACCCTCGCCGGCTGTGCCGGCGGCAAGATGCACATGGCGTCGGCCCGCATGGCCGAGGCGCCCGCCGCCGCCCAGCCCACGCCGCCGCCGCTCGACCGCTCGCTGTTCGCGCGTGACCCGCAGGGCCAGCTCACCGAGGACGCGCTGCAGAAGATCCTGGCCGCACCGATCGAGCTCGAGTTGCCGGCGCGCGTCGGCGTCATCCCGGTGCTGACCGCCGCCGACTGGCGTGGCCCCAGCCCTGACTACCACGTGCCGGCCGGCGTGGCGCCGTTCGTGCGCAAGCTGCGCGGCACCGAGCCGTTCTCGCTGGTCACCGAGACCATGCCCATCCCGTCGGGCGCGCTGGGCATGGAGGCGCTGCGCGAGATCGCGGTCCGCTACCGGCTGCGCTACGTCGTGCTCTACCGCGAGGTGATCGCCACCAAGAAGAAGGCCAACCGCTGGGCCTGGGGCTACGCCACCGCGGTCGGCGCGCTGTTCCTGCCCGGTCAGCAGCACGAGGTCTACGGCTACATCGAGGCCACGATGTTCGACGTCAAGACCGGTACGCTCATGTTCACCACCCGCCGCGCGGTGCAGGGTACGCGCCGCAACAACGTCTGGTATCAGGACGACAAGCTCGCCGCCCTGAGCTCGAAGCTGGTCGGCACCTACGCGCCCGATCTCGCCAACGACCTGATGAGCGACCTCTACCGCTACGCCGATGCCGCCCAGCTCGAGAACGACCGCCGCAGCCGCGTCGCCACCGGCGAGCCGACGCCGAGGATCACGATGCCGCCGGCGCACGAGGTCGCGACCGACGCCAACTGAGCCCGTGTTATCGTTGGCGGGTGCAGGCCAGTGAGTTCGACGAAGCGGCGTTCTTCGCCGCCATCGCGGCGAGTGGGGTGCGCGCGCTCCTGATCGGCCGCCGCGCGCTCATCGCGCTCGGGCTACCGGTCATGACGAGCGACTACGACTTCTGGATCCACGCCGACGACTCCGCCGCATTCAACGCTGCGCTGGCGCCATTCGGCCTCATCCCCAACCGATCTCCGGACGAGGCGCGCGGGATCGGCCGATACGCGCTCGAGAACGACGAGCATGTCGACGTCGTCGTCGCTCGCGGCGTGTCGACCATCGACGGCCTCATGGTTCAGTTCTCCGACCTCTGGCCGCGACGGCAGCAGCTCCAGGTCGCGCCGGAGATCACGGTGGCCGCCCCCAGCCTGGACGACCTCATCCTCACCAAGCGCTTCGGAGCCCGCCCTCGCGACGCCGACGACATCCGGATGCTCGAAGATCTCCGGCGCGGAGCGGCTGGGTCGTGACCAAGCTGGTCCCGGCGTCGCCGCAGCTGGCGGCGCGATGGCGCGCGGAGGAGGAGCGGCGTCTGCCAGCCGACGAGTTCGAGGCTCGGATCCGCGCCCCCATGACGGACGACGAGCGCGCCTTGATCGCCTGGTTCCAGCGCCGCTACCCCACGCCGGCGGCGCGGCTCGCCGCTCATCGCCGTCGCGAGCTCGAGCGGCGGCGCCAGCGGCGCGGCTAGCCAGACATCCGGCCGGCGCCTCGTCAGCGCGAACCAGGTCCGACGGACGCCTGGGCACTCACGCCTTCTTGCGGCCGAAGATGCCGGGCAGGCGGTGGCGCAGGCCACGCAGGCGCTCGCCGAGCGCGGCCGGCTCCTCGGCGCGCAGCTCGGCGATCGGGGTCAGCGCCGACAGATCGCCGGTCCGGTAGCCGAGCCCCATCGCCGCCCGCAGGTCGTTCACCGACTTGGCCAGCACCGAGTGCAGGTCCTTGCGCAGCTGCACCTTCTTGAGCGCGGTCCCGATCTGGCGCGCGAACTCGCGCGTGTTCGGGAAGCGCTGCTCGGGGCGCGGCGACAGCGCGCGGTGGATCAGGGCCGCGAAGTCCGACGGCACATCGGAGCGCAGCGGCCGCAGCGGCTGGACCTGGCACTCGCGGAGCCGGGTGTAGGTCTCGTAGTCGTTCTGGCCCTCGAACAGCTTGCGACCGACCAGCGCTTCCCACAGCACCGAGCCGACCGCGAACTGATCCGAGGCCGGGATCGGGCGCTGGCCATTCACGATCTCCGGCGACAGGTACGACATCTTGCCCTTCACCACGCCGGGGTCCGTGGTCTCGGTCTCGCGGTCCCACGCCATCGCCAGGCCGAAGTCGATCACCTTCACCATGCCGCGGGTCGTGAGCAGGATGTTGTGCGGCGACACGTCGCGATGCACCACCGCCAGCACCTTGCCGTCGGGGCCGTGGCGCTCGTGGGCGGCGGCGAGCCCGCGCAGCATGCCGACGCCGATCGCCGCCACCAGCTCCCAGCGCGGACCCTCACCGCGGTCGAAGTGCCAGCGCGACCAGGTGCCGAGATCGACCGCCTCGATCCACTCCATCACCATGTAGAAGTTGCCGTCCTCGGCGACGAAGTCGCGGACCTCGGCGAGGTTGGGCGACTCGAGCGCGGCGCCGAGCCGCGCCTCCTCGACGAACATGTCGACGTAGTTCGGCTGCTCGGCCAGCGCCGGGTGCATCTGCTTGACCGCGACCACGCGGCGGAAGCCCATGTCACCCTCGACCTCGGCGCGCCACACGTCGGCCATGCCGCCCCGGCCCGCGATCTCGAGCAGCCGATAGCGACCTCCGATGAGATCTCCTGGGCTCGGCAACGCGGGCATGCGGCGTCATCATCGCACGCCTCGCGGTTCACGCCTACGAGGTGACGTCGCGGCGCGTGAAGACCCACAGCCCGCCGGCGAAACAGGCCACGCTCAGGCCGCCACACCACGCCAGATCTTCCAGCAACCGACCGCGATTCACGCCGTCGCCGGCCGGATCGGCCCACCGGTAGACCTCGTGCCAGAAGTTCATGTGCGTGGTGGGCAACAGCTCCTTGAAGCCGGGGCCCATGAGCTGGTCGGGCAGCCGCTGCAGGACCGAGGAGATGAAGAAGCCACCGAGCGTGCCGACGTGCGCCACCACCGGGTTGTCGGTGATCGCCGACAGCAACAGCGCGACCGCGGCCACCAGCGCCAGCGCCACCCCGGCACCGAGCGCGGCCAGCGCGAACACCGCCGGCCAGTCGGCGGCGTCGACGCTCCAGAAGCCGGCCGACTTGTACTCCCAGATGTAGACCAGCAGGTCACCCCCGCCGTACGCGATGTGGCCGACCAGCAGCGCCAGCGCGACCAGGAAGACGATGGTCAGCTCGATCCACAGCAGGCTGGCCACCGCCTTGGCCAGGTACAGCGCGGTGCGTGATGGCGGGCGGACCAGCAACGCGCGCAGCGTGCCGTCCTTGGCTTCACCGGCGAGCTGGCTGCCGGCGACGGTCGCCACCACCAGGGGCAGGAGCGCGAAGAAGGCGATGTTGAGGACGAAGTTGGCGTAGAACGGGCCGTTGAGATAGACGCTGGGATCGAGCTTGAGGCCCTGCACCTCGCGGCCCTTGTACTGAGCCCAGCCGAAGCCGAACAGCGTCGCGGCGCAGAACAGCAGGCACAGGACGAAGCCGATGTACGACGACGGCCGGCGGTAGAGCTTGAACAGCTCCCAGCGCAGGAGCCGGATGAACGTCACGCCGCCTGCTCCACCAGCGACACGAACACCTCCTCGAGGGTCGGCGCCTCGTCGGCGATCTCGTCGACCTCGACGCCGGCGGCGGCGAGCCGGGCGACCAGGGCCGCCGGCGTGACCTCACCGTGCGCGCCGTCGCGGCCGACATGAAGCAACCCGGGCTCGACCTCGCGGGCCTCGACGCCCAGGCTGGCGGCCACCGCCCGCGCGGCCTCGATCGGCCGGGCCCGCAAGCGGACGCGGCGCCGGCCGGCGAGCAACTCGGCGACCTCGCCTTCCCACAGCCGCGCGCCGCGCGCGATGATCGCGCCGCGGTTGCACACCTGCTCGACCTCGGCCAGCAGGTGCGACGACAGCAGCACGGTGATGCCGTCGTCGCCGGCCAGGCTGCGCACCAGCGCCCGCATGTCGCGGATCCCCATCGGGTCGAGCCCGTTGGTGGGCTCGTCGAGGATGATCAGCTCCGGCCGCGGCAGCAGCGCCGCCGCGATCGCCAGCCGCTGCTTCATGCCGTGCGAGTAGATGCGCACCAGATCGGCCGCCCGATCGCGCAGGTCGACGCGATCGAGCACCTCGTCGAGGCGCGCCGCCGGCGCACCGCCCGACAGGTCGCTCAGCATGCGGAGGTTGTCGCGGCCCGACAGGTAGCCGTAGAGCGCTGGTCCCTCGACGATCGCGCCGATGCGGGCCAGGGCCCGGCGGTCGCCAGCCGGGCGACCGAGCAGCTCGATCCGGCCGGCGGTCGGACGGACCAGGCCGAGCAGCATGCGCAGGGTCGTGCTCTTGCCGGCGCCGTTGGGGCCGAGGAACCCGTAGACGTCGCCCCGCTCGACGGTGATCGAGACCCGATCGACGACGGTGCGCTGGCGGTAGCGCTTGCAGAGATCGTGCGTGGCGAGGACCACCGAGCCGGACACCGCCCTCCGTTTAGCGCACCACGGCGACCCACGCACCCCGATTTCGGTAGGATGCGGGTCGATGTCGTCGTCTCGTCGTTGCCTCGCGCTCGCGTTGCTTCTGGGTGCGGTCACCGCCTGCGGCGGCGACGATGGCGCGGTCCCCGATCTGTCGGTGGAGGCCGCGGGTGAGCACGGCGTCGGCACCCGGCGCGCCACGCTGGTCGACGCCGCCCGCCAGCGCTCGCTGACGATCCAGGTCTGGTATCCGGCCGCGGCGGCGAGCGGCGGCTTCACCGTCGAGCAGTTCGAGGACGAGCCGCGACGGAGCACCTACGCCGGGCTGCTCGCCGCCGCCGATCCGGCCTGTCCGAGCCGGACCGCGCAGGCCCAGCCGGATGCGACGCCGACCGCGGGCAGCTACCCGATGGTCGCGTTCTCACATTGCCACGAGTGCACGCGCTTCTCGGCCATGACCATCGCCGAGCGTCTGGCCAGCCATGGCTTCGTGGTGGTCGCCGTCGATCACAGCGGCAACACGCTGTGGGACAGGCTCGCCAGCACCGGCCTGCCGCTCGATGCCGGCACGCTCGAGCTGCGGGTCGCCGACGTCGCGTTCGCCCTCGACCGCGTGCGACTCGACCCGGCCTTCGCCGCCATGGCCGCCGTGATCGATCCCGCCCACACCGGCGTCTTCGGGCACAGCTTCGGTGCGGTCACCGCCGGCCTGTACGCGCAGCGCTTCGGGGTCGGGGCCGCGTTCGCGCTCGCCGCCCCGATGGAGAACCCGCTCTTGCCCGGGGTGACGATCACGTCGATCGCGGCGCCGCTCGGCTTCCTGGTCGCGCGCGAGGACAACTCGATCAGCGAGCTGGGCAACGGCCTCATCCGCGGCAACTTCGAGCGCGCCACCAGCCCGGCGTGGAAGATCGAGGTCGCCGACGCCGGCCACTGGTCGGTGTCCGACCTGGTCGGCGTGGTGCCGGGCTTCGCGCCCGGCTGTGGCGCCGACGAGCGCCAGACCGACGGTCAGCCGTTCACGTATCTCGACGCCGCCACCGGCCGCGGCATCGCGGCCGCCTACGTGACCGCGTTCTTCAAGGCGACCCTGGTCGCCGACGCTGGCGCCGAGGCGTACCTGTCGTCGCCGCACCCGGCGCCGACGGTCGCGGTCGAGTCGCGCTGATGACCACCCCGGCGCCGGCGCGACTCGAGCGCAGCGGCGTGGCCGACGCCGCCGCGGTGCTGGCCCGCGCGCTCGCCGACGACCCGGGCTGGATCCACATCTTCCCGGACCCCGGACCGCGGCTGGTGCGCATGACCCGGATGCTACGGCTCATGATCGATCGCGCGTACGTGGCCCACGGCGCGTCGCTGGTGATGCCCGGCGGCGCGGCGGCGGTGTGGGCGCCGCCGGGCGCACACGACGTGCCGGCCTTGACGATGTTGCGGGTCGCGCCGCGGCTGGCGTGGCTGCTCGGCCGGCGGGTGCCGGCCGGGATCCGCCTGTTCCGCGCCATGAGCGCGGCCACGCCCTCGGAGCCGCATCACTACCTGGCCATCCTCGGCGTCGACCCGGCGCACCAGGGTCGAGGACTCGGCGTCGCGGTGATGGCGCCGACCCTGGCTCGCTGCGACCACGACCGGACCCTGGCCTGGCTCGAGACCACCAACCCCAAGAATCACTCCTTCTACCGTCGGGTCGGCTTCGAGCTCGCCCACGAGACCGCCATCCCGGGCGGCCCGACGATCAGCTTCTTCGCCCGCCAGCCGCGCTGATCGCGGCCCGGAGACGTGCTGTAGTGCCGGCATGTCCGACCACAACCCGCAGGTCTTGCTCGCGCTCGAGGTGTGGATCGCCGCGGCGTGGGCCGATGGCGTGATCACGGAGGCCGAGGAGGCCGGGATGAAGGCGGTGATCAACATCGCCAAGCTCAGCGACGAGGAGCGGGCGACCGCCGTCGGCTGGCTGGGCAAGAAGGTCGAGCTCGACGACGTCAACGTGTCGCAGATCCCGACCGCCGAACGCGTCAACATCTTCGCCGCCGCGCTCGGCGTGGTGGCCATGGACGAGGAGGTCGCCGCCGCCGAGCGGATCTTTCTCGAGCGGCTGCAGATCGCGCTGCAGATCGACGACGCCACCGCGTCGTCGATCCGCAAGCGCAGTGGCGTTTGACGCGCGCCTGACGCGCGTCTGACCGCGCCCGCCGCGGCGGTCAGAACTTGTAGGTGGCGCCGATCCGGCCGTAGGTGCCGAAGTCGCTGTTGAACAGCGGCGCCGAGAACAGGTCGGTGTACAGCGCCCGCTCGCTCTGGAACGGCGCGCCGTCGAGCACGAACCAGATGTTCCAGCGTTGCTTGATGGCGACCTCGGCGATGACGCTGGTCATGAGCCGCAAGCCGCCCTCGCGCGAGTTGTAGAGGTCGTTGCCCGACAGCTCGGTCAGATCGGTCACCCGCTCCATGTCGGCGGTGCTCAGGGTGCCGGCGCGGTGCGCGGCGCAGGTCTCGGTCGGCGTACCGTCGAACTCGTTGGCCGCCGTCAGCTCCGGGCAGTGACGGTCGCTCCAGGCGTTCAGGTACATGCGGCCGCTCACCGTGACCCGCGTGAACGCGGTCAGCGACGCCACGCCGCCGGCGTTGAGCGTGAGCCCGTTGCGCTTGCTGTCATCGATGAGTCGCGAACCCCACCACAGGTCGCCGAACACGCCGGCCGAGAACGGATCCTTGTCGACCAGCATGAGGCGAATGCCGAGGCCGATCTCCGACCGCGAGCCCATCGAGCGCACCCCGACGCCGGCATCGAATCCGAAGCCGCCCATCTTGCCGGCGCCGACGTTGATGCGGGTCTCGAGGAAGTACGGGTACCCGATGCCGAAGTCGACGGTCGAGCGACCGCGCGGCAAGGTGCGGGCACCGAACGACGCCAGGCCGCGCTGCTCGGCGGCCAGCTGGTCGTCGGACAGCCCCTCGACCTTGAGGTTCGCGTTCACCATCCCGGGCTTGCCGGCCTCGAGGGTGATCGTCTCCTCGTGGATCTGATAGCCAGCCTTGACGACGCGGACGATGGTCGTGCCGACCTCGGCCTCGTCGAGATCGAGCGGCGTCACGCCGTGCGGCATGCCGTTGATGAGCACCTCGGCGCCGGCCGGGTTGCTGATGATGCGCAGTCGCCCCACCGCCTTGAGCTCGGCCGACACCGTCAGCGTCTGCCCGGGCTCGATGCGCACCTTCTGCTCGAAGGACTTGAAGCCGGCGAGCTTGACGACGACGAAGTGGTCGCCGCGCGAGACCGCCTTCTCCTGGGGCACCTTGCCGATGGCCGCGCCATCGATGTAGACGTCGGCGTCGGGCACCGCCGACACCACCTTGAGCGTCCCGGTGTCGCCCTTGCCAGCCTCGGGGTTGAGGTCGAGCTTGAGGATGACCGACTGGCCGGCGTTGATCGTGACCCGTTCCTCACGCGCCTGGTAGCCCGGCGCCTTGACCTCGAGCACGTGCTCGCCGGTCTTGACGTCCTTGATGTCGATCGGCACCGCGCCCATGTCGGTACCGTCGAGGAACACCTTGGCGCCGGCGACGTTGGACAGCACGCGGATGACGCCGCCCTGGCCCCCGATCGTGGCCTTGAGCTCGGCGCGCACCTTGACCTGGGTGCCGGAGATGACCTGGACGGTCTGCTTCCACGGCACCGCCGGCTCCTTGCGCACCTCGACCACGTGCAGGCCCTCGATGACGTCGGTGATGAACACCGGCGTCGTGCCGGCGACCTTGTTGCCGTCGAGCAGCACCTCGGCATCGGGAACATCGGCGTCGACGACCAGCGTGCCGGTCTTCACCTTCGCCACCTCCTTGAGGAACGGGGTCAGCGAGACTTTTTCGTTCTCCTTGGAGTCGACCCAGGTCGAGAACGGCTCGAAGCCGTCCTTCTTGATCTCGATCAGGTGGCGACCGGCGTCGGTGGTCAGCAGCACCGGCGCCGAGCCCTGGTTCTGGCCGTCCAGAAAGACGCTGGCGCCAAACACGTTCTTGTCGGCGTCGGCGCGCACGTCGATGCGCGGCGGATCCAGCTTCTTGATGAGCGGGATGAACGTCTCCTGCAGCGTCCGGGTGCGCGCCACCTTCACGTTCTTCTGCGCCGGCTGATAGCCCTCGAGCTCGAGGATGACCAGGTAGTCGCCGTTGAGGACCGTGGCCGCCCACGGCGTCGTGCCGACCGGCCCCAGCTCCTTGCGATCGATGTAGACGGTGGCGCCCGGCGGCGCCGAGTCGATCCGGATCTTGTACTTGCCCTTCTTGGCGAGCCGCGGGTGGCTCTGGGCGCTGGCGTCACTGATCGCGGTGATCGGCGCGGCCGCCATCAGCACGGCGCACAGCGCCACGAAACCGACCAAGTAGGCCCAAGGCTTGAGAGATTTCATGGGTCGCGTCCCCTGCATGACGGTCCGACGTTACCAGGGATCGACCTGGCAGACGGGTTACGGGTGCGGTTTTCGACGTCGGTCGCGCGCGCCTGTTCACAGCGTGAGCGATGGCTCACACGCCCGCAAACGGCGACAGCGCACCGGCGCCGAGCAATGCGACCAGCAGCACACCGAGCGCGACGCGGTAGGCGGCGAACCCGACCAGCCGGCGACTGCCGAGGAAGCGCATCAGCCACGCGATCGACGCGTAGCCGGTGATGCCGGCGACGATCGTCCCCACCACCAGCGACGGCACGGCGGCGGCGCCCAGCTCGTCGATGGCGTCGCTCATCTTGAAGATGCCGGCGCCGGCGACCGCCGGGATGCTCATCAGGAACGAGAAGCGGGCCGCCTCGGTGCGGCGCAGGCCGAGCAGCAGGGCGCAGCAGATCGTGGCGCCGGAGCGCGACACGCCCGGGATCAGGGCCAGCGCCTGGGCACCGCCGATGAGCAGCGCGTCGACCAGCCCGAGGTCGTCGAGCATGCGGACGTTGCGGGCCCGGGCGTCGATGACCGCCATGGCCACGCCGACGGCGATCAGGGCGCCGCTCACGACCCATAGCGAGCGGGCGTCGCCGACGATGAAGTCCTCGAGCGTGACCCCGGCCACCGCGATCGGGATGGTGGCGGCGATCAGATAGAGCGGTAGCCGGCCGCGCGGGCTGCGCGGATCCGTGAACAGCGCCCGCGGCAGGTCGACGAAGACGTCGCGCGCGAAGTAGACCAGCACCGCGGCCAGGGTGCCGAGCTGGAGCACGGCCGTGTAGGCGGCGCCCGGATCGCGCTCGCCGAACAGCGCCGGGATGATGCGCAGGTGCGCCGTCGACGAGATGGGCAGGAACTCGGTCAAGCCCTGGACGACACCGAGCACGATCGCGAACCACAGCTGCACGAGGCGGGCACGGTAGCACGTGGCGTCGCCGCCGCTGCCGCGGTACGAACCAGGGATGATCAGGATGATCCTCGCCGGCGCGCTGGTGCTCGGGCTCGGCGTCGCGTGCGGACCGAAACCCACGCCGGCGACGCTGCCCACCGGCGGCAGCGGCAGCGGCGACCACCACGACGGCGGCGGCGCGGTCGCCCAGCCCGGCGACGGCGGCGATCCGGGTCGCGGCACGGCGATGGCGCCGCTCACGCGCGACGAATGCGAGCAGATGATCGATCACGTGCTGGCGATCGGCATGGCCGCGCAACGGGCGCAGAAGCCCGCGGAGTACGTGCCGACCGAGGCCCAGGTGGCCGCGATCCGAGCTCGGCTCGTGGCCGACCAGCTGGACGAATGCCTGACCTGGTCACGCCCGGTCTGGGAGTGCACGGTCGCCGCCCAGACCGTCGACGCGCTGCCCCATTGCGCCGAACGCTGAGTGATGGTGGGCGTCGACGCCAGCAGGCAACGTCTCCGGTTGTCCCGAGCGATGCGCGAGCGCCAGCGAGCGCGAGTCGAAGGACGTGCTCCGTCGACGCTAGCGACGTGCCGACAGACGCGGCAACGGCGACGGCGCCGGCTGACGGGACGGCGCCGCGGTGCGGTCGACCGCGGTGACGTCGTCCTCGGGCGGCAGCGGCAGCGGCCGCGGGTTGGTCGCGAGCGCGGCCGGGCGGACAGCCGGCAAGGCCTGGGGATGGACGGGGCCGGTGCCGCGCGCGACGCGACGCGGCGGCGACAGCGGCAGCGGCGTCACCGGTAGCGACGGCCGCTCGGTGGCCTCGGCGTCGGCGCGTCGGGTCGGAGGCACGGGCGGCTTCCAGTTCGAGGTCGAGCGCGCGGCGGCGCGAGCGACCGGGGCCGCCGGCGCGGCGGCGCGAGCGACCGGGGCCGGCTGAACGACGGCGCGAGCGACCGGGGCCGGCTGAACGACGGCCACGGGGGACCGCTTCACCTGCACCTGCATCTGCGCCTCGGTCGCTTCGGCGGCGACCTTGGCGCGGGCAAGCGCGAGTTGCCACTCCCACTCGTCTTCGTCGGCGTCGCTGTCGTTGTCGTCGTTGCGCGCCGACGGAGCCATGGCGACCACTGGCCTGGTGATGGCGGCGGCGATCATCGGCTTCGGGTGGGCCAGGGGCGGCGACGCCACGTCGGCGGCCTGTCTGGCGCGAACCAGCGCCGCCGACCACAAGGCGTCATCGTCCGCGTCGACGGCTCGGACCCCGGGCAGCGGCGGCGGTCCGGCGCGGCGGCTGGCTGGAGTGCGGGGCCCCGGCGTGGCGACGGCAGGCGCCATGACGGGAGCAGGAGCAGGTGCCGGGGGCGCGAACGTGGTGGCGAACGTGAACACGCCGGTCGGGTCGTGTCCCTCGCGCCATCCCACCACGCGCGCGCTCGATCCTTCATCAGATACGCATGGTTGCAGCGTCAGGATCCGCCCCTGCGGTGTCAGCGCGAGCCCGTAGCTCGACAGCTTCACGTACCCCGCCTTGGCAAGGAGGTCTTCGACGAGCGCCATGACCGATCGTCAAAGCACGCGGCGGGCCAACGCCAGCCGCTCGGCGACGGTCCCAAGTGCTCGAACGATCGCACGGTCCGGCTGACCTGCCGGCCGCTGGGGTCGAACGTCCCGATGCCGCGTCCCCCACGCTCCCCCACCTACACCGGCCTCGACAGGCCGAGGACCTACACGCTCAGGTGCCCGTGAACCGCGGCGGCCGACGCTCGGCGAAGGCGAGCAGCCCCTCGTCGCGATCGTGGCTGAACAGCGTGACGTCGTAGCACTGCCGCTCGATCCGCAGGCCCTCGTCGATCCCGACATCGATGCCGCGATCGATCGCCGACTTCGCCATCTGCACCGAGCGCGGCGCGCAGCCGGCAAGCTCGCGCAGCAAGCCGTCGACGGCGCCACGAAGCTCACCCGCCGGGACGACGTCGAGCACGAGGCCGAGCTCCTTCGCGCGCGCCGCGCCGATGCGCCGTCCAAGCAGGATCAGCTCCTTCGCCGCGGCGACCCCGACCAGCCGCGGCAGCCGCTGGGTGCCGCCGGCGCCGGGCATGATCCCCAGCCGGACCTCGGTCAGCCCGAGCTCGACGCCCTCGACGCACAGCCGAAGATCGCAGGCCAGCGCCAGCTCCAGGCCACCGCCATACGCCGAGCCGTTGAGCGCGCAGATGGTCGGCTTCGGGAGCCGCGCCCAGGCGTCGATCGCGCCGCCGATCGCATCGACGTACGGCCTCGAGTCGGCCGCCGCCACGCCCTTGCGCTCCTTGAGGTCAGCGCCAGCGCAGAACGCCTGCTCGCCAGCGCCGGTGAGCACGACGACCCGGACGTCGGGATCGTCACCGAGCCCGTGCGCGAGCCGGGTCAACTCGCGGTTGACCGCCAGCGACAGGGCGTTGCGGGCGCCGGGGCGGTCGAGGGTCACCCACGCGACGCCATCGGATTTCTCGAGGATGGGCAGCTCGGACATGGCGTTCGATACCGCAGATTCGCCCGCTCGGGGCGGGGCGACTGCGGTCAGGCGCCGCGCTCGGCTTGCCGCCGCGCCCGGGCCTGCTTGCCGAGGTGGGCCTTCAAGTACTTCGAGGGCAGGTCGTGGCCCACGAAGCTGGCGGCGAGGCGCGACGCTTCGACCAGCTTGTCGAGATCGATGCCGGTCTCGATGCCCATCGAATGCAGCATGGCGACCAGGTCGTCGGTGGCCAGGTTGCCCGACGCCCCCGGCGCATACGGACAGCCGCCGAGCCCACCGACCGCGGCGTCGATGGTCGTGATCCCGAGCTGGAGCGCGGCGACGCAGTTGGCCAGCGCGGTGCCCTGGGTGTCGTGGAAGTGCACGGCGACATCGGCGGCCGGCGCCTCGGCGAGCACCAGCTCGAGCACGCGCTCGACCTGGCGTGGGTTGGCGACCCCGATGGTGTCGCTGATCGACACCTGGTACACGCCCATGGCGCGCAGCTCGCGGGTCAGCCACACCGACTGCGCGGGATCGACGTCGCCCTCGTACGGGCAGCCGAACACCGTCGAGACGTAGGCGCGAACCCGCATGCCGGCGGCGATCGCGGGCGGCACCACGTCGCCGAACGCGGTCAGCGTCTCGGCGATCGACTTGTTGATGTTCTTCTTGTTGTGGGTCTCGGACGCCGACAGGAAGACGGCGATCTCCTTCATGCCGGCGGTGATCGCGCCGTCGAGACCGCGACGGTTGGGCACCAGCGCCGACAGCGTGACGCCGTCCTTGCGCCGCACCCCACGCGCCACCTCGGCGCTGTCGGCGAGCTGGGGGATCCACTGCGGGCTGACGAAGCTGGTGATCTCGATGTAGCGCAGCCCGGTGTCCTCGAGCGCGTGGATGAACGCGATCTTGTCGGCGGTCGGCACGCTGCGCGCCTCGTTCTGCAGGCCGTCGCGCGGACCGACCTCGTACACCGTGACGCGCTCGGGCAGCTTCATCCTGAACCGGCACCTTACCCAGCCGCGGCGGCCTCCGCCACCGCCGCCGCCAGCTCCAGCGTCAGGTCATCCAGGCTGTCGATCACCCGGTGGGCGGCCGACTGATCGTGACCGGCGAAGTTGCCGGCCCGGACCGCCACCACGACGCAGCCGGCGGCGCGACCCGCGGCCACGCCGGCGGCCGAGTCCTCGACCACCAGCACGTGGCGCGGCGCCAGGCCGAGCCGCTCGCACGCCATGAGGTAGCCGTCGGGCGCCGGCTTGCTGCGCGGCACGTCCTCGGCGCACAGCCGGACCGAGAACGCGTCGGCCAGGCCGAGCAGCCCGAGCATGTGCTCGGCCTCGACGCGCGAGCTGCCGGTGACCAGGCCGCGCTGGCGGTCGGCGAACCGGGCCACCGCGGCCCGCGCGCCGGGTAGCTCGAGCGCATCCGCGGCCGCGAACAGCTCGCGGCTGGCGAGGGCGGTGGCGGCGATGAGCTGATCGCGATCCCAGGTGATGGCCGGGTACGCCGCGGCCAGCCGGGCGTGGATCGCCACCCACGAGTGGCCGACGACGTGATCGCGATCGGCCTGCGCGATCTCGACGCCCTGGCCGGAGCGCAGCGCGCGGGCCAGCGCCTCGGCGTACTGCCGCTCGCTGTCGACCAGGGTGCCGTCGAGGTCGAACAGGACCGCGTGGACCATGGGCCGCATGTAGCACGTAACCCGGGACCTGCGGCCGGCCACTGGTTCGGTGTCGGTCGCTGCTCGCAACCCGCGGGCGGCCGTTGCATCCTTGGTCGGTATCGGAGGATCCATGCGCCCTGTCCTGCGCCTCGTCACCTTGCTCGCCTTCGCCGCCACCGCCTGCGGCCCATCCGCGGGCGTGAAGCGGGCCCAGACCTTGCTCGATCGGGGCGACTATCGCGGCGCCGCCGACGCCGCCGATCAGGAGCTCGGCAAGACGCCGGGCGACGCCCAGCTCACCCGCATCCGGATCCGGGCCGCGCTCGGTCTCGGCGACGCCCGGGACGCGGTGGCGCGCTACCGCGGCTGGCGCGCCGGGCGCGACGACGAGGACCTGGCCGCGCTGCGCACCATGGCCTTGACGACCTTGTGGCAGGGCCTGACCTCGCCGTCGGCGCAGGTGCAGGTGCAGGCCATCCGCGCCATCGAGCGACTCGAGATCGAGGACTTCGCCCGCGACGTCGGCGACCGCATGGGCGACGACGACGACGTGGTCGCGGCGGCGGCGGCGATCGCGGTCCTGCGCGCGTTCCCGCAGGCGCCCGACGTCGCCACCGAGATGCTCAAGAGCGACGACCCGCAGGCGCGGGCGATCGCGGTCGAGGGCATCGGCCGCAAGGTCGGCAAACACGCCGCCGAGGATCTACGCTTCGCCGCGGTCGATCAGGATCCGCGGGTGCGCGCCGCGGCCGCGGCGGCGCTCGCCGCGCTCGCCGATCCCGCCGATACCGAGCGCCTGACCGAGCTGGCCACCGACACCTCGGCCGACGTGCGCAACGTCGCGCTGCGCGCCCTCGCCCGCGGCAAGCGCGGCGACCTCGGCGCGCTGGCCCAGGCCGCGCTCGCCGACGCGTCGCTGGGGGTCCGTCTGGCGGCGGTGGATCTGCTGGTCGCGTCGCGCGGCCGCGACGCCGCGCGACCGCTGCTCGAGCACGCCGATCTGATGGTCGCCGCCTACGCGGCCCGGGCGCTCCGCGATCCGACCGCCGGCGCCGCCGCCGTCGATCGCGCGCTGGCCGCCGACGACTGGACCATCCGCGCCGGCGTCGTGAACCTGCTCGAGGTCGCGCTCGGCAAGGACGGCGCCCGCGCCCGCGCCGAGAAGGCGGCGTCCGACCGGGCGGTGGGCGTGCAGATCGCCGCCGCCCGCCTGCTGGCGTACCTGGGCGATCGCCCGCGCGCCATCGCGATCTACGCCGCCGCGCTCGCCGCCGGGGAGCCCGACGATCGGGTCGGCGCCGCCGCCGAGCTGGCTCACCTCGGCGACCCCCGCGGCGCCGCCGCCCTCGAGCAGCTCGCCGCCGCGCCCGAGCCGGGCGTGCGCCGCTCGGTCATCACCGCCCACCGCGCCGCCCGCGTGATCACGCCCGGCCTGTGGGGCGCGCTCGCCGATGACGACGCCGGCAACCGCATCGAGGCCGCCGCCGCCCTCTACGAGCTCGGCGCGCGGTGACGGATCCGGATCCGATCAGCGGTCCCGGTCCGGATCCAGATCGCGAGGCAGCCGTCGATGCCCCTCGAAGACCGTCAGCACGCCGATGACCCTCGGACGGACGACGTAGACGATGCGATATCGACCGCAGATGATCTCCCTGACGTCGTCTCGTGACAGCTCGGGAACCGCGCGACCTGCGTGGGAGTGTCGCCGCGTAACATCCACGGCGTCGTGAAGGCGGAGCGCCCACCGAGTCGCCGCGATCGGATCGTCGAGCGCGATGTAGTCCTCGATCTCGCGCACGTTCATGGCCGCGCGTGCCGACCAGACGATGACGTTCATCCTCAGCCTGCAGCTCAGCGAGTCCGCTTCGGACGCTGGGCGCGGGCCTCGATCTCCTTGCGGACTTCCTCGTGCGAGTACGTCCGTCCGGCTTCCACGTCAGCCAGACCAGCCTCGACCGAGGCAACGAAGCGTGCGTGGTACGAGAGCCGATCGTACTCGGCGGGGCTCAGGACGACCCCAGCAACCTTGCCGTTCTGGGTTATCACGATCGGCTGATGCGTCTCGCTCAGGCGCTTCAACCACTCGGCGGCCTGGGCCTTGAAGTCGCTGACGGGGACGAAGTCCTCGGAGAGCTTGATGGTCTTCATGCGGGCCTCATACAGTCGGTATATAGACTCACAAACCGACCATGTCCAGACCCGTGCGTGCATCGCAAGCACGCCGCGGGGGGACCTGTGACGCCAGCCGCGGGGACAAGTCTCCCAGGGGGGACCAGCGCAACCCGTGCGGGTTCCGATGACAGCGGTCGATCCGGGCATGGATCCGCGGTCTTCGGCGTGCGGCCGGCGGTAACATCGGTGTGATTTCCGTGGCAAGCGACTTGCTGAGGTCAGGGTCATGCGCCTCGCAGCCTTTCTCGGCACCACCTTCGCCCTCTCCCTCATCGCCGGCTGCATGGTCGGCGAATCGGTTCCTCCCGGCGGCGACGACGACGACGGCGTATCGCCCGACGCCAGCACCGGCGGCGGCACCGACGCCCCGCCCGCCGCCACCTGCGCGATGCCGGCGAACACGCCGGACCTGGGCGCCGTCACCGCGGTGGCGCAGATGAAGAACCAGCCCGGGACGATGGGCGCCCGCAAGTACTACCTCGCCAACGCGACCATCCCCGGCACCGACGAGATCGTGCAGGTCGAGCTGTGGGACAACCTCGGCGCGTTCGCCGGCCGCACGGTCGTCGCCGGCACCTATCCGATCACCGGCGTGGAGACGTCGTACAGCACCTGCGGCGTGTGCGTGATCGGCGCCGGCATGGCCGGCACCGCGGCGCAGACCTACTTCGCCAGCGGCGGCAGCGTCCAGGTGGTCGCGGTCGGCCCGGTCGGCCAGCCGCTGACCGTCCAGCTCACCGGCATCAACTTCGGCCAGGTCAACCCGGCCGACAACCTGCCAGTCGCCGGGGGATGCACGTCGGCGCTCGCCGGCGGCCGGCTGTCGGGCACGCTGGTGAACGCCGACGGCGGTGGCGGCGGTGGCGGCGGTGGCGGTGGTGGTGGTGGCGGCGGCGCCTGACGCGGGCGATGATCGCGGCGGCCCTACCCTCACCACGGCCGACCATGCGGCGCTGCACCCTCCCACTCGCGCTGATGCTCGTCGCCGGGCCGGCGCGCGCCGACGTCCCGGCACCGGCCGACGTCCCGCCGCCGGCGTCACCACCGGTCGACACCACCACGCTCTCCGATGACGACCTGCTGCGCCTCGCCGCCGAGCAGGGCGGCGAGCTGATCGAGATCTGGGACGAGCGTCCCGACAAGCCCTACGATCGCGACACCGAGATCCGGCTCACCGGCGAGGAGCTGGCGGCGCGCGGCGCCACCGATCTGGCGACTGCGCTGGCGTTCTTGCCCGACGTCAACGTGCGCGACGCCGGGCGCGGCGGCTTCATCATCGACATCCGCGGCGCGCGCAAGGGCGCGGTGCGCGTGCTGGTCGACGGTGTCAGCGTCAGCGACCCGTACTACGGCACGTTCGACGTCTCGACCATCCCGATCACCGACATCGTCGAGATCCGGGCCTCGACCTCGGCGCAGTCGCCGCTCGACGGACCCGGCGGGCCAGGTGGCGTGATCGAGGTCCACACCCGCGACGCCATCGGCGCCCGGCAGGTCGTCGCACGCATGACCACCGACACCCTGCCGACGTTCGGCGCGTCGGCGAGCGGTCGCACCGAGCTGCGTCCGTTCCTGTCGATCCGGCTGTCGACCGCGGCGCTGTGGGGGCTGCGCGAGTTCGAGCTGCCCAGCATGGACGCCGTGCAAGAGCGTCGCCGCGCCACCACCGGCGCCCTGCGCCTCGAGTACCGGCGCCGCGACCGCCGCGTCGCCGTCGACGGCTTCGTCGACGATCGCCGCTACGTGCCGCCGCCCAACGAGCAGTCGACGACGGCGACCATCCTGCTCGTCGACCGCGAGACCACGGCACGGACCCAGGTCGCCGTCGACGACAAGCGCGGCACGTTGCAGCTCAACGGCCGGGCCTGGACCCACGCCCTGGCCCGCCGCTCGCGCTACTTCCGTGACGCCGCGCTCACCGACGTCGCCACGACCGAAGACCTCTCGGCGCTGCGGGTCGGCGGCACCGCGCTGGCGACGCGCCCCATCGCCAAGGTGGCGCGGTGGATCGCCTCGATCACCGTCGATCACGAGCGGGCGCAGGTCGACAGCAGCACCGGCACCGGCGAGCTGTCGAGCCGCGGCGACACCACGACCGTCGAGACCGCGGCCGGCGCGCAGTACGAGGATGGCCCGCTGCGCGTCGACGGCGCCGCCGGCATCGCCGTCCCGATCGGCGTCGGCGCCGACCCGTGGCCCGAGGCCAAGGTCACGGCGCGCTGGCGTCCGGTCCACGCCGTCGAGCTGTCGGCGACCGCGGCGCGCAAGGGCCGGAGCCCCAGCTTGCGCGAACGGTTCGACTCGGTGAGCGGCAACCCGGGGCTGGCACCGGAGATCGCCAACCTCGCCGAGCTGCGGCTGGCGGCGACGCCAGGTGACGGCATCACCCTCGAGCTCTCGCCGTACTGGCGGCGCTCGACCGGCACCGTGGTCGCCGGCCCCGATGTCACGCTCGTCAACCTCGGCACCGCCGACGTCCGCGGCGTCGACGCCAGCGCCCGCGTGCGGATCGCCGAACCGATCGAGGTCGGCGGCTCGTACCAGCTCACCGCGGCCCGCGCCCGCGGCAGCGACGCCGAGCCGTGGTTCGACGATCCGCTCGACTTCCTCCCCCGCCACCGCGGCGACGCCTGGGTGCGGGCCACGCCGCGGGCCGGCGTCGCCGTCCTCGCCCGCGTCCGCCACGCCGGCGAGTCCATCGACCGCATGGCGATGGTGCCGGCCAGCACGCTGGTCGACGCGTCGGCCTCGGCGACCCTGGCCGGCGACTGGCTCGCCGTGCTGCGCTGCGACGACCTGCTCGACGAGCGCCCCGAGGTCCGCAGCAACGTCCGCGGGCCGGGGCGCGTGTTCTCGCTGATCGCGCAGGGCACCTGGGACTGACTGTCATCACGATGTAACCGCGGCCCACCGAACCACAGGATACAAACGATCATGGCCCCAGCTCGATGGATCGCGATCGCGCTCTTCGCCGTCGGCAGCACCGTCCCGGGATGCGGCTCCGATGACGATGGTTCCACGGACGTCGATGCCGCCAGCGGCATCGACGCGCCGATGGCCTGCGTCCTCGCCGCTGCGCCGCTGGCCTGCACGATCGGCAACGACGCGCCGTGCACCGCGATGTGCGGCGGCGCGTACTGCTACACCTTCGGCCAGCTACCCAACCCGGTGTGCACGCAGCCGTGCACCATCGGCAGCACCGACCAGTGTCCGAGCGGCTGGTCGTGCAACAACATGGGCCGCTGCCGTCCGCCGTGATCGTCGAACGGTCGCGCGGATCGCCCGCTACAGGTTGAGCTGCCCCTCGATCACGAAGCGGTGCTCGATCCCGCCGACCGTGGCGCCCGGCGCCGGGCCGAAGTCGAGGTAGGTGTAGGTCACGTTGACGGCGCGGCGGCCGGCGTGCAGCCACATCCCGGTCAGCGCGACCTCGAACACGTCCTCACCGCGCGGCACCGTGGTCGCCTGCCGCATCGACAGCACCGGCAGATCGCCGGCGGCGATGCGGGCGCCGCCGAGCAGGCGACCCGGCACCGCCATGTAGGTGAGCTCGCTGATGAATGCGGTGGCGACCGGCGCGCGCCCGCCGACGATCGCCTCGAGCGTCGGCGCGGTGCGCAGGGCGTCGCGCCAGTCATCGCGGCGCACCAGGCCCTCGATCGACAGCTCGAGACCGCGGTGGCGCAGCGTGACGTCGGCCGACCCACCCTGCACCTTGACCCGGGTCGGGGTGCCGTTCTTCTC
This sequence comes from Myxococcales bacterium, assembly GCA_947483555.1. Lineage (GTDB taxonomy): Bacteria > Myxococcota_A > Polyangia > Haliangiales > Haliangiaceae > UBA2376. Next base: position 243,639 of record CANKMW010000001.1, read on the forward strand.
GGGGTCGGGATCGATCATCACGGCGCCGACGGTGGCCGGCACGGTCGGCGCATCGATCACGCCGTCGATCGCCACCGTCACCGCGGTCGGCGCGGTGCCCTTGACGTCGCCCGGGTTGGGCCCGATGAGCTGGCCGGCCGCCGCGTAGGCCACCCGGGCCGCCACCGCCGGCATGCGATCGACCGCGCCGTCGACGGCGCCGTTGCCGACGCCGAGGCTCCACTCGAGCGGTCCGTGTGCGCCCCGAAGCTGCACGCCGAGATCGCGACCCCAGCGAAACTGATCGAGCGCCACCGCGCGCTCGGTGAACGTGAGGCTGGAGGCGCCGGCCAGGAAGCTGCGCGTGAACGGGACCTTGTCACGCCCGGCGCGCAGCGACAGCCCGCGACCGAGCCCGATGTCGGCGTAGCCGTCGAACAACAGCGGGGTCGCGACCAGCTCGATCATGGTGCGGACCTTGATACGCGGCCCCAGCTCGCCGTCGAGGATCAGCCGGGTTCGCCGCAGCGCGAAGCCGCCGGCCTGCCACGCCGGCGTCGTGTCGCTGCGATGGCTGCCGCTCCACCGCCCCTGGGTGTAGCCGCCGACGCGCAGCGAGTAGTCGTCGCCGGCCCGGATGCGGAAGCCACCGTCGTGCTCGGCGGTCGGGATCTGGCCCACCTCCTGCGCCAAGGCGTCGACGTCGCGCCGCAGGTCGCCGATCGAGCCGGCCTGGTCGTCGAGGTCACGGTTGGCCGCATCGCCGACGCCATCGATGGCTTGGCCACTCGCCCGCACCGCCTCGTCCAGCGCCACCACCCGCGCCCCCAGCGCTTCGAGCAACGTCACCAGGCGACGGCCCTCGGCGCCGCCGGTGGCGTCGAGCTCGGCGAGCTGCCGGCGCAACGCCTCGAGCTCGGCGCGCAGCGCCACGACCTCGACCCTGGCGTCGAAGCGCGCCGGGCGTGCCGGGCGTGGCGCCGGTGCGGGCGCGGCCGCGGGCTGGGCCAGTGCGGTGAGGGGCAGCAACCACGCGAACACCGAGATGACGAGGCGCACGTGACAACGGTACACGCGCGTCGCCGAGCATCCGATTACACCTCCGTAACCCGTGCGTTACGCTGGCATGACAGCGCAGCTTCCGAGTCACGGTGCCGCCGGCACCAGCCGCAGATCGACCAGGCGCCACGGCGCGCGCGCCGCGACCTCGGCCTCGACCGCGGCGGCGCGGCGGCCCTCGAGCGCGAGATCCCAGATGCGGAATTGATCCTCGGTCTGGTACTCGCTCTCGAACCCGGCCAGGCGGGTGCCGCCGGGATGGAGCGCGAGGTGGTGCGGCAAGGTCGTGCTGGCGAAGCGGCTGGGCAGCGCGCCGAGCAGGCGACCGGCGGCGTCCCAGACGCGGAGCGTGCCTTCGCTGGTGGTGACCAGGAAGCTACCGCCGTGCGTGAACCAGATCCCGTGGACGCCGTCGTCGTGCGGGATGTGAGTCACCAGGCGGCCGGTCGCCACCTCGTAGAGCCGGGCGGCGCCATCGCCGCTCTGGGTGGCCAGCAAGCGGCTGTCGGGCGAGAACATGGTGCCGTCGATGCGGCCGACCCCGTCCAGCGTCGACGCGATGCGGCCGGCGCCGACGTCGACGATGTGCAGCGGCGGCACGCTGGTCTCGATCACGAGCCAGCGGCCGTCGCGGCTGAGCTCGAGCTGGTAGATGTAGGCGTCGGCGGGGTGCGCGGCGTCGAGCTCGAACGCGGCGACCATCGCGCCGGTGGTCGCGTTCCACAGCCGGGCCTTGCGACCGGCGCACGTCGCCAGCAGCGCGCCGTCGGGGCTGAACACGGCATCCCGGAAGATCTCGTCGCCCGACGCGTAGCGCTCGATGATCCGGCCCTGGCGCACGTCCCACAGCCAGGCGTTGGCGACTCGGTCGCGGACCAGCAGGCGCTGCCCACCCGGATCGAAGCGCACGTCGTCGACCTCGAACGGGTGCTCGAGCGCAAAGGTCTGCGCGCCGGTGCCGACGTCCCACAGCCTGACCAGGTTGCCGCCAGCCGACGCCAGCACCGAGCCGTCCGCCGTGGTCGCGGCGGCGGCGAGCGGCCCGCCGTGCTCGACGGTCCGCATCACGTCGCCCGACGCCAGGCTCCAGACCCGCACCCCGCCGTCCTTGGCGCCGGTCACGGCGTGACCGACGTCGTCGACCGCCAGCGCCACGATGCTGGCGCGGTGACCCTCGAGCGTGTGGCGCAGCGCGCCGCTGGTGCCGTCGAGCACCCGCGCCACCGTGCCGCCGGCGACCACCAGCGCCGCACCGTCGCGCGTGTAGGCGGCACGGTCGCCGAGGACGGTGGCGACCAGGGCATCGGCGGTTGCGGCGTAGACGTCGACGCGCCCCGGCGACCGGACCGCGATGGTGGCGTCGCCGGGCTCGAACCACGCATCTTCGGGCATCACGCCCGGATCGATCGACGTCAGCATCCGTCCGGTCGCCGCCTCCCACAGCTTCACCGTGCCGTCGACGCTCGCCGTGACCAGACGCCTGCCGTCGGCGCTGTAGGCGACGCCGTCGACGCGATCGCGATGGCCGGCCAGTGCGACCACGAGCTCGCCGCTGCCGGCGTCACAGATCCACGCCTCGGGTCCGGCGTTGCTGACCATGGCCACGCGGGTGCCGTCGGGACTGAAGGCCTGGTCGCCGACGTCGATGCGATCGGTGTACTCGAGCAGGGTCGACGGCTTGAACAGCGTCGCCACGGTCTTCGCCGTCGCGGCGTCGATGATCTGTGGCTCGCCCTGGCCCGCGATCAAGATGCGCTTGCCGTCGGGCGAGACGGTGTCGGTGCTGAAATGATCACCGATCATCTCGAAGATCGTGCCGGTGGCGGCATCGGCGAGGAAGCTCGAGCCGACCGCGCTGTGCAGGAGCCGCGTGTCACCCGCGATGAACGCGACCTGGGTCGCCATCTCGAGCGACCCGAGCACGCGGCCGGTGGCCCCGTCCCACAGGACCCCGGGCTCGCCGCTGGAGCGGCCGATCGCGACCCGGGTACCGCCGGCAGTGAGCGCGACCGCGGACACACCGTCCTCGACGTCGCCCGGCGGCGACGGCGTGAACGCCCGCACCACCGCCCCGCTGCGGCCGTCCCACAGGCGAGCGACGGCGTCGGCGCCGCCGGTGAGCAACAGGATCCGATCGGCGTGCACGTCCACGGCGAGGTCGGCGATCTCGGCACCGTGGTCGACGGCGGCCAGGGCGTGGCCGTCGCGGGCATCGAACAGCCACGCTCGCCGGTCAGCACGCGCGGCCACCAGCGCGCCGCCGGCCTCGAAGCTGAGGTGCGCCCCGTCGGGCAGCGCCGTCGCCAGCGCCCGGCGTCGCCCCGGCTCCGCGGTGCTGGTCAGCGCCAGGCCGGTGCCGTCACGCACGATCAGCGCGCCATCGCGCCCGGCCACCACCACGCCGTCGATGGTCCGCAGCCGCCGTTGCACACCGCGCGCCGCCGCCGCGGTCAGGAAGCGCAACGCCGGTGACGGCGTCGCGCTCTGCGCATACGCGGCGGCCAGCAGCACCGCGGCCCGCTGCGCGCTGCCGGCGAGCAGCTCCTGTCGGCCCTGCTCCTGCAGCAGCTCGCCGACCCGCTCCTCGGCGACGGCGCGCTGGCGCTGGGCATCGGCGCGACCGGCCTGGGCCAGGGCCCGTTCGCCCATGATCCGACGCACCGCGATCGTCGCGAGCACGCCGATGATGACGACCGCGGCGGCGATGACGCCGACCACCGCGCGGTGGCGGACCACGAAGCGGCGCACCAGATCCCAGGTCGAGTAGACGTGGGCGGCGACCAGCTTGCCGGTCTGGAAGCGGCGCAGCTCCTCGCCCAGGTCGGCCGCGGTCGGCCGATCGGCCGCACCGCGCGCCATCGCACGCGTGACGATGGTCGCCAGATCGTGTGGCACGCCATTCACTCTCTCGACGATGAGCGGCGGTGGTCCGGCGACCACCTTGGCCAGGGTGGCCTCGCTGGTGCGACCGAGGTAGGGCGGCTCGCCGGCGAGCACGTGGTAGAGCATCGCGCCGAGCGCGTAGACATCGGCGCGCTCGTCGACCGGTTCGCCGAGAGCCTGCTCGGGCGGCATGTACGCCGGCGTGCCCATGACGGCTCCGTCGACGGTAGCGCCGTGGGGCGCCACGGCGGTGCGGTACGGTCCGGCCGGCAGGTCAGGGGCGCCCGAGGTGTCGGAGAGATCCTTGGCCAGGCCCCAGTCGATCACCACGGTCTCGCCGAAGCCGCCCACCAGCACGTTGGCCGGCTTGAGATCGCGGTGGATGACCCGCTGGCTATGGGCGTAGGCCAGCGCGTCGACGACGGCGATCACGGTCGGCAACAGGCCAAGGCGCTCGTCGAGGGTCTTGCGCCCGGCGATGACCTTGTCGAGCGACTCACCGCTGACCAGCTTCATGGCGTAGAACGGTTCGCCGTTGGGCCAGGCGCCGGCCTCGAGGATGTTGACGATCGCCGGGTGTTGCAGCTTGGCGGTGATGCGCGCCTCGCGCTCGAAGCGCGGCCGCAGCTCGCCGGTCGGCACCAGCAGCTGCTTGATGGCGACCGCGCGGCCGAGGCGACGATCGCGGGCCACGACGATGCGGCCCATGCCGCCCTTGGCGATCTCGGCGCCGACGACGTAGTGCTGCGGATCGACGGCGACCAGCCCGGCGTAGTCGTCCTGGGCCCCGGCGCGCACGGTCACCCGATCGCCGCCGCCGCCCGAACCGGCGGCCAGCGTCGGCTCGGCGCCGGCGGCCGCCGCCAGCGTATCGTCGTCTGCGCTGTTGCGATCGTCTCTCATCGCCACCTCCAGGCCGGTCGATTCTATGCCCAACGATACCCGCAGGGCCCGGCGCCGGGCTGACGCGCATGGGCGTCAGCCGGTGGGGCCGTGGAGTATCATCAACGGCATATGAGGATCCGGATCGCACTGGTCGCGGTGGTGACGGTGGCGCTCGTCGCCGCGTGCAAGGGCAAGCAGGCGCCGCTGCCAAAGCTCTCCGAGCACGCGCCGGTGATGGCCGATGCGGCGCGGTTGCTCGGCGTCGAGGTCGCGGCACCGCCGGTGCTGGTGCTGATCGGCGCCGACGGCGCGCTGGCGGTCGCCGATGCGCCCGCCGGCGCCGACGCCTGGACGGTGCTGAGCACGAAGCCGCCGCGCAGCAAGGGCCAGCCGCTCGACCTCGAGTCGATCGGGCCCATCATCCGCGAGGCGGTCGCGCTTGGTCAGAAGATCGAGCCGATGTTGAAGGACCGCAAGGACGACGGCGTGGACCTCGCGGCGGCGCCGCCCGACACGCTCGCGCGAGACGATCCGCCACCCCCGGAGCCCGAGGAGGAAGAGGACGACGACGAGCATGGCGGTACCGGCACCGCGATGGCGCTCGACGAAGGCAAGATGGGGAAGAAGGACTCCGACCGCGCCGAGGGCATGTACACGATGAAACGCAGCGGCGGAGACCTGGCGCGCCAGCAGGCGATCGACGCCGCCCGCACCGCCGGCATCATCGGCTCGCTGGATCAGGGCCAGGCGCGCGGCGGCTTCGGCTTCGGAGCGGTGGAGCCCGATCCGGAGCTGCCGTCACGCGCCGCGCACGTGGTCGGACGAGCCGGGTCGCCCGGCGACCCGAGGGCCGACGCCTTGATCGTCGCCGCGCCCACCGCCAAGGCGACCGCGCTGGTCGACGTGCTGGCGAACCTGCGCGGCACGTTCATCGCCGTCGCGCACCAGGGCACGCTGCGCGCGCTGCGCATCGGGTTCGGGCTCGATCGCCCCGACTTCGGCACCACCATGACCGGCGAGTCGTGGCTCGAGGTCCGCATCGGCACGGACGCGCTGGCGCTGGAGGCGGTCCCGGGTCCGCCGGTGATGGTGCCGTGGGCGTCGGGGGCCCTGGACGCGGCGGCGGTCGCCAAGGCCTACGCCGAGGTCCGCGCCGCGCTCGGCGATGACCAGCGCCTCGACATCGACGTGCTGGTCGGGCCCGACACCGACGTGCAACGGCTGGTCGACGTGATCGCCGCGCTCGACGGCGCCGGTGCGCTCGCGGTCGCGCTCGGTCGCACGCCAGCCGCCGACAGTCCCGAGGCCAGGAAGCGCGGCCAGCGCATCGTGCGCGCCCGCGCCGGCCAGCCGCAGTCGGTCGGTGATCTCGACAAGGCGATCATCCGCCGCTACGTGAAGCGAGCGCTGCCGCAGGTGAAGGCCTGCTACGAAAAGGCGCTGGCCACCCAGCCTGACCTCGCCGGCACCGTGTCGACCCAGTTCTTCATCGCGTCCAACGGGGTCGTGGCCTCGGCGAACGCCGCCGGCGTCGACGGCGAGGTCGCCGCCTGCGTCGCCGCGGTCATCAAGGGCATCGAGTTCCCGAAGCCGAAGGGCGGCGGCGGCGTCCAGGTCAACTACCCGTTCTCGTTCAAGCACTGACCGCGACCGAGCCGGCGGTCACGGCGCCGCGCGGGCCCGCCACGCGGCGAGCAACTCCTGCTCGCGCTCGGCGCTCGGCCCGGCTCGCAGCGCCGCAGGCTTCTGCCGGCGGCGGAAGGTGAGCGTGATCGCTCCGCTCTCGAGGCCGGCATGGAAGGGCTTCTTGAACAGCAGCATTCACCTCATCCTGCCCGAACGTCGGCCAGGACGCGCGCCAGCACCGCGCGCGCGACGTCGATCGATGCCTCGCCGGCCGGGTGATACCCGGGGCGCAGGAAGCGCGGGATGGCCGCCACCAGCTCGGCGCCGGGCACCCGCCGCGCCGTGGTCGCGCGCACGAAGTCGCGGTAACCGGTGCGCGCGCCGGCCAGCGCCGGATCGCGCGCCACCAGGAAGCGGGTGCCGCGATCCCACAGCCAGATCATGATCGGCACCGCCAGCGCCATGCCGATCGCGCGCATGACGTAGGCCCGCCGCCCGGCGAGGTGCCCGAGGGTCTCGAACGCCACCGCGCGGTGCTCGATCTCCTCGGCGCCGTGCCAGCGCAGCAGCGCCATCATGGTCGGATCGGCCCCGGCCGCATCGAGCGCGGCCGAGCGCTCGATGATCCAGCGGCCGAGCACGCACGTGAAGTGCTCGACCGCGGCGATGCCGCCCAGCCGCAGCTCGAGCCAGGTTCGCGGCGATAGCGGCAAGCCGGGCGGCGGCCGGGCGCCGAACCCGCGCTCGAACATCGACTCGAGCCGCCGCGTGTACGGCCGGGTGTCGAGGCCGGCGGCGCGCAGGTGGTCGAGCACGGCGTCGTGGACGCGGGCGTGGGTCGCCTCCTGGCCCATGAAGCCGCGCACGTCGGCGCGCAGGCGCTCGTCGCGGACCAGCGGCAGCGCCTCGCGATAGACGTCGACGAACCAGCGCTCGCCAGCCGGCAGCAGCAACGTCGATCACGTGGGCCGTGAACGGATCGGCGGGGATCCACGGCATCGGCACGGCGTCGAGCGCGAAGGCGACCCGGCGGGGACGGATCGCGTCAGCGGCGACCGGCGGGGCCGACGACGCCGCGACCTCGCCGCGCTCGACGCGCGCCACGTACTCGGCGATCGCCCGCGCGATCGGCTCCGGACGCGAGCGCGGCGCCCAGTGCCCGGCGTCGACCTCGCGCACCGTCAGGTCGCGGACCCAGCGCCGCGGCGCGCCGGTCGCCAGCGCCGGCGACACGAACCGATCGCGCACCAGGACCACGACCTGGACCGGGGCCCGAGCGTGAGCGGCGGCGCGTGGCCGCCGCAGCCGCCCCGCCACGTTGCGACGATAGAGCGCGACCCCGGCGGCACCGTCTGCGGCCAGGGTCGGCGCGGCCTCACCGCACGGCGCGCCGTCGGCGCGGCTGCGCAGCGCCGGCCATCGCGGCGCCAGCGCCGGCCACACCCGCTCGGCCAGGCCCGGCACGCGCAGCGCGCCGATGTACAGCGACCGCGGCGCCTGCGCGGCGACCGCGGCCAGCCGCGCCGGCGATCCCGACCGCGCCGCGTCGCGCACCCAGTGGCCGACGTGATCGAGGCACGGCCCCGAGATCGACGTGAACGACAACACCCGACCGTCGGCGCGCGCCGTGGTCACCAGCTCCCAGGCCTGGATCGCGCCCCAGTCGTGGCCGACGACGTGCACCGGCCGTCCCGGCGAGCAGGCGTCGATGACCGCCGCCGCGTCGTCGGCGAGCTGGGCGAGATCGTAGGCCGCGAGCGCCGGCGGTCGGCTCGACGCCCCGGCGCCGCGGACGTCGTACGCGATCACGTGGTGCTGCAGCGCCAGCCGCGGCATCACCTCCGACCACACCGACGAGGTGTCGGGGTAGCCATGGACCAGCAACAGCGGCGGCGCGTCACGCGGCCCGGCCTCGAACACCGCCAGGTCGACGTCGCCGGCGCGGACGGTCCGCCGCTCGCCGGCGGCCATCACGCCGCCGCCGCCGCCGCCGCGCGCACGTGGGGCACGTCGTCGTCGAGCCAGGCCGCCCGACCGTCGTCGTGGATCACCAGCAGCTCCTCGAACTTGACGCCCACCCCGCCATGACCGAGGTGCGGCTCGACCGCCCACAACCCGGGCGTCGGCGGGTGCTCGGAGCGCCGGCCGCCGTTCCAAAACGGCGACCACCCGGCGCGGCGCCCGGCGAGCGCCGCGCCGAGCGAGCGCAGCGCGCTGATCCCGAAGCCGGCCACGGTCGTCTGCCGCGCCCGCGCGATCGGATCGACGCGGTGGGCGATGACGCCGAACGGATAGCGACGGTGGCGGTTGACCCAGCCCTGGTCGGCGGCCAGGCGATCGACGTCGGCGTAGATCGCCGCCAGGGTGTGCCGCGCCTGCACGCCGGCGAGGATGAGGGCGCGGTGGGCGAGGAGATCGGCGCACATGCGGGCGTGCAGCGGGTGCTCACCCAGGCACCCGGCGTAGCCGATGTCGGCGACCGCGCCGTCGACGATCGGCGCCACGTCGAGGATGTACGGCATGCCCGGCTCGAGCCGGCACGCGGTCGGGAAGAACGACCACGGCGCACCCATACCCACGAACGCGGTGCGCTCGCCGAACCACGCGAACGGGCGGTGAAACCAGCCGTCGATGCCGGCGCGCTCGAGCCACGTCGTCATCGCCGCCGCGGCATCGCGCTCGCTGGTGCCCGGTCGCAGCTCGGCGGCCACCGCGAGCGCGGCGGCGTAGGCCAGGCGTTGCGCGTTGCGGGCGCGGGCGATCACCTCGGGCGTCACGGTGCTGTTCATGGTGGCCTCACGACCAGCGCGCGCAGCGCGCCGTAGGTGACATCCGCGACCGCGTCGAGCCCGAGCTCGGGTTCGACGCGGCCCGCGAGAACCGACTCGGCGAGGCCGAGCATGACGCTGACCAGGATCTCGGCGTAGCACGCCGCCTCGGCGGCCGACGGCCGCACGCCGTAGAGCCGGATCGCGGTGATCAGATCGGCGCGTGCCCGCCCCAGCGAGCGGCGCAGGCCGACCCCGAGCGGCGACGTCGGGTCGGCCCGGTGGGCGATGAAGACCAACGTCAGCTCGCGATGGGCCACGAAGACGTCGAGCAGCGCGGCGAACACGCGCCGGATCGATCCACGCAGGTCGCGGCCGTCGATCGGCAACAGCGCCGCGCGCAGGCGGGCCAGCACGTGCTCGCCGATCTCGGTCGCCGCCGCCTCGAGACACGCGTCGCGATCCGTGAAGTGAGCGTAGAAGCTCGCCTGCGCCAGGCCGGCGGCGCGGGCGATGCGGCCGGTGGTCGCGGCTGCAGCGCCCTCGGTGCGCACCAGATCGATCGCGCTCTCGACCAGGCGTCGGCGCGTGACGGTGCTCGATTCGCGGCGCGTGAGCTGAACTGGCAAGACCATACAACGATAGACTATCGTCGTTAAGTATTCAAATATAATACAGTATTAGTCAATTTATCAATAAATACCGATAGATAAGTTGTCATGGCGATCGCAACGAAGACCACCGACGCCGGCCGGGCATGTACGATCGCCTCGTGGTGGCGCTCGACCGCGCCTGGCGGAGCCTGGTGACCGTGCTGGACTCTCGCGCCGGGCTGGCGCAGGAGGACAGCCGCACGCTCATCGCCGCCGCTGACGCCGTCGCCGACTTCTGCGTCAACCACCCCGGCGCGCTCGAGGGCCACGTCGGCGCCTCGGCCCGCGAGGTCGTGAAGGACTGGGGCGGCCAGCGCTGCGGCGCGCTGTTCGGCGAGGTCCGCGACTCGGCCCGCGCCCAACCGTATGCCAAGGCGCTGGCGTCGCTGTCCCCCGACGGCATGGTCAAGTCGTTCGCGGCGCTGTGGCGCTTCGATCGCCGCGCCGGCGAGCTGTGCTCCGGTCGAGCGCTCGAGGCCCTGGTCCGTCGCGCCAAGCCGGCGACCCTGAGCTCGCTCGAGCTGCCACCCGAGGCCTACGACGCGCTGCACGCGCTGGCCGGCCTGGCCCCGCTGCCCGACATCCTGCCGCCCGACGTCACCGGCCTCAAGCCGCACGACATCGACTCGCTGTTCGAGATCTACACCGGGGTGCCGATCGCCGAGCTCGAAGCCCGCCTGCGCGGCCAGGGTCACCAGCGCGCCCGCCTGCTCGCCGACGGCGAGTCGCTGGGCCGCGCGGTCCTGCGCGACGCCCAGTGGCTGGCGCGGCGCCAGATCGACCGCCACGCCGTGTCGCGGGCCCTCATGGCACGCTTCGATCGTCCGTCCTCGGAGAGCAGCGGCGGCGGCACCTTGCTGGTGTCACCCGGCCACGCCCGCGATCCGTTCCACACCATCGACGTCTATCCCGTCCACGGCCGCGGCACCGCCGATCTTCGCGTCGGCTGGCTGCCGCGCAAGCAGGTCCCGAGCCTGGCGATCGAGACCATCCGCCGCGGCTGCTGCTTCGGCAGCGGCGTGTCACGCGCCGATCCCGCCTTCCTCACCCGCTGGCTCGACATGCGCTGATCCGCGGATGGGGGACGGGAACGTTCCCTCTCCATAGACCGACACCTGGCGCGGTGCGTCTGACACTGCCTGCCGAGACCTCGGAGGGCCTGTCGTGACATCCATCACTCGCTGGAAGCTCGTCTGCGCGGCCCTGGCCGCCGTCACCGTGGTCACCACCGTCGCCTGGCGTCGCAGCAGCGACCATCCGGCCCGGCAGGCCTCGACCAGCGCCCGCGCCGCCGGCGACCCCGCCCCGCGCCGCCCGATCCGGGTGTCGGCGAACCTGCTCGGGCTGTCGGAGCAGCGACTGATCGCGCAGATCCGCGCCGCGCGGTCGGCGACCCAGCTCGCGCTCTACGTCGAGCAGCTGGCGGTGATCGGAACCGACACCTCGGTGATGGAGCTGGCGTCGATGATCGACGACCGGCGCCTCGGCGTCCCCGAGGCGATCCTCGGCCTGTTCGGCAAGATCGGCACCGAGCGCGCGGTGGCGCGGCTGGTCGAGCTGATCGACGACGACCGGCCACGGGTGCGCAACGGCGCCGTGGTCGCGCTCGGCTCGACCGGCAGCGAGGCAGCGCGCGCGGCGCTGCTGGCGATCGCCAGCGAGCTCGGCGACCCGGCGCAGATGTCGGCGATCTACGCGCTCGGCGAGATGGGCGGTGACGCCGCCGCCAGCGGCCTCCGCGATCTGGCGATGCACGGCGACCACCGGACCGCGGTCGCCGCGGTCGACGCCCTGGCGCGCATCACCACGGTCGCGGCCGAGGGCTACCTCGTCGAGCTGATCACCGCCGCCGACCCGCAGGTCCGGGCCCAGGCCCTCACCCACCTGCCCCCGACCCGCGATCCGGAGCTGCTCGCGACGCTGCAGGCGCTCGCGGAGGGCGGCGATCCGCAGACCCAGGCGGCAGCGCTGGCCGCGCTGACTCGGTCGCGCGGCGACCAGGCGCTCGAGATCCTGGTCCGTGTCGCGACCGACGGCGCGCCGCAGGCCCGCTGGGCAGCGATCAACGGACTCGCCGAGATCGGCGGAGCGACCGCGGTGGCCACGCTCGGCGACCTGGTCGAGAGCGGCGACCCCAACGTGACCGGGATGGCGGCCCAGGCGCTGCTCTCCCTGGGCGGCCCCGACGCCCGCGCCGCGCTGATCGGCGCCGCGCTCGCCGCCGGGACCGATACCTCGCCGGCGGTCGGCGCCCTGCTCCAGCTCCACGGTGACGATGTCCGCGACGCGCTGCGCGAGGTGGCGCGCCACGGTACCCAGCGCAGCCGCGACGCGGCCCTCCCGTACCTGGTCCGGGGCGGCGACGAGGAGGCGCTCGCGCTGGCGATCGATCTGGCGTCACACGGCGCACGCAACGATCGCTACGGCGCGTTGCGCGCGCTCGCCGAGGCCGGCTCGCCCGAGGCCACCGACGCGCTGCTGGACGTGGCCCGATCGGCGCACGGCCAGAGTCGCGCCCAGGCGCTCGATCTCGCGATCCAGGCCCGACCTGGCGACCCGGCGCTGACCCAGCTGTTGATCGAATCGATGCGGACCGGGCGGCGCGACGAGGCCAACACGGCGGTCTGGACGCTGAGCCGCCTCGGCACCGAGCCGGCGCGCCAGGCGCTGCTGGCCGCCGCGACCGGCCGCGACGCCAACCTCGCCCAGGCGGCGATCGGGGCGCTCGGCCAGATCGGCGGCAGCGCCGAGGTCCGCGCCGCGCTGGTCGCGGCGGCGCGCAGCGGCGCGACCCAGGTCAAGGGCCAGGCGCTGCAGCAGCTGATCTCCTCGGGCGCGCCCGAGGGTCTGGAGATCGCCGAGGCGGCGCTGGCCGGCAAGGATCCCGACCTGGCGCGTAGCGCGATGTGGGCGCTGGCCAGCCGCGGCTCGACCGACGGCGCGCGCCTGCTGGCCCGCGCTGCGACCGCGGGCGACAGCCAGGTCCGGATCGCCGCCGCGCAGGCGATGGCCAGCAGCGGCGACGCGCAATCGACCGACGTGCTGGTCGCGCTGGCCCGCGATCCCGATCGTCAGGTGCGGAACGCGGCGCTGTCGTCGCTGGGCCAGATCGGGTCGGGGAAGGCGGTCGACACGATCCTGGCCGCGACCCGGTCCGGCGAGCCCGACGAGCGGTCGGCCGCGATGTGGTCGCTCGGTCAGCTCGATGATCCGCGCGCCGAGGTCGCGCTCGCCGGCCTGATGGCCGACCCCGATGATCAGGTGGCGCAAGCCGCGATCAGCTCGTCGTACAACGGCGGCGCCGCCGTCGACCGTGCGCTGGCTGGCGTGGTGGGTGACACCGGCGCCAGCGCGTCCCGGCGCATGTCGGCGGCGCAGCAGCTGCGCAGCCGAGGCGCCGCCGTCGACGAGGCCACGCAGGCCCGGATCGACGCCCTGCTGACCACCAATGACGGCGGCTACGCGTGGGGTGGGTACGGCCTGGGTCAGTTCGGCGATCACTGAGATCGCCGAGTCCGACCACCACGACGGACCACCGAGATCGGGCCGGCATCCCGGCCCGATCTCGAACGCAACGCCTGATCAGTGCGTCCGGCGGTCGCGCACCGAGCCGTGCGGCGGCGCCGCGGCAGCGGCGCGCCACTCGCCCCCGAACCAGACGTACACGCCACCCTGCAGCTCCCAGCGGCCATCGAACCACTGGTGACCGGTCTTCTCGCGCTCCCAGTGCCCCGGGATCCACTCGTACTGGTTGGCGCGCCACTCGTAGTTGCCGCGCACCCAGACGTAGCCGCCACGCGCGCCGCCCGGGTTCTCGACCCGGATCGGCGGCGGCGCCGCCGTCGGACCGTGGACGTTGACCTGGACGTGACCGCCGCCGACCACGACCGCCACGCCGCTGCCGTCCGGATTCTGGGCGTGCCCGGTCACCGGCGGCGGCTGCGGATGTCCGCCGCCACCATCACCACGGTGATCGATCACCTGCGGGCGACCGGGATCGTGGGTCACGACGGTGGCGCTGCCGTGGACGATCCAGGTGCCATCGACCCAGTGCCAGCTGCCATCGCGGCGCTCCCAGCGGCCGTCGTTCCACTGGTGGCCGGAACGCTCGCGCTCCCAGTGACCGGGCATCCACGCCCACCGGCCACCCTGCCAGTCGTGACGTCCGCGGATCCAGACGTAGCCGGCGCGTCCCTGCGTGAACTCGATCTCCTCCTGCGGAGCCGGCGGCTCCTCGTAGACGACGACGGCGCCGGTGTGAACCCGGCCGCGAGCGGTGACAACACATGCCGAGGCGCCGCCCATCAGCAGGGCGAGCCCGAGCACCGATATGATCCGTGCCGAACGCTTCATCGCGAGTCTCCTTAGTAGGCTTTACGCCAACCGACCGGAAGGCCGGCTGATACGACCGTTGGACGGCCATGTCCCCGATTGTTTCAAGGCGGAGTATTCCCGTCCGCACCACCGGTGTCAACGCACGCAGTTGCGAGCACTTACAGTGCCACCGCGGCGATCGGCTGGCGCTCGTGCTCGAGATCACTACCGCTGCTCACTCGTCCAGGCGCGCGACGTCGTCGTCGGTGGCCGTGCGCAACCACACCACCCAGTCGGCGAGCACGGTCAGCTCCGCCGGCCCGAGCTCGTCGACGAAGCGCGACATCTGGTGCTTGGTGCCAAAAAAGCGCGGCTGGCTGGTGTCGGCGATGAACGAGCGCAGGTACGCCGGGGAGCCGCGGCCGGCGAGGTTCGGCCCGCTCGAGCTGTCCTCGCCGGTCCGCTCGTGACAGTCGGCGCATGGCTGGTCGGCGAACACCTCCGCGCCACGCGACGCGAGCGCGCGGTCGGCATCGGGGGCGCCCGACTCGGCGTACACCATCTCGATCAGCGCATCGAGGTCGGCGCCGGTGGCCTCGGCGTCCGGCATCGCGTCCTCGGTCTTCGCCAGCTTGGTGCGCCCGAAGTACGTGTCGCCCGACGGCGTGGTCAGCATGCCGCGGATCCACGCCCGGCTGTTGTAACCGGGTCCGATCAGCGGCCCCTTGCGCTCGTCGCCGCTGTGGCAGCTCGCGCAGTGCTCGGCCCACAGCGCCCTCGCCTGGTACCAGGGCGCCGTGGTGTAGACCGCGGTGCCGCCGGCAGCGGGGACGCCGTGCTCACGCGCCAGCCGCCGGGCTCGTCGCGCCAGCCGCTCCGACTCGACCTCGCGCTCGCCCAGCGCCGGGTCGGCGGCGTCAGCGCGAAACGAGATCATCGTGAGTGCGCCGGTGGCTGCGAACCCGGCGAGCACCAGCGCCAGCGCCACCACCCGGCGCCGCGGACTGCGGTCGGCGCCGCGATCGAGGACCGGCAGCGCGAACAGCACACCGCCGATCAGCACCGGCGCGCCGAGCGCGACCACGGTCTCCATCGGCCCCGAGAAGTACTTGAGCATCTGGAACAGCGCCCGGAAATACCACTCCGGCCGAGCGTCGAAGTTCGACGACGGATCGGCCGGCGCGTCGAGGCCGGCGCCGCCGGTGTACAGGGTCCAGCCGACCAGCGCCGCGAACGCCACCGCCATCGCCGCGACATCGCGGAACAGCTGATCGGGCCAGAACGGCTGCGTGGTGCGCTCGAGCTCCGCGGCGCTCCGGCCCCAGCGCGGCGTGACGCCGTGCTTGCGGAACAGCATCACGTGCACCGCGACCAGTCCGAACGTCAGCGCCGGGAGGATGAAGACGTGGAGCGCGAAGAACCGGGTCAGGGTCAGGTTGCCGTACTCGTTGCCGCCCTGCAGCGCCGCCTGCACCTCGACCCCGGCGCCCGGCGTCTCGCCGGCGATGCCGGTGGCGACCTTGGTCGCCCAGTAGCCGGTCTGGTCCCACGGCAAGAGATAGCCGGTGAGCGCGAACGCGAGGATCAAGCCGAGCAGCATGACGCCGACCCACCAGGTCACCTCGCGGGGCCGCTTGTAGGCGCCGTAGATCACCACCTGCAGCATGTGCAGCCCGGCGCAGATCACCATCGCCGACGCGCCGTGGTGGTGGAGGCCGCGGATGAACCAGCCCAGCGTCACCTGATCCTCGAGGTACGCGACCGAGCCCCAGGCGTCGCTCGCCGACGGGCTGTAGTAGAAGGCGAGCAAGGCGCCGGTGACGGTCTGCATGACCAGCAGGAACACCAGCACCGAGCCCATCACGTACGCGAACGACGCCCCGCCCACCACCGGCTCCTCGAGCGCGACGTGGAGGGCGCGCCGATATCCGGTGCGCTCGTTGAGCCAGTCGCCGACAGCCACGCGCGGATTGTACACGGCCGCGATGGGCGCTACGCCGGCTCGCGGCTCGAGCCGCCGGAGCGGAAGCGGATCCAGGTGATCATGATGCGGCCATCCTCGATCGTCAGCGGCAGCGGATCGAGGCCGCGCTCGGACGGTCCGCTCCGGCGTTCGCCCGAGACCGCGAAGGCGCTGTCGTGGCACGGGCAGCGGAACTCGCCGGCCCGGCGATCGAACCCGACCGCACAGCCGAGGTGCGGACAGACCGCCGACAGCGCGTGCACGCCACGCTCGTCGCGGCGCAGCCAGGCCGCGCCGAGCGGCACGTCGGAGGTCGCCGACCAGGCATCGCGCAGCATCCGGGCCCGCAGGGGCACCCGCACCGGCTCGGCGCCGATGGCGTCGGCGGCGATGGCGTCGATGGGCTCGCTCGAGGCGGTCACGGTGCGCCGTCCCACCGGGTGCAGCAGGTAGCTGACGGCCGGGGCCGCGACGGTGGCGCCGATGCCGCCGCCCAGGGCGCAGGTCGCGACCTTCAAGAACCGGCGCCGATCCGGAGCCTGCTTCATGTCATCGTCGGCCACGCCGACGACGGTATCACGCCCACGTGGATCAGCCGAACGTGCGCTCGTCGCGCTCCTGATCTTCCTTGCAGCGGATGCACAGCCCGGTCTCGGGCCGGGCCTCGAGGCGCTTCTTGCCGATCGGCTCCTCACACGATTCGCACAGGCCGAACGTGCCGTCGTCGATCTTCTTGAGCGCGAGATCGAGCTTGCCCAGCAGCGCCTTGTCGCGGCCGCGGAGTCGAAACTCGAACGACTGATTGTATTCGGCCGACGCGAGATCCATCTCGTCGGGCAGGTCGCTGGGATCCAGCATCATGTCCTCGGTCAGGGTCTTGCGGGCCCGATCGAGAACACCACGCCGCTTCTCATCCAGAAGCTCTTTGAATTTGAGCAGTTCCTTCTTGGTCAGCGGCTTGGCTGCAGCGACGGCGGTGCTGGCTGTCACGGTCGTGTGCCCCCTGGTCCAGTCCATCTCGGAGTATCGAGAAGTGTATCGGGGACGAGCCCCCAGTCGTTCGAAAAGGCCGGCTACAATAGTGATGATCGCGCCGGCTTACAACCCCGTTGGGCAGTCAGGTTGTTCCATCGCCACACATCGCCGACGCCTTGACACAGTGTAGGTGTGGCGACGAGAATCGGTTCCACGATGGCCGGCTCCGACAAGCGTAAGCAGTCACTATATTTCCCGGAAGACATGCTCAAGGAGATCCAGGACGAAGCGGCCCGTCAGGACCGTTCGCTGTCGTGGATCGTCCAGAAAGCCTGGAAGATCGCCCGCAAGGAGATCATGAAGTACCCGTCGGTGAACGAGTTCCCCGGCGAGGAGGATACCAAGGAAATCTCCTGAGTCGCTGGGGCTGGGCCGCCGCACCGAGCGACGGAACGAGGCTCTTCTACAGCGAATATGGCGAAGACAGCGGCGGGTCACTCACGCCGGTGGCGCTGTGCGACGGGATCGGCTGCGATGGCTACGTGTGGCGGTACCTGCGCCGCTCGCTGGCCCCGCGCCGGGTGTTGCACGCTCACTATCGCGGCCATGGCAGGTCGCAAGCGCCGCGCGATCCAGCCCGCGTCACCATCGGCGATCTGGCCGACGATCTCGCCGCGGTGCTCGACGACTCCGGCACGGCGCGCGCGATCCTGATCGGGCATTCGATGGGGGTCCAGGTCGCGCTCGAGACCTGGCGCCGGCACCGAGCGCGGGTCGCTGGCCTGGTCCTGGTGTGCGGTGCGGCCTCCCACCCCCTGCGCACGTTCCGCGGTGTTCGAACGCTCGAGGACCTGCTGCCGACGGTGGAACGGGTGCTCTTGCGTGCTCCGCGCCTGGTGAATCGCCTGACGCGGGCGTTGTTGCCGACCCGGCTGGCGCTCGCCATCGCCGGCCGCGTCGAGATCAACCGCGAGCTGGTTCAACCCGACGACTTCAGGCCGTACCTTGAAGGGCTGGCGCGGATGGACGTTGCGGTCTTTCTCGCGATCCTGGCCGCCGCCGGACAGCACAGCTCGGAGAGCTGGCTCGCCGACATCGACGTGCCGGTCCTGGTCGTTGCAGGAGGCCGAGATGGGTTCACCCCACCCGCACGGAGCCGTGAGATGGCCGCTTCGATCCCCGGCGCGGTGTTCCTGGAAGTGCTCGATGGAAGCCATACAGCGCCCATCGAGCGGCCCGCAGAGATCGACCGCGCGATCACCTCGTTCATCGCTGAAATTCAATGATCCCGGAATTTTGTCGTGGGACCGGCCCGAGGCTCATTCCCACTCGATTCCGAGGTTCGGTGCGACAGATTTTCCAGAAATAGTCGTGGCAATTCGAAGGCGGTTGAGGCAAGGTGCGACTCCCGCTGAGTGAGCCAATTCGAGGACTTACGGCTGGAAAAGCAGCCCCGCCAACAAGCGGGCGAAGGAAAGAGTACGCACGATGACACGTCCCGTCCTACGTCGCCCCGACGATGACAACGATGGCCTTGTCGCGTTGCCCCCGATCACGCTGGTCCGCCAGCGACTGCGCACGACGGTCAAGGATTTCGCGGCTTCCTCCCCAGGTCGCCGTGCCGCCGCCCTAGCAGCCGTTTGGATCGCCGCGACGGGGTGTGAGGCAGATCTCAATCACTATGACCCCGAGGAGGCGCTTCGTACCTACAGGCTGATCGAGTCCGAGCTGCGTGCCGAGCTGCGCATCGGGATGGGCCGCGCCATCACCAACGAGCCACACACGGCAACCCGTAACACCATGATCCAGATGCTCGAGCACCTCGAGGAGCTCGAGGCCGCCGCGGTGGCACCTCGCCCCGCCCGCCGTCGCCGTCGTCGCTAGCACCGCGCTACGATCGACACGAACCAGAGGCCCCGAACGGGGCCTCTGCTCGTTTCGGGAGCCCGAGCCCGAGCCCGAGCCCGAGCCCGACGCCGCTGTCCGGTCCGGGGCTGTCCGGAGGTCGGACGAAACCGTCCGGGATCCCGGACGGCACGCGCGCAAGGCGGCGAAAGCAGGGGCGCCGATCGCCGGCACCGGGCTTGCTGTGGTCGCCGGGATGAGCTCAGCCGCAGGCCGACCAAGCGCACGAAAGACACACCCGACAGCGACCCCCATCGCGGAGCTCGCCGTCGCACGACGGACAGCGTGGCGCCGGCGTCAGGCTCGGTCCCGCCTCGCCGAACGCCAGGACCTGCGCGGCGCGCGAGCGATCGCGGTAGACCGTGATGCCCTTGCAGCCCTCGGCGTACGCGAGCAGATAGGCGGCGCGGACGTCGGCCGGCGTGGCGTCGTGCGGCAGGTTGATCGTCTTCGAGACCGCGGCATGAACATGGCGCTGGAAGACGGCCTGCATGCGGACGTGCTGCTCGACCGGGACGTCGTGCGCGGTGGCGAACAGCGCTTGCAGCTCGGCGGGGACGGTGGCCAGGCCGCGGACGCCACCGCGGGCGCGCAGCTCCACGACCAGCGCGTCATCGAGGATGCCGAGCGCCGCGGCGCGGCGGAGGAAGCCGGGGTGCACCTCGGGCAGGATCTCGCCGTCGAGCACGTGGCGCTCGTAGGCCACCGCGTACAGCGGCTCGATGCCGCTCGAGCAGCCGGCGATGATGCTGATCGTTCCGGTCGGCGCGACCGTGGTGGTGGTGGCGTTGCGCAGCGGAGCGTGGCCGGCGGCGGCCCACCGCGAGCCGGCGAAGGCCGGGAACGGCCCGCGGGTGGCGGCGAGCGCCACCGACGCCGCGACCGATTCACGTTCGAAGAACTCGGCGATCTCCGCGGCCACCTCGACGGCCCGCGCCTCGTCGTAGGCGATGCCGAGCTCGATCAGCAGATCGGCGAGCCCCATGACGCCGAGGCCGATCTTGCGGGTGGCTCGGGTGGCGGCGGCGATCGCCGGCAGCGGGTACTGGTTGACCTCGACCACGTCGTCGAGGAAGCGGACCGCGTCGTGGATGCAGGCCCGCAGGGCGTCCCACGCGATCGCGCCGCTGGCGACGAAGCGGCCGAGGTCGATGCTGCCCAGCGTGCAGGCCTCGAACGGCAACAGCGGCTGCTCGCCACACGGGTTGGTGGCCTCGATGGCGCCGAGCGCCGGCGTCGGGTTGGTGGCCTCGACGCGGTCGATGAAGACCATGCCCGGATCGCCCGACGTCCAGGCGGCGGTGGCGATCAGATCGATGACGGCACGAGCGTCCAGCTGCCGGGTGATGGCGCCGGTGCGCGGGTTGACGAGCGGATAACGCTCGCCGGCCGCGGCCGCGGCCATGAAGCGGTCGGTGGCCGCGACCGAGAGGTTGAAGTTGCGCATCCGGGCCGGGTCGAGCTTGACCGCGATGAAGTCGAGGATGTCGGGATGGTCGACGCGCAGCATCCCCATGTTGGCGCCGCGCCGGGTGCCGCCTTGCTTGATGGCCTCGGTGGCGGCGTCGAAGACGTGCATGAACGACACCGGGCCCGACGCCAGGCCGCCGGTCGACTCCACCGGGTCGCCGGCCGGACGGAGGCGCGAGAACGCGAAGCCGGTGCCACCGCCGGTCTTCTGGATCTCGGCGGCCCAGCCCAGCGCGGCGAAGATGGCGTGGCTCGAGTCCTCGACCGGCACGACGAAGCAGGCGGCGAGCTGGCCGAGCGGACGACCGGCGTTCATCAGCGTGGGCGAGTTGGGCAGGAACTCGAGGGCCCGCATGCGAGCCGCGAAGCGGGCCGCGAGCAGGGCGATCGCGGTCGGGGTGGCGCCGAAGGCGACCTCGGCGCCGGCGACCGCGGCGGCCACGCGATCGAACATCTCGTCGGGGGTCTCGATGCGGCCATCGGCCCCGGCGCGCAGATAGCGCCGCGCCAGCACGGTGCGCGCACCGGAGGTCAGCCCGGACGGCTCGTGGTTGCTCGCCGGCGGGGCGACGCCGGGCGGAGGCGCGGAGACCATGGGCCGACCCTAGCGTGGATCCTGGCGGCGATGCTCGCCCTGGGTGCCGCGACCCCGCCGGCATGGGGACAGCCGGACGGTCCGTGCGGATCGGCGGTGGGGCCGACGCTGTCGGACCTGCGGCGGGCAGCGCGGCGGCACGCCGGGGTCGACACCGTGCCGCGCTGGCGTCGACGTGCGCGCCTGGCGGCGCTGTTGCCATGGATGACCGTGCGCGGCGCGCGCGCGCTCGACTGGGACGATCGCGAGTACGCGCCGGTACCGGCCGAGGTCGGCAACAACCTGGTGTTCGAGGCCCGGTTGACCTGGCGGCTCGATCGCTTGCTCTACGAGCCCGCCGAGCCCCGCCTCGACGGCGTCGCGCGCGACGTCGCGCGCGCCCGCGGTGCGCTCGACGCCGACGTCACGGTGCTCTACTTCCGGTGGCGGCGTGCCGAGCTGGCAGCCCGCGCCGACAGCACGACCAGCGCCGACGGCACGACCGACGGCACCAGCGAGGCCGGCAAGCGGCTCGACGCCGACGAGGCCTGGGCGCTGCTCGACGCCCGCACCGGCGGCTGGCTGGCGCGTGAGGGCTGCCGGTTCTAGCTGTCCGGAGCACCGGACAAAAAAACTTGCTGGGGCGGGCGGGAAATGCCCAACTTCGGTGAGGCTCGCGATGACCGTCGATCGGCAATTCCCTCGCTACGCGATCGGGACGGAGGTCACGCTTCGCACCGGCAGCGGCGTCGTGGCGCAAGGGCGGACCGCCAACCTGTCGCGCGGCGGGCTGTGCGCCGAGCTCGACGCCGAGCCGCCGCGCGGCGAGAACCTCGAGCTCTCGATCACGCTGATCTTCAACGCCGACGGCATGTCGGAGGCGCTGGCGCTGCCGGCCCGCGTGGTGTGGTGTACGTCGCTCGGTGGCGCGCACCAGGCCGGGCTGTCGTTCCTGCCGCTGACGGCCGAGCAGACCGGCTTCCTCGACATGTTCATCCGGTTCCTCGACGACTCACCGATCGATGACGAGGAGGAGGCGGCCCGGTCGCGGTCGCTCGGCTTCGACCTGTCGCGTTAGGGGCGGAGTCACCACGCGCACCTACATCGCGCAAGGTGAACGCGGTCCTTACTCCGGCGCCGCCGATTCTCTACAATCCCGGTGGGGCATGCGTCTCTCCTCCTGTCGCATCACCGTCATCGCATCGGCAATCGCATGCGCGCTGGTGGCGACCGCCGTCGCGCAGCCGGTCAAGAACCGCATCTCGGTGATGGTCGACTCGTCGGGCTCGATGCTGCTGACGCCGCAGATCATCACGTACGCCGAGAGTTGCTCCGCGTTGTGGAACCCGTGCACCCAGACCGGCAACCCGAACGCGGGCCAGGAGACCTGCAACGCCTGCGTGCGCGACACGATCAGCTTCGTCCCTGGCTGCGCCAGCAACTGGACCGGCCCATCGACCGTCGGCGGCACCTGCGCCGACCTCTACCGGATCTGCGTCGCCAACCTGACCGGTCAGACGTGCACGCCGAACATGACGGTCACCGAGGGGATCCCGACCCGCGGCGACGGCTCGACCGAGCTCCCGGGCTGCGACCTCAACGGCGACGGCGTCGCCAACGAGAGTCGCATGTACCAGGCCAAGGAGGCGCTGCAGGACGTGACCGCCACCTTCGGCGAGGTCGAGTTCTCGTTGTGGCGGTACACGCAGATCACCGGCGGCCAGAACTGCACGGTCGATGGCAACTGCACCTCGCCGCTCACCTGCGAGGACCACGACACCAACGGCACCGGGTCCAACCTGTGCGCCCTCGACGCCGACCTCCTCGATGGACCGACCGGCGCCGGCTTCGAGGGGCAGTGCGAGATCTTCACGCACACCGGCTCGCCCAGCTCGTTCGCGTGTTCGACCTGCGACTTCGCCGCGACCTATGACCGCGCGGTCTGCGAGATGTACGACCTCGACCGCGTCAGGTCGTCGGCCTTGAGCTCGCTCAACGGCACCAGCACGGTGCAGTGTTTTCCGGCCGTCAACCCGCAGCACCGCTTCATGCGCTACACCGGCACCTGCACCGGTGGCGAGCAACTGGTCAACTTCCCGGCCACCGGCTTCGACGACAACTACAACTCGATCTTCGCGTGGATCGATCACAGCCAGCCGTCGTTCTCGGGCGACGTCGAGCTGCGGCCCCAGGGCGGCACGCCGATCGCCTCGTCGTTGAGCAACATGCGAGCGTCGGTGCTCGCCAACGCCACCGCCGACACCAAGACGCCGTGTCGCAAGCATCAGGTCGTGTTCCTCACCGACGGCGGCGAGAGCTGCTCGACCGTGGCCGCCGCGGTCACCGCCGCCGGCACGTTCCAGAACATGTCGTTCACCAACGCCAGCGGGGTCTTCGTCCCCGACTACGACGTCCCGGTCTACATCATCGGCTTCGCGATCTGCGCCGGCTGCCAGACCCAGACCGACCTCAACGCGATCGCCGCCGCCGGCGGCACCGGTCAGGCCATCTTCGTCAACAACCAGCTCGAGCTGCAGCTGGCGCTGGCCCAGATCGTCGCCGCCTCGGTGGTC
>CANKMW010000002.1 GCA_947483555.1 Myxococcales bacterium
CCTTGAGCGGATCCGTGGGAGCAGACATCGCGCGGCGCTTCATCATGCCGCGAGAACCCGACACCTCCGCCCGAAATTCCCGCCGTGTCGTCGAATCGGACGTCAGGATTCCGATCACTTACGCCGCGCAGATGAGGGGATCACTCAGGCCCTGCAGCGGCCAGCCCGAGAGGGCGTGATCGAACGACGACTCGCCGCCGACCGCGCGCCAGCCCATGAGATCGAAGCCGCGGCCGCGATGCTCCTGGTGACACAGCTTGCAGTCGCGGCCGGCGGCCTTGGCCGACGCGTGGAAGCCCTTGCCGGCCGCGATGCGGGCCGCGAGGTCGCCGTGGTCGTGGCAGCCCAGGCACTTCGCGGCCGAGATCGAACGATCGGGCTCGTGGCAGGAGCCGCACGTGCCCTGGTCGTCGAGCGCGGCGTGGCTCTTCGACAGCGCGCCCGGGGACGAGGTCAGGAAGTCGTCGGCGCGCACCGATCGGCCCCGCACCAGCGCGAGCAGCACGGCCAGCGTGACGGTGAAGGCGCGAAGGGGACGGCGCATGGCGCGAAGGGATGGTCGCAGGCTCAGAGCTCGGCCGCGACGCCGACCTGGACGATCTCGCTGCGATCGACTCGGTCCGCGGCCGTCACGTCCGGCTGGCGGACCGACGGGCCCCGCCACGAGGTCGTGGCCCGCGTGAACGACAGGGTGCCCAGCGCCGACCAGCGCTGATCGAGGCGGTAGCGGACGGTGGCGCTGGTCCACAACGCGCCGGCGTCGCTGGTCTGGCCGTCCTCGAGGCCCGGGGTCTGCTGGCGGTCACCGGCCACGAGCAGGTCGAACGCGAGGCTGACCACGACCCGCGACCGGGCCGGCGCGATGTCGGCGCGAACGCCCGCGGTGGCGCCGAACAAGCGCTCGCGAGGCAAGCGACCCGCGTTGGCGATCTCCTCGGCCAGGAAGGCGCCGTAGTGCAGGCCGCCGCGCAGCGCGGCATCGAAGGCGCCGTGGTGCACGCCGAGCCGGGCGCCGGCCTCGGCCTCGAACACCGTGAACGGGATCTCCCCCGCTGGCAGCGTCGGTCCCATGTAGTCGAGGCCGGGCGACGAGTAGCTCATCCGCACCCGACCGTCGATGGCGGCCAGCACCAGGCGTGACCGCGGCCGCGCGATCAGCTCCGCCTCCACGTCGGCGACGGCGGCATCGGCGCTCACCAGATAGTTGGCGAGCCCGCCGCCGCCATTGGATGCGAAGCGCATGTCGAGTGACCGGTAGCCGATCCCGACCGTGGCGCGCACGGCGAGGCGAGCTGGCGGCGAACCGGGCGGCGCGCCGCCGGCGCGCGCGACGGCCTTGGCGGCCGGCGACACCGGGGCGACGCTCGACTCGCGAGCGGTCCACGCGGCGTCGGGCGCCGTCGGGTCGGCGGGCGTTG
Source organism: Myxococcales bacterium (assembly GCA_947483555.1). GTDB lineage: Bacteria > Myxococcota_A > Polyangia > Haliangiales > Haliangiaceae > UBA2376. The sequence continues at coordinate 1,419 of CANKMW010000002.1, forward strand.
CGGACGTGGCAGCGGCCGGCGCGGCCAGCGTGGTGCGGGTCACCCAGCCGACCTTGGCCTTGCGCGCCTTGCCGACCCGGACCCGGATCCAGCGCCCGTGCTCCTCCAGCACGGTGACCACGGCGCCGACCGGCACGGTCACCACCGCCGCCTGCCGCTCGCCGGGCTTGGCCCGCAGCGTCACCGCCTCGGTCGTGCGCCGGGTGTCGGCGACGGCGACGCTGGCCAGCATCGCGATGGCCACGTGGAGGAAGACGACTCGCAACGTCACGACGTCCCTTGCATTCCGCGCACCATCCGCGCGGTGTGCCGGCGTGTGCACTTGCCGCGATGACTGTACTTTTCCGGCACGGCGCTGCGCAGGTCTCGTACACCGCCGCCCACCGGCGACGTGGACTTGGCCGAACGCCGGCGTGGCACTGGGAATGCACTACCGGACCGTTCGTGCGCGGTGCCTTCCTGCTCGTCTTCACCGCCACGGCCTGTGGCGGCGTCCTTCGCGAGGAGGACTCCGATCAGGTCGGCCTGCTCGGCGAGATCACGCCGCCGGTGTGCACGGATCCAGTTGCCCCCGCCGATGATGGTCACCATCGGCCGGGCGACGACTGCATGTCGTGTCACCGACAGGGTGGCGATGCCACGCCCTACGCGCTGGCCGGCACGCTCTACGCCGACGCCGGCGGCGCAGCTCCGGTGGCCGGCGCGACGCTGCATTTCATGGACACCGCCGGGCTCGATGCCATCGTCATCACCGCGGCCAACGGCAACTTCTGGTCGGTCGATCCGATCACGTTCCCGCTGGTGGCGTTCACGGCCCGCTGCCCCGACGTCGTCCCCATGGTCACCGCGCTCGGCGAAGCCGATCTGGGCTGCAACCGGGCCGGCTGCCACACGTCGGGCTTCCGGATTCACCCCTGAACCATGCACCTCACCGTCCTCATCGTCATCGCCGGTGCCGCGCTCCTCCTGATGGTGCTCGGCGGCCTGTATGACGACCAGGTGGCCCGTGCTCGCCGCCGCGCGCCACGCCGCCGGGTCGAGCTTCCGCTGCTGCACTCGATCAACGACGATCGCTGCATCGGCTGCGAGGCCTGCGTGACCGTGTGCCCGACCAAGGTGCTCGATCTGGTCAACCACAAGGTCCGGGTCGCGCGCTTCCAGGACTGCGTGCAGTGCGAGCAGTGCGCCAACAGCTGCCCGACCACCGCGCTGGTCATGTACCGCGAGGGCACCCAGCCCTCGACGCTGACGGTCCCCGAGCTCGACGATCACTTCCAGACCGGCGTGGCCGGCCAGTACCTGATCGGCGAGATCGCGGGCAAGCCGCTGGTGAAGAACGGCGCCAACCTCGGCCGCGCCGTCGTCGAGCACATCGCGCGCGCCCTGGCCGCGACCGCGCGCCGCGATCCGGCGGTGCTCGACGTGCTGGTGGTCGGCTCGGGCCCGGCCGGCCTGTCGGCGGGCCTGACCTGCGTGAAGCTCGGCCTGTCGTGCACGGTGCTGGAGAAGGAGCACGTGATCTCGTCGACCGTGTCGCGCTACCCCAAGGGCAAGCACTTCATGGCCGAGCCGAGCACGGCGCCCAACCTCTCCTACCTGCCGGTGTTCGACGCCAGCAAGGAGGTGCTGGTCGCCGCCTGGAAGGCGGTGGTCGACGCTACCCGCATGCCGATCCGGCTCGGCGAGGCGGTGGAGAGCGTCAAGCGCGGCGACGACGGCATCTTCGCGGTCAAGACCACGGTCGCGAGCTACCGCGCCCGCACCGTGGTGCTGGCGACCGGCCTGCGCGGCAAGCCGCGCCTGCTGACCGTCGAGGGTGCCAACCTCGAGAAGGTCCAGGCTCGACTCGAAGACCCCGACGAGTTCGCCGGCCAGCACGTGCTGGTCGTCGGCGGCGGTGACTCGGCGGTCGAGAGCGCGATGTCGCTGGTCGCGGCCGGCGCCACCGTCACGCTGTCGTACCGCGGCGATTCGTTCAAGCGCACCAAGCCTGCCAACCAGACCCGGCTGGCCAAGCTGAACGAGGCCGGCAAGCTCACCGTGCTGCTCGAGTCCAACGTCACCCGCTTCGTGCCCGCCGAGGTGTCGATCAAGCTCAAGGACGGCAGCGTCACGACGATGCCCAACCAGCAGGCGTTCGTGCTGATCGGCGCCGACACCCCGGTGGCGTGGCTGGAGAACCTGGGCGTGCGCTTCGTCGAGCGCCCGCACCTCTACGCGCTCGGCTCGAGCGAGGACGCGGTCCGTCGCGTCGCGCCCGACGCCCGCCCGTGCCCGCGCGATGTCGGCGGCGCGATCGCCCAGCTCGTGGGTCGGCCCGTGCACGGCCCGGGCCGCCTGCGCACCGTGGTCGGCGAGGTCGCGACCGGCGTCGGCGAGGCGATCCACGGTGCCATCCACGAGGTCAGCGTGGTCATGAGGCTGCCGGTTCGCGACGCCACCGGCCAGCACCGGCGCATCGCCCCGCGACCCGGCACCCACCCCACCGGCGCCACGGCGATCACGGCGATCGGACGCCACCCCCCGCTGCCGCGGGCGATCACCGAGATCCGACGACCGCCGGCGGTGCGCCGCCCGTCGCCGTTGCCGCCACCGCCCGACGACTTCGAGGAGGTCACCTGGGTCGACTGGATCAAGGGAGCTGGCTAGGGTGGCGGTCGCCGGCGGAGCCGCGCGGTCGCCGCAACTCGCGCCGCCGGCTGACGCCGACGCGGGCTTCGGCCTGGTTCGTGGGCTCACCCCGCTGCGCCCCCTCACCGACGAGATCCTGCGCCACCTGCTCGGCGCCGGCATGGTGACCGTCGTCGAGCTGCCGCGCGACACCGTGGTCCCCGCCGGCGGCGACGGCGTCTGTGTGGTGGCCGCCGGCCAGATCTCGCTCGGGCTGTTCGCGCGCGCCGTGCTCGAGGATCGCGCCGGCCACCGCCAGCGCGACGCCGCCCTCGGCGAGCGCGACGGCAACCTGATGCCGCCGCCGCCGATGGCCCAGCTGGCCCGGCGCAACCTGGCCTTGTTCACGGCCGGCGAGCTGTTCGCGCCCCCGGCGGTCCCACCCGGCGGCGATGAGGCGGTGGTCGGGTTCGCCCTGACCCGGGCCACCGTCGTGACCATCAGCGGCGCCGCGATGGCGGCGATCGTCGAGCGCGCGCCGCCGGCGGAGCGGGCGATCGGCGCCGCGCTGTCCGCCACCGCGGCCCGCCTGCGCGCCGTCACCGGCGTCAAGCAGGAGATCCTCGACTTCTACCTCCGCCACGGGCTGTCGCTGGCCGGACCGTCGGTGCGGATCCGCCAGCTCGATCTCTGCATCGACTGCAAGCAGTGCGAGGACGCGTGCGAGGAGCGCCACGGCGCGCGCCGGCTCACCCTCGGTGGTTTCGAGCTCGGGCTGCTCGACTTCGTGTTCACGTGCCGGACCTGTACCGACGCGCGCTGCCTGTCGCCCTGCGAGCACGACGCCATCAAGCGCGACGCCGCGACCGGCGAGGTCAAGATCATCGAGGACAAGTGCATCGGCTGCAGCCTGTGCGCCCTGTCGTGCCCCTACGGCGCGATCGACATGATCAACGTCGCCGAGCCCGACGCACCCAGCTTCAACCCGCGCCTCAAGGCGCGACTCGAGAAGACCAACCAGCTGGGGTTTGGCCCCGGCAAGGGCCGCGCCGCGCCGGCGCGGCGGATCGCCAACAAGTGCGACCACTGCGCGGGCCACGCCGACCAGGCCTGCGTCTCGGCCTGCCCGACCGGCTCGCTGATCGAGCTGTCGCCGATCGAGCTGTTCCGCGAGCGGCCGCCGGCCAGGCCGCCGCGCCGGCGGCTGGAGATCCTGCCGACCGCGCCGTTCGTCGATGGCATCAACGTGCGTGACTCGGGCGCCGCGCGGGTTCGCACCCGGCGCCTCAGCCTGCTCCTGTGGGCGCTCGGCCTGGGCGCGTTCGTGGCCTGCCTGGCCGAGGTCGTGCTGCGGCGCTACGCACCGACCCTGTCGGCCAGCTACCGGGCCTGGATCGCCGACGGCCTCGAGCCCGAGATCGCGGCGATGAACGTCAGCTACCTGGCCGGCTCGAAGCTGGCGCTGACCTGCGGCTACGTCGGCACGGCGCTCATGGTGCTGTCGGTGGCCTACCCGCTGCAGCGGCGGTTCGGCTGGTTCCACCGCACGGCGACCAACCAGTTCTGGCTCGAGGTCCACCTGATGACCGGCCTCGTCGGTCCGATGTTCATCGTGCTGCACTCGGCGCTGCGGCTGACCACGTGGGTGTCGATCCCGTTCTGGAGCATGGCCGCGGTGGTGCTGTCGGGGCTCCTCGGCCGTTACCTGTACACGCTGGTGCCGTCGTTCAGCAGCGGGCATGACCTGCAGATCCTCGAACAGCGGCGCGCCATCGGCGACGCCGGCCGTGCGTACCCGGCCGCCGCGCAGCTGGCGAAGGCGACGCTGGATCACGAGAACGCGCGCACGTCGCGGTCGTGGCGCGTCAGCCTGCTGGCCTTGCTGGGCTGGGTCCTGCTCGACGATGTCCGCCGCGGGTGGGCGCACCGCCGGCTGCGGCGAGCGCTGCGCCGCATCGCGTCGCGGCCCGTGGCCCGGACGTTGGCCCGCGCGGTCGACCGGGTGGTGTTCTACGAACGCCGCAAGGTGCTGGCACCGCGCGGCAAGGCGTTGCTGCGGTCGTGGAAGCGCGTGCACATCCCGTTCTCGGTGGTGTTGCTGGTCACGATGGTCGCGCACATCGTGATCGCGCTCGGCGTCGCCTGATCGGTTCCCCGGCCGTGCACGGAGTCTTCGCCGCGAACGCCGGTCTGCGCGCCCGGGTGACCGCTCTGGTGGCCGGCGGCCCACGCCCTGACCCGCACGCCGCGCACGGTCGCGCAGGCAGTTCGACCGCGAGTGCCGCTGCCGCTGCTCGTGCGCCGTCCCGACTTCCCGGGCCGAGATCTTCCGCCGCCCCGGCCGCCGCCCCGGCAGTCGGGCACCGCCGCGCTCACCGGCGTCGCGAGGCCGTCGCCGTCGCTGTTCGATCGCATCGGCGGCGAGCGCCTGCGCGCCGTGCTCGAGGATTTCTGACGCCGCCGCGGCCCGCACGCACGTCACCGGCGACAGCGCCGCTGCCGCTGCGCCGCCGCTGAAGCGGTCAGCGCGCGCGCACCCGGACCGCGATTCGCCGGCGGGAGCGCAGGAGACCGACCCCGAGCACGAGCAGCAGGCCCGAGAGCGCCTCGCCACCACGGGACGCGCCGCAGCAACCACCGGGGCCGGGCGCGTCGACACCCCCCGGGTCAGGCGGCATGCCAGCGTCGAGCAAGTCGGTACCGCCGGCATCGGGCGCGCCGGGGCTGGCGTCGATGCCCGGCCCCGCGTCCGGCGTGCCTCCCGGCCCGCCCTCGTCGTCGTCGGTGCCGTTCATGCAGCCGAGGTCGACGGGGTAGTCGATCGCACCGTCGAGGTCGTCGTCGACGCCGTTGGCGCACTGTGGAAAGTTCGCCTCGCTCACGTCGGTCAGGCTCGTGCACCCCGGGTCGGCGGGGAAATCGATCTGGCTGTCGCCGTCGTTGTCAGCGAGGTCGCCGCAGGCGGGTCCACCCACCTCGACGTTGTCCACGTACGACGAGCAGCCCGGGTCGGCGGGGAAGTCGACCTGGGTGTCACCGTCGTTGTCGACGCCGTCGGAGCACTGGGGGATGTCGGTCTCGTCGGGATCGGCGCGCGAGGTGCATCCTGGATCGTTGGGGAAGTCGGTCTGACCGTCCAGATCGTTGTCGACCATGTCGTTGCACGCGCTGATCGATCCGGCGCCGAGCACGATGACCGGCGCCGACGGGTCGCTCTCGAGCTCCCCGGCGGCGGTGTTCTCGGCCGTCGCGGCGACGTTCTGCCCGGCGAACACCGTCGGAACGGTGGCACACCAGCCGCCCGCCATCACCGCGGCGGTGCCGGCCAGGAGCAGATCGACGTAGACCCGGATCGTCGTGCCGGTCGGCTCGGTGCTGGTTCCACACACCATGGTGCTCCCCTGCACGATCGGGGCGTTCACGGTCGGGACGTCACTCTGGATCCGGTCGACGATCACCGGCGCGACCCGCGCGATCGCATCGCTGATCTGGCGGTTCGCCGGGTCGTCGAGCCACGTCGCCAGATCGGAGCGGTACACGCCGGGCGCGGTGCCGGCGGCGATGTCGGCGATGAAGGTGAGGACCAGGCTGGCGCCCGGCGCGATGTTGACCAGGCCGCTGGTGAACACGTACATCGGGGCCGCGCCGCCCGGGTTGCCGGCGGCGCCGCCGTTGACCGTGACGCTCCCCGGTCGCACGGTGAAGCCGGCCGGAAGGTTGACGGTCACGCCGCATCCGGCGCAGCCGACGTTCGCGACCCCGGTGCCGCTGTTGCGGACGGTGGCCGTGTAGGTGACGTTGCCACCGGCCGTGGTCGTCGTCGGCGCCGCCGTCATCGACAGATCGATGACCGCGAGCGGCCCGAGGTTGGTGAGGGCGACGGTCTCGAAGCCCGCAGGCAACTGGCTGGAGACGAAGCGGGCGCGGTTCAAGATCGGACTCGCGGTGCCGGTCCCGGTCGCGACCACGGTGTGGATCACCTCGTCGCCGGGAGCGAGCGTCACCGGCGGCCAGGTCACCACCGTCCCGGTGAGGGTTCCGCCGCCGGTCGCGCTCACGAAGGTCACGCGACCGACGCCGGCGGCCAGCTCGTCGGTGATGACCACGTTGGTGTAGGTCCGGACCGAGTCGAGGTTCTTGGCCCGGATGGTGTACGTGATCGTGTTGCCGGTGAGGGCCTGGATCTTGTCGACGTCCAGGTTGAACAGCAGGTCGAGCGCCACGCAGGCGGGCGCCGGCAGGAAGTAGCGCCAGGTGTTGTCCTTGCCGCCGCTCGATCCGTCGGCGACCCGGGCGGAGGCGTCACCGCCGAACACCTCCGAGCAATTGACGTCCTTGTTCATGATGGGGTCGAGTGGCGCGGCCAGGACCCGCAGCGAGATCTCGGCGAGGTACTCCTTGCCGACGACCAGCTCACCGACGGCGAAGCGGACCGCGTTGGTGCCCGCAGGTAGCGGCAGGTCCGGCGACAGCGCCCAGCCGGTGCTGGTCGACACCCCCACTCGATTGGCGATCGGGCCTTGCGCGGCCGCCGGGACGCCGGTGCCGATCTCCGCACATGGGGTCCGGACTCGTTGCCAGGGGCCGACCGCACCGACCGTCGCCGCCGTGCCCGGCATCGCGACCGACGCGGTCGCTTCGTAGGGATAGAACGTACCCGCGCCGGCGACCGCCGAGCCATAGCCGAACGGCGTGTTGCCCTGGCCGTCGGTCGTCACCGACGAGCCGCTGCAGCCGAACCCCAGGATCTGCACGTTGTCCCACTGGTTGTGCGCGAAGTAGGGGCCGCCGAGGTTGGCGCCGAGCAGGTCGTCGAGCTGGCCCGCGCCGGTCGGCGTACAGCCCATCGGCAGCCCGTTCCGGACCGTGATGAAGGCGTTGTTGGGGATGCGGCTCGTCCGCGCGTCCTGCGAGAAGAAGATGCCGGTGTCGGCGTAGAGCGAGGACATCCCGCCCTGACCGGCGTAGCAGCCCGGCGCGGGACAGGCCGGAAAGTTCGCGGCGCTGAAGTTGTGCGAACCGCGAGGTCCCCAGCCGATCGACGCCAGCCCGCCGCGGTGCGGGCACACGGTGTTGCCGGCGGCGTCGACGAAGCGGGCGCCGACGACCGCGGTGTTGGCCGGGACGTACTCGGTGATGTAGCCGCCGAGGCCGCGCGTGGCGCCGTTCTCGACCGGCGTGAAGCGGATCACGAACGTCAGGATGTCGCCGACCGCGTAGTTCACGTTCGAGCCGGCGCCACCGGTGGAGGTGCCGCCCTGCGGGTCGACGAGCTGCACCGTGGTCTCGGCGATGCGCTTGGCGGTCTGGACCTGGGCGACGCTGTCGGGCCGGGCCGCTTGGTGGCGGGCTGCGATCGCGGCCAGGACGACGAACGAGACGATCAGGGGCTTGCGCATGGTTCGTCTCCGGTCAGTTGATCGGCACGAGGGTACGGGGCACGATGACGAACACGCGGCGGACGTCGAGCAACGTGACCGCGTCTCCGAGCACGTGGATGTCGATCGCGAAGAGCTGATCGTCGGCGGTCGCGGGCACGAAGTCGTTGAACGCGTCTACCAGGAACGTGACGGTGCTGCCCGGGGTCACGTTGACGAAGACCTCGCCGACGATCGTCGCGTTGGGCGGGGGCGGCGCCACCGGGGTGATCGTCGTGATGAAGTCGGCCGTGGTCGTGCCGCTGGGCAGGGGTTCGTTGCGGAGCCCCTGCAGCTGGCCGACCTTGGCCGTCGAGATGTCGAGCGTGCCGAGGGTCGCGAGCTGGGCGATGGCATCGACGATCAGGGCGCCAAGGCCATTGCCGTTGGGCAGCACGTCGAACACCACCGGGCAGGTGAAGTTGCCGCCGCCGAGGTCCAGCGCCGGCCGCGCCGCGCCGTTGACGCCGGTCATGCACTGGTTGCCCGCGCTGGGCGGGATGGTCGCGGCGGTGGCGACCGCCAGCGCCTCGAGCTGCACCCGCGGGTCGAACTGCGTTCCCTGATTCTCGAGGCTATCGACGCCGATCACGCGGGCGCCAAGCGCCGTCAGGGCGGCCACGGCGTCGGCCTGGCTGTGGGCGGCGAACGGATAGTCGGAGGCACGATGGCTCGCGGCGTCGGTGATCTGGATGATGATCGGCAGCGAGTCGGGGCGGAACCCGACACCGCCGATCCCCGGCGGCGAGAACGCCGGGTAGTTGAAGGCCGGGAACCCGACGCCGGTGGCCCACTGGTAGAGCGCCTCGAAGCCCGACTCCGGCGTGTCGAGACCGCCGGACGCCGGGGCCAGCGCCGCCAGGCCGGCCACCACCGCGGCGGTGGTGGTGGTGACGGGCTGCAGCAGGGCGAACGCACGGTCACCGGCGAGTCCGAAGGGCGCCAGCGGGAAGTCCTCGAAGCGCCCGACCCCGAAGGCGGCGTTGGGGATGACCGCCGCGACGCCGGGGATGATCGTGTTCTGGATCGTGTTCTGGATGGCCGCGATCTCCTCGCCGAACGAGCCGGTGGTGTCCACCGAGAAGAAGATGTCGGCTTGCTTGATGGTGGTGGAGAAGTCGAGCGGACCGCTCTGCCCCGGCCCCAGGTAGGGCAAGACGAAGTAGAAGTCGCCGGGCGGGATGTTCGAGCCCGGGTTGTTGGGATCGGAGCCGGCCACCACCTCGACCAGATCCGGGGTGCCGTCGCCATCGGTGTCCGTCGAGGTGGGCGACGACTCACCCGCGTCGACGATGCCGTCGCAGTTCCGGTCCTCATCGCTGTCGGCGAGTCCGTCGTTGTCGGAGTCGAGATCCCGGTAGTCCGGAAGCGCGTCGCTGTCGGTGTAGCGCGGAGCCGCCGGGTTGGCGCCGGCCTCGATCGCATCGGGGATGCAATCCCCGTCGCTGTCGCCGTCGCGGAAGTCCGGGGTGCCGTCCCCGTTGGTGTCCATCGCGGCGGTGGCCGGATCTACGTCCACCGCCTCGACCGCGTCCGGGATGCCGTCCCCGTCGCTGTCGAGGTCGCGGAAATCCGGGGTGCCGTCGCCGTCGCTGTCGGCGACGGTGAAATCGCCCGCCAACTCACCGGTGTCAGCGATGGTGTCGCCGTCGCTGTCGAGGTCGACCACGTCGGCATCGGCGTCGCCATCCGTGTCGACCGGCGGCGTCTCGAGCACCGCGTCGCCGGCTTCGACCGCATCCGGGATCCCATCGCCGTCGCTGTCGAGGTCGAGGTGGTTCGGGTACGAGTCGCCGTCGACATTGGGACGGTTCGCACGCTCGTCGCCATCGGTGATCGTGTCGCCGTCCGAATCGATCGAGCCGTCGTCGCCGCCACATCCAGCGATCGCGAGCACGGACAGGAGCACAAGCGCGCCCCGCCACAGACTCCAGCGCACACTGTGTTCAACGCACATGGTTCACCTGGTGGCGTGTTGAGCCGGCCATGCGCCGCTGCACGCCTCGCGCCACGCATCGCGCGCGTGGCGCAGGGAACATGGCGCCGGCTACTGTCCTAACGTTGCGCGACTGAGCACGCTTGGGACAGTGGATCGCGAACGACGACGCGAAGCGGGCCGCCGGGTTGGCGCTGGCACGGTGAGTGCCTGCTCCCGGCGGATGGAGGAAACTCGATGCTTCGAGGCCTAGCGTTGTCCATCGGCCGACGGCGGCCTACCTGCGCGACGATCGCCGACACTCGGAGGTCCCGATGATGCCGAAACGCACGCTGCTGCTTGGTGTGCTCGGCGCGGCGTTTGGCTCGTCGAGTGCGCTCGCGGAGGAAGCGCCGCAGCCCGAGAAGATCAGGTGGGGGATGGGCGCCAAGGTCCGGCGCTGGTACGCCCCGCCGTTGCTGCAACAGCTCTTCGTCGAGGACTCCCCCGGGCTGGCCTCGAACGACGGCGCGGGCCTCGACTTTGCGCGTCGCACCGGCAACGTCGAGGTCGCCTTCGGCTTCGGGTTCGATCGACTGGATGGCCGCGACGGGTACTACGTCGAGAAGGGCGGTGACCCGACCGTGCCGGGCAACGTCGACTACGTGACCTTCCACGACCTGCAATGGTTCACCGCCGAGGTCACGGTGGCCAGCCATGCCCGCATCCACAAGTTCCTCGAGTTTCGCTATGGCGCCGGCCTCGGGCTCGGGCTGGTCCGTGGCGAGATGCGAAAGACCGACTCGCTCTGTACCAGCGACCGACTCGCGCAGGACTGCATGCCGGATCCCGCCGGGGTCGAGGTCGACCAGCCGGCCGACATCCCGCCGGTGTTGCCGGTGGTGAACGTCCTCCTGGGGATGCAGCTGGTCCCCTTCGACTTCCTTCACCTCCACGTCGACATCGGGTTCCACAGCGTGCCCTACGTCGGCGCCGGCGCGACGCTGTACCTGTGGTGAGTCCGGGTGCCGTCGCCACGGCCTCCCGCTGGCCTGCCCTTTGCGTGGCGCCACGCCAGGAGGAACAATGAACCGATCTCGCCTCGCCTCGATATGCGCCACGGTCAGCTCGACGATCCCCCTCGCGGTCGCACACGCCGAGGAGGCGACCCCACCCGCCGCGCAGGCGACAGTGGCACACCGTTCCTTCGGCGACACGGCAAGCGCCTACACCCTGTCGCTGGGTCTCGCGTCAGCGGCACCCGCGCTGTTCAAGGACACCCCGGACATGACGTTGTCGGAGACGACGGTGTTCGCGTACGGCGGCCAGGTCGCGGTCATGTTCGGCGATGAGTTCATCGACGCTCACCGGCTCGGCCTGCGGATCTCGTACGGGTCGGTCGCCCGATCACTCGAGCGTTCGCTGACGCTCATCACGCCGATGGCGACCTACCAGACCGGTCATCCGCTTCAGCTCGAGGTCGGGCTGGGCTGGGCGATCCCGCGCGGGACGGCCGGCTTCGCCGACAACTACGGCGGGCTGAGTTCGGCGGCGACGCTGCGCTGGTCGTTCCGCAGAGCGTCCGCGCCGGCGAAGGTCGGGGTCGGGCTCGGGGTGACCGGACAGGTGATCGCGGCGACGTCGGACTTCGACTACAGCAGCGCCTACGTCGGCGCCCACGTCGACATCCGGTTTCATCTCGGCGCGCAAGGAGGTGTCAAGTGAAGCGCCTCGGACTGGCCCTCTCACTGACGATGTCGCTGGCGAGCGCGTGCGTGATCTCCGACGCCGACACGCTCCATGGCGCCCTGGCCTCGCTCGCGGCGGCGCCGGCAGCGACCACGCGGGACGTGTTCACCGTGGAGGTGACCGGCACGCTGGCGGTGAATTACACGTCGCCCGAACCGGCGGTCCTCGAGATCTCCGTCGACGGCGCGGTCGTCCTGACGCAGAGCCTGGACGTGGCGACCGCACTCGACGCCAGTCTGGCGGCGACGGTCCCGCTCCACGAGGGACCCAACCAGATCGTCGTGCTGGCGCGGTACCGCGGCGAGACCCTGAGCGAGCAGTTCGTGGTCGATGCGGCGATGGCGCCGCCCGCGATCTCGCTGCCAACCTGGACACCGACCTACACCGCGCACGAAGGCCTGACCATGAGCGGCACGATCGGCGTCGCGGCGCTCCCCGCGTACGCGGTGACCGCGGTCGCCGTGTCGGTCGACGGCGGACCGTGGCTGCCGTCGACGCCTGCCGCCGGCGGCGGCTGGCGGGCGACGATCACGAATCCCGACCTCGGCGACAGTGACGTCGCGGTGCGCGCCACCACGTCGGTGGACGGCCACCAGGCGGTCACGGAGGCCCATGGCGTGCTCACCGTGGCGCCGGTCTTCGACTGCACGAGCGGCACGTCGATGCTGCCGGACAACGACCTCATCCAGAACAACTCGACCGAACAGCGGGTGATGGTCGGTTACTTCGGTCAGCCGAGCGGCGGCCACGACGTGGCGTTCGTGATCGACTTCACCGACGAGAACGGCGACCCGTACACGGTCACCAGCTCGACGGTCAGGTACGGCATCGCGCAGATCGAGGTGGCGTGGAACGTCAATCGACTGCGCTGCAACACCAACAACGGGGACTGCGCGTCCCCCTACGCTCTGCGAGTCTTCGTGGACGGCGTGCCGCTGTGCAATCGGACCGCTTTCGGGACCGTCATCCGCTTCAACTGAAGGCGCTCCGAGCTGCGCACCACGAGGTGATGGCCCGGATCAGGCGATCGGGCTCCTGGTCTCGTACGGCACGCGCGCGACCGCGGCGCTCCTGCCACCGCCGATCGCCTCGACGCCGACGCGTTCTGCGACGCGTAACGCGCCACTCGGTTCTCTCATGCGGCACCCACCCCGTGGGCGTGTCACGCCACCGGTACGCCGGCTGCGCCGCTCGCCGTCTGCGAACCGTAGCGTTCTTTGCGCGAACCGGTGCGCCCAGACCTCGGTGTCGCTTGCCTTCATCCGCCTCATATGCGCCGCGACCGCAAACCGCATTCATCGGTCCTGTGCGCTGATGTCGCCCTGATGTCGGCGCGCGGCCGTTCTGGCCTAGATTGCGGCGCCATGAGGCACCTCGATCACGGGCGTGGGTTCGGCATCGGAATCGGGTTGGCGTTGCTCGCCGCCGGAGCGGCGTGCGGCAACGCCAGCGGCGGTGGCGGCGATGACGACGACGGCGTGACCGCTGACGGCAACGGCGCCACCGACGCCAAGGCACCCGCCGACGCCGCTGGCCCGGTGCCGATGCGGTTCGTGGTGCTGGGCGACACCGGCGAGGGCAGCCCGACCCAGGCCCAGGTCGCGGGCGTGATGAAGAACGTATGCGACGCGGCCGGCGGCTGCGAGTTCGCGCTCCTGCTCGGCGACAACATCTATGACACCGGCGCCACGAGCACGATGGATCCGCAGTTCCAGAGCAAGTTCGAGGTGCCGTACGCCAACCTCGACATGCCGTTCTACGCGGTGCTCGGCAACCACGACTACGGCGGCGAGATCCTGACGCTCCCCGTCGGCGGTCTCGGCAACGAGTGGAACAAAGGGCCCAACGAGGTCGCGTACACCCAGATCTCGAACAAGTGGGAGATGCCGGCGACGCACTACACCTTGCGCAAGGGCAACGTCGGCTTCATCGCGATCGATACCAACTCGATCCTGTGGAGCAACACCCAGCACGGCGACCAGCGGCCCTGGTACCTGACCGCGCTTGCCGCGGTCGCGGACGCCGACTGGAAGATCCTCCTCGGCCATCACCCGTATCGCTCGAACGGGCAGCACGGCAACGCCGGCGACTACGACGCGCCCGAGATCCTCGGCATCCCGATCCCCAATCCACTGCCGATCCAGGGCGGCGACGATCTCAAGGCGTGGTTCGACGACGTGGTGTGCGGCACCGTCGACATCTACATGTCCGGCCACGATCACACCCGGCAGTGGCTCAACGAGCCGAGCGCCCTGTGCGGCGCCGAGATGATCGTGAGCGGTGCCGGCGCCAAGGTCACGGCGTTCGTCGATCGCGGCAACGCCAACTTCTGGCAGGACGACCAGACCGAAGGCTTCCTCTTCGTCGAGGTCGTCGGCAAGCGCCTGACCGGCCGCTTCTACGACAAGACCGGCGCGATGAACTTCGAACGGTCGATCACCAGGCCGTGACGCTCGAAGCGATCCAGGAGACTGGGTCTCGGCGCCGCCGGTCTCCGCGACGCCGGCGACCGGGCCTCGGGCCCATCGGGCCTTACCGGTGCGCTGGTGGTGACCCCGCCCGGGGAGCGTTCCCCGGTCGAGAAATAGACCCAGGCAGCGACGGCGGCTGCACTGGCGGCAACGACAAGTGCGAGCGCCGTACGAACTTTCGTCCTCGGATGGTTCCGTCATTCATTGGATGACGATCAATCCGCCGCCGTCGGCGGGAGAGGAGCTGCAGGTTCCGCTCGGACTGCATGTTGACCTTGGTCGCGCACGCCGCGCCGAGCGGCGAGCCCTCGAGCAGGACCCGACAGCCGCTGGCCGGCACGTCGGCCGAGATCTCGACCCGGCCGATGATCTCGCCCGGCGGGGTCTGCGGCGTCGCCGCCGGGTCATCACCGCAGCCGGCGACCAACACCGTCGCGATGAACAACAGTGGACGACCACGCATGGACCCTCCCGGAGCGATGGCCGCGAGCATACACCTCGCGTCCGGCTCCCGGGTTCGGGCTGTGGCCCCGGCGCGCGGTCAGTGCTTGCAGTCAGGCCCGTGCTGGTGATCGTCGCCGGCCGCGTGCCCGTGGTCATGACCGTGGTCATGACCGTGGTCATGACCGTGGTCATGACCGTGGTCATGACCGTGGTCATGATCATGACCATGGTCGTGGTCGTGATCACAGTCCGGCCCGTGCTGGTGCGGGTTGGCCGCGATCTCCTGCTTGACCTGCTCCATGTCGAGGGCGCGCGCCTTCGCGACCAGCTGGTCGAGCGCCGCCGCCGGCAGCGCGCCGCTCTCGCGAAACAGCAGCACGCCGTCGCGGAACAGCATCAGGGTCGGGATCGCCTGGATGCCCGCGGAGCCGGCGATCTCCTCCTGGGCCTCGGTGTCGATCTTGCCGAACGTCACGTCGGCATGTTTCTCCGAGGCGGCCTCGAAGATGGGCGCGAACATGCGGCACGGACCGCACCACTGAGCCCAGAAATCGAGCAAGACGATGCCGTCCTTCTCGATGGTGTGCTGGAAGTTGTCCAGGTTGATCTCGACGGTAGCCATACAGACCTCTCGTTGTGTCCGGGCACCATATTACGAGTCGGTCAGGCCGGCGACCGAAACGGCAACCGCTTCGATCGAACGGCGCAGGAAGCCGCGGGGACGGGTTCCGGGGTCAGTTCCACCGGACGGGCGTGCCCTTGAAGCAGCCCACGTTGTACGGAAAGTCGTACGTCCAGTGATAGTGGTACTGGTTGACGAGCTGGCCGTCCCATTCGACCGCATGGGTATGGCCATGGCACTCGTCGAGATCGTCGGAGGTCAGGACCTGTCCGTCCTCGCCGCGGGGGCCGTAGATCCCGAACCCGTCGAGGATGTATCCCATCAGGGCGGAATGCCCCGGCGTGCACGAGTCGAGCGCGTCGAGCAAGCACCGGGTGAGGTAGTGCGTGTGGTAGGTGAACGTTCCGTCCGACTGGCCGCCACAGCCATCCAGCATCTCGTACGCGGCGGCGTCGTTCGCGAGCGTCGACGCGCCGTGATAGATCGCGTTGCCCGACAGCGAGATGCCGCTGGGGCCGTAGGGAACGCAGCTGGGCGTCGCCGCGATCTGGGGCCCGGCAGCGAGCGTCAAGTTCACGTTCCGGGCTTCGATGTGGCTCGGATTGCGGTCGTACTGATAGGCGACGCTGGTCGGGTCGACCGGATAGACGCCGGTGGGGGTGCTCGGCAAGCCGTTGCCCGTGATGAGGCGATTGCCCTGGCCGTCGAGCATGACCTGGAACTGACTGGTCCACGACACGCTGCCGTCCACGGTCGGCTTGCGCGTGAAGTCCCACGTCCCGTCGTCGTTGGTCCAGTCCCGGGCGTCCGAGTTGCCGCGGCCGTCGGACGGGACCGCGCACAGCCACAGCGACCCGATGGCGGGCACCTGCCCCTGGTCCCGGCGAAGGACGCGAGGATCGCCGAACGGAAGGTGCGTCAGGTCCGGACCTGGCTCGCTGCAGGTCGCCGCGTCGGCGAGACTGCCGCCGTCAACGGCCGCTTCCGGGTTCGAACTGCAAGCGCCCATGGCCAGGCCGGCCCCGGCCACGATCCATACGACTCGCCTCGCGCGCACTGTCATCTCGTTGTTCACGCGAGTCCCGACTCGCCGAGTCGCTCGATGGTTAGGAACAAAAGCCGCCGCCCGCCCGATCGCGGCGGGCTCTGACCACCGGCCACGGCCCGGTCAGATTCGACGGATTGGGTCGGGCACCGGCCCCGTCGTTGGTTGCCGCAGACGGTTTCCGATGACCTATGATCGGTGCGGGGATGCAGGTCTCGGCGGTCCTGGTCGTGCTCACCGCGCTGAGCACGGTCGTCTCGGCGGCAGTCGGCGCCTGGGCGTTCCACCGCCGTGAGCACGTCCCGACCGCGCGATACTTCGCCGCGCTCCTCGCCGCCCAGACCGCGTGGACCGGGGCTCACCTCGGCGAGGCGCTGGCCCAGAGCTTCGACGGCAAGCTGTTCTGGGACTCGATCCAGAGCCTGCCGTTCGCCTTCATGCCGCCGGCCTACCTGCTGCTCGCCGCCCGGTTCGCGGGCTTGCGCCCGCCGCGCGCCGCGATCGCCGGGCTGGCGGCGATCGGTGGGGCGTGCGCGCTGGCGCTCGCGACCGAGCCGCTGCACGGCCGCACCCGTCCCGACGCCCACCTGATCGGTTCGCCGCCGGTCTTGACCTACGAGCTCGGCGCCTGGGACCTGATCCTCGGGTCGCTCGCCCTGGGGACGGTGGCGGTGGCGTCGGTGATCGTCATGCGCCGGACCTCCCAGGAGCACCGGCTCTACGCCGCCCAGAGCGCGACGGTGGCGGTGGCGTTTGCGATCCCCCCACTCGGGACGCTGCTGGCGCTCGGCCTCGACGTGCACATCGATGGTGACCGCGACGTGACTCCGCTGGCGTTCACGCTCGGAGCGGTGGTCGCCGCCTGGGGGCTGATCCGTCATCGGCTGTTTCACCTGGCGCCGATCGCGCGCGACGCGGTGATGGCCCGGCTGCCCAACCCGGTCGTGGTCGTCGATCACCGCCGCTGCATCGTCGACGTCAACCCGGCCGCGCTCGAGCTCCTGGGTCAGACGGAAGCCGCGATCATCGGCCAGCTCGCTTCCGAGGTCCTCACCCACTTCCCGTCGCTACCGCCGCTCGTCGAGGGCATCGGCGGCGAGGCCGAGCTGTGCCACGCCGGCCCGCGCGGCGTGCGCTGGTACGAAGCCATCGGTAGTCCGCTCACCGATCCGGACGGCCACGAGGTCGGCGCCCTGCTCATCCTGCGCGACATCACGGTGCGCAAGCAGGCCAGCGAGCAGGTCGAGCGCCAGCTCGCGTTCAGCGAGACCCGCTTCCGGGCGCTGTTCGATCACGGGATCCAGCTCACCACGGTCCTCGACTGCGATGGTCGGGTGGTGGCCGCCAACCGCGCCGCGCTCGAGCTGGTGGGGATGCGTGAGGACGAGCTGATCGGCATGCCGTTCTGGGACACCCCGGGCTGGACGGCGGCGGGTCCGCGGGAACAGATCCGCGACGCCGTGACCCGGGCCGCCGCCGGCGAGCGGGTCCGCCTCCAGACCCAGCATGTCGACCCCCGCGGCCGACAGCGCATGATCGACTTCGCGCTGATCCCGGTCCGCGACGCAGACGGCCGCATCATCGAGCTCATCACCGACGGCCGCGACGTGACCGTGGTCGGAGAGCGACATCGCGCCAACACGCCGGTGGCCGTGCCGACCGCCGATCCCACCATCACGGTGATGCAGGATCCGGGCGAGCCGAACCGCGCGCGGTAGGCGCGGTCACGCTAGTCGAGCCAGCGGCGCTCGAGGAGCTTGACGCGATATCGCGCCCGCACCTGGTCGATGGGGTCGGCCCACTGGTCCTCCCACACCACCTTGAGCAACGGGGCGGCGTCGCGACCGACGTCGTAGGCCTCGCGCAGCGAGTGGCGCAGCGCGCCCCAGCGCCGCTCCATGACGATGTGCTTCAGCGACCCGAAGGTGACGACCAGCGCCGACACCGGCAGCCGCAGCTGTCCCCACGAGAAGGCGTGGATCACCACCTCCTCGTGACCGGCGATGCCGAGGCCGAGCAGCGCATGCCAGACGTCGTGGGTCTGGCGAAACCGACGCATCAGGTACGCCATGTCCTCGTCCTCGACGTGACGGGTCCGCGCCGCCTGATAGTCGGCGGTGATGGCGTTGCCGTCGAGGTGGCGGACGTAGGCACCGCCGAGCGTGGTCGCCGGCATCCGGCGCAGCTGCTCGTAGTCGACGCTGTCACTCGACAGCTCCGGGCGTTCGGCCATGAGCCGCTGGCCGTCGGGGTCGGCCGCCAGCTCGGCCAGCAGCCGCCGGTACGCCGGTCGGCCGGTGATCTCTTCGACGCGGTGGATCTCGTGCGTCTTTCCCGAGTCCGCCATCACCCGTACCACCGCGCGTCCGACCATGTAGCTATCGCGTGCGAGCCCCATGTCGCCAGCGTGGCGTGCGCGCTGCCCGTGGTCAAGACCGGGACCTCGGGGTCCCACCCGAGGAGAGGATTCGCGCACCTGGCGCGGCGCGGATCGTGCTGAGATCGGGCCCATGAAGCGAACCGGGATCTTGCTCCTCGCGGTGGTGGCCGCCACCGCCACGCTGTCGTCCGCGACGCCCGCCGAGGCCCAGGGCTACGTCGAGCAGAAGGACAACGACGCCATCGGCGTCATCGAGCGCGCCCTGGCCAAGGTCGACAAGAACCCGGCGCTGTTCGATGGCAAGGCCATCCCGCCGGGCGCCGATCTGACCAAGGTCGGCGAGCTGGCCACCCGCCTCAACAGCGAGCTCGACGTGGCGCGCCGCCACATCGATCAGCTGTCCGCCGCCGGCCGGGCGCGCCCGAACGTGGCCGCGATGATGACCAGATGGAACGACCTCGCGACGTACGCGCGCGCGCTGGTGCCGGTCTACAACGCGGCGGCCGCCGCCGCCAGCGACGCCGCCGCCAGGAAGGCGACCGCCGACGCCGCCGCCAAGGACGCCGGCAGCAAGGCGTGCGCCGCGTTCCGCAAGGAGCTGCTCGCCGATCCGACCGAGCTCGAGCGGCTGCACCGGGTGACGCAGATCAGCGACGGCGTCATCACCTCGTGGCAGACCGTCGAGGACGGCGGCAAGCACAAGGCCACCCTGGCCAAGGCGGCGGCGCTGTGCGCGCGGCCCGAGTTCGCCCGCATCGGCACCGCGTGCTCGCTCGGCTACGGGCCGCCGCCCGAAGAACCCGGCTGGTGTGCGGCCGCGGCGCGCGCCGACGAGGTGATGAAGCAGGCGGCGCGTAACCTGGCGAGCGACTTCGCCCAGCGCATGGGACCGGCGCGCACGGCCGAGAACCTGGCCGACAAGGATGGCTGGATCGACATCGAGGGCCCGGTGACGTGGGCCGACTACTTCTCGGGGAAGAAGCAGCGCGACCTGATCATGAAGCAGCTGGCGCCGGTGTTCGCGCAGGCCGGCCTGACCACCATCGACGATCTCGACGTGTTCAAGAAGCTCGAGGCCCACTACGCCGCGCTCGCCGTCAAGGTGAAGGAGCTGGCGCCCGGATGGGACCTGCCGGGCAAGGCGTGCGCCGGCGCCGGCTGCGCCGCCGCGAAGAAGAGCGCGGCGGCGTGGTACCCGAAGGGCAAGCTGCGCAAGGTGCTGCAGAACCAGGCCGCGTGGACGGTGGTGCAGAACGGCCTCGGCATCCCGACCCACCGCTACAAGTCGGGCTTCGTCCTGATCGAGGTCAAGGGGGACCCGATGTGCCAGCTCCGCTCGTGGACGGCGAGCGAGAAGCACCAGGGCGGCGGCCGCTACCAGGCGGCGACCGGCGCGCAGATCGGCTACGTGCGCTGGCAGCCGTGCAGGTAGCCGCCGCCGGCGGGCACGGGCGCGGCGCACCGTGAACCGTCCGTAGCCGCGCCGCACGGTGGCGCCGGCCGGCGCGGACGTGGGAAGCTGCCGCCCGTGTCGTCGCTCGCCGAGCTGGTCCTGCACCGTCGCCGCGCCCACGGTACGGTGTCCGAGCGCGGGTGGGCGCAGCTGTGGCAGCGCGTGTTCGATGACGGCAGCGCGCTCGGTCGGGCCCACGACGTCGAGCCCCACATGATCCGGATGATCCCGTCGAGCCCGGCGGTGACGCTGATCGCGGTCGGGGCGTGGCCGATGCAGTACCTGTTTCGGTGGGCCGCGTTCGCGGTGATCGAGGACGTACCGTTCCTGATCCCGCCGGTGCGTGGCCTCGAGAACACGGTGCACCTCGAGCGCGTCCACGCCTACGACGTCCCCGATCTCGACGATCCGGACTGGCAGAACGAGCTGGCGCGCCGCTTCCGCCGCGCCGCCGGCGTCGACACCCAGGCGCCGGTCTCGAGCACGAGCAGCGTGCCGTCGATCGATCTCGGCCCGGCGCTGATCGGGGCGCTCTCCGACCAGGAGGCGGTGCGCGTGCTGGAGTGGCTGGCCCGCATGACCGGGGTCGGGATGGAGGGCCTCGCCGAGGCCGAGCTCACGCCCGGGCTGGCGGCGGCGCGCGCGGCGGTGCCGGCGATCCCGCGCGAGGTGGCGGCGTGGGAAGGCGGCGCGGGGACGATCGCCTGCGTTCGCCTCGATCACGAGATCGCCGGCCAGGCCGGCGGTCAACGCTCCGAGGTCGCGGCGCTGCGGCTGGTGCGCGGCGCCGGGAAGTGGCGCTTCACGCGCACCGTGGTCGCCGAGTACGAGCGCGAGGGCACGCCGCTGTCCTGATGTCGACCCACGATCTGGTCGTCCTCGCGCTGGTCCTCGGCGCCGGCGCCTTTGTCGAGGCGGTGGCCGGTTTCGGCGGCACGGTGCTGGCGCTGTCCCTGGGCGCGCGCTGGTTCGGGATCGAGGCGCTGCTGGCGTGGTTCCTGCCGCTCAACCTCGGGCTGTCGCTGGCCCTGGCGACGCGCGGCCGGCACGCCATCGCCTGGCGCGCGCTCGGCACCGCGATCCTGCCCATGATGCTGGTCGGGCTGGCCGCCGGGACCGCGCTGACCTGGATCATCGACGCCGACCGGGCGCGGGCGCTGTTCGCAGGCCTGGTGATCGTGGTGGCGGTGGTCGAGATCGCGGCCCAGGTCCGGGCCCGCGGCCTCGCCGGGGCCGGCGATGGCTCGGCGATGGAACCGGCGGCCGGCCTGCCGCCGCTGGCGCAGCGCGGCCTCCTGCTCGGCGCCGGCGTGGTGCACGGCCTGTTCGCCACCGGCGGGCCGCTGGCGGTGGCGGTGATCGCCCGCAACCTGACCAGCAAGACCGCCCTGCGCTCGACCCTCGCCGTCATGTGGTTCGTGCTCAACGTGATCGTGTTGACCCGGCTGACGGTGCGCGGCCACGTCGACGGCATCTCGCTGGGCGGCTCGCTGCGGCTGGTCCCGGCGATGCTCGCCGGCATGGTGCTCGGCGAGCTGGTCCACGCCCGGGTCAGCGAGCGCAGCTTCCGCGGCGCGGTCGCGGGCCTCTTGCTCGTCACCGGCGCCCTGCTCCTGCACGCGTCACTGGCGCGCTAGCTGCCGCGGCACGGGCTGGCCGCGACGCCGCTCAGCCCGGACAGCTACCGGTGGCCTCGACCGCCATGAACGCACCGGCGCCGCAGGCGATCCGACACGTCGAGTCCGGCGAGCACGACAGCGAGCAGCTCCCGGTGCACCGGATGTCGCAGGTGGCGCCCTCGCTACACGAGACGCTGCCGCTGGCCCCGACCGTCATGTCGCACGTCGAGCCGCCCGAGCAGTTGACGCTGCACGACTGGCCACACGTGCCGCTGCACTCGTTGTCGTTGGTGCACGCCAGCGAGCAGCTGTTGCCGGCACAGCTCGAGCCGTCGATGTCGCACGAGGTCCCGGCCTCGCAGGCACACGACGTGCCGTTACATGTCGGTGGTGGTGGTGCGTCGCTCCCACACGCGGTGACGAACACGAGGGCGAGGCAGGGGATGATCGATCGGGCGATGGGCATCGAGGCTCCATGATAGCAAGGCGCGCACCGCATCGCGCGGCGTGCAACGCGGCGAACCCACGGCGTCAGCCCAGGGCGAGCGTACGAAGCGTGCGCACCGGCGCGGCATCGGCGTCGCCTGATCACGGTCAGAAACCGGCGACGCGGAAGATCCGGCCGCGGTTCCCGGCCGACGGGGACGTGAGCACGTAGGCGGTGCCGGCCGCGACGCTGACGTCGATGGGATCGTTGCGCAGGTAGGCCGCGGCGCGCGGACCGCTGCCCGCGGTCGCCACCACGCGCTGGTCCGCGCTCAACGCGACCAGGAGCGAGTTGGCAAACGCCGACGTGCCTCCGACCCACTCGATCCCCCACGGCTCCTGGACGTCGCTGGCCTCGAACCCGGTCGCCACCCCGGTGCCGCGATCGACGCGCCAGATCTCGTCGCGGTTGAAGTCGGAGACGTAGATCTCGCCGGCGGGACCGATCGCGATGCCGCGCGGCTGATCGAACACGCCCAGGGTCAGGCCGGTGGGCTGCGCGCCGGCATTGCAGGTCGCGGCGCGGGCGACGCGCTGGCGGTCGTCGTCGACGACCAGCAGGCCCAGGGTGGCGTCGACGACCAGATGGTACGGCTCGACCGGATTGTCGACGCTGATGTCGTTGCAGAAGCCGGCGGCGTCGTAGCGCAGGGTGTTCGGATTCCAGGTCAGGTGGCCGATGCGGCGCTGACGATCGGTGTAGTAGAGGTTGTCGCCGCTGGCGTCGAACGCGACCCCCTCCATGGTGCCGACACCGGTGACGACCGCGATCGGATCGACGGCGCCGGTGGTCGGGTTCACCTTGCGGACGCAGGCGCCGTTGCACGGCGCCGGACCGGCGTTGTCGGCCACGTACAGCTGGCCGTCGCGCGGCGACACCGCCAGCCCGCGAGGATCGTCGAGGAACTGGGTGGTGCCGTCGGCGACCAGGCCGCCGGCGAGCCCGGGCGGCGTCGCGATCACGATCGACGGATCGACGGTGAGGATGATGGCGGTGGCGGCGCCGCGGTTGCCGGACAGATCGGCCGCCAGCGCGGTCAGCGTGATGGTGGGACCGGCCGCGGCGCTGGCCGGCACGTCGAGGCGGAAGGTCAGGGTGGCATCGGTGGTGCCGCTGGCGGTCACCGTCGTGCGCTGCTGATCGACGGAGCCCGCCGCTTCGAGCACGACGCGGCTGGTGCCGATCTCGTCGCGCACGCGGACCTGCACGTCGAGCGGCAGGCCGGGACCGATCCGCAGGTCGGTGGTGGGTGGCAGGATCTCGATCGTCGGTGGCGTGCGGTCGAGGACCAGGAACGTGGCCACGCCGGCGACGCCGGCCTCCTCGGTCGCGGCCACGGTGACGACGCCGGTGCCGTCCCAGTCGAGGCCGGCGAGGACCGCCTCGAAGCGGCCGGCTTCGTCGCTGCGGCCGGCGACGGGAGCGACGTCGTGGACCGTGCCGTTGCGATCGGTGTAGGCGACGGTGACCGTCACCGGCTGATCGGCCAGCGGCGTGCTCTCGGCGACGACCAGGGCGCGGACGGTGGTGGTGCCGTCGAGCGACGACACCAGCGCGGGGTTCAGCTCGACCAGGACGGCGTCGGGGCTGGCGCAGGCCGCCACCCCCAGCACCGCCCAGGCACAGGCGCAGACACGACAGGCGAGGCTCATGGTTGCTCCAGGTGAAGGGGCGCGCACGCAGGCGGCATCAGCGCAGGTACCAGCGCGCGCCGGCGAACAGCTCGACGAACAGATCGCTCTCCTGCGCGTGTGGGCACACGCTGCTGGCGCCCGAGATCAGGCTGCAGCTCGAGGTGCGCGCCAGGTCGTAACCGGGGGCAGCCTCGACGTAGAGCTCGACCCGTTCGAAGGCCAGCGCCAGCGTCGCACTGGCGAGCACGCTGGTGTGGGCGTCGGGCAGCTCGTCCATCGACGCCGGGGCGTAGTGATGCCGGTGGTGGCGCACGCCGATCCCGACGTGCAGCGGCACCGCGAAGCGCGCCCGACGGGCCAGCGTCGCCGCGGCGTAGGTCGCCTCGGCGCGCACCGACAGCCCGGGGCCGAACCAGGTGCCGGTGCCGACGGCGGCGACGCCACCGATCCGGCCGGCACCGGGCGCGAACCGCACCGTGACCGACGACGGCTCGCCGAGCTCGACGCCGAACGCGAGGCCGGAGGGCAAGGGGCGATCGGCGGGCGCGCGGTCGGCGGACACCGGGCCGGGGGCGGCCATGACGGCCGCGGCGACGAAGAGGTGGCGCATGGCGGGCTCCTACGGGCGGGCGTCGACGGTGAGCACGACCGGCGTGCCGGCCGCGAGGTTGCCAGACAGGTCGCCCGCCAGCGCGTACAACGTGATGGTGCCGCCGACCTGGGCGTTGTCGGGGACCGAGAGCTCGAAGTCGACGGTGGCGTCGGCCGAACCGCTGGCCACCACCGTGGAGCGCAGGCGGTCGAGCTGGCCGGAGGCCTCGAGGAACACCTCGCTGACGCCGATCTCGTCCTGGACGCGGACCGGCACGGTGAAGTCCTGGCCCTGCGTGACGTGGCGCGACAGGGTCGGCGGCGTGATCGACACGCTCGGCGGCGTGCGGTCGATCACCGCGAACGTCGCGACGGCCGCGACGTCGATCACGCCGGTCACCGCCACCGTGACCGTGCCGGCGCCGTCCCAGTCGAGCCCGCTGATCTCGGCCTCGAACCCGCCGCGCCCGTCGGTGCTGCCGCTGATCGGGGCGATGGCGTGGGGGGCGCCGTTGCGGTCGGTGTAGTCGACGCTGAGCGACAGCGGCTGTTCCGGCATCGGCTCGGCGTCGCTCATCACCACCGCGCGCACCCGGGCGATGCCGTCGAGCGACGACACGACCTCCGGCGAGACGGTGACCAGGACGTTGTTCGGTTGATCGCAGCCGA
This sequence comes from Myxococcales bacterium, assembly GCA_947483555.1. Classification (GTDB taxonomy): domain Bacteria; phylum Myxococcota_A; class Polyangia; order Haliangiales; family Haliangiaceae; genus UBA2376. The sequence goes on from CANKMW010000002.1 coordinate 26,525, forward strand.
GCAACGCCAGCGACACACACGTGGACAAAGCTAGGACAAGGCGCATCGAGTTCCTCCCTGGCCAGGCCAGCACGCACTCGGCGTGCCAGCGCCAACCTGCCGCGCCGATGCGCGCTGGGGTCGTGGTCCTGTACCGATGCTGCGCAAGCGCGCACGATCGGGACATCAACCGCCACGGTCGGCGAACGCGGCCGGTGGCGATCGCGGCCCGGCATGGCAGTCGCAGCGAACCGCGCGTCGCTGGCACCGATCTTGGAATACCGTTGGCGATGACCACGCCCGACCCGAGCTCCGAGGCCCGCGCCGAGACCGAGAAATTCATGCACGGCCTCGAGCGCCGCAACCCTGGCGAGCCCGAGTTCCACCAGGCCGTGCGCGAGGCGATCGAGACCCTGATGCCGTACACCCTGGCGCACCCACGCTATCGAGAGGCCCAGATCCTCGAGCGGCTGACCGAGCCCGACCGGGTCATCACGTTTCGTGTCACCTGGGAGGACGACACCGGCCACGTGCGCGTCAATCGGGCCTGGCGGGTGCAGTTCAACAACTCGATCGGCCCCTACAAGGGCGGGCTGCGCTTCCACCACGACGTCACGCTCGGCACGCTCAAGTTCCTCGGCTTCGAGCAGACGTTGAAGAACAGCCTCACCGGCCTGCCGATGGGCGGCGCCAAGGGTGGCTCGAACTTCAACCCCAAGGGCAAGTCCGACCGCGAGGTGATGCGCTTCTGCCAGGCCATGATGATCGAGCTGTCACGCCACATCGGCGACGACGTCGACGTTCCGGCCGGCGACATCGGCGTCGGCGCGCGCGAGATCAGCTACCTGTTCGGCCAGTGGAAGCGACTCAACAACCGCTTCGCCGGCGTGATCACCGGCAAGGGGCTGGCCTTCGGCGGCAGCCTGATCCGCACCGAGGCGACCGGCTACGGGTGCACGTACTTCCTGCAGGACATGCTGGCCACCCGCGGCGACAGCGTCGCGGGTAAGACGGCGTGCGTCTCGGGCTCGGGCAACGTCGCGATCTACGCGGTGGAGAAGCTCCACGCCCTGGGCGCCAAGGTCGTGACCATGTCCGATTCCGACGGCACCATCCACGACCCGGACGGCATCGGGCCCGACAAGCTGGCGTTCGTGCGCGAGCTCAAGGAGGTCCAGCGCGGCCGCATCAGCGAGTACGCCACCCGCTACGGCGTCGAGTACGTCGCCGGGCAACGGCCGTGGCGGATCCCGTGCCAGATCGCGATGCCGTGCGCGACCCAGAACGAGCTCGACGAGGACGACGCCCGGACGCTGCTGCGCAACGGCTGCATCGCGGTCGCGGAAGGCGCCAACATGCCAAGCACCCTGGGCGCGGTGCGCGCGTTCCTCGATGCCCGCATCCGGTTCGGGCCGGCCAAGGCCGCCAACGCCGGCGGCGTCGCCGTCTCCGGGCTCGAGCAGAGCCAGAACGCGCTCCGCCTGTCGTGGAGCCGCGAGGAGGTCGACCAGCGGCTCGACGTCATCATGGAGAGCATCCACACCAAGTGCGTCGAGTACGGGCAGAGCGCCGATGGCTTCATCGACTACGTCAAGGGCGCCAACCTGGCGGGCTTCGTGAAAGTCGCCGACGCGATGGTGGCGTTCGGGGCCACCTGAGCGGACGCAACCGCGCCGCGCCGCGCCGCCCGCGGCTACGGCTCGAGTGGCTCGACGTGGCGGAGATCGCGATCGACCGGGACCTCGATCACGACGGTGCGGGTGACCCCGAGCCGGGCGTTGGCGAAGTGGATCCGGTGCCGGCCCGGCGGCAGCTCGATGGTCTCCGGCGTCTGGTGCGGCGTCGGGTCGTCGTCGACCGTGAAGTCGGCCCACGGCGTGGCACCGATCGTGACCTTGCGTCGCCCGGCGGTCGCGCCGGTCCCGGCATCGGCGCCCGCGGACCCGGCCTCGGGGTCGGCCGTCCGCGTGGACGCGTCGGCGGGCGCGCGGCCCGGCGACGCATCGACCGATGATGCGACCGCCGCGTCGCCGCCACCACCGTCGACGACTCCGCCGGCGTCGACGCTGGCGGCCGCGTCGACGGCAACCCGGGCATCGACGGTCACCGCCGCGTCCACGACGACGCGCTGGACGCCGCCGCGACCGCCGCCGATCACGAGCCAGGCAACGACGACCAGCCCGGCGGCGGCGACCAGCGCGGTGGCCAGCAGGTAGCGCCGAGAGACCGCCGGCGCCACGACGGCGGCCGGTGGCGCGATCGCGGCCGGTCGCTCGCGCACCGGTGCGGCGACGACCACCTCGACGGCGGCGACGGTCTCGGCCAGCGAGCGCATCGTCAACGGATCGAGGTCGCCATCGGCCGGCGCCTCGATGCGCGCGCCCTCGAGAGGCTCGCCCTCGACCTTGCCGGCCTCGTCGCCCCACGCTTCCTGCAACCAGTCGGCGAGCTGCCGCGCCGGCGCCGGACCAGGCGCGGCGGCGCGCGCCTCGACCAGGTAGCGGTCGAGCGCGGCCAGCATCGCCGCCGCGTCGGGAAAACGGGCGGCCGGATCGAGCTGGGTGGCGCGCGCGATCACCGCGATCAGCGCCGGGGGGCCGGCAGGCAACTCGGGCAGCGTGCCGGCGCGAGTGTCCTCCAGCATCTCGGGCTTGCCGCGGCCACGGCGCACGCGCTGGCCGGCGACCAGCTCCCACAGCACCAGCCCGAGGCCGTAGAGGTCGGCGCGCGCGTCGGTGGGCTGGTAGCGCGCCTGCTCGGGCGCCATGTACGCGATCGTGCCGCGCACGTCGCCGCCAGGATCGCCGGCGAGCGCGGCGACGCCGAAATCGGTGAGCTTGACGGCGCCGTCCCAGGACAGCAGCACGTTGCGCGGGGTCACGTCGCGATGCACGACCCCGAGCGGCGCGCCGTCGTTGCCGCGGCGGTTGTGGGCGTGATCGAGTGCCTGGCAGCACTCGGCGGCGATGAAGGCGGCGAGCAGGGGCGGCGGCGGGCCCTTGGCCCGCGCCAGCGTGGCCCCCAGGTCACGGCCCTCGACGTGCTCCATGGCCAGAAAGGCGGCATCGCCGACCCGCCCGAAATCGAACACCGGGACGATGTTCTGGTGGTTGAGGGTCATCGACAGCCGCGCTTCGCGCACGAACAGATCGAGGAACGTGGTGTCGCCGCTCCGCGCCGGCCTGACCCGCTTGATCACCAACCGCTTCTCCAGGCCGGCCACCCGCCGCCGCGCCAGGTAGACGTCGGCCATCCCGCCCCGCCCGAGCAACCGGAGCAGCTCGTAGCGGCCCAGCACCGTCGCGGCCATCACGGCACTATAGCGCGCCGGGTTGACCGTTCGCGGGCCACGGCCGATGATGAGGGCACGTGCGAGCCATCGTCCTGGCCGCGGCCGTCGCCCTGTCGCCGGCAGGCATCGCGTCGGCCGCCCCGGCCGCCGACGTGATCCTGTACTGGGCACCGCCCGACGCGCCGGCCGTCCTGCGCACGCGGTCGCGCGCCGCCGCCGAGGCCGCCGGCGCCGCCTTCGTCGATCGATCGCCGCCGCCGCCGCGGCCGGCCGACGCCGCGCGGATCGCCGCCGCGCTGGTTGCCTACGACCAGCTCCGCTTCGACGAGGCCGTCGCGCTGCTCGATCAGGCCGCCGCCGAGCTCGACCGCACCGGCGCCGCCGGCCTCGACGTGGCGCGGCTCGCCGAGCTGTTCCTCTACCGCGGCCTGGCCCGGATCCAGCTCGGGCAGCCGATGCAAGCCTGGGACGATCTGCTGATCGCGGCGCGCATCGATCCGACCCGACGGCTCGATCCGGCGCGCTTCCCACCGCGGGCGATCGAACAGCTCGAGCGCGCCCGCGCCGAGGTCGCCGCCGCGCCGCGCGGCGCCCTGCGCGTGACCGCGGCGGCCGGCTGCGTGATCACGATCGACGGCGCCATCGCCGGCGACGGACGCGCCGAGCTACCGCACGGCGCGCACTGGATCGACGCCGCCTGCCCCGAGCATCAGCCGTGGGGCCGTCGCGTCGTCGTCGACCGTACCGCGGTCGAGGTCGTGGTCGCGGCCACGCCGATCCGGCCGCCGGGCGAGGATGACGCCCTGATCCAGGCCCGCGCGCTGGGCGCCAAGAGCGTCCTCGAGGTCGTGGTGCTGGGCGGCGCGGCACGCCTGCGCCACCGCCGGGGCGATGGCCGCGAGCTGGCGCGCGCGCTGGTGACGGTCGACAGCGAGGCGGTGGCCGCGGCCATCGAACGTCTGCTCGCGCCGGCGCCGCCGACCCGCGAGCGCTGGTACCGCTCGCGCTGGGTGTGGGCGGCCGGCGGCGCCGTGGCGGCGGCGGCCTTGATCGTGCCGCTGGCCGTGCGCGACGGCGGTCCCGGCGACCGCGTGGTCCGTCCGACCGGGTTGCCGCCGTGGTGACCGCGGCTCGCACCGCGCTCGTGGTGGCGACGCTCGCCGCCGGGGCTGGCTGTGGCCCCGACGATGTCATCGTCGCGCCGGTGATCGACGGCCCGGCGCCCGGCAGCGACGCGGCCGCGTTCCCTGATCTCGACGAGATCGTGATCGCGGTGGCGCGCGCCGGTTCGCCGGCCGATCTGCTGACCGCCACGTTCACGCCCGGGCAGACCATCGAGCTCGCCGGCGTGCCGGACGGTGACGATCTCGTCCTGCACCTCACCGGCCGTCTCAACGGCGGCGACGTCGCCTACGGGCGGACCTGTGGCTTCGCGCTGGCGGCCGACGAACCGCCGCCGGCACCCCACCTGTGGTTCGCGCGCACCGTCAAGTGGGGTGACCTGGCCGCCTCGCCGGCGGCGGTCCGCCGCGGCGGTCGCGCGGTGGTCTACCGCGACGGCAGCGCGCTGTTCATCGGCGGCGACGACGCCACCAGCCAGCCGGTGACCGCGCTCGAACGCTTCGATCCGGTCAACGGCGAGCTGAGGCAGATCACGTCGCTGGCGTCGCGCCGGGACGCCACCGTGGCCACCCTCGGCGACGGCCGCCTGGTCATCCTCGGCGGCATCGACCCGCTCAACAACGCCGCCGCCGCGCGCCTCGAGGTCGTCGAGCTCGACGGCAACGGCGTCGGCCGGGTCGACACCTTCGACGATCTCCGCCTGGCGCGCTCCGGCGCCACCGCGGCGACCCTCACCGACGGCCGCGTGGTCGTCTTCGGCGGCGGCCCGGTTGGCGCCGCCCCGCTGGCGGCTCCGGTCGAGATCGCCGGCGACGGCGCCACGGTCGCCATCCGCGAGCTGCGCGCCGCGATGGCGTTCCCGCGCCGCGGCGCCACCGCGACCCGGCTGTCCGACGACCTGGGCGCGCCGGTGCTGATCACCGGCGGCACCGACGCCGCCGGGGTCCTGGTCGCGCCGGCCGAGCTGTGGAAACCGCTGCGCGAGGACTTCGCCGATCCGCTGTCGTTCGCGCCGACCATGCGGGTCCCGCGCCGCGGCCACGCCGCCGTCCGCATGCCCGACGGAAGCGTGCTGGTCATCGGCGGCGTCGGCGCCGCCGACCTGCCGGTGCGGACTCTCGAGCTGTTCACGCTCGACGCCGGCTTCGTCGACGCCGGCCTGTTGCCGCCCGGCGCCGGGGTGATCGAGCCGTCGATCACCACCCTGCCCGATGGCCGCGTGCTGATCGCCGGCGGCCGCGAGACCCCGGGCGGCGAGCCGGTGCTGGGCGCCTACATCATCAACCTCGATCCGCTCGACGGCTCGGTCGACGCGGTCACCACCGATCGCCTCACCGCCGCCCGCGCCGGCCACGCCGCCGCTCGGCTGTGCGACGGCACCATCGTCGTGCTCGGCGGCACCGACCTCGCCAGCCCGATCGAGCGCTACGAACCGCCGCCGCTCGGCCGCCGTTGATCGGCCCCCGGACCCGGCCCACCGGCGCTGGCCGGCAACGCCTTGAGGCCGTGGCGCTCGAGCTTGTAGATGAGCGCGCGCCGCGACAGGCCGAGCTGGCGCGCGGCGTGGGTCTGGTTGCCGCCGCAGGCCTCGAGGGCCGCGACGATCGCGGCGCGCTCGACGTCGGCCAGCTGATCGCGCACGCTGACGCCGCCGGCGCCGACCGCCACGCCCGCCCGCCGCCGCGCGTCGCCGACCTTGTCGGGTAGATCGGCGGCGGTGATCGCGGCGCCGCTGCACAGCACCAGCGCGCGGTCGATCGCGTTCTTGAGCTCGCGGACGTTGCCGGGCCAGTCGTGGCTGAGCAAGGCGGCGCGGGCGTCGTCGGAGAGCCGCGGGGTCGGACGCCCGAGCTCGGTCGCGAAGCGGGCCGCGAAGCGCTCGGCGAGCGGCACGATCTCGGTCGGCCGATCGCGCAATGGCGGCACCACCACCGTGAAGCCGGCGATGCGAAAGAACAGATCCTCGCGGAAACGACCGTCGCGGACCTCGGCCTCGAGGTCGCGGTTGGTGGCGGCGATCACGCGGACATCGACCGCGATCTCGGCCGTGCCACCGACCCGGGTCACCACCTTGCGCTCGAGCACGCGCAGCAGCTTGGCCTGCAGCGGTGGCGGCATCTCGCCGATCTCGTCGAGGAACAGGCTGCCGCCGGTGGCCGCCTCGAAGAACCCGAGCTTGCGCCGCTCGGCGCCGGTGAACGCGCCGCGCTCGTGCCCGAACAGCTCGCTCTCCAGCAGCGCCTCGGGCAAGGACGCGCAGTTGAGCTTGATGAGCGGGTGCTCGCGTCGCGACGACCGCCGATGAACCGTCTCGGCGACCAGCTCCTTGCCGACTCCGGTCTCGCCGTAGACCAGGACCGTCATCGGCGTCGCCGCGATGCGCGTCAGCATGTCGAACAACCGGGTCATGGCCGGATCGACCACCAGCACGTCGCCGTCGCTCAGGACCGCCACCGCCGGCGGACTCGCCGCGACCTGGCCGGGACCGGCCGCCCGCAGCGCGGCCCGCGCCAGCCCGACCACGGCGTCGACGGTGATGCCGTCCGCCGGCGCGATGGCGACGCCGAAGGTGGCGACGCCACCCGCCGCGTCGACGGCCGCCACCAGCCGCTCCAGCTCGCCCACCGCCTCGTCGCGCGCGCGCTCGGGCAGCAGCAGCGCCAGCTCGTCGCCGCCAAACTCGGCCACCAGATCCATGCGCCGCACCGCGGCGGCCAGCCGGTCGACGATCGCGTCGTCGCCCTCGACCCGCGCCATCGCCACCGCGACCGGCCGGTGATAGCGAACCGCGCGATCGAGCTCGGCGGCCAGCCGGTCCTCGAACGCCTCGCCGTCGGCGACCAGCAGCGTCCGGCGCAGGCGACTGGAACGTCCGACCACCGCCGTGATCGGTCCGATCGCCAGCTCGTCACCAGGCGCCAGCTCGGTCAGCTCGGTGATGCGGGCACCGTTGACCCGGGTGCCGTTGCGGCTGTCGAGATCTTCGACGGTGATGCGGTCGCCGTCACGCCGCACCCGGGTGTGCAGGCGCGACACCTGCTCGTGATCGACCGACACGGTGGCGCCGCGCGATCTCCCGAAGGTGACCTCGTGGCCCGGCACCAGCTCGATCAGGCGCGACGCCACTCCCGGTTCGCCGGCCAGCGCCAGGAAGAACCGTGCCGGCCCGGCCTCGGCCAGGGCGCGAGTGAGTCCAGCAGCATCGATGGTCGGCTCGGTACGTGGGTCGTTCACGCAGGATCACGCCGTACGTCGGGTGTACGCAGCTTGCACAGTGTCGGGGCCTCTTCGAGGGCGGCTCGATGGGGGGCCGGCAGCAAAACCCCTGGGTTCCCTGAGCGTTCCTGATGGTACTCTGGTTGCAGAGTCTCCGCGCTGTGACGTCCAGGATTGTAGGGATCGCGTTGGTCGTGCTCGCCGGGTGCCCGATCGGCGGCGACGACCAGGTCGATCCCGACGCCAGCGGTGACGGCAACGCCGGCACCTCGGGGCTGACCGTGACCTGGGCGGTCGCGCCCGCCGTACCCGGGCCGGTGTCGGCCGATGTCAGTGTCCGCGAGCTGCGCCTGGAGGCCAGCTCGCTGCGCGTGATCGGCGACTCGGCGCCACCCGGCGACGCGCGCACCTCGCGGACCTCCCTCGACCTGCGCTGGCGCAGCGAGCAGGCTCCCGCCGCGGTCGAGCTGGCGGCGGCGCCGGCCGGCCTGTACTCGCGGCTCGAGATCGGCGTCGGTGGCAGCGACGAGCACCTGACCATCAAGGGCGACGCCCGGGTCGGTGGCACGGTCTACCCGTTCGAGATCGAGGACGAACGTCAGCATGCGCTGACGCTGTCGATGGCGCTCGCCCTCGCCCCCGGTCAGCACGCGACCATCCCGGTCACCGTCGACGTCGCGGTGATCCTGGCCGCGGTGCCGTTCGACCAGCTGTCGACGGACAACGGCACGCTGGTCTTCGACGACGACGACCCGCGGCTCGACGCGCTGTGGTCGGCGATCGATCGCGCGGTCACGGTGCCGGCGACGTTCGTCATCGGCAGATGAACGGCCGCCGCAGCTCGCAGTGGCCGTCGCTCCAGGTGCCATCGCTCTTGGGCTTGAGCGCGGCGCAGTCCTCACCGCACGCGGCGTCATCGGGCTGGCCCTTCGACCACCGAGTGTAGCCGACCGGCGTGCCGTCGGCCCACGCCGTCTGGCCCTCGTGGCCGCGGTCCGACAGCCCGATCCACCACCGCTCGGAGCTGCGCGTCTTGGCCAGCTTGGCCAGGGCCAGACCCTGGGCGTCGTCGTCGATGCGCGCCAGGTGACCATCGAGCTGCTGGCAGTGCGCCTCGGCGTCGCTCCAGGTCAGCGCGGTGGCGCAGAGCTGGAACCTCGCGCCGCCGGCCGCGGCCGGTTCGCAGTCCGGCACCGGCGCCGCCGGCGGCGCGGTCAGGCGGATCAGCGAGGCGCGCACCTGACCGGGGCGCTGGGCCACGAACCGCCGCAGCTCGGTGCGCGCCGCGCTCATCTGCCGGCTGTCGTAGGGGCGGCGGGGATCGTTGCGACCGGCGGCGTCGACCAGCGTGAACCAGCGCTCGAGCGCGCCCGATCGCGACAGCAGCTCGAGCTGAGCGGCGGCGCGCGCGAGCGCCCGCGCGTACGCCGTGCGGCAGCGGGTCTCGGCGAAGCAACGCTTGGCCAGCAGGCCTCCGGAGTCGGTGACCTCGAGGTGGCGCTTGAACGAGCGATCGAGGCCCCACGGCAACATCGACCAGCGGCCGTCCCGGCGGTCGTGGTGCAGCCGGTAGTTGTGAGCGTGGCGGTAGCCGTCGAAGTCGCCGATCAGGTTCGAGACCGCCAGGTAGGCGACCACGCGCTCGACGTCGAGCGGGCCGGCGGCGGCGAACAGGCGATCCGGGTCGGCGGACGCGAGGTTGGCGAGCGCGATCAGATCGGCGTGCTGCTGATCCTTGCCGCCGTCCTGCTCGAAGCGGGCCGCGTCGTCGGGGTAGAGATCGCAGCCGAACTCGCCCTCGTACAGGGTGCCGTGATCGTCCCCGTAGGCGCGCTCGAGCAGGTGGTCGTCGACGGCCTCGACGTTCAGGTACAGGCCGAGGTCCTGACCGTCGAGCCGCAGCTGCGCCCAGCCGGTGCGCGGCGCGGCGACCCCGAGCTCGCGGTGCAGGCGGTAGGCCAGCGTCTCGCGCACCCGGGTCGGATCTTCGACCAGGTTGTTGAGGACCAGCTCGGACAGGCCGAGGAAGCGCCGCTTCTTGACGAACTTGTCGAAGCGAATCTTGAACGCCGGCTTGCCGTCGAGGCCCTGGCGCGAGCGATTGCCCTTGAGGCGCACCGCGACATCCGGGTAGGTCTCGCCGGCGTAGCGGAACGTGGCGTGCACCCACTCCTTGGGACGCTGCCCGAGCGCGCGCCGGGCGTCGTCGTCGAGCTCGAGCTCGAAGCGCGGCACCAGCCGCTCGCCGAACAGCTGGTCGGCGTTGCGCGCGATCGGCGACGCGCCGACCTCGCGCTGACCACAGCCAGCGGCGAGGACGGCGGCGAGCGCGAGCCAGAGGACTAGCGCGCGCAGCATCTGCGGTCAGACCGGCGGGGTCTCGGGCGGCGTCTCGGGCGGGGTCTCGGGCGGCGGCACGCAGTCACAATCGGCGCCGTCGGCGTTGCCGTCGCCGTCGCCATCGGACACCGAGTCGTCGCCCGCGCTGTCGGCCGAGTCGACGGTCGAGTCGGAGTCCGACGCCGAGTCGGAGGTCGAGTCGCCGCCGCCGCAGTCGGCGTTGGACTCCGAGTCGCTGTCGCCGTCGGAGTCCGACATCGAGTCGGTGCCGGTGTCGCCGGTGTCGCCGGCGCCGTCGTCGCTGTCGGAGCCGCCCGCGCTGTCGGCGCCATCGTCGCTGTCGGCGCTGTCGCTGTCGCCTTCGGACGCGCTCTCGGTGTCGCCGCACACGAAGCGATCGAGGCGGCCGTCGCCATCGACGTCCAGGGCGACGGTGCTGACGTGGTCGGTCGGTACGCAGACGACCCCGTGCGCGGAGTCGTAGCAAGCGATCGATTGCGGCGTGCTCGACAGGTCGGTGCCGGTGCAGCCGATCAGGACGAGGCCGAAGAAGGAAGCCAGGAACATCGCGTGACGCATGAGAGAACCTCCTGTGCCAGACCCTTCGCAAGCCGCGTGCCTCTCGCAACGATCTGGAACCACACAGGCGGCTCCACCATGTGCGCAAACCTGGGACGATCCAGGTGTACGGTTCCGGTTCTGCGTCTGTCACTCCTGTGGGCGCCATTGCGATCTTGTCACGGCTACACTGGCCGCCTCCGATGAGCAGCCCCGGCCGACGGATCATCACGGAGTCACTCGAGCTCGGCGCCGGCCATGTGCTCGCCGGTCGCTTCGTCATCGAAGACGAGCTCGGCTCGGGCGGCATGGGGACCGTGTTTCGCGCCATCGATCAGCAGACCGGGGCCCGGATCGCGATCAAGGGGCTCAACCAGCCGGCGCCCGATCTGCTGATGCGCTTCAAGCGCGAGTACCGCGCGCTCGCCGACGTGCGCCATCCCAACCTGGTGCGACTCGGCGAGCTGTTCGAGGCCGGCGGGCACGTGTACTTCTCGATGGAGCTGATCGAGGGCACCGACTTCCTTTCGTGGGTCCGCCCTCGACGTGCCGGGGGGCAGTCGCGCCGGGCCCGCGACCGCGGCGCCATCGACTTCGACGAGGTCCGCCTCCGCGAGTCGTTGCGGCAGGTCGCGGACGGACTCACCGCGCTCCACGCCGCGAATCAGGTCCACCGCGACATCAAGCCGGCCAACCTGCTGGTCGAGCCGTCGGGACGGGTCGTGCTCCTCGACTTCGGTCTCGCGACCCGGGTCGAGGATGGCCGGCAACAGAGCGACATCATCGCGGCCGGAACCGTCGCCTACATGGCGCCCGAGCAGGCCTCCGGTCAGCCGGTCGGGCCGCGCGCCGACTGGTACTCGGTCGGCGTGCTGCTGTTCGAGGCGTTGACCGGCGACCTGCCGTTCGACGGCGATCTGGTCGCGCTGGTGACCGCCAAGATCAGCGAGGACGCACCCGATCCGGAGGCGCGCGTCGCCGGCCTGCCCGCCGATCTGGCCGAGCTGTGCCGCGAGTTGCTGTCCCGCGCGCCGCAGCGGCGGCCATCGGGCGCCCAGGTCGTGCGCCGCCTGGGCCCCAGCACCCGGAGCCACACCGAACCGCGAACCCCGGCAACCGCATCCGCCGGCTTCGTCGGTCGCCGCGCCGAGCTCGACGAGCTGACCACCGCGCTGGCGGCGGCGCAACGCGGCCCGGTGTTCCAGCTGGTGGTCGGCGAGTCGGGACTCGGCAAGACCTCCCTGGTGCAGGCGTTCTTGAGCTTGCTCACCGCTCGAGACGATCTCCTCGTGCTGGCCGGCCGATGCCACGAGCGCGAGTCGCTGCCGTTCAAGGCCTTCGACGGGGTCGCCGACGTCCTGAGCCGTCGCCTGAGCCGCTGGGCCGACGCCGAGGTCGAGGCGGTCCTGCCGCGCCGCATCGAGATGCTGGGCGCGCTGTTCCCGGCCCTCGATCAGGTACCGTTGATCGGCCGGGCGGCGACCATCACAGGTGCGGTCACCCAGGAGCTCGACCTGCGCGAGTCGCGACGGCGCGCGTTCGGCGCCTTCCGCGAGCTGCTGGCCCGGATCGCCGAGCGCCAGCCGCTGATCGTGTTCGTCGACGATCTGCACCGCGCCGACCCCGACAGCATCGACCTGCTTCGCCACCTCATGCGCCCCGACGGTGGGCAAGCCCCGCTGCTGATCGGGACTGCCCGTCCATCGCCGGTGCTCGACAGCCTGATCGCGATGGGCGCGCGTGGCGAGATCGTGGTGCCGCGCGTGCTTCGCCTCGAATCACTCGAAGACGGACCGGCCCGCGAGCTCGCCCGGCTGGCGCTGGCCCGCGGCGGCGGCCCGGCCCCGTCAGGCTCGGCGTCGCCGATCGCGGCCATCGTCGCCGAGGGTCGCGGCCACCCCGGCTTCATCCTCGAGCTGACGCGGGCAGCGACGGTCGCGGATCGCGACGGCGGTTCGCTCGATGCGGTGTTCATGGCCCGCGTCGACCGCTTGCCCACCGAGCAGCGCGCCGTCCTCGACGTGCTCGCGGTCGCCGAGGCTCCGATCCAGCTGGCCGTGCTCGCCACCGCGATGCACCTCGACAGCGGACATCTGGTCCCGCTGCTCGACGCCCTCCACGACGCCGACCTGATCGCGACCAGCGGACGGCGCGGCTCCGACTGGGTCGAGACCTATCACGATCGAGTCGGCGACGCGGTGCGCGACCGCCTGACGGTCGACGCCGGCCGCGCAGCCCACGCCGCGCTCGCCCGTGCCCTCGACACCTCGGCGGCGGCCGACCCCGAACGGATCCTCTCGCACTATCTGGCGGCCGGCGAGTCCGGCCCCGTGCTCCGCCTCGCCACCGTCGCCGCCGACCGCGCCGCCGCGACCATGGAGCACCGCCGCGCCGCGCGGCTGTGTCGCCTGGCGCTCGCCCACGCGCCGCCCGCTGTCGAGGCCGAGCGCCTGCACCTGGCCGCGGCCACGGCGCTGGCCACGCTCGGCATCGGCGTCGAGGCCGCCGACCACTACCTCCACGCCGCTGAGCTGGCCCTCGCTCGCGGCGACGGCGATGTGGGTCGTCGCTGCCGGCGCCACGCCGCCGATCAACTCCTGCTCAGCGGCGAGGTCAGCCGCGGCGTCGCCGTCCTCGACGAGGTCCTGCGCGACTTCGGGCTCGGGATCGCGGGCTCGACGACCACGGCGCTGGCTCGCCTGGCCTGGTCGCGAGCGCGGCTGCGGTTGCGCGGGCGCTCGATCGCGCGCCGATCGAGGCCGCTGTCGGCCCGCGACCGAGAGCTCCTCGACGCCTGCTGGTCGGCAGCGCTTGGGCTGGCCATGGTCGACCCGATTCGCGGCGCCGACTATCAGGCTCGTTTTCTTCGCCTGGCGCTGCGATCGGGGGACCGCGCGCTCGCCGCCCGCGGTCTCGCCATCGAGGCGGCGTATGTCTCGACCGGCGGGGCGGCCGCCTCGGCGGCAGCCCACGCGCTCCTCGACGAGGCTGATCAGCTGGCCTCGACCGAGGTCGATCGAGGATGGGTCGACCTCGGTCGCGCGGTGACGTCGCTCATGGTCGGCGACCTGGCCGGGTCGGCGGCGGCCGCTGACCGGGCGGTCGACGCCTTCGTGGGCCGCGCCGGCGGCGACACCTGGGCGCAGCGTAACGCCCGCATCTACGTGATCCGTTCCCGATGGTGGCAGGGCCGGCTCGCCGAGTTCGCGCCGCTGGTCCGCGCCGCGGTCGCCGACACCCGCCAGCACGGCGATCACTACAGCCTGGTCCAGTTGCTGGTCGGAGTCGGCGGCCTGGCCTGGCTGATGGCCGACGACCTCGCTGGCCTGTGGGCCAACGTCGAGGAAGCGACGGCGCTGTGGTCGGCTCCGAGCTACCAGCTACCGGACTACTACCGGATGAATGCCGTGGTCCGTGGCCATGTGTATGGCGACGACGGCGCCGCGGCGTGGCGACAGGTGGCCTCCGACTGGCCGAAGCTGGCGCGGGCGTCGCTGATGCGCATCGACTTCATGGCGATCGATGCCTGGTTCTTGCGCGGCGGCGCGGCGGCGGCGGCGGCGCTGGTCGCGGACGGCCCCGAGCGAGCCACGCTCCATGGCGAGATCAAACGCTGCGTCCGCCGGCTGGCATCCCGGCCGGAGCCGATGGCCCAGGGCAACGCGGCATCGCTGCGCGCCGCGGTCGCGTCCCAGCGCGGCGACCGCGCCGCCGCCGGCGCCTTGCTCTCCGAGGCCGCCGACCACTTCGAGCGCGCCGAGGTGGCCGGGTTCGCGGCGGCGGCGCGATGGCGGGCGGCCGAGCTGCGCGGTCAGCCCGTTGACCTCGAGATCGTCACCGAGATCGCGGCGGCCTTGCGCGCGATGGGGGTGGTGGCGCCGCCGCGCTTCGTGGCGATGCTGGTCCCCGGGGTCGTCACCACGGCAACAACATCGCCGTGAGGCGGGCCGGGTCGGCGACCCGCTGGCGCGCCATCCACTGCTCGGCCGTATCGCGGAGTGCGGCACCAGCGTCACCGCCGACCAGCTCGGCGAGGCGACGGCGCGCCGCCGCCGCGTGCATGGCCATCGCCGCGCCGTCGAAGGCCACCACCGCCCGCTCCAGCTCGCGGCGCGCCCGGGCGGCGTCACCACCGCGGTGGGCGGCGCCGGCCCGCAGCGCCGCCGCCAGCGCGCGGGTCCACGGCAGGCGCTCACGCTCGAGCCTGGCGGCGGCGCGAACGATGCGGCGCGTATCGAGACCGCCGGTCGCCAGCGCGACCCGACCGTCGAGGTCGTCGAGCGTGGCCCGCATGATCTGGAAGCGGAGAAACATGCTGCGCCGCGCCGCCATGCGGCCGTCGCGGAGCGCGGCGACCGCTGCCGTGATCGCCTCGACCGTGCCGTCGTACAGGAACACGGCGCAGCGGCTCACCAGCTGGTAGTAGTGCTGGATCTGGTAGCCGATCGGCGTCCACTGTGCGAGCGCGCTGTCGGCGGCCTCCCGCGCGGCGGCGAGCTCGCCCCGTGCGAGGTACACGAACGGCACCAGCGCCGCCCGCAAGCTGGTCTCGCCGAACAGATCGCCGCGGCCGCGACAGTCGCGGAGGTCGGCGTCGACGCGGGCGGCCAGCCGGTCGAGCTCACCGAGGGCGAGCAGCGCGCGTCCCGCGAAGATCTTGGCCGTCGCGAGCTCCCATGGCACGCCGGCGCAGCGCTCGGTGAGGACGCACCCGGCCTCGTCACACCACACCGCGGCGTCGCGCCAGTCGCCGCGCAGCAGCGCGGCGATGCCCCGGCAACCGATCGCCACGCCGCGAGCGTGATCGTCGCCGAGCTGGATCGCGAGCTTGTGGGCGACCTCGAACTGCGCCTCGACCGACCGCGCAACCGGCGCGCCCGCGATGCTGCGGTAGGCAACGTCGAGGGCGAGCGCGCGCGCGTAGCGCCGCGGCTCTCCCGCGGCCCGAGCCATGCGGAGTCCGAGGGCGTGGAACGCCTGCCCACGCATGGTGTCGACGATCGACAGGCCGAGCGCGACGTGCCAACACACGTCGATCCGCGTGAGCATGCGCGGCGACAGGTCACGCGGATCGCGGACGCGGAACCCTGCGCCACCAACCCGGAGGCGGAGGCGACGCCAGATCACCCAGGCGACGGCGCGCCGCGGCGTGGCCGGGAACGTCAGCCCTTCGAGCTCGAGGATCTCGCGGATCTGCGCCAGGCCATCGGCGGTGTGGCCGGTGACCAGCAACTGCTGCGCGGCGTGGCGCCGGAGCTCGAGCGCGGTCACCGGATCGGCCCGTGACGCGACCGCCAGGAAGTCGGCCGCCGCGTCGGCGCCGCGCCCGATCGCCGCCAGCGCGTCGGCGCGCCCGAGATGACATTCGTCCATGCGGCCGGCACCGCCGAGCTCGATCGCCAGCCCCCACAGCCGGGCGGCACGGTGGAACGCCAGCGCCGCGGTCGCCGCCGCGGCCGCCACCGCGGCGTAGCGCGCCGCCGCGTCGAGGTCACCCGCCGATCGCAGGTGCGCCGCGAGCACCTCGGGATCGGCGTCGCCGCCGGCTTCCAGCGCGTCCGCAAACGTGGCGTGCAGCCCGCGGCTGGCAGCCGGCTCCAGGAGGCCCAGCACCACGGTCGACACCTGATGGTGGTAGGCCTCGATGAGCGTGGCGTCGTCGCGGTGGGCGTGGCGGACCAGCCGGAGCGAGCGCAGCGTGGCCACCGCGCGCGCGATGCGGACCGGCGCCAGCCCGGTGACCCGGGACAGGATGCGCTCGCCCACCGGTGCGCCGGCCACGGCGATCGCATCGAGCACCGCCCGCGGATCGCCGTCGAGCGCCTCGACGCGCGTGCCCAGCGCCTCCCGCAGGGAGACGCCGCGCGCCGGCGTATTCTTGCTCCGCAGGTGATGGTCGATGAGCACGTCGAGCAGGAGCGGATGACCGCGGGACTCGCGGGCAAGCTCGGCCGCCCCGATCGTGGAGTCGCCGACTCGAGCGAGCATCGACCGCGCCAGCTCGGCGGCCTCGGCGCTGGCGAGCGGCGCCAGATCGATCCGCGCCCCGCCGGCCAACAACGGCGGCAGCACCGCGCCGGAAGCCAGAGCGCGCCAGGTGGCGATCAACAGCAGCGGCGGCGGATCGGGCCCGCTGACCACCCCGTGCAGCGTCGCCAGCGTCTCGGCGTCGGCCCACTGCACGTCGTCGACGACCACCACCAGCAGCCGGCGATCGGCGATGCGGGCCAGCATCTCGCCGATCGCCTCGACCACCCGCGCGCGCCGGGTGTGGGGATCGATCACGTCGTCGTCGACGCGCCGGGTGCGCTTCAGCTCGCCGACCGTGCGCAGCACGGGAAAGGCGCGGACCAGCACGTCGGCGCGACGCGGCACGCAGCGGGCCACCGCCGCAGCGTCGAGCGGCCGCAGGTGGCGGGCCAGCGAATCCATGATGCCGTCGATGCCGCCGCCGGGGACCGACTCGCGCTCGTGGCAGCGCGCCCGCAAGATCAGCGCGTCCCGGCCGCCCATGGCCCGGGTCCCGAAGTGGCGCACCAGCGCCGACTTGCCCACCCCCGACTCGCCGGTGACGACCACGATCCGCGGCCGGCCGCGGATCGCGTCGAGCTCGTGGTCGAGCATCGCCAGCTCGATGTCGCGGCCGACGAAATCGCCGCCGTGGTCGAGCGAGGTGCTGGCCGTGCTGTCGCGCTTCGCGCCGCCGAGCGCGAGGCGCGGATCGGGTCGTTCGCGGGCTTCGATCGCGAGCAAGCCCATGGCGAGCTGGGCCAGATCGGACCAACCGTCATCGCCGCCCGCCAGCGGCGGCGGGAGCCGGCGCTGCTTGTCGACCAGGATGGCGACCGCGTCGCCGGCGAACGGCGGTCGGTTGGCCAGCGCGTGGTAGAGGATCGCGCCCACCGCGTACCAGTCGGCCGGCGGGCCGAGCGAACCCGCCGCCGCCTGCTCGGGAGCCATGTAGACCGGGGTGCCGAGCACCGCCCGTTCATCGACCGCCTCGTCGCCGGGGAGCGCCACCAACCCCAGGTCGAGGACCACCAGCCGACCGTCACGCGCCACCATGACGTTCGAAGGCTTGAGATCGCGGTGCAGGACCCCGACGGCGTGGAGCGCGTCGACGGCCGCGATCAGCTGCGGCAGGCAGGCGCGCAGCCGCGCGATGTCGAGGATGCCGCCGGGCCGGACGTGATCGAGGAAGGACACGCCCTCGATCAGCTCCATCGAGAAGAACCACACGCCGCCGTGATGGAACAGCTCGCCGAGCGTGACGACGTTGTGGTGGCTCACCGTGTGCGCGACCCGGAACTCCTGCTTGAGTCGCAGCACGTGCTCGGGCGTCGCCCGGGTCAGCGTCTTCACGGCCACCCGCACGTCGCGCTGCCGATCGTGCGCCTCCCAGACCTCGCCCATGCCACCCGCGCCCAGGCGGCGGATCAGGTCGAAGCGATCGTGGCCGGCCAGCGGCGCGCCGTCCATCGTCAAGCCCGTCCACACGCCTGCGGATCGCGCATCACGCAGGATCGTAACCCGGATCTACGCGCGCCAGCCGACCCGCCGTGGAACTGGCATTACTGTTGCCATTCTTGTGCTGAAAATGGCAGCGCGACCTCGATGCCTTGCGACTGTTCTGCGCCGACTCTCCCGAGGCTGACGCGTGCTTGTTCTACGGCGGGACCAAGCACTATCGCTTCGGTTCGATCGAGGTCATGCCGCTCGGCGAAGGCCTGGCCGGTCTTCCGAAGCGCCTGGCTCGACCCCGTCGCCGGTCATGACGCCGGACCGCCGGTCGCGGTAGGTTGCCGCCATGGCGAAGCGCCACCAGGTGCGAGCCGGCGACTGGTCGTCGGTCGCGGTGCGCCTCGACGAGATCATCAGCGCCCACAGCGGCGAGGATCCGTTCGAGGAGGCGCTGACGCTGCTCGGGATCCTGCGGTCATGGCGCGACCGAGATGAACTCCAGGACCGCGCGGGTCTCGTGCTCGGCCAGGCCAGCGGCGAACCACCTGGCGAACACGTGCCTGACGGCGAGGGGCCGCACACCGAGGTTCCACCACCCTTGAACGGGCTGCAGGGCGGATGGGCGTGCCGGTGAACCGACGAGGTAGACTCAGCCGAAGCGGGCCCTGATACTGCGCTCCCGCGTCAACCTACGGAACCACGCCACGCCATGCGCATCCTCCATTACATTGAGATCGAGAACTTCAAGGGGTTCGGCGACCGTCAGCGCATCGAACTCGATCACCCCGCGGTGCTGATCGGCCCCAACAACTGCGGCAAGACGACGGCGGTCCAGGCGATCGCATTGTGGTCGCAGGCGGTGCAAAGTTGGTACGCTGCCCGGCACGACTCGACCGCGAAGGAGCGAACGGCGGTCGCGCTCAACCGCCTGGCGATCGTCTCGGTCCCGGTCCAGCGGACGCGTTACTTCTGGCACGATGCCCGGACCAGGGTCGGGAACAGCGACATCCACGTCTTCATCACCGCTGGCGTGCCGTGGAAGGGGGCAATCCGTCCCCTGCGCCTACGCTTCAGGAATCAGGGCGAGGAGCTCGTGTACTGCAACCCCGAGCCCGATCCCGGCGCCGACGTGATCGATCTCGATTTCATCGCGCACGCCGCGACGATCAAGGTCCATCTGCTCTATTCGATGTCCGGCCTGGAGATCGAGGAGCCGGTCCTGACCCCGGGTCGGATCGACGTGCTGCTCGGGCAAGGCCAGACCGCCCAGGTGCTGCGCAACCTGTGCTTGCTGGTCCTCGACGCTGATCCGAAGCGCTGGGACAAGGTCGCGGCGTGGATGCACAGGCTGTTCGGCGTTCGCTTGACGGCACCGAAGCAGAACGCACGTGGGTCAATCGACCTTGCGTACGAGCAGGACGGAGTCCGCGAACCCCTCGATCTGGCGATGGCCGGGCGCGGTTTCCTGCAGATGCTCCTGATCCTCTCGTACCTGTATTCGCACCAGGGCGGCGTACTCCTCATCGACGAGCCCGATGCCCACTTCGAGATCCTCCGTCAGAAGCAGGTCTACGTGCTGCTCCGCGACATCGCGACCGAGACCTCGACTCAGGTCGTGATCGTCACGCACTCCGAGGTCGTACTGGAAGAGGCGCTCGATCGCAGCCTCACCCTCATCCTCGATGGCAAGGTCGAGAACCTCACCAGCAAGGGCAGCATCCGCAATTCGCTCAAGCACTTCGGCACCGGGCACTACGTCAAGGCCAGAACCCGGGGGCACGTGCTCTACGTCGAGGGCAGCACCGACGTGGACATGCTACGGGCGCTGGCACGGCGACTCGGGCATCGTGTCTCCGAGATCTGGGACGAGCGGGCGAACGTCTTCTACGTCCAGGACAACTACCCCGTCCCGGATGCGGCATCCGAGCTCGAGCGTGTGGAGGGCGGGTTCGGGGTCAGCCCGCGCGAGCACTTCTTCGGCATCCGCAGCCTGGTGCCGGAGGTCCGCGGGCTCGCGATCCTCGACAACGACGGGAAGAACCGGATCGACACCGACGCCGGCGGGTTGAAGACCGCCTACTGGCGCCGGTACGAGGCCGAGAACTACTTCATCACCCCCGAGTTGCTGCTGGCCCGTATCGACGAGCTTCCCAACGATCTATTCGCTCCCAACGCGCGCGCGATCGCCAACCGAGTACTCGACCAGCTCACGCTCGAGCGCGTGTTCGCGGGGGTCGAGGCCGATCATCGCACCTACCAGGACGCGCCGCGCCCGGCGGCTCGCCTGATCTGGGACGCCACGACGGCCCGGATCAAGCTGTCCAACTACGCCGAGGAGTTCTTCCGGCAGGTTGCTGCGGAGCTGCGAATGCCGATGGTGCTGAGCAAGGGCGAGTTGCACCAGCTCGTCGCCACCGCGGAACCGGCGGGGATTCCGGCCGAGGTGAGCGAGAAGCTGGATCTGCTCCTCGCTCTCTGGAGCCCGGCGACGAGCTGACCCGCTACCGGCAGCAACCTGCAGTCGACGCGCGTGACGTCCTCGGCCAGGGCCGTGCTGGCGCGCAGCCCCGCAACTCGCACCTTCTGGATCTGGCCGTCGTTGACCGAGGCTATCGCGGACGCCACCCGCGGCTTGCCATGTTCGGCGACCGCGCTCTCCATGCGTTCGAGGTCGACGGCTCGACCGCGTCGCCGGTCGTGACGCCGGACCGCCGGTCGCGGTAGGTTGCCGCCATGGCGAAGCGCCACCAGGTGCGGGCCGGCGACTGGTCGTCGGTCGCGGTGCGCCTCGACGAGATCATCAGCGCCCACAGCGGCGAGGATCCGTTCGAGGAGGCGCTGACGCTGCTGGTGGCGCGGCTGGCGCACGAGGCGACGGCGCCGCGCGGCGCCGCGTTCATCGGTGATGCCCGCGGCGCGCCGGCGCGCGTGGACCGGCTGGTGGCGGCGGCCAGGGCGCGCTGGCCGGACATCGTGGAGCCGGGACGGACCACGAGACTCTCGGGCGGCGAGCTGGTCCGGTGCGGCGCGATCCTCGACGAGGCCCGCCTGATCGACGACGACCTGGTCGGGCTCGACGCCATCTTCGAGCACATCGTCGGCAAGGTCGCCAAGGGCCAGAAGGGGCAGTACTTCACGCCCCGCCACGTCATCCGCGAGGTGGTGCAGATGATCGCGCCGGCGGCCGGCGAGCACGTGGTCGATCCGGCGTGTGGCTCGGGCGGGTTCTTGTGCCACGCGCTCGGCCGCGCGCCGCGGTGCACGGTGTGGGGCTTCGATCAGGATCCGCGCGCCGTGCGAGTGGCCCGCGTGATGCTCGCGGCGAGCGGGGCCACGGCATCGCGGGTGGCGCGGCTGGACAGCCTGCGCCGGCCGCTGATCGAGGACCACCTGCGCGCCCAGGCACCGGGCGTGGGCGGCTTCGATGTCGTCCTCACCAACCCGCCGTTCGCCGGCGACGTCGGCGCCGCCTACGGCGCGTCCTTCGAGCTGGCTCGCGGCCGCCGCGTCGAGCGCGACGTGCTGTTCATCGAGCGCTGTGTCGAGCTGCTGCGGCCGGGCGGACGCTACGCCATCGTGCTCCCGCACAACAAGGTCGGCGGCGAGAGCTGGGCGTACGCGCGGCGCTGGCTGCTGGAGCAGACCCAGGTGGTCGCCGTGCTCGGGCTGGGCCGCAACACCTTCCAGCCCCACACCAGCCAGAAGGCGTGTGTCGTCCTCGGCCAGCGGCGCGCGCGGCCGGCACGGTCGCTGCCCGACGACGAGATCCTGTTCTTCATCAGCGAGCGCGCCGGCAAGGACCATCGCGGTCGGCTGGTGCGCGGGGACGACGGCGCGGTCGATCACGATCTCGGCGAGGCCACCGAGCTGGTGCGACGCCGGTTGGCCGCCCTCGACCACCGCGGCACGCGCATCGCGAAGGCGAGCTGACCGTGGGCCGGCACGTCGTGCGGCGGGTGGCCGAGCTCGGCGACGATCTGGTGCTGGCACCCGAGCGCTTCGATCCGCGGCGCACGGTGGCGGTGTCGACGACGCGGCGGCTCGCCGACCTCGCCGACGTCGTGACCGAGAACGTGCAGGCGTCGTCGTTCGACGCCCGGGCCCGCGTCCTGGTCCTCGACACCAGCCACGCCTGGGAGGGCTTCGTCCTGGTCCGCCTCCCGCCGGCGGCGCCGTCGGCGATCGGCAGCGCCAAGCGGTCGCTGCGGCCGGGCGACGTGATCATCTCCCGCCTGCGCCCGTACCTGCGCCAGGTCGCGTTGGTCGACGACGCGCTCTTCGAGCTGGCGCCGGGCGGCAACGCCGTCGTCGCCTCGACCGAGTTCTACGTCCTGCGCGGCAAGGCCGGGTTCGACGCCGCGTGCCTGGTGCCGTACCTGCTCGCCGCCGCGGTCCAGACCGCGCTCGCTGCGGGCCAGGAAGGCGGCCATCACCCCCGCTTCGAGCGCGAACAGCTGGAGCAGCTCCCGATCCCGCGCTTCTTGCCGGCGCGCGCCGCCGCGCTGGGCGCCGAGATGCGAGCCCTGGCTCACACGCTGCGCGCCACGTTACTCGGCGGCCGGGCGCTCATCGCCGACCTCGAGCGTCGGCTGGCACCGAAGCGACGGACGTAGTCAGGCCCACGTGCGCGGCGCTCACTCCGGCTCGGCGTCCGACGGCTTGGTGTCCTCCGTGATCACGAAGTCGTCCGACACCAGGAACGCGAAGCGCGGCAGGAGCTCTTCGATCTCCTGGGTCGCGCGCACCACGGTGACGTAGTCGGCCTGGTCGTCTTCACTGGACTGGACCTTGGTGAAGCCGGTGAGGAGCTTGCCGTCGTCCTCCTCGCGCCAGCCGTACCCTTCGGAGCCCTCGTGGAGCTTCGCGGTCCACTCCGCGACGTGACCGGCGAGGATCTGCTTCTCGGCGTCGGTGATCGGTGAATCGGCCTGGCCGCGGTAATAGACTGTCCAACCCATTCAGCACCTCCGCCGGCGACCATACCAGTAACGCCTCGTTACTCGCGCCGCCGGTGACGGTCACGGAACGTTACCGGACGCCGGGCGTCGAGCGCCGAAGCGCGCGGGACCACACGCGTGGCGTCGGGCACGCCGGCTGCAATTCGCCGCACCCATGCGCGTTCATGCCCTCACCAGACTCGCCGTCACGCTGTCCGCCGTCACGCTGTCCGCCGGCTGCGGCAACGAGTCGCCCATCGACACGCCCGACGGCGGTGCGCCGCTGCTCGCGCCGCCGCCACCCGGGGCCGGTCGCCAGCTGACCATGGACGTGACCGTCGCCGCTGGCCAGGAGACCGAGCAGTGCCAGTACGTGATCGTCGACGCGGCGATCGAGATCGCCCGGTTCGAGCATGCCTACACCACCGGCTCGCATCACCTGCTGCTCTACCAGACCGCCCTGGCGCCGGCCCAGGTCACCACGGAGCGCTTCGACTGCACCGGCGCGCAGTTCACCGACCTCGGCGTCGCCGGCATCGCCTACGCGGCGCAGGTGCCGGGTGGTGAGCTGGCCTACCCCGACGGCGTCGCGCTGCGCGCCGCCGCCGGCTCGGTGCTGCTGGTCCAGACCCACTACCTCAACGCCGCCGCCGACGCGCTCACCGCCGCGGTCCGACTCAACCTGTGGTACGCGGCCGGGCCGGCGCCGGTCGAGGCCGGCACGATGTTCTTCTACGACTGGGCGATCCGCGTCCCCGCCGGCCAGGCGGCGACCGCCCACATGCGCTGCCAGGTGCCGGCCGACGTCGAGCTGATCTTCGGCATGTCGCACATGCACCGGCGCGGCGTCGGCTACCGCGCCACGCTCGAGGACCGCGCCGGCAGCGCGGTGCCGCGCGAGCTGTTCACGACCACCGAGTGGCAGGGCATCGAGCCGCTCCGCTACCAGCCGGTGCAAGCGGTCGCCGCCGGCTCGACGATCGACTTCCGCTGCGACTTCCAGGGCGAACCCGGCCGCACCATCATCGAAGGCCCGTCAGCCGAGGCCAACGAGATGTGCATGTACATCGCCTCGTACTATCCGCGCCTCGATGCGCAGACCGAGCTGTGCGCCGGTCCAGGTTCGGGGCCGGTGTTCACCGGCACCCAGGCCTGCAGCGCCACCGTCAACTGCGTGCGCGCCGCCGGCGACGACGCCGTCACCGCCGAGGGCTGTCTGCTCGACACCTGCGCGGCGTCGAGCCCGGTCGCCGTCGAGCTGATGAAGTGCATCAACTTCCAGTGCAGCGAGGCGTGCGCCACCACCGGCACCGCGGCCTGCGATCAGTGCGTGCTCTCGACCTGCGGCGCGCAGTTCGGCGAGTGCCAGAGCGCCGGTTGCTGAGCCGGCGGGTTGGCTCCGCCACCCTGGCAAGGCCTGGCACGAGCTCGCCAGGGGCCTGACGCCGCGCAGCCGGCGTTGCCGGCGGCGACCGCGGCGTCGCATACTCGGCCCGTGGCTCGCTATCTGCTCGTCGCGCTGGCGCTGATCTGCGGCTGCGGTCGAATCGGCTACGACGAGCTCGACGGCAACGCGGGCGACGGCCTGACCCTGAGCTATCCGTCGACCGACGTCACCGCGGTCGTCGGCGTGACCGTGGTCTCGATGACCCCCACGGTCAGCCGCGAGGTCTCGAGCTTCACGATCGCCCCGTCGCTCCCGACCGGCGTCGTGATCGACCCGGCGTCCGGAGTCATCGCCGGGATCCCCATGCAACCCGCGGACGGCGTCCGTTACACGGTCACCGCCAGCGATGGCGATGCCAGCGCCCGGTTCGGGTTCCGCCTCACCTCACTGCCGGGTGTCGTCGTCGACGTGACCGCCGACTTCCCCGATGACAACGGCGGCGCCGATCCGCTCTGCTTCGCGACCCCGGCCGGCGGCTGTACGCTGCGGGCGGCGGTCCAGACCGCGAACCGTCGCGCGACCGCGCAGGTCGTCCTGCTCGGCGCCGGCGTCTATGCGCTGGGCTCCGCCCTCGAGACCATCGCGAACAGCGTGGTGATCGCGGGCCAGGGCGTGACCGCGACGACGATCCGGGCCGCGGCGATCCAGCCCGGCTACGGCATGCTGGCGCTGGCGTCGGCCCACACGCTGGCGCTGCGGCAGGCCGGGTTCCGCGATTTCGGCATGGCCGACGGCGCGGTGGTCAACGTCACCGCCGGCACGCTCGAGGTCGATGGCTGCGACTTCGTGAACAACGCCTCGGCTGGCTCCGGCGGGGTGTTCTTCGTCGCCGCCGGTGCCCGCGCCACGATCCGGACCTCGACCTTCACCGGCAACGCGTCGTTCGGCGGCTGCTGCGGCGGCTGGGGCGGCGTCATCGACGGCGAGGGCCAGGGGACCACGATCGTCATCGACGGCTGCACGGCGACCGCCAACCGCAGCGCGTGGGGATCGTTCGCCCACATCACGACCGGCACCACGCTGCGGCTGGAGAACTCGACGCTGTACGGCAACCTGTCGACCACGGCGGGGACGCTGGCGACCCCGGGCGGGGTCTACACCCTGATCAACGACACCATCGCGTCCAACACCAACACCAGCTCGAGCCCCGAATCCGCCGGCCTGTATCTGTTCGAGGCGCCCGGCCACTACGTGGTCGCCAACACGATCGTCGCCTTCAATACCGACGTCACGGGCGGCGAGCACAACTGCAACCGCCGCGACCTGTTGACGTCGCTCACCTCCGAGGGCGGCAACCTGTTCAGCGACGGCGCCGGCAACTGCGGCGCCTACGTCACCGCCGCCGGCGATCGCCTGGACACCGATCCCGGCCTCGAGCCGGGCGCACCCGGCAACCACGGCGGCCCGACCCCGACGATCCTCTTGACCCCGAGCTCGGCGGCCATCGACGGCGCCCAGACCGCGCGCTGCCCGTCGATCGATCAACGCGGCTGGCCACGCCCGGTCGCCGGCTCCGGCACCACCGCGCTCTGCGACGTGGGCGCCGTCGAGATGCAGTAGGTCCTACTCGATCGCGCGGATCGGCCGCTCGAGGTCACGGACGGTCGCCACCGCGTCGGGTGCGGCGCGCAGCTCGGCCGCGGTCGGGAACGCGTCGGGGCGGATCTGGCCGAGCTCGCGCTCGCACAGTCGCGACCAGCTGGAGAACCAGCCGAAGTCGGTGGCCGCTTGCAAGCAGGCGCCGAAGGCCTCGAGCGAACGGTCCTCGTATTCGGCGGCCTTGGTCTCGAGACGTTCGCAGTACAGATCGACCGCCTCCTCGTAGGGGCGGATGAACGCCGGCACCTCGGCGGTGTAGAGCGCGTCGGAGAACGTCTGCGCGAGCTGGCCGAGCCGGGCCGCGCCGGCGATCGCCATCGCCGGGTCCTTCACCTCGCGGACCAGCGACAGGTACTCGCGGCCGGCGCGGGTGGCGACGCCGTCCTTGCGCGCGAACCAGTCGGCGAGCTTGCGATCGGACCTGGCCTTGGCCGCCGGCCGCGATGGATCGAAGTCGAGGCGGTCGGGAAACTGCACGCCGAGGAAGGCCTCGTAGATGGCCTCGGTGCGGTGGAAGCGCGCCAGCGCGTAGGAGTGGCGCGCCATGCCGGCGTCGCCGCCCGGGAACTCGCCGCCGCGGCGCTGGTACTCGGCGACCGCCTGACCGAACGCCGCCTGCGCGGCCGCGACCTTGCGGGCATCGCGGCGCACCACCGTCACCTTGATCTTGGTCTCCGGGCCGCACTGGGTGCGCGCGCCGTCGGCTCGCGCCCGCCGTCCGGCCGTCGTGCCGACCGCACGTTCGCGGGTGATCTCGACGCAGGCGCCGTCGACGGTCGGCACCGGGCAGCTCTGCTCCCAGAGGATCTGGCCGACGCGCGCATACGCCACCACCATCCGATCGCCGCCACCCCGGTCGCCGTAGGTCTTGAGGTAGCGACGGTAGTGCGCGACCACGGTGTCGAGCTCGCCGCGCTTCTCGTGGATCGAGGCCAGGCTGAAGAAGGCGTCGGCCGCCGCCGCCGGTCGCCGGGCACCGAACGTGCGGATGAAGTAGGTGGTGTCGTCGATCGCTTGCTGGTCATGGCCGAGGCCCTTGCGGAACACGACCGCGTCGTTCATCGCCGCGAACGCATCGTCCTGGCCGGCGTACTTCCGCGCGTACTCCTCGAAGTTCGCCGACGCGCGATCGTAGTAGGCGACCCGAGCGTAGACGTTGCCCAGCCGGGCCAGCGCGCGCGCCGCCACCTTCGAGGCCGGGAACCGCGCGCGGAGCTCGACGTAGACGTCGATCGCCGCCGACAGCGAGCGACCGTCCTCGAACAGGACCCCGGCGTTGTAGAGCACCTCGTCGAGCTTCTCGGCGACGCCGGCGGTGGGTGCCCGCTTGACGGTGTCGTTGAAGATCGCCAGGTACGCGTTCCCACACGCCACCAGCCCGGCGAGGTCGCCGCTGCGACGCGCCGCCAGCTCGCATCGCTGGGCGGCGATGCGGGCGCCGACGTGGTTGATCTCCTCGACGCGCGCCGCCAGCGCGCTGCGGTCCTGACCCGGCCGGGCGGTCATGAAGCCGGGCCGGGCGGCCAGGGTTCGGCCCCAGGCCGTCACCCGATCGTGCTGGCCGGAGACGACGTGGATGTTGAGGATGAGGTCGGCCGCGTACAGCGCGGTCTCGTGGCCGGGATGGTGGTCGACGATCTCGGCCAGGATGGGGAGCGCGGCGGCGACGTGATCGTGGTTGCGCAGCAGGTTGGCCTTGAGAAACGACATCGTCACCCGTTGGGCGTCTCCGGGATCGACGATGAACGTCAGGTAGTCGTCGACCGCTGCCAGCAACTTCTGCTCGCGTTCAGGGATCGGACGCGGGGGCGGCAGCGTGCCCGTGCCGCCACCGGCGACCACCTTGGCATCGAAGGCGACCGCCGCGATCTTCGGCGTCGGATCGACCGCCAGCGCGTTGCGCCACCCGTCGACCACCGCCGACGCCGACTCCATCAACAGCGCCCTCGTCACCCGCTTGCTCCTCACCACCCGCGTGAACGCCGCCGCCGCCTCCTCCCATCGCTGGGTCGCCAGCCGCGCGTCGAGCTCGCGGTCGGCGCGCGCCCACGCCAGCTCGGCACGGAAGTACGCGGTCTCACCCCAGTCGGCGGCGCCCGGAAAGCCGTTCAGGTAGGCGCCGTAGAGTCGATCGGCGGCGGCGACGACGGCTGGATCGAAGGTCTTGCTCGACTCGCTGTGAAACGCGCGCGCCAGCTCGCCCGCCATCGCGGCGGCGTTGTCTCGACATTCGCG
This sequence comes from Myxococcales bacterium, assembly GCA_947483555.1. GTDB lineage: Bacteria > Myxococcota_A > Polyangia > Haliangiales > Haliangiaceae > UBA2376. Next base: position 54,711 of record CANKMW010000002.1, read on the forward strand.
CGCCTCGGCCGCCGGCAGCGCCCGCGTCGCGCTCAGCGCGCCGTGCAGCTTCACCAGGCGCTCGATCTCGTCGACCTTGGCGGTGAGACCGGCCCCGGACGTCGCCAGCATCTCGACCGCGATCTCGTGTTGCCATGTGCACACCCGCGGGCTCGATGGCGCCTCCTTGATCAGCTGCCGGAACGCGAAGATCGCCTGGTCGCTCTTGCCGTGCTCGACGTAGAGCTCGGCCAGGCGCTCCATCATGCCCGGCGCCGCCGCGGCGTCGATCTTGTGGAACACCTGCCAGCCCTTGCGGACATCGCCGAACTCGCTGAAGGCGCGCACGAAGTCGCGCCGGGCCGCGCCGTGGAGCGCCGCCTGCTTCTCGACGCCCTGGGTCTCGCGGACCACGGTCAGAAATTCAGTGCCGGCCCGCTCGTGACGACCGGCGTTGAGGTGAACCCAGCCGAGCATGAAGCGCGCGTAGCCATAGACGTTCGACGTCGGGAACTTCAACACCTTGTCGTAGAACGCCTGCGCGCTGTCGAGCTGCTGCTCGGCGAAGTAGTAGTCGGCGAACGCCAGATACGCGTGCGGTACGAAGGCCGAGCTCGGGTGCTCGGTGAGCAGGCGGTGGTAGATGTTGCGGGCCTTGATCCGGTCCTTGTCGTCCGCGGTCTGATGGAGCGCGAAGCCGTACGAGAACAGCGCCTTGGGCATGCCGGGATAGGCTCGGTAGCGGTCGTTGCCGACCAGCTGCTGGTAGACCTCGATGGCCTGCCGCCGCGCCGTCACCGCCTGGCGGGCATGGGTCCGGGCCGCCGCCGCCGAGCCGCCCTCGATCTCGAGCCGGATGCCCTCGAGGCGGTGGAACCGCGACAGCTGGGCCAGCGTGTCGGCGAGCCGGAAGTAGAGATCCGCCTTCTCGATCGGCTCGGAGTCGGGCGTGTCGTCGATCAACCGCCGGAGCAGCTCGATCTGCTCCTCGCGCAGGTCGCGGACCTCGCCCTCGAGCGCGAGGATCTCCTCGGCGGTCAGGCGCGGCGTGCGATCGGCCTCGTCGACGGCCCGCGGCCGGGGCCGCGTGCGCTCCGACAGCTCGACGTCGACCTTGACCGGCCTGGTACGGCGGTAGCGTGCCGGCTGCGCGGCGGCCGTCGCGGCCAGCGCAGCCAGCACACCGACCGCCGCGATCGCACAGCGAACGCGGTTGCGGCGTGTCATGCAGCCGGAAGACGCACCGGCGCGGCCCCGGTTGCACCGATGTCGACCGCACGCGCCGGCTACTGCCCGTACAACGTGCCCTGCGCCGCGCGCTCCTCGATCAACGCCAGCATCGCCGCGCCGAGTTCGACCTCGGGCCCGAGCGTGACGGCGCCGATCGATGCCGCGTCGGCAGCGAAGCGGTCCTGGGCGGCGCGCATGATGGTCGCGGCCAGGGCCGGATCGCCGCCGTACGCCGCGGCGGCGTCGTGCATCCCGGACACCAGCAGCGCCAGCGCGGTGGTGCGCGCCGCCGCCTCTTGCGCGAACCACTGGCCACGCTCGTCGAGGGCGGTGCCGTCACGGCCGGCGCGCAGCGTCAACGAACGCTCGACCCCCGACGGGTTGACCCACGACAGGTCGGCGTCGGCGTAGGCGGCGTCGAGCCCGCCGTCGGCCGCCTCCTCGAGCGAGACCAGGAGCGCGCCCCGCCGCTTCGACAGGAACACGGTCGCCGCCTCGAGCCGCGGCTGCTCGGCGAAGCCGACCGGGAACCCGTAGCCCTGATCGATCGTCAGCCCCGAGCTGTGGCGGACGTCGACCGCCAGGTCGTAGGCGATCGGCACCGTGAACCACGGGTACTCGTCGGCCATGAAGGTCGGGATGTCGTCATTCTGCTGCATGCTGTAGGCGTTGGCGCCTCGCACCTTGGCCATGCTCTGCAGCACCTCGGGCCCGACGCCGAGGCCGAGCGCCACCACCGTGATGTGGACGCCGTCGGCGGCGCCGGCGCTGACCAGGTCGTCGAAGGCAGTCGGCGCCGTCGGCCCGACGTTGGGCTGCACGTCGGTGAACAGGATGACGCGCACGTTCTGGCGCCCATCGGCGCGCGCCTGGCGGCCGAGCTGGTAGGCGCGGACCAGGCCACCGTACATATCGGTGGCGCCCGACTCGCGCAGGCTGTCGATCACGCTGCGGATCGCGCCCTCGCTGGCGCCGCTGGTGATCGGCAACGGCGTGTTCACGTTGCTGCCGTAGGTGACGATCGCGATCTGGTCGCGGGCCTCGATCGGATCGACCAGCGCGTGCAGCAGCTGCCGCGACAGCCGGCCCGGCGTCGGGTACTCGTCGCTGCCGCTGCCCCAGCCCATCGAGCCCGAGACGTCGACGGTCATGATGTACGTGGTGGCCGGGCGCTGGAAGATGTCGGGCTCGACGTTCGACGACAGGCCGATCTGCAGCCAGCCGCGGTCGTCGCCGTCGCGATCGGGGGCGACGCCGAGCGCGGCGCGCAGGCACAGCGTGTCGTTGCACGGCGCCCCGGTCAGCCCGAGGTCGTGCTCGGCGAACATACCCTCGACCAGCAGCGCCGCCGCCGGCGGGATCTGGCCCCGGGCGATCAGCTCGCGGGCGAGCTTCATGTCCTTGACGCCACCCGGGGTGGCGCCGAAGTCGCCGGCGCCGGAGCCAGAGCCGAAGTCGCCGCCGCACGCGGTGGCCAGCATCAGGACCGGGGTCAGGAAGAGCGAAACGCGTCGCGAGTCGTGGTTCCTCATGCCGTGGTCTATCGCAGCCGCCGTACCAGGCCCGCGCGGCGGTTTCCGGCCACTTGGCGCCGACCCGCCGCGGGGAGCGACGACAGGTCCGGACATCGGTGTCGTACCCCGGCATCGGATATCGTCAGCCATGGGTGAAGCCCGACGCGACCGCCTGCCCGAGATCCTCGCCGACCATGGCCGATGGCTCGACTCCGACGGTGTCGAGGGCGCGCGCGCTGATCTGAGCCGGGTGAACCTCGAGTTCGTCGACCTGCAGGGCGCGCGGCTCCGCAAGGCGAACCTGCGGTACGCTCGCCTGGGTGGCACCGATCTGCGCGGCGCCGACCTGCGCGAAGCCGACCTGCGGGGCGCGATCACGTCGGTGACGACGCTCGGCTACAACGAGCTCGACCTGCCCCGCGAGTACGCCCACGCGAACTTCGCCGGCGCGCTCGTCGAGGGCGCCCAGTTCGATGGCACCGCGCCCGACACGTCGGTCGTCAGCCCGGTCGAGTGAGCGGCACCGTCAGTCCGATCAGGCGGCAGCCCGGATATACTCGCCGCCGATGAGCGACGGTGCAGGCGCAGCTTCTCCGCGACGTGGTTCGGCCACCCATCGCCGCCGCCGCAAGGTGGCGTGGGCGCACCGGCTGCGCCGGGTCGGGATGGCGTGGCAGAACGCGCTCGAGATCATGCGCGCCGGGCGCCTGACCGCGCCCTACGGGGCGCCGTTCGAGGTCGTCCACCAGACCCCGGTCTGCCGCCTCCGCCACTACGGCAGCGAAGGCGTGGTGGCCCACGGTGCACCACTCTTGCTGGTGCCGCCGCTGATGGTGGCCTCCGAGGTCTACGACATCGCGCCCGACATCAGCTCGGTCGCATTCCTGACCCGCGCTGGCGTCGACGTGTGGGTCACCGACTTCGGCGCCCCCGAGCACGAGGCCGGCGGCATGGAGCGCACGCTCGACGATCACGTGCGCGCCATCTCGGAGGCCATCGACCAGGTCCGGACGGCGACCGGCAAGGACGTCCATCTCGCCGGCTACTCGCAGGGCGGGATGTTCGCGTACCAGGTCGCGGCGTTTCGCCGCTCGGCGGGGCTGGCCTCGGTGATCACCTTCGGCGCTCCGGTCGACATCCATCGCACGGTGCCGATCGGCGATCAGATCGTCGAGCGCATGGTGGCCGGCCTGCAGCGCGCGGTGGCGTTCCCGCTCGAGCACGTCGACGGCCTGCCGGGCTTCCTGACCTCGACCGGCTTCAAGCTGCTGAGCGCGCGCAAGGAGATCGGCCAGTTCTTCGACTTCGTCAGCAAGCTGCACGATCGCGCGGCGCTGGAGAAGCGCGAGGCGCGGCGGCTGTTCCTCGGCGGCCAGGGCTTCGTGGCCTGGCCGGGGCCGGCGTTGCGCAAGTTCATCGACGAGATCATCGTCGCCAACCGCATGACCTCGGGGGGCATCGTGATCGACGGCCACAGCGTGAGCCTGGCCGACATCGCGTCGCCGATCCTGTACTTCCTCGGCGAGCGCGACGAGATGGGTCGGCCGGCCGCGGTGCGCGGCATCCGCAAGGCGGTGCCCGCCGTCACCGAGCTGTACGAGGTCACCGTCAAGGCCGGACACTTCGGCCTGGTCGTGGGCTCGACCGCGCTCGCGATCACCTGGCCGACGGTGGTCGAGTGGATCCGCTGGCGCGACGGTGAGGGCCCGGCGCCGGCGCGCGCGACGCTGGCCCGCGGCGTGGTCGACGATCCGACCACCGATCCCGACCAGATCGACGACGACGTCCCGATCGAGGACGACGACATCGAGACCGCGTTCGGCGAGATCCAGTTCGATCTCGAGCTGGTCCGCGACGTGCTCGGCAACACCGCGCGCGCCGTGATGGACCGGGTCGGTGACGTCAGCAACGACCTCGGCGACTACTTCGACAACCTGCGCTGGCAGGTGCCGCGCCTGCGCAAGCTCCGCGATCTGCGCGACGACACCCCGATCTCGCTGGGCCGCACGCTGGCCGATCAGGCCCGGCGGATCCCCGACCGCACCTTCTTCATGTGGAAGGACCGCGCGTTCTCGTACGCCGACGCCAACCGCCGGGTCGACGCGGTCGCCCGCGGCCTCATGCAGTGCGGCGTCCGCCCCGGCCTGCGGGTCGCGGTGCTCATGGACGGCCGGCCCAGCTACCTGTCGGCGGTGACCGCGCTGTCGCGGATCGGCGCGGTGGCGGTGCTGATCGCGCCGGCCACGCCCGACGCCGCGCTCGGCCGCGCGTTCGACGTCGGCGAGTGCGAAGCCGTGATCGCCGATCCCGAGCTGGCGCCGCGGGTGCGTTCGGCGTGGGCCGGCAAGCTGCTGGTCCTGGGCGGGGTGCACGAGTCGCGCGCGCTCCCGGTCGGGGCGATCGATCTCGAGGCCCTCGACCCCACCGCGGTCCCGCCGCCCGGCTGGTATCGTCCGGATCCCGGACGAGCGCGCGACCTGGCGCTGGTGTTCGTGTCGGGCGGCGGCTTCTCGCCACCGCGCGCCAGCCGGGTCACCAACCGGCGGTGGGCGTTCTCGGCGCTCGGCGCGGCCGCGACCTGCACGCTGACCAACCGCGACACCGTCTACTGCTGCCTGCCGCTGCACCACCCGACCGCGATGCTGGTCGCCGCCGGCAGCGCCATCGCCGGCGGCGCCCGCCTGGCCCTGGCGTCGGAGTTCCGCCCCGACGTGTTCTGGACCGAGGTCCGACGCTACGGGGTGTCGGTCGTGTTCTACGCTGGCGAGATGTGCCGACCGCTGGTGCTGGCGCCGTTCACGATCGGCGAGCACAACCATCCGGTGCGGCTGTTCGCCGGCTCCGGCATGCGTCCGGATCTGTGGCACAAGCTGCGCGAGCGGTTCGGCGCGGTCGGCGTCCTCGAGTTCTACGCCTCCACCGAGGCGTCGGCGGTGCTGGCCAACGCCTCGGGCGCGAAGGTCGGTGCGGTCGGCCATCCGTTGCCGGGCAGCCCCGACATGGCGATCGCCGCCTACGACTTCGACGCCGACGAGCTGGTCCGCGATGGCAGCGGCCGCCTGGTGCGGGCCCGCATCGACGAGCCCGGCATGCTGGTGGCCCGCCTCGACTCGCCACGCGGCATCGCCGACGTCGCCCATCTGCCGTCGGCGCGCCTGCTTCGCGACGCCTTCGCGTCCGGCGACACCTGGTTCTTCACCGGCGATATCCTGACCATCGACGGTGGCGGCGACTACTGGTACGTCGATCGCTGGGGCGACACCATCCGCACCGCGAACGGTCCGGTCATGAGCCGCGGGATCGAGGACGCCATCCACACCGTGCCGTCGGTGTTCAGCTGCGTCGCGCTCGGCCTCCCGGCGAGCGCGGCCGGCGAACGCGGCGAGGTCCCGGCCGCGGCGTTCGCGCTCGCACCCGGTGCGGCCCTCGACCTCGAGGCCGTGGCCAGCGCCGTCCTCGCGTTGCCCGACCACGCCCGCCCGCGCCGGCTGCGCCGGGTCGAGGCCATCCCGACCGCCGACGGTTACCGCCCGCTCAAGAAGCCGATCCGCGATCTCGGCTTCGGCGACGGTCCCGAGGTGTGGGCCTGGGACGCGGCGACCTCGCGATACCGGTCGACGGCACGGCCGGTCGCGAGCGACGGCGAGACCGCGCGGCAGATCGGTCACCCCTGAGCCGCGTCGACGGTAGACGGCGGCAGCAGCGGTCGAATGGTTGCCGCCGGTAAGGATCCTCCGGGTGGTGGGCACCCACCTGCAGGAGGACGACATGCGCATGACCAGGCTCTCGATGACGATCGCCGCCGTGGTGATGGCGGCGTGCGGCGGTGGGGACGGCATCCCGCACTCGAACGGCACTGGACCGGCGCCGTTCGACCCCGACCGCCCGTACGTGCCGCAGGTCGCGCCCGCTGACCTGTCGGCGAACATCACCAATCCACTGTTCCCGGCCCCGGTTGGCGCCCGCTGGAGCTATCGCGCCACCACCGACGAGGGCGTCGAGAGCATCGAGGTCCGCGTGCTGGCCGAGACCCGCAGCGTGTGGGGCGCCACGGCGCGCGTGGTGCGTGACACGGTCCATATCGACGATCAGATGGTGGAGGACACCTGGGACTGGTACGGACAGGACGCGACCGGCAACGTCTGGTACCTGGGCGAGGACACCACCGAATACGTCGACGGCCTGCCGGCCGGCAACGCCGGCGCGTGGGAGTCGGGCGTCGATGGCGCGCTGCCCGGCGTCAACATGCTCGCCGCGCCGCAGGTCGGCGATGTCTATCGGCAGGAGTACTACGCCGGTGTGGCGGAGGACGTCGCCAACGTCGTCGCGAACGACGCCGCGGTGACGGTGCCGGCCGGATCGTGGACCGGTTGCCTCGAGACCCGCGACCGCTCGGCGCTCGATCCCGACCTCGACGAGCGCAAGTTCTACTGCCCGGGGGTCGGCAACGTGCTGGTGCTGGAAGGTGATGTCCGCGTCGAGCTGATCGAGTACGCTGGACTGTGATGAGGGCGATGGGACGTCCGAGTCGGCACGTCGCGCCCGCCGCGCTCGCGGTGGCGTGGTTGGTCGGCGGCGGCGTCGGGGTTGGTGCCGCCGCCGCCGAGGCCTGCGCGCCCGCGGCCGTGCTGGTCGGCGACGACGGCCTGGTGCGGACCATCGAGACCGTGCTGCGCGCCCGTGGCGTGACCGTCGATGGCGACGGCGGCGCGACCAGCACGACGTGCGCGGTGCACGCCGAGGTCACGCCCGACGTCGATCATCACGTGCGGGTCACGATCACCGACGCCGAGGGTCGCACCATCGAGCGGCTGACCAGCGACGCCGAGACCGCGGCCACCGCGATCGAGTCGTGGGCGCGCCGCGACCTGACCGATCCGCTGCTGGTCGGACACGCCGCGGTCGCTGCGCCGCGCGCCGCCGATACGATCGACCGCGCCGGGCTCGCCGCCGGCCCGCGCCAGCGCCGGATCGAGATCGGCGCCGCGATCGACACCGGCGTCAGCGGCGACGGCGCGCTGTGGGGCGGCGTCCGCGGCCGCGCCTGCGCGATGGTCGGCGACGCCTGCGTCGGCGCGCTGGTGCGGTACGCACGCGACACCGAGGTGGCGGGCGACTCGGCCGAGCTCGACAACGGTCGCAGCGCGCTCGACCTCACCGTGGTCGTCGAGCTGCCGCTCGATCGTGACCGCTGGACCGTGACGCCGAGCGCCGGCCTCGGCCAGACCTCGTTGACCGCGGTCCGCGATCTGGTCGGCGAACAGGAGAGCGAACAGGCGAGTAGCTGGCACCTGTACGCGGGCCTGGCCGCCGGCGCGCGCATCACCAGCGCGTGGACCGCACGCCTCGATTTCGGGGTCGCGCTGTCGCCGCTGGCTCACGCCCGCCTCGGCGAGGCCGACGGGGTCGACCGTCAGCTCGCCGCCCTGCCCCACGCTCGCGGCTGGCTCGGCCTCGGCCTGCAGTACGAGGGGCTGTGACGTGACCCGGACCGTGCTGTCGTTCCAGCGCTCCGCCGGCACACCGGCCGAGATGTCCGACGAGGCGCTGGTCGCCGCCTGCGCCACCGGCGACGGCTCGGCGCTCGGCGCGCTGTTCGACCGTCACCACGACGGCGTGCGCCGCTTTCTCGGCCGGCTGTCGGGCACCGACGATCGTGACCTCGACGATCTGGTGCAGGCGACCTTCGAGGTGGTGCCACGCGCCGCCCGCCGCTTCGACGGTCGAGCGCCGGTGCGAACCTGGCTGTTCGGCACGGCGGTCAACGTGGCGCGCCACCACGTGCGCACGGAGATGCGGCGCAAGCGGCTCGCCGCCACCGCCGCCGAGCAGCCGCGCACCGATGTCCGTGACGCCGGCGACGACGTGCTCGCTCGCGAACGCGCCGCTCGCCTGCACGACGCGATCGCCGCCTTGCCGATCAAGCTGCGCGAGACGTTCGTCCTGGTCTATCTCGAGGGGCTGTCGGGCGCCGAGGCCGCCACGATCCTCGACTGCCGGGAGGGTGCGATCTGGAAGCGGCTGCACGAGGCGCGCGCCCGGCTGCGCGACGCGCTCGCCGGAGTCCTGCCATGAGGTCGTCGCGCAGCTGCCCGTCGTCCGTCGAGCTCGAGCGTGCGTACTGGTCGAACGACGCCGGGCTCGGTGACCACGCCCGCGGCTGCGCGCGCTGCGAGCTCGAGTGGGCGGAGATCACGCGCCTGGCCGATGCCGGAAGAGCGCTGGAACCGACGCCGGTGAGCGTGGATCGCCGCGAGGAGCTGCGCGCGACGCTGCTGTCGAAGGTGCAGCGTCCGGCCGTCGCTCCGGTGCGCACCTGGCGCTGGGCGCTGCTGCCGCTGGCGGCGGCGGCGGCGGCGGTCATGTTGTGGTGGACGTGGCCAGCCGGGCCGACGGCGCCGGCGCCGCAGGTGGCGGTCGCGAGCCAGCGGCGCAGCGCGGTGCTCGATCACGACGGCGCTCGCTACCTGGTGGCCGCACCGCTGCCCGACGAGATCGTGCGCCTCGTCGAGGGTGAGATCTCGGTCCGCGTCGATCCGCTGCAGCCCGGCGAACGCTTTCGCATCATCGCTGGCGACGCCGAGCTCGAGGCCCGGGGCGGCGCGTTCGATGTCACCGCCAGGGCCGACTCGCTGGTGACGGTCCGGAGTCACAGCGGCACCGTCGAGGTCCGTGCGGCGGGCACGACGTACACCGTGAAGGCCGGAGAAACGTGGCGAGTGACGCTGCCGCCGCTGGCCGCAGCCGCAGCCGCAGCCGCAGCCGCACCCGCAGCCGCAGCCGCACCCGCAGCCGCAGCCGCACCCGCAGCCGCAGCCGCAGCCGCAGCCGAAACCGAAACCGAAACCGAAACCGTTCCCCGTCCCCCCGTTCGCACTGAGCGAGCGCGAGCGCCAGCGAGCGCGAGTCGAAGTGCCGCCGACGCGCCCGCCGAATCCGAAACCGTCGCCGAGACCGTCGCCGAAACCGAAACCACCGCCGCTCCGCGCACCGCCGCCCAGCAGTCCTTCGACGACGGCTGGCGCGCGCTACGCGCGAGCGACTTCCGTTCCGCCGCCGCCGCCTTCGAGCGCACCGCCCTCGCCGGCGACGCCGGCGCGCTCGCCGAGGACGCCCGCTTCTGGCGCGCCGCCGCCCTCGCTCGCGCCGGCCGCACTGCCGACGCCACCGCCGCCTTCGCGACCTTCCTCGACCGTCACCCACGCGCCGTTCGCGCCGGCGAAGCGTCAGCGATGCTCGGCTGGCTGCTCCTCGAACGCGGCGATCTCGACTCCGCCGCCGCTCGCTTCACCGCGGCAGCTCGCGATCCAGCGACCCGCGTCCGCGACAGCGCCGCTCGCGGCCTGCGCGCGGTCGGCGCGGCATCCGCGCACTGATCAATGAAGACGGGTGAGGGCGGTAGGACTCGAACCTACAACCAACGGATTAAGAGTCCGATGCTCTACCATTGAGCTACGCCCCCGGAACTTCTCTAAGCTATCTATATATAATCTATCCTCTTTGTTTCGGTGAGCTCGGGGCGACTCGAACGCCCGACCTACGGGTTCGAAGCCCGGCGCTCTATCCAACTGAGCTACGAGCCCTCTTTACGAGGCCGGCCGGATAGATAGAGAACCCCGTCCGTGGTGTCAAGCCGCTGCGCGATCAAGGTGGCGAGACGCCCACCGCGAACGCCGATCGGGGGGGCTAGCCTGTGGGTCAGCGCCCACAACGTGAGCCTTTCCCCACGCCGATCTGGGGGTCGAGTCACCAGGAACCACCTGATTTTTCAGGCATTCGTCGGAAAAATGTGGTTCCAAAAAGCGGCCTGACCGCCTATCATGCTCGCCGATATCGAGGGAGGCACAGGCCGCTCTGGGAAGCGACCTCAGTGCCCGTGACCCCTCTCTTTCTCCTCTCTGGGAGGCCATAGCCGTGTTTAGCAAAGACTCGCGCATCAACGTCCTGCTCATGATCCTGTTCCTGGCCCTCTCCGCGTGTGGCGGGATCGGCTCAGGTTGCGGCTGCACGACACAGCCTTTGCCAGCCGGCGGCCTACCCAAGGACCAGACGGTCGAGGGCGGCGGGCAGATCCGGGTCACCCGCGCCGGCTTCGACAAGCTGACCGCGGTCGTCCCGGCCATCCTCAACGACACCCTCGGCGGCGGCATGTGCATCGACCGCACGAGCATCCTCAGCGCTGACGTCTGCTACCAGCAGACCGGCCCGGTGGGACAGTGCAACCCGGGTTGCTTCGTCGCCATCAACGTCACCCAGACCCGGCTCACGGTCACCAACGCCAACACGCTCAACGTCTTCGTCCAGGCCAACATCAACACGGCGGTGCGCATCGACCCGCCGATCTTCAGCGCCTGCACGATGACCGTCACCGCCAACAACCTGTCGGCGGACCTCGACATCGGATTCGCCATCGACCCCGCCACCGGCGAGCTGCGCATCCGGCTCAACCGCATCAACGACTACAACCTCTCGGGCGTCAACTTCTCGGGTTGCTCGGTCATCAGCTTTCTCGCCAACCTGGTCACCGACCTGCTCGACTCGTTCCTGGGCGAGTTCATCGTCGGCCTGCTCACGCCGACCATCAACGATCTGATCCAGGGCTTCCTGCCCGACCCGCTCGGCATCGAGGGCATGATCGACATGGGCCAGCTGCTCGGCGGTGTCTCGCCGGGGACGGAGGGCTTCATGGAAGCCCGGATGGTGCCCGGTGGATATGTCCAGCTCGGAGGGGGTGGCATGTCGCTGGGCCTGATCACCGGCCTCAACGCCGACCAGAATCCGGCCACCCGCACCGCGGCGCTCGACAGCGAGCCGGCGTACTGCGTCCCGCCCATCCCGGCCCCCAACTTCGCCGCACCACCGGCGTCGCTGCCGGCCAGCTCGCGCGGCACCTTCACGCTGCTGCCGGCGGGCGCCTTCGTCGGCTCGCCCGAGCCCGCCGACGATCTGGCGATCGGCCTGTCGGAGACCACGCTCGACCTGCTCGGCCACCACCTGGTGACCTCGGGCGGCATGTGCCTCGGCGTCGGCACCGCGCTGGTCGCCCAGCTCAAGCTGGGCACCATCGGCCTGCTGGTGCCGTCGGTCGGCGAGCTCGGCACCGGTGACGAGCCCTTGCTGCTGGTCACCCGGCCCCAGAAGGCCATCGACTTCAGGGTCGGTGACGGCACCGTGGCGTCGCCCGCGCTCACCCTCAAGATCGAGAACTTCGAGGTCGACTTCTACGGCTTCATCTACGAGCGCTACACCCGCGCCTTCACGATGGCGCTCGACCTCGAGGTCGGCGTCAACCTCGAGTTCGTGCAGATGCCGGGCATGCCGGCGCAGGTCAAGCCCATCCTGGTCGGGCTGTCGTCATCGAACATCGGCATCACGGTCCTCAACAACGAGTTCGTGCGCGAGAGCCGCGACCAGCTCGAGGCGGTGCTACCGACCGTGTTCGACCTCGCCTTGCCGCTGCTCGGCGACGGCATCGGTCCGATCGACGTCCCCAACTTCGCTGGCTTCACGCTCAACAACCTGCGGGTGCAGAAGGTGACCACCGCCCAGGACGAGTTCATGGCCATCTACGCCTCGCTCGGCGCGTCGATGATGATGCGCGACGCGGCCGCCACCAGGTACCCGTCGCTCGAGGGCGTGATCGACACCCTCGACCGGTCGTCCACTGGCGCGGTCGCCGACTGGCCCGACATGATCGACACTGGGGTGCAGGCCCGGCTGCGCTCCGTCGAGGTCCCGGCACCCGAGGACGTCCGCGCCGCCCTGGTGGCCAAGGACGCGACCGGCCTGCCGCACGTGACGATCGACGTCGACACCCGTGACGCGCAGGGCCGCCCGCTCGAGTGGAGCTGGAACCTCAACCGCGGTCTGTACCGTCCGTTCACCACCGCGTCGCCGCTGGTGATCGCCGACCGCGCCTTCGCCTGGCAGGGCAAGTACACCGTCGGGCTCACCGCCCGCGTGGTCGGCGACTACCGGACCACCGCCCCCGAGCCGATCGAGATCCCGGTGGTCATCGACTCGTCGCCGCCCAGGATCCAGGTCGAGGAAGCGCGCTGGTACGTCGGTGACCTGCTGGTCCCGGCCACCGACGCGGTCTACGACGGCAGCGAGCTGGCCTGGGCCTGGGGTCGGGTCGGCGACGACGAGCCGTCCACTGACTGGAGCGACAGCGCCCGCATGGACAAGCAGACCGTCGAGGATCTCTCGATCGACGGCGAGATCCTGGTCTTCGTTCGCGACCCGAGCGGCAACGTCGGTCAGGCCATCGCCAGGACCGGCTTCCACGGCCAGCCGGGTCAGAGTGGCTGCAGCTGCAGCACGCCGGGTCAGGACCCGGGCCCCGGCACGGGCACGCTGCTGCTGTTCATGATGGTCGGAGCGTGGCTGCTTTTTCGCCAGTCCTTCGACTCCGCGCTCACCGGTCACCCTGAGCGAGCCGCGAAGCGGCGAGTCGAAGGGCGCGCCTCGCTCAGGACGCACGGGACGCTTGCCCGGACCGGCCGGGCGGCTCGTAGGGCGGCCCCGCTGCTCGTCGTCTGGCTTGGCGTGAGCATCGCGGTGTCGATGGCGCCCGGCTGTTCGTGCGGCAACTCGGCGGGCCAGGCCTGCGAGGTCACCGCCGACTGCGACACCTTCGAGTGCCCCGCGGGCCAGATCGCGATCTGCTTCGACGGCGAGTGCATCTGTACCGACGACGTGCCCTACGGCAAGATCGGTCCGTTCTCGGATGTCGCGGTGGCCCCCAACTCCGACGCCATCGTGTCGGCGTACGCCGAGAGCCACGGCGATCTGGTGGTGGCGCGCTTCCCGGGCGCCGGCCGGATCCCCGACGAGGCCTGGGAGTTCGTCGACGGCGTGCCCGACGGACCGGTCGCGCTGGTCGACTCCGACGTGCGCGGCGGCATCATGGAGCCCGGCGATGACGTCGGCCTCTACACCAGCGTCGCGATCGGCCCGTCCGACGTCGCGATGGTGTCCTACCACTCGCGCGAGACCGGCTCGCTCAAGTTCGCCGCCAAGTATGGCGGCACCTGGCAGAGCCACGAGGTCGACAGCGGCACCGGCGAGGTCGATCCCGAGATCGGCGGCGAGTCGTCGGGCCTGTTCACGGCCCTCACGCTGCGCGCCGATGACGGCCGCCCCGGCATCGCCTACATGGCGACGGTCTCGCAAGGCGGCGGCATCGTCACCGCCGAGGTGCGCTACGCCCAGGCCAACAACGCCCAGCCCCAGAGCTCGGCCGACTGGACCGTCAGCGTGCTCGACATGATGACCCTGCCGGCCGCCGATCCCAACAACCCCGACATCTATCCGCTGCCGGGCGGCGTCGGCCTGTTCGTCGAGTCGGCGCGCGACAACAACAACCAGCCGGTGGTGGTCTACTACGATCGTCAGAACGGCAACCTCAAGATGGTGCGCTGGAACATGACCACCAGCACCTTCGCCGCGCCGACCGTGCTGGCCGGCCAGATGACCGACGACGGCTGGTACCCGTCGGTCGCGGTCGACGCCGCCGGTGTCCCCCACGTCGCCTTCCAGGGCGCCGACCACGACGACGTCTTCTACCTGAACACGATGGGCACCACCAAGGAGATGGTCGACGACGGCTACCGGATCGTCGGCACCACCGAGGACGGCCTGCCCAAGCCCGAGTACCACTTCGTGGGCTCGGACACCCAGCTGGTCCTGACCCCGCTGACCCCGTACGTCATCTACCAGGACTCGACCAGCCACGAGTTGCTGGCGGCGTCGAAGAACGGCGCCACCTGGCGACCGGAAGCCGTGGCGGGTGCCGAGGCGACGTTCGTGGGCGCCTACGGCTTCCACGCCGCGGCGGCGCTGGCCCCCAACGCGATCGTGATGTCGACCTGGGTGCTGCACCAGGCGCTCAACGACAACTGGGTCGAGGTCTTCCGCTTGCCGATCGCCGCGCAGTAGTCACGGGGCCGTTCGCCCGCAGCCGCCGCGATCAGCGCATCGGGTGCGCCGCGCGCCAGGCGTCGCTGAGCGCGACCAGATCGGGGCGACCGGGGGCGGCGGCGGCGAGCGCCGCGGCGGTGGCGGCGAGCGCACCAGCGCGGGCGCGATCGCCCACCGCGAGGTGAACGTCGGCGAGGACGAGATGACCCTCGACGGCGAGGCTGGGATCGAAGTCGGGGTGCGCGGCAGTGGCGGCGACCACGCGTTCGAGGAGCACCCGGGCCTCGGCAGCCTCGCGCGCCAGCACCAGCGACTTGCCGAGCTCGATGCGCAGGTTGTGCGTCGAGGGGTGATCGGTGCCCAGGTTGGTCTCACCGAGCGCGAGGGCGCGCCGGAAGTCGCGGACCGACGCCTCGACCCGGCCCTGCTCGCGGGCGATGACCGCGGCCACCAGCAGCGGATCCATCAGGTCGCCCGAGCTCGGCCCGCGGCTGTGCTCGATCGCCGCCACGACGTCGGCGGCCGCCGCGGCCGCGCTCACCAGGTCGCCGGTCTCGAGCAGGATGATCGCGAGCCGGGTCTGGACCATCGGCACGTCGGCCGGGATGTGGATGCGCGCCAGGGCGAGCTGGCGCTCCCACAGGGCGCGGGCGGCGGCGTTGTTGCCCTCGGCCCGGCGCACGCTCGCGACGGCATCGAGCGCGTCCGAGAGCCGGACGTCGTCGGCGCCGTACCAGGCCTCCAGGATCGCGAGCGCGCGCTCGGCCGCCGTCGCCGCCTCGGCGAGCTTGCCGCCGACCTTGCGCGTGTTCGCGAGCAACCCGAGGTACCGGCCGAGCGTCGGGTGGCTCGATCCGAGGTTGCGTTCCGCGAGCTCGACCGCGCGCGCGGCGGCGACCTCGGCGGCGCCCGGCTGACCGGCGGCGAGGAGCGCCGCCGCCAGGTTGAACTGATCCGACGCCGGCCAGTCGGGCGCGGCCTCGGGATCGCGCTCGGTCATCGCGACCAGCTCGCGCCGGATCGCGACCGCTTCGTCGCCGCGCCCGCCGCGCATGGCCAGCATCGCGGCGGCGCCGAGCACGCGCCGCATCACGCGGTCGCTGGTGCCGCGATCGGCGATCGCGCGGGCCAGATCGAGGACCAGCGCCGCCTCGGCGGGCCGAGCTTCGTCGCTCAGACTCCAGGCCAGATCGGCGAGCGTGCGGGCGGCGGTGGCGTCGCTGCGGCCGGCGAGCGCCACCCGCGCCGCCTCCTGGTACATCGGGCGCGCCTCGGCGCCGCGACCGGCATCGTCGAGCACCGAGGCGTGGGTGGCGAGCGCGAGCGCCAGCTGCGGCTTCCAGCCGCCGGCCCGTGCCGCGGTGAGTGCGCGTTCGGTCTTGCCGATCGGATCGAGCTGACCGCGGTCGAGGTCGGCGGCCCGCGCCTCGGCGAGCAGGACGTCGGCCTCGTCGACCTTGGCGCGCGCCGCCGGATCGGTCGGCAGCGGCACCTGATCGGCGAGCGTCGCGGTATCCGCGCAGGCGGCGAGCTCGGGCAGGCCGCCGATCGCATCGGCGGCCGATGCCGCCACCGCCGCACCACCGCGCTCGAGGACCGCGAGGGTCGCATCGAGCTCGATGCGCGCGCCGTGCAAGCAGCGCATGCGGCGATCGAGCAGGTCCTCGCTCTGCGAGCGCGCGACGCGAGTCGCGCGGCAGGCGTCGCGGTGTCCGATCGTCCACGCCCGGGCATAGGCGCCGATCCGGGTCTGCAGCACCGGCCAGGCCGTCGGGCCGATCTGCTGCTCGAGGCGTGCGGATCGATCGGCGCTCCACGTCGGCGCGAGCAGCGCCGCGCCGTCGGTGCAGGGATCCGGCGCCTGGCCGGCGCGCAGCACCAGCGGGATCGCGATCGCCGCCGCCACCGCCGCACCGCCGAGGACCAGCCCGACCCGCCGCCGGCGGGCCGCCGGATCGTGACGGAGCGCCGCCAGCAGGGAGGTCATCGTCGGCCAGCGCTCGTCGCGCGCCGGGCGCAGGCCGCGACGCAGGACCTCGAGCAGGTGGCGGGGCACGCGGCGGCGAGCCTCGACGCCATCCCCGATCGCCGGCGGCGACGACTCGATCGCCGCCTTGACCTCGGCCGGGGTCGCGCCGCTGAACGGACGCGCGCCGTGCAGCGCCTCCCACAACGAGGCGCAGAACGAGAACTGATCGGCGCGGGCGTCGACGTCGTCGCCGGCCAGCTGTTCCGGCGACATGTAGGCCGGGGTTCCGACGATCGAACCGGCGCGGGTCTGGGCGAGATCGGATGTGTCGAGTCGCGAATCGCCCTCGACCTCGGTGGTGGCGATGGCGCGGACCAGCCCGAAGTCGGCCACCCGTGGCCGTCCATCGTCGCCGACCAGCACGTTGTCGGGCTTGACGTCGCGGTGGATCAGGCCGGCGGCGTGCGCGGCGGCGAGGCCGTCGCCGGCGGCCGCATACAGCGCGATCACCTCGCGCCAGCCGCGCGGCTGCGCCATCACCCAGCTGCGCGCGGTCCCACCCGCCACGTACTCCATCGCGATGTAGACCCGGCCGTCGTGCTCGCCGACCTGGTAGACCACGACGACGTTCGGGTGCGACAGCTTGGCGAGCGCGCCGGCCTCGCGCTGCAGCCGGGCCAGCCCGACCGCCGACCGCGCCGCACCGAGCTTGATCGCGACCGGACGTTCGAGGCGCTGGTCGCGGGCCAGGTAGACCACGCCCATGCCACCGACCCCGGCGGTGCGCTCGACCAGGTACTGGCCGCCGATCAGGGTGCCGGGCGCGATCGCGCCACCGCCACCGGTCGCCGCCACCCCGCGCAGCAGCGACGCCATCGAACCGGCCTCGCCAGCCGCGCGCTCGGTCGGGGTCGCCGTGTCGACGGAGGCGGCGGTGGCGTCGGGATCGACGTCACTCACGCGAGCCGATTCCCTCGGCCCGCGCCATGGCGCGGAGGCGGTCCTTGATGCCCTCGAACCGCTTGCGCAGCGCGGCCGAGCGCTTGACCAGCTCGACCTCGGCCACCTCCTCGCCCTCGTCAGCGAGCACGCGCGCGATGTCGCGCCACGGCAGGTTGCGATCGATCCGCAGCACCAGGATCGACTGTTCTTCGGGTGACAGCCGGGTCCGCAGCTCGCGGACCCGGTCCTTCACCTCGGTGCGAAGGTGAGTCACCGTGCGGGTGCGGATCTGCTCGGCGAGGTTGGCGAGCTGCTCGGACTCGAGGGCCACCACGCGGCGACGGGCCGGCGCGCGTTGCAGACGGGCCAGGGCGTGGCGGGCCAGCGTGTAACACCACGTGCGCAGGCTCGCCTCCCAGCGAAAGCCCGGCAGGCCCCGCCAGAGGTCGACCGAGAACTGCGCGAACGCGTCGCTGCCGTCGGTCTCGCTGCGCGCGATCGCGATCAGGTAGTCGACCAGCTCGGGGCCGTAGCCGCGCAGCGCGACCGTGGTCGCGTCGGGCCAGCGGCCAGCCTCGGCGTGAGCGCGCGCCTCGGCCTCGATGTTGGGCTCCACGCCGCGATGGTACCTGCGTTCGTCGCCGCTGCGCGCGCCCTGATGCGTCGCCCCGACCGCCGGCCTGCTACAGGTCCTTGCCGGCGTCGAAGCTGTCCCGGGCCTGGAGGTAGATCCTCCTTGGAGCTTGGAGGATGGCCTACTTCAGGCGCAGCTCGGCGCCGACGCTGACCACCATGCCGAGCTGACCGGCGCCGCCCACCCCACCGCCGAACCAGCCCCGGCCGGCGAAGCCGCTGGCGCCGGCCACCAGGGCCACGTCGCGGCCGACCGCGGCCGCGACCCCGGCGCCGAGGTCGACGCCGAGCGCCGCGCCGGTGACGTCGTCGGCCGCGAAGCGGAGCACGCGACCGAACAGTCCGCCGCGCACGAACGGCGTGAAGGCGCCCTGGCCGCGCAGGTCGCGACGCACGCCGAGCGACAGATCGCCGGCGAACCCGTCGGCGACGCCGTGATCGCAGCGCATGCCATCGGGCGGCGTGCGACCACAGCCGACCCCGGGGCCGCCGAACGTGAACGCGACGCCGCTGTCGAACCAGTCGCGGTCGGCCATGCGGTAGAGGTAGCGGCCGCCGAGCCTCATGCCGCCGGGAGTGGCACCGCCGCCACCGGCGGCACCGACCTCGGCGCCGAGCGCGACCTGGGGCTCGTCGGCCCGCGCCGCCGGGGCCAGCGCGGCCAGGGCCAGCGCGGCCAGGGCCAGCGTGACGGTCAGGACATGCTTCGCCATCATGGCGCCAGGCTAGGCGCGTCGGCCCAACGCGGCCAGTTTTCGGCTAATGTGCGCGCCATGTCGGTCCGTACCGTTTCGTCCTTGCTGGTCGCGCTCGCCCTGGCGCTCGGCGCCAGCGGGTGCCCCAAGCCACGCACCTCGGCCGCGACCCAGCCGACGCCGGCGGAGTTCAACGCCGTGCAGTCCGATCCCAAGGCGATCGCGGTCGTCGACGCCGGCCTCGCCGCGCTCGGCGGCGCCGACAAGTGGGAGCAGCTGAAGGAGCTCAGCTTCACCATCGCCTACCAGGACGGCAGCGTGACCAAGGCGAAATTCCAGCACACCTGGGACCACTGGAACGGCCGCCACTACTTCGTCACGCCGGTCACCAGCACCCTGGGTGGCAAGCCGGAGGATGTGGAATACCAGGAGGTCAAGTACGACCTCTTCGATCTCGACGCCAAGCCGTGGGCGGCGTCCGGTGGGCAGGTGGCGTCCATGCGCAAGGACGCCGACGCGATGGCGAAGGTCGCGCGCCAGCGGCTGAAGGAGGACCTGTACTTCGTGGCCATCGTCTACAAGCTCAAGGACCCCGGTGCCAAGCTCGCCGTCGACAACGCCCAGGTCACGGTCGCCGGTTCCGAGAAGTGCAAACCGTCGTGTACGTCGATCAAGGTCTCGTTCGATCCCGCGGTCGGCAGCGATACGTGGTTCGTGAACTTCAACAGCGAGTCGAAGCTGGCGGAGGTGATCGAGAAGCAGATGGGCGGCGGGCGCATCGGTTACGAGATCGGCGGCTGGGTCGAAGCCGGCGGCCTGAAGTGGCCGACGAAGTTTCAGAACCTCGGCCTCAAGAGCGAGGTGATCGAGATCTCGGACGTCGCCGTCGGTGATCCCGAGGACTCCACGTACCTCCCGACGCTTCACTGACGCTCGCCGCCCGGAGAATTCGCCATGGCCCCCAAGGCACCCAAGCCGCTGGTCTACAACGCCACCGTGGTCGAGCGCCTCGACCTGACCGACGCCCTGACCCTGTTTCGCGTCCTGCCCGACGAGCGGCCCGCCCCGGGCTGGTTCACGCCCGGCCAGTACTGCGTGCTCGGCATGAACAACGACACCCGGCCGGAGCTCGGCTCGGTACGGCGGTCGATGTCGATCGCGTCGGCACCCGAGGACGCCGGCCCCATCGAGTTCTACATCCGCTTCGTCGCCAAGCCGGAGTCGGAGAACCCGCTCACCCACCTGCTGTGGTCGCTGAAGAACGGCGATCGCATGTACATGCGGCCGGTGGCGGCCGGGGTGTTCACCGTCAAGGACACGGTCGGCGACGAGGATGCGCGGCTGCGCGTGATGGTGGCGGCGGGCACCGGCTCGGCGCCGTTCGTCAGCATGGTGCGCAGCGAGCTGCGGCGGAATCCGCAGGCCGACCTGTCGAAGTGGGTGCTCCTGCACGGCGCGTCGTATCCGTCGGACCTCGGGCACCGCGACGAGCTGCTCGGCCTGGTCGAGACCCACGGGCTGCACTACTGGGGCACCGTGAGCCGTCCCAAGGACGCGCCGGGGTGGACCGGCGACGTCGGACGGGTCGAGGGCTACTTCGCCGCCGAGCGGCTGGCCGCGCTCGAGGCTCGGCTGGGGCTGGCGCCGGGCGGGTTCCTGCCCACCAAGGCGGTCATCTTCATCTGCGGCCTGCAGGGCACGATCGGCACCACGATCACGAACCTGTGCGGGCGCGGGTTCGTGCCCGACCACAAGCGGATGCGCGAGGCGCTCGGGGTCCCGACCGCGGCGCCCGCGACGCTGTTCTACGAGCAGTACGATACCGAGCCGGTGATCGACATCAAGGACCCGGCGGTGGTCGAGCCGCTCAAGGCCCAGCTCGGCGAAGCACTCGCGCGCCTGGCGTCTGCATCGTGAGCGGGGCCGGATACCGCGGGCCGCGGGCCGACGGCCCAGCGGCGGCGGCGGCGGTGGCCTTCGTGGCCGGCGCCACCGGCTTCGTCGGCCGCGCGGTCGTACCAGCGCTGATAGCGCGCGGCGCCAAGGTGGTGGCCCACGTCCGGCCCGACACCGCGCGCCTCGCCGAGTGGCGCGAGCGGTTCGGCGCCATGGGCGCCACGGTCGACACCGCGGCGTGGGATGTCGACGCCCTGGCCGCCGCGCTGCGCGCCGCGGCGGCGACCCACGTGTTCTGCTTGATCGGCACCACCCGCGGACGCGCCAAGGCCGATGGCGTCGCCGGCAACATCTACGAGACGATCGACCTCGGCCTGACCCGGCTGCTGGTTTCGGCCGCGGCCAAGGCGGGCGGCAAGCCGCGGTTCGTGTATCTGTCGAGCGTCGGGGCGTCGTCGTCGTCATCGTCGCCGTACCTGAAGGCGCGCGGCCGTGCCGAGGACGTGGTGCGCGGCGGCGGCCTGCCGTGGCTGATCGCGCGGCCGTCGATCATCAGTGGCGACGGTCGCGACGACGGTCGGCCGGGCGAACGCGCCGCCGGCGTGATGGCCGACGGCCTGCTGGCGATGGCCGGCATGTTCGGCGGCAAGAAGCTGCGCGCCCGCTACCGCTCGACGACCCCCGACACGCTGGCGACGGCGCTGGTGCGCCTCGGCCTCGACGGCGGCGCCGACCGGATCGCCGAAGGCGACGACCTCCGGTAACCGGGGCCGTAGCCGAAACCGAAACCGCAGCCGAAACCGAAACCGAAACCGTGGCCGCCCGTCCCGGTTCGTCCTGAGCGAGGCCCGAAGGGCCGAGTCGAAGGACCCAGCCCCGTCAGTCCCAGCCCTGGCCCGATCCGTACGTACCCACCGGCACCTTCGGCTTCGGCTCCGGCTTCGGCTCCGGCTTCGGCTCCGGCTTCAGCTCCGGCTTCAGCTCCGGCTTCGGCTCCGGCTCCACCTTCGGCTCCACCTCCGGCTCCGGCGTCGCCGGCTCCGCCCGCGCCGCCTTCGGCGCCAGTGCGACGGCTCGTTCGTCCGCTTCCCGGACAAACCGCTCGCCGGCTTCCTCCGGGATCGCCGCGCGCGCCGCGGCCAGCAACGCCCGTGCTCGCCGCACATCCCCGAGCCCGGCCGCCGCATCGCTGGCATCGAGCAGCGCGCGGGCCAGCCGCTCGTGGCGCGGCGGCAGCGCCGCGCGGTACTGCACGACGGCGTTGTCGAGGAGCGCGAGCGCGATTCGAAACCGGCCCTGGCGGTTCGCCACCAGGCCGAGGTTCGCGAGCACGATCGGAAGCTCGCCGTGGCCAGCGGCGGCGACGATCCGGCGGGCTTCGCCGAGCTCGCGCTCGGCGACCTCGTACTGGCCGCGCTCGATGGCGACCAGCCCGAGGCTGTTGTGCGACAGGCCGACATCGGGATGATCGGGGCCGAGCGCCGCGGTCCGCAGCCGCAGCGCCAGGCGATAGCGCGCCTCGGCCTCGTCGAGGCGCCCGAGCAAGCGGAGGGCGCCGGCCGCGTTGTGGTGATCACGCGCCACCTCGGGATGTGACGGATCGAGCACACCCTCCTCGATCGCGACCGCCTCGTCGAACCAGGCCAGCGCGCGGTCGAACTCACCGCGCAGGCGCGCGACGTGGCCGAGCGCCGACAGGGTGCGTGCAACATCGAGATCCGGCGCCGCGCCGGCCAGCGTGCGCCGGATGGCCAGCGCGCGCTCGAGCTCGTGCCGAGCACGACCCAGCTCGCCACGATTCATGGCCAGCAGGCCGAGGTCGTTGGCGAGTCGGGCCACCAGCGGCGGCGGATCACCGGCCCGGGTCACCGCCGCACCGGCGAGCTGCGTCCACTCGTCGACCGCACCGAGGTCGCGGCGGTCGCCGGCGGCGCCGACTCGCGAGATCCAGGCCCGCGCCGCGCCCAGATCGTCATGGCCGATCTCGGCGGCCACCACCGCGGCGCGCGCCGCCACATCGGCGGCGACCGCGTCGCCGGCGCGACGCAGCAGCTCGGCGTGCACCAGGTGCGCCGCCGCCAGGGTCGGTGCGTGGCCGGTCGCGGTCGCCGCCGCGACCAGCGCCGCGCCGGCGGCCGGATCGACGCGCGTCGACGTGCCCAGCCGGGCCCGCACGACCGCGGCGGTGCGTTCCACCTCCGCCACCGCCGCGCGCTGCGCCGCCGCCACCGGCGCCAGCAGGGCGAGCGCCGAGCTGTTCGCACACTCGCCCGGATCGGTCAGCGCCGCGACCGCCTCGGCCACCCCGGTCAACGCCGTCAGCTCGGCGACGCGCAACTCGGCGACCAGCGCGGCCAGCTCGGCGCGGCCACGGTCGAGGCACGCGCCACGCACGTCGAGGAGTCGCTCGCTCTCGGCGCCGCGCACCCGGCCGGCACGGCAGACCTCGAGGCGCGCCGCCCGCCAGCGCCCGGCCCAGGCGTCGAGCCGCGCCACCGAGGTCCGATCGTGGGCCGCGGTCAACTTGTCACCGAGCTCGGTGGCCACCGCCGGGGTCCAACTGTCGTCGAGCGCTGCGGCGGCGCGCCGGCACGGATCGATCGGCGCGGCCGCCGGGCGCACGACCAGGAGCGTCGCGGCGACCGCCGCCGCGGTCGCCGCCGGCGCCAGCCAGACCCAGCGCCGGCGCGGCTGCCAGTCGATGGCACCGATCAGCGCGTCGACGCCGTCGTGGCGGCGCGCCGGGTCGGGGTCGAGGCCGCGGCGCAACGCGCGTTCGACCGCCACCGGCACGCCACCGCGCGCCGGCGGCAGCGGGCCGCGGTCGATGGCTCGCACCAGCTCGGCCAGATCCTTGCCGACGAACGGGCGGGCGCCGAACAGCATCTCCCACGCCGTCACCGCGAATCCGAACTGGTCGCTGTTCGCCGTCGCCGGCTCGCCGCGCAGCTGCTCCGGCGCCATGTACAGCGGCGTGCCGATCACCGCGCCGGTCCGGGTCAAGGTGGTCGCCAAGATCGAGCTCGCCGGCGCTCCGCCCGTCTCCTCGTCGGCGCGAGCCAGCCCGAAGTCACCGATCCGGGGTCGGTCGTGCTGGTCGACGATGATGTTGTCGGGCTTGACGTCGCGGTGGATCACGCCGGCGGCGTGGGCGGCGGCCAGGCCGCGCCCGACCGCGACCAGGCACCTCAGGCACTCACGCCACGGCCGGCCATGGGCCCAGCCGCGCAGGGTCGGACCGGCCACCAGCTCCATCGCGACGAAGACGCGATCGCCAGCGGTGCCAACGTCGTGGACGGTGACCACGTTGGGGTGCTGGAGCCGGGCCATCGCCTGGGCCTCGCGCAGCACGCGATCGCGGTGGCCGTCGCTGCCGGCGGCCAGGGTCGACGCCGCCACGGCCGCTGCCGCGCCGTCGCTGGTCAGCCGAACCACGGCCGCCGCGGGACCGGCCAGCTCCGGCCGCAGCAGCTTGAGCGCGACCTTGCGATCGAGCTCGCGGTCGTGGGCCGCGTAGACCACGCCCATCGCGCCACCGCCGATCCGGCCGAGCACGATGTAACGATCGACGGCATCGCCGGGCCGCAACTCGTCGGCGGCCGGCGCGTGCCGGCCATCGCTGCCACGGGCGGCCAGCGCCACCAGCTCGCGGCACGAGTCGCAGCGGTCGAGGTGGGCGTCGACCTCGACCAGCGCCGGCGGCGCGAGCTGACCATGGATCAGCTCGAGCAGCCCCGCGTCGTCCAGGCAACCGTCCATCCCCGACAGGATAGCGCGCGGTGGCGCGCCGGCGGCGAGTTGGCTATCGTCGTCGCGCATGGCGACTCCGCTGACGGCGATCTATCTGCGGGCACGATCGGCGGGCGACGGCCCCGGCGACACCCTGTTCGCCGATGCCGCCACGCTCGAGGCCGCGCTGGACCTGGCCTGCGCGGTGGCCGAGCGCGCCTGGCCCGCCCTGACCGTCGACCGCGCCGCGCTGGTCGAGGCGCTGGCGGCGCGCACCGCGCCGGGGGCGATCGGCGACGACGCCGCGGTCGAGCTGGCGCTGGCGCTGGCCTGCGCGCGCGGCGAGCCGGCGGCGCTGGCGGCGTTCGATCGCGCGTACCTCGCCGACGTGCCGGCTGGCCTGGCCCACATGAAGCTCGACCGCGCCGTCATCGACGATCTGTTGCAGGAGGTGCGCACCAAGCTGCTGGTCGCCGAGGCGGGCGCGGCACCGCGGATCCTCGCCTATGCCGGCCAGGGCAAGCTGCGCGGGCTGTGTCAGGTGATGGCGGCGCGCGCCGCGCTCGGTCGCCTGCGCGCCGGCAAGCGCCACGTCCCCGATGACGGCGTCGCCGCGCTCGCCGCCGCGGGCGACGATCCCGAGCTGACGTTCCTGAAGGCCCATTATCGCGACGCCTTCAAGGCTGCGTTCACCGCCGCCGCTGGCGAGCTCGACGCCCGCGACCGCAACCTGCTGCGCCTGCACCACCTCGGCGGCGTCACCCTCGATCAGCTGGCAGCGATGTACACCGTCCATCGCGCGACCGCGGTGCGCTGGCTCGCCGACGTCCGCAAGCGGCTGCTCGCCGGCACCCGGGCCCGGTTGCGGGCCACGCTGTCGGTGTCGGCCGAGGAGCTCGACAGCATCATGGAGCTGATCGGCAGCCGGCTCGACGCCAGCGTCGGCCGCCTGCTCGCCAGCGTCGCGGCGCCGGGTTGACACGATCGCCTCGGCCCGCGCGCCTAGCGCCAATGCCGATCGGTTGGCGTCAAGTGACCGAGATGATCCACGTTTCCGCTCGTCCTGAGCGAAACGCGAGCGCAAGCGAGCGTGAGTCGAAGGACGTACTCCATCGAGGCCTCGCCCTTCGACTCGGCCGCTGCGCGGCCTCGCTCAGGGTGAACGGGGGTGGAAGTGATCGACATGATTGGACTGCCGTCGCCAAGTGACTGGCATTGGGCCTAGCGCCGCGCCACGACCTTGGCCGCCACCTTGGCCGGCGCCGCGACCGGGAACGTCCAGTCGACGACCTTCCAGGCTCCATCGCGCTTCTCGAGCAAGAACGTCTGCTGCGCCTTGGCGCGCCGCTTGCCGGCGGCGGTATCCATCTCGATCGTGATCGCTGCGCGCACCGGGCCGCCGACCTCGGCGGCCGTGATCTTCGCGGCGCCGAAGCTGACCCGCTGGCTCATCTCGCCGAGGAACGCCTGCAGCGCCCAGTGGACGCGCTCGGCCTCGGTGATGACATATCCGCCACAGGCATGGGCGGTGTGATGGGCGACGGCGGCGCCGCCGGTGGTGAGCGCGGCGACGAGCGCGATGGTGCGGGCGAGAGTCTTCATGTCGGATCTCCGGGTTGGTTCGATCCCAGAACGCGGCCCGGCGCCGACCGGCGCACCGAAATCGACCACGTTCTCTACACCGGTGGGGCGGCGGTCCCCGTGGCGGTCCCGGTGGCGGCCACGACCGCCGCGAAGTGATCGGCGAGCGCCTCGACCTCGGCGCGGCTGACCGCCGACGCCTTGTAGTTGAAGTTGAAGCAGATCTGGTCGCGGTAGTGGATCACGGTCAGCACGATGCCGGCGCGCGGGATCACCGGCGTGGTGATGAAGACCGCGTCGACCGCCCAGCCCGCGCCGCCCAGCTCCGGAAAGTCGAGGGCGATCAGGTTGGAGAAATCCAGCGACCTCGACGGCCGCTTCGACTCGAACACCACCTTGTGCAGGACGTCGAGTGGCAGGACCCGGACGAAGAAGCGCTCGATCAGGAAGCGCTTGATCGGCGCCTGGCGGCGCCGCTGGGCGTCGACCTGGGCCTGGACCGAGCGCGCCAAGGCGGCCAGGTCGCGCTCGGCGCCTAGATCGGCGGTCACCTCGAGCAAGGCCAGGTGGTTGGCGAACGACACGAAGCCCGGATCTCGGGGCCGGGTCTCCATCATCACCGACGCGCTGGTGCGCCCCAGCGGGAGCCGGAGCGCGCGGTGCCAGCGCTGGTTGGCGGCGAACAGCGCGCCGGTGAGCAGCGAGTTGAGGCTGACGCCGAGCTGCTTGCCGGCTGCCTTCCAGCCCGCCAGCTCGGCGGCGGCGACCAGCCGGTGGACGGTGCCGTTGCCACCGGTGTAGTCGTTGCTGCGGTTCTGGTGGAGCGGACGCAGCGGACGCAGCGCTCGCACCAACCCGGTGCCCAGCAGGCGACCGAGGCCGGCGACCGTGTACGCGAGCCGACGCGGCGTCGACAGGCCGAGCGCCTCGAGCTCGTCGCGCCGACCGATCGGCGCCAGCGCCGCCGGCGACGGGCGGCGGCCGGCTCGCGCGGCGTCCAGATACGCCGCGAGGTCGGCCAGCAGGGCGATGAACGCACGGCCGTCGGCGATCGCGTGGTGCTGGCGGACCAGCAGGTGACAGCTGGCGTCGGTGGTGACCGCGAGCGTGACCGACGCCGGCGGGTCGGTGTACGGGTCGAGATAGCGATCGCGGTGCTCGCGCAGCAGCGCTTCGAGCGCGCCGGGCGGCTGGTGGCGCAGATCGCGGTACGCGAACAGCGTGTCGGCCGAGATCGCGGGATCGTGGACGTACCGGAAGTGGGTCGCGTACGGCGGGACGCCATCGAGGGCGCGCACGCGGGTGGCGAGCGACGGATAGCGCACCAGCAGATCGGCGAGCGCGATCCGCACCTGCGATGGATCGAGCGTGCCGCGCACGACGAGGTGCCAGGTCGGCGTCGCCGAACAGCCGCGCGCCCGATCGGTCGCCGCCAGCCCGCCCTTGTCGAGGAACTGGCACGGGTAGCTCGGCCCGGCCGCGGCGGCGGGGTCGCGGAGCCAGCGCGGATCACTCGACGCATCGGGCTCGGGCGCGATGCCGAGCAGCGCCGCCCCGACCGACGCCACCACACCGATGCCGGCCGACATGACCGCCTTGAGCCAGACGTAGTCATCGCGGTCCATCTGCTCGATGCCCGCCGCCGACCAGTACCCGACCGCTGGCGCGGCCAGCAGCGTCGCGATCACGACCGCCCCGCCGAGCGCGAACCACACCGGCCGGCGCGCCGGCGCGCCGAGCCAGCGTGCCGGCCGGCCCCAGCCGCGCACCCGTCCCGACCGTGCCTCGCGCCGGCCGTCCGGGATCACCAGCAGCAGCGTGAAGAAGCCGATCAGGAACGCGCCAACCACCGCGTCGACGGCCATGCCCGGGCTCCCCCACAAGGGCAGCGACGGTCCGGCCGGAAGCAGCGCCTGCCCCGCCATCCAGTTGAGCGCGAAGTTGATCAGCGCGGCGGGGACGACCGCCTTGACGAGCAGGTAGCGGACCACCGCCGGCACTCTACCCTCGGCGCGGCCGCGGTCGGGCACCGGTGGCCCCAACCGGCGCCGGATTGGACGGTAGAGTAGGTGCGGCCACCACTCCAGGAGCGCCCGTGATCGTCCGCCAGCTCTTCGATCAGACCTCGAGCACGTACACCTACCTCGTCGCCGACCGGCCGACCGGGGCGGCGGTGCTGATCGACTCGGTGTTCGAGCAGCACGCCCGGGACGCCGCGCTGATCCGCGAACTCGGACTGCGGCTCCTCTACACGCTGGACACCCACTGCCACGCCGATCACGTCACCGGCGGCTGGCGGATGAAGGTGGCACTGGGCAGCCGGATCGGCCTGGCGCCCGCGTACCAGGCGCGCAACATCGACCTCCCGCTGCAGCACGGCGACGTGATCCACGTCGGCGCCGGTTCGCTCGAGGTCCGCGCCACCCCTGGCCACACCGACGGCTGCGTCTCGCTGGTGAACAGCGACCACCAGCTGGTGTTCACCGGCGACGCGCTGCTGGTGCGCGGCGCTGGTCGCACCGACTTCCAGCACGGCGACCCGCACCAGCTGTTCCGATCGATCCGCGACCAGCTGTTCACGTTGCCCGACGACTGCGTGGTCTACCCCGGCCACGACTACCAGGGCCGGACCTCGAGCACGATCGGCGAGGAGCGCCGGCACAACCCGCGGATCGGCGGCGCCGCACGCGAGGAGGACTTCGTCGGTTACATGGCGAACCTGGCGCTGCCGCACCCCAAGCAGATGGCGATCGCGGTGCCGGCCAACCTGCGCGGTGGTCGGCCCGAGGACGGCGACGTCCCGGCCACCCCGGACTGGGGTCCGGTGGTGATGACCTACGCTGGCCTGCCCGAGATCGGCGTCGACTGGGTCGCCGGTCACCGCGCCGAGGTCCACGTGCTGGACGTGCGAAGCGCGGCCGAGTTCGATGGTGACCTCGGCCATCTCGCCGGGGCGCAGCTGCTGCCGCTCGCCGAGCTGCGGGCGCGGGTGTCCGAGGTGCCCACCGACAAGCCGGTGGTGGTGGTGTGCCAGACCGGGCGCCGCTCGGCGCTCGGCACCCAGATCTTGATCGGCGCCACGCTCGGGCGGGTCGCCAACCTCGCCGGTGGCATGGTCGCCTGGCGCGACGCCGGCCTGGCGAGCTAGGAGCCGGGCGCCGACCGCCCGGTGGGCGCGAACAGATCGGCCATGCGCTCCGGCGCGACCACGCCGCGGGCCGACATCCACTGATCGGCCTCGTCGACGATCGGCGGTCCCTGGTCGCCGATCACCAGCTCGCCATGGCGGCGCCGGGCGGCCGCCGCGTAGAGCCCGAGATCGCAGGCCGCGAGCTCGTCCGCCGCGCTGCGGTAGAGCGCCTGCGCGGCGACCCGATCTCCGCGCACCCGCGCCACCCCGGCGGCGATCAGGCGGGCCAGCGCCTTCGCCCCCGGCCGCTCCTCGCCGGCCAGCTGCCGGGCGATCTTGGCCGCCGTGCGCGACAGCGCGCCGGCGTCGTCGGGCTGCGCCGCCGCCGCGGCCAGCGCGATCCGGGCCCTGAGGTCGAGCGCCTCGATTCGCACCGCGGTCACCCGCATCAACAGGCTGCGGTTCAGATCGCCCCAGCCGGCCACCACCCCTTGCCACGCCGCCGCGCCTTGCCCCTCGTAGAGCTCGATCTGACGGCGCGCCAGCCAGTGCCAGTAGTGCTGGAGGTGGAAGCTGAGTTGCGACCACCCGGCGATGCCCGCATCAGCGGCGTCGCGGGCGCCGCCGGGATCGCCGCGAACCAGCCAGGCCAGGTTGGGCAGGCCGGTGCTCATGGAGGTCTCGGCGAAGCGGTCATCCCGAGCCCGCGCGTCTCGCAAGAAGTTGGGCACCCGGTCGGCGAGCACGCCGACCTCGCCCCGGTAGTAGAGCGACCACGCGGCGTACAGCGCGCTGAAGTCCAGCTCCCAGGCCACCCCGGTGCACTGCTCGCGCAGCACGTTCGTGGCGCGCTCGGCGAGATCGAAGGCGTCGCGAAATTCGCCCAGCTGGTAGCTGGCCATGCCGGCGGCACACAGCGTGAAGCCGATCGTGGCCGGCGTTCCCGAGCGCTCCGACATCTCGCCGGCGAGCTTGACCAGCTGGTTTGCCGACCGGCGATCACGCGCGCTGCCACCGGTCGCGCGCGAGATCGCTTCCACCGACAGCGCGCGGGCCACCCGCACCGGATCGCCGATGCGCAGGGCCAGCAACATGTGACGACACTGGAAGTCGAACGCGCGCAGCGAGTCGACCATGCCCAGCGCCGTGGTCACCGCCGCGAACGTATCGAGCCGCTGCAGCTGCTCGGCGGCGATCTGGGTCGGGTCGCGGGGCCGGAAGCCGACGCCGCGCAGCCGGATCCGCATCCGCCGCAGCACGATCGAGGCCACGGTTCGGCGCGGCGTGGTGGCCAGGCGCATGCCCAGCGCTGCGAGCAGGACGCGCACGGCATCGAGCCCCTCGTCGATGTAGCCGCTGCGGAGGAACTGCGCGGCGGCGCGGCCCCGGTAGTCCACGGCCTCGGCCGCATAGGCGTGCTCGGCGGCGGCCAGGAAGGCGCGGGCCGCGTCGCCACCCCGGCCGGCGTTGACGAGGGCCACGGCCAAGGCCGCCCGCAACTGGGACAGCTCGCGACCCTCGGGTGGGTCGAGCTCCAGTCCGAGCTGGTAGAGCCGAACCGCACGATCGAAGGCGAGCGCCGTGACCGCCTGCTCGGCGGCCGCGATGGCGTGGACCGCCGCCCGCCCGGCCTCGCCCGCGGCACCGAGGTGCAGCGCCGCGGCTTCGTGGTCGGGCTGATCGCTGCCCTCCAGCGCCGCGGCCAGCCGCAGATGCCAGGCGAGCAGCGACGCCGGCGCCAGCTGCGCGACCACGATCTCGCGCAGTCGGTCGTGGTACGGCTCGACCAGGTCGGCGGCGTGGAGCCCGCTCGAGCGGACCAGGCGGCGCGAGCGCAGGAGCTGGAGCGCGTCGAGGAGGTCGCCGGTGCCGACCACGCGGCGGAGCACGTCCTGCGTGATCGGTCGGCCGGCGACACTGACCGCCTCGAGGCAGTGCTGCGCGGCGGCCGGGAGCTCGCCGACGGCGTTGCGCACCATCTCGTCGAGCGGAGCGGTCGCCTCGCGGTGGCCGCGCCGACTGTAGAACCCGAGCGCGGTGAGGAGGAACGGGTTGCCCCCGGCATCGCGCACGATCGCGTCGCCGACCCCATCGGTCGCCGCGTCGGCAGGCATCCCGCGCAAGAGCCGCGCCGCCTCCTCGCTCGACAGCGGACCGAGATCGAGCTCGAGGTGCGGCCGCTCCAGCGCGCGAAAGTTGCGGAGGAACGGGCTGGTCTCGAGGGTCTCGCTGCGGCACGCGATCACCAGCAGCATCGCCGGGGCATCGGGGGGCCGCACCAGCTCGTCGAGGAGCGCCGCGCTATCGGTATCGCCCCACTGGGCGTCGTCGATCGCGATCACCAGCGGGCGCGCCTCGGCCAGGCGGCGCAGCAGCTCCTTGAGCGCCTCGAACGCGCGGATCCGGACCTCGAAGGGGTCGAGCGGCTCGAGGGCCAGGAAGCGCGGCCGGGCCACCGCCTCGACCCGGCGCAGCACCGGGAAGAGCTGGGTCAGCGATCTGATCCGCCGTGGCAGCAGCGCCTCGACGTGCTCCGGCGGCAACCGCTTGAGCTCGTGGCTCAACGCATCGATGACCGCGTCGACGCCCTTGTACGGCGTCGACTCTTGCTCGTAGCAACGTCCTTGCAGCACGCAGGCGCCGTCGCGCGCGGCGTCGCCGAGCAGCTGACCGAGCAGGGCGCTCTTGCCGATCCCCGATTCGCCGCGGACCCACGCCACCACCACGCCACCACGGCTCTCGACCAGGGCCTGGTGCAAGCGTGCCTGCTCGGCCTCGCGGCCCACGAACGCCAGGCTGCCCAGCGACATCGCCGCCGCGGGCGGCGTC
Source organism: Myxococcales bacterium (assembly GCA_947483555.1). Lineage (GTDB taxonomy): Bacteria > Myxococcota_A > Polyangia > Haliangiales > Haliangiaceae > UBA2376. The sequence goes on from CANKMW010000002.1 coordinate 86,760, forward strand.
AGGCCGAGGCGGGAGAGCACGTCGGCGCCGCTGGGTCGCGCCGCGGGGTCGGGCCACAGCAAGTCGAGGCACAGCTTCTCGAGATCGACGGGGACGCCGGGAACCATCGCGCCGGGTGGCACCGGATAGGGTCGCGCCCGGGAACGCAGGAGCTGCCGCGGGTCGAAGGGCTTCTGGCCGGTCAGCGCTTCGTACAGGACGACTCCGACGGCATACCAATCGCTGGCCGTCGTGAGCGGGTGGCCCTCGAGCTGCTCGGGTGACATGTAGGCCGGCGTGCCCGAGATCCGGTCATCGGTCCTGGTCTCGTGGACGGCTTGAGCCACCGGCGTCGCGAGGCCGAAGTCGCAGAGGACGACTCGTCCGCTCGGCGTGACCAGGATATTGGACGGCTTGATGTCGCGGTGCAGCGTGCCGGCGGCGTGCAAGGCGGCGAGCGCCCCGGCCAGCTGGCGCAGCACGCCCCGCAGGCGCTGATCGTCGAGATCGCCGACCAACCTGGTGGGCGCACGGACCGAGGTCCGCGTCGGCGCCTCCGGATCCGACGGGCTGGCGGCGTGATCTTCGTCGCGAGCCCCGGCGACCGCGGGACGGAGATAGTCGAGGAAGCCGACGTTGTCGACCAGCTCCATCGTGAAATACCAGGTGTCGGCTTCCGAGAACAGCTCGTACAGCTTCACGAGGTTCGGATGCTGCACGTCGGCGAGGGCGCGGAACTCGCTCTTGAAGCGGTACAGGGCCGTGCCGTCGAGCTCGCGCAGGGTCTTGAGCGCCAGCGACACGTTGCGCTCGCGATCGAAGACTTCGTACACGATCCCCATCCCGCCCGACCCGATCTTGCGGACGTGCTCGAACCGATCTGCCGGCAGCTCCTGCCCAGACATGCGCGTGCCCTCCCGGTCACAACTCTAACCCGCAATCAGGGTGTGCTCAGCGGGCGACGTACTTCTTGGCGTCGCCGGGATCGATCGTGAAGCTGCGGCCCTCGATCAGCTCGCCGACGGCGATCCGCAAGTTGGGGACCACCATGGGGCCGCGGCGCTGGGGACGGCCGAAGCGGCGGCCGAGGGCCTTGTAGGCGTCGCCGGTGCCGGACCGGAAGCCACTGATGGCGCCCGAGCCGGCGAAGGTGAGCGCGCGTTCCGCGCCCAGCGCCTGCACGTCGGCCGCGGCCTTGGGCGAGGCGATCAGGAGTGGCCAGCTCACGCTGGGTAGCGAGACCACGCGGTTGGTGCCGGCCGGCAGCGTCAGCCCCGACGGCACCACGGCGGCGTCGGCCTTGCCGAGGCCCAGCGCCGCGACCGCGCTGAGGACGTCGGGCGAGACGTCGACCGTGAAGAAGTCGGGGGCCAGCTCGCCGCCGAGCAAGGCCTCGGTCACGAACGCCACCTCGCGGCCACCGACCGGCGGCGTCAACACGGTCTTGCCCTTGAGCGCCAGCACGCTGTCGACGCTGCCGCGCGCGACCAGATCCCACACCGCGCGCGTCTCGCCGCCGCGCACCGCGACCGCCAGCACCGCGTACGAGCCACCGCTCGCGGCCAGGTACGTGGCATCGACGACGGCGAGGTCGATCTCGCCCTTGCGGAGCGCCGACGCGAAGTCGCCGGCCTTGCCGTAGACGCGGCCGACGGCATCGTCGCCGCCGATGTGCTTGGCCAGCTTGGTCGCGAACTCGAGGCGGGCCCCGGTGCCATCGAACGGCGTCGCCGGCGTGAACACCCCGACCCGTAACGGCGCGGCGGCGGCGCTCGACGCGGTCGCGCCCAGCACGGCGACCAGCGCGCAGAGCAGGATCGAGATCAGCGGCCGCCTCATGGCGCACCGCCCCAGATGCGCTCCTTGGCAGCGATCCACTCGTCGAGGGCCGCGAAGCGCACGCCCTCCTTCTTGGCGCGCCGCCACACGTCGAGCGCGCGCGCGCCGTCGCCCTTCTTGTCGTACGCGACGCCGAGGTTGATCAGCGCCTCGGGCAGCTTGGGTGCCACGCGGTCGAGCGCGGCGATCGCGGCGTCGAGCCGGCCATCGGCGACGTCGATCACCGCCAGGTTGTGGGTCACCTCGTCGAGTCCGGCCCGCGCCTCGGCCTTGCGGGCCACGGCCAGGAACTTGCGAGCCGGCCCCAGCTTGCCGCCGCGGTAGGCTTCCTCGGCGGCGTTGAGCGCCAGGACCCGGGTCGCGGTGGCCAGCAGCTGGCGCGTCGCGCCGCTGGCGCCGCGATCGAGCGCCGCCAGTCGATCGAGCGCCCGGGCCGCTCGCCGCGGCTGCAGCCCCTCGACGAACGCGAGCAGCACCGGCACCGCCGTGGTGTCGGCCGGGGCCGGGAACGGGCAGCTCACCTTGGCCACCGCCTTGAGTCGGGTCACCGCCTTGTCGCGGTCGTTGGCAGCCAGCGTCGCCAGCGCCAGATCGCAGCGGATCGCGGTCAGCACGTCGCCGGCGGCCGCGGCGGCGGCATCCTCGAGGAACCCGACGGCACGTCCGGCTTGCCCCGAGCGCAAGGCGACCAGCCCGGCGGCGTGGCGCGCCGTCACCAGCGCCGCCGCCTGACGGGCCGCCAGCTCGCCACCGGCCTTCTTCGCCGCCGCCGCGACCCCGGTCAGCGCTTCGACCGCCTCGGCGGCACGGCCGGCACCAAGCTCGACGGCGGCCAGCTCGATCGCGGCCTCGATCGCGATCGGCTCGCTCTTGCCGGCGATCACCGCGCGACCCAGCGATTCGCGGGCGGTCGCGTTGCCCTGCGCGGCCTCGACGCGGCCGAGCAAGATCAACGTGCCGGCGTCAGGTTGCGCGGCCGCCGCGCGGGTCAGCATCGCGTGGGCGCGCGCCAGGTCACCGAGCAGGTACGAGCACAGGCCGAGGTTGCGCCACACCGCCGGCGTGCCCTCGACCTCGTCGGCGTGGACCAGGGCCGCGGCCGCTCCGGCGACGTCGCCGCCGTCGAGCTTGCCGACCGCCACCGCGAGCAGGGCCTGCGACAGCAGCCGGCGTGAGCGCGGGGTCGGTGACTTCATCGCGACCTCGAGCTGCCCGACCGCCGCGCCGGCGTTGCCGGTGCGCAGCGACGCATCGCCCAGCACCGTCGCCAGCGCGGGGTGGTCCGGGAACGCCGCCACCCCCGGCGCCAGCGTCGCCGCCACGTCGGCCGCGCGCCCGGCGTCGAGCAGCGCCTCGCCCCGCTCGATCCAGTACGTGCGGTCGGCGCCCGCGGGGCTCGGCGCGCCGACGCTGTCGAGCTCGGCCAGCGCCGCCGCCGGATCCTTGCCCAGCCGCAACACGCGCGCCAGCCGCACCGCGAAGCGGCGCCGCCCCGGCTCGAGCGTGCGCGCCTTCTCCAGCGCGGCGCGGGCCGCGCTCAGGTTGCCGCGTGCCGCCTCGGCCTCGCCGAGCAGCGCGTGGCCGGCCGCCGAGGCGGTCTCGGCGCCGCCGAGGTACGCGCGGGCCAGCCGCAGCGCCTCGCCCGCATCGTCGAGCTCGAGCGCGCACTGACCGCGGACCAGCATCACCTCGCTCGGCGCACCGTCGCGCAGCGACAGCTCGGCCAGCATCGGCTTGGCCTTGCGGCAGTCGATCGCCGCCGCCGACCACGCCAGGCCCAGCCGCGCCGTCATCCAGTCGCCATGGCGGGTCACGATATCGCCGTAGACCGCGCTCGCATCGGCCGGCCGGTAGGTGCGCAGGTAGGCCTCGGCGAGATCGAGCCGATGGCGATCGTCGTCCTTGCCGAGCTCCCGGGGCCGGGCGCGGAAGTAGGCCTCGAGGGCGGTGGCGGACGCCCCCCACCGAGCCTGGTCGGCGTAGTGGTGGCCGAGCAGCACCTGGGCCCCGTACTGCGCCGGCGCGTTCTTGACCACGCCCTCGAGCAGCGGCACGCCCTCGGTGGTCTCGCCGGCCAGCATCAGCTGGGTCCCGAGCGCCTCGAGCACGTCGACGTTGGCGGGCGACAGCTCGCGCGCCTTGCGCATCAGCGCGACGCCGCGGGCGTGCTCGCCCTTGGCCGCATGCACCGCGGCCCGCAGCGCGTAGGCCTCGAGGCGGCGCGGGTTGAGCGCCAGCGCCTGATCGAGCGCCTCGGCCGCATCACCGTAGTCGCCGGCGCGCAACGCGCGGCGACCCTCGTCGACGAGCTCGGCGCTCTCGTCCTCGCCCTGGTTGGGACGTTGCGCGTGCGCCGCCGGCACCGCCAGCGGCCCGAGCCCGAAGCCGAGCCCGAGGCCGAGTGCGAGTGCGACGCTAGTAACGGTAGCCGACGCGCGCATAGACCTCTCTCCCTTCTCCGGGCAGCGTGAACACGCTGCCGGATTCGCGATCGAAGTCCTCGGGCGCGGGCACTTGCTCGCGCTTGCCGATCAGGTTGCGGACGCCGAGCGTGACATCGAAGCCGTTGATGTCGGGGGCGTAGGCGGCCAGCGACACCCCGACGTAGGTCTCGATGTCAGGGGTCATGCCGGTGTCGTCACGGGTTGGACGCGGTCCGATGACCTGGCCCTCGCCCGACAGGTGAAAGCGGTCGACCAGGAGCGGCGACGAGACTCCGAGCACGGCCGAGATCTCGGGCGCGCCGGGGACCGGCTCGGACGGCGGCTCGCTGCCGTCGCCCGGATCGACGAAGCCCTCGACCTTCGTGTACGCGCCGCCGCCGAAGGCCAGCCAGCCCGCGCTCGAGCGGTAACTGCCCTCGACCTCGACGCCGGTCGAGCGCAGGTCGCGGACGTTCTGGAACTGCAGGCGCAGATCGTCGACCAGCGGATCGGGATCGAGGTCGATCTCCTCCTGCTCGACGATGCCGGTGGCATCCCACAGGAAGCCGGAGAGGCGGAGCGTCAGGCCGCCGATGGGCCGGCCCCACAGCACCACCTCGTAGCTGCGGATGACCTCGGCGCCGATGTCGGGGCTGGCGGTGAAGTCGGTGCCGTCATCGAAGAAACCCTCGAAGGCGCTCGGGTTGCGGAAGCCCTCCGAGTAGAGGAGCTTGACGCCGTACTGGTCCTTCTTGCTGGCGAACAACGCCGCCCGCGGCGAGACCCGGTCCTCGAGCAGCGAGTTGCGATCGACGCGCACCCCGCCGGTGAACGCGAACCACCCGGTCGGCGAACCGTCGAGCTCCGCGTAGACACCTTCGGCGTCGAGCGGCGTCTCGACGATGACCCCGCCGGCGCGGTCGCCGACGTAGAACGACTCGCTCGAGGTATCGACGATCGTGGCCTCGCCGCCGAGCGTGACCCCGAGCGTGTCCTCGCCGACCAGGCCGATCCGGGCGCGGGCCTCGGCGCCATACCAGAACGCGTCGCCGATGTCGGTGAACGTGCCGCTGCCGTCGGCGAGCACCAGGAAGTCGCGAAAGCGGTAGCCGTTGACGTAGGCGCGGCCGGTGGCGGTGACGCGATCGCTGAGCTCGCGGGTGTAGCCGCCCTCGGCCATGAACTGGGTGTCGATGTTGCGGGTGTCGGGGTTGCCGAGCTCGCTGTTGTACGGTGCGTACGGCAACTCGCGCTGGCGACGAAAGAAGCGGAGCTGGCCGAACGCGCCCTGGTAGCGACCGACCAGCCCGGCGCCGACCGCGGCGGCCCCGTCGGCGTCGATGGGCATGCCGAGCTCGGGGTCGTTCAGCGTCTCACCGCTGCGGGTGAGCGCGGACACCGAGCCGCGCACCTGCTTGTCCACGCTGCCCATCGCGAAGCCGGCGGCGGCGGCGGCGGCCTGGTACTGGCTGGCCGTGAACCGGCCCCACATCCGCGGCGACTCGGTGGCACCGCGGGTGACGATGTTGATGATGCCGAAGAACGCGTTGGTCCCGTACACGGACGACACCGGGCCGCGGATCACCTCGATGCGGGCGATGTCGTCGACCGAGAACGCCGCGTCCCAGCCGACCCCGGCGAAGTGCCCCCACGGTTCGTTGACCGTGGCGCCGTCGACCAGGACCAGGATGCGGGTGTTGAAGTCGCCCAGCACCTGCAAGCCGCGGACGCCGATCCGCTCGGTCATGTGATCGTCGGAGACGAAGATGCCGGCGACACCGCGCAACGCTTCGGCGACCGTGCGGTAGCCCATGCGCCGCAGGCGATCGCCGGCGACCACCGTGACCGCCGACGCCACGTTGCCCAGCGACTGTTCGCGCTTGGCGGCGCCGACCACCACGTCCTCCTCGGCGGCGGCCGCCGCCGACACGGCGATCGTGGTGTCGGAGCCGAGGTCGCCCTCGTCGGGCAGCGGCGGCAGATCGTCGACCTCGACCCGCGGGACGTCGTCGGCGGCCCGGCCGCCCGGCTGGGCGACGGCCGCGGTCACGGGCAGCGCCAGCGCCAGCGCGGCGACCACGCGCCAGCCACCGCGCATCAGCCGGCCTCCGCGTGGACTCGGGTCGCGACTGGCGGATCGTACTGGCACAGCACGAACGTGATGTCGTCTTGCAAGGTGGTGCCCTCGGCGAAGGTCGCGATCGACGTGCGGACCTCCTCGCGCAGCGCGGTCAGCGCCTCGGGATCGACGGGCAGCTGGCGGCCGGCGAAGATGCTGCGCAGGCGGCGATCGCCGAACAGCTTGCCGTTCGCCGCCTGGCGCTCGACGACGCCATCGGTGAAGGCCACGAACAGGTCACCGGGCGACAGCTGCATCGTGCCGTGGCGAATGTCGAGCCGCACCAGGCGATCGCCGAGCGGGTTGCCGCTGGCGGCGATGATGGTGCTGTCGCCGAAGGTGCGGGCCTGCTTCATGCGCATCACGTACGGGAAGTTCTGACCGGCGTTGGCGTAGTGCACGATGCCGGTCGACGAGTCGAAGGTGGCCGCGAACGCGGTCATCAGCAGCGAGTTCTCGCCGACGTTGCGGATGGCGGCATCGATCGACTTGAGCACCCGCTCGGGGACCAGCAGCTTCTCGTCGGCCTCGGCCAGCGCCTCGACCGCGCCGCGCGCGGTGCTGGCCAGGATCGCCGAGTGCACCCCGTGGCCGGTGGCGTCGCCGATCACCACCAGCATGCGACCGCCGCTCATCAGGCGGTACGTCCACCAGTCGCCGCCGCAGCTCGACGCCGGCTCGCAGTGGCCGACGATCTTGAGGTGGCCGTGCTGGACCAGCTCGGGCGGCGGCAACATGCCCTGTTGCACCGCACGCGCCAGGGCCAGCTCGCGTTCCATCGACGCCTTCTGCGCCTGCTGGACCATCAGCTCGCCGAGCCGGTCGGCCATGAAGTTGAAGTTGCGGGCCAGCAGGCCGATCTCGTCGCGGCGTTGATCGGGGACCCGCTGATCGAGCGAGCCATGAGCGATGCGATCGGCCTGCACGGCGAGCACGCGCAAGGGTCGCCCGGTGCTGACGCCGAGCAGCGCGGCGGCCACCACCCCGACCGCCAGCAGGAGCAACGCGACGATCCACACCATCCGGGTCGACGCGCTGGCCCGGCGGTCCGCCGCCGTCAGCGCGGCGGAGAGCTCGGCCTCGAGATCAGCCGTCGACACTCCCATCCGCAGCTGGCCGACCACGCCATCGCCAAGCCGGATCGCGGTGGCGTAGACCCAGTCGGGGCGATCCGGGGCCACCTGCTGGCGCGCGACGGTGCCGGGGTTGGTCAGGGTGTCGGCGAACTGGGAGAAGTCGAGAGGGGGCGCGCCGGCGCTGGCGTGGACGACGTCACCGGTGGGCGTCCCCACGACGATCCACTGGATGCGGCGGTACTCGCGCATCTTGGCAACCACCAGCGGTGCGACCTCGCCGTAGGCCTGCTGCGCGAGCGGGATCGCCGCGGTCGCCGCGATGTTGCTGGCCAGGAGCTCGCTCTCGCGCTTGATCGAGGCGTTGCCCGAGGTCCGCCTCGCCGTGCCCTCGGTCAGGGCCAGCTCGCGGATGTTCTGCGAGCCAAAGTACGCCGACGCGCCCACGGCAGCCGCCACCACCACCGAGGTGGTGAGCATCAACTTGACCGAAAGCGGGATGCCCCGCCGGTCCGGACGCTTGGAGGCCCCCATCCCCTAGATGCTCAGAATGATGACGATAAAAGTCAACCCTTGCCGGTGACATTGCCCCGTCCGGATCGGCGCATCCGGTCGACCGCCGCCGCGAACAGCCGCTCCAGCGCCGCCGGCGCGTCCCCGCCCTCGACCAGCCGCAGCGCGGCGGCGACCGCCTCGATGGTCGACACCTGCTCGGGCCGCGGCGCCCGGCGCATGCGGGCGGCGCCGCCGGTGGTGGCCAGCGCCAGCAGCGGCAGGCCGCGCAACGCCGTGACGCGCTGCCGCATCCGGCGCGCCTGGTGCCAGGTCGCGTCGAGGAAGATCAGCTCGCGCGGCCGCGGCGCCGGCGGGGCGCTCCACGGCTCGCCCTCCGGGTACACCAGCCAGGCGCCGGGTCCGATCGGCAGGTCGGCCGCCGCGCGATCGGCCCCGAACAGGTCGCACAGCACGCTGCCGTCCAGCGCCAGGTGCGCCAGCCGGCCCGAGTTGCTGGCCCGGAAGCGCTCGCTCTGGTGACGCAGGATGACGATCCGGGTCTGCGTCACCAGCCGCGGGATCGCGGGGCACAGGCACGGCTGGTCCGGGTTCGACGCTCGGAACAGGCAGCGCGCGCAGCGGCCGTCGGTCACGGTTCGGCGTGTACCACGCCGATCGCGACACCGCTGTCCTGACCCGGGCCTCGGTGCGGCCAGGGGATGCCAGTTGTCGCAGGCTTGCGGGTGGCACCCCCGTTGCTTTGGAATCTACCCATGCGCCTCGTCCCCGCCGCCTGTCTCGCTGCTGCCGCGTTCGTGACCTCCGCCGCGCCCCAGGTGGCCGCGGCGGACGGCTCCTATGTCGCGATGGGCTTCGGTCCCGGCGACGTCGCCGACGAGCTCCGCGCCCACACCGACACCACCTTCCGCATCCGCTTCGGCGTCGGCCACCGCTTCGACAACCTCGCCGTCGAGGCGTTCGTCGCCGGCGACATCCTCGACGACTACGTGATGTCGGAGGCGACCTCGGTGGGTGTCGACCTCAAGTACATCGTCGAGCTGTCCGATCACTTGCAGGGCTACGTGCGCGGCAGCGCCAGCCGCATGAGCACCACGCTCGGTGGCGGAACTGGCTACGACGACGGCTGCTTCGACTGTTACGGCTCGTCCAGCTACGGTCGCGACTACGCTGGCCGCGGCCTGGGCGGCGGCGCCGGGCTCCAGGTGCGGGGCAAGGTGAGGGCGATCGGGTTCCTGTACTGGCCGCTGTTCTTCGTGCCCGCCGGGCCCAAGGTCAACGCCGCGTTCTACGTCGACCACGGCATGGACTTCTACCGGCTCCACTCCGGCGACGGCGGCGGCGGGACCATCGACGCCAAGCTCTACCGCTGGACGTTCGGCTTCAACGTCGGCCAGGACTTCTGATCCGGCTTGTGAGACCCTCGACCTCGTCGGAGGTCTGTCATGCGTCGCCCTCATCTTGTTGTTCTCGCTCTCACGCTCGGGTTGATCGCGGCCGTGGCCGTCCCCGGCTGTTCGTGTAACAGCCGACCCGGCGAGGTACCCGAGTGCATCGGCGGCACCGACCTCGACGGTGACCGCTACGGCACCGGCTGTCCCGCCGGCCCCGATTGCAACGACTTCGATCCCGGCATCAACACCGACTGCTGCGCGTCCGGCATCTACCAGGGCTGTCCGTGCGACTCGACGATCGACAGCCAGATCCCGTGCTTCGACGGCCCCCCCGACAAGTCGGGCACCCTGCCCTGCCAGCGCGGCGTCCGCTCGTGTAACCCGGCCGTCAACCTGTGGGACGCCTGCATCGGCCAGGTCTTGCCGCAGGACGAGGTCTGCAACGGCTCCGACGACAACTGCGATGGCAGCGCCGACGAAGGCGTGATGAGCACCTGCGGTAACTGCCTGCCCGGCTGCGACGACACCGGCGTCGACACCGATCCGTTCCCGTGTATGGCCCAGAACCCGGCCATCGAGTGCGACGGCGTCGGCACCGATCCCAACGGCGACCTGGTCCTCGACAGCTCGACGATCGAGAACCACTACCTGTGGATCGCCAACGACCCCGAGGGCACGGTCACCAAGATCGACACCCGCACCGGTCGCGAGATCGCCCGCTACGCGACCGTCACCCACACCCGGGTGGTCGATCACGTCGGCCGCGCCTTCGCGGCCTGGAACAGCGGCGCCCACCGGCCGTCGCGCACCGCGGTCGACTTCTACGGCGACGTCTGGATCGCCAACCGCGCCCCCAGCACCCAGCCGACGATCACCAAGATCGCCAACGACACCGTCGACTGCATCGACGCCAACACCAGCGGCACGATCGAGACCTCGCGCGACCTCAACGCCGACGGACGCATCGACATCGCCACCGCCGAGTTCCTGGCCGAGGCCGACGAGTGCATCCTGATGACGGTCGCGATCGGCGCCCAGAACAGCTGGCAGGCGCGCGCCCTCGCCATCGACGCCGGCAACGCGGTCCAGGGCCAGGACAACCCCGGCAACGTCTGGGTCGGCATGTACGGCGAGCAGGCCTTCTATCAGATCAACGGCTCGACCGGCGCGCTGATGCAGCGGGTGCCGGCGGTCGGCAGCTTCGCGACCGCGCTCGGCGTCAACGTCAACCCGTACGGCGCCGCCATCGACGGCCAGGGCCGGTTGTGGTCGATCGGCGGCTGCTGCGGCAGCCAGTACCTGTTGCGCATCGACACCACCCTGAACCCGGCGCCCGCGGCGCGCATGACCCAGCAGTCACCGGGCGGCGCCTACGGCATCACCGTCGACCTGATGGACCGGGTCTGGGTCGGCGCCTACACCGGGCCCAACGTCTACCGCTACACGCCCGCCACCGATGCGTGGGCCACCGTGACCATCCCCAACTCGTCGGGCTGGATCACCCGCGGCGTCGGCATCGACACCCGCGGCAACGTGTGGGCCGCGCTGCACGGCGGCCCCAACTCGCGCCTGGCCCGAGTCGACGCCAGCAGCGCCACCTCGACCGGCCTGTGGGACGTCGGCGGCAACGTGGCCATCGGCGCCGGCGTCGACTTCGACGGCGACGTCTGGGCCGTCAACCAGTCGACGTCGAGCACCAGCCGCATTCACATCGACACCGTGACCGGCGAGCCAGCGCCGCACGCGACCACCGGCAACATCGTCGACACCTTCCCGACCGGGCCCAACCCGTACACGTACTCCGACTTCACCGGCCTCGGCCTGCGCACCGTCACGCGGCCGAGCGGCGAGTACCTGGTGCCGATCCAGGGCTGCACCGGCAACGAGCAGGCGACCTGGACCGAGGTGACCTGGACCGCGACCGAGCCGCCCGGCACCGAGGTCGAGATCTTCGTCCGCGCCGGCGACGATCTCGCCACGCTGAACCAGGCCCCGATCTTCGGCCCCTGGACGGTGTCGCCGGCCAACCTGACCCTGCCGCCCGGACCGGTGCCGCCGGCGCGATATCTGCTGCTGATCATCCGCATGACGTCGCAGGATCGCGAGTCGACGCCCATCGTGCACAGCTACAACGTCGAGTGGAGCTGCCCCGGCGACGTCCCCGGGTGATCCAGCCCCAGGCCCAGGCCCAGCTCCAGGCCCGGCGGCCGTGACGATGGACCGAGTCGACGACGAGCTCGCGGCGGTCGCGGCGATCCTGGTCACGGATCGAACGCTGCGCGGCATCATCAAGCGCCACCGCCGGCTGCCCGGCCTCGGCTTGCAGGTCCCGCACGCGCACTGTCATGCGCTGCCGTCCGCCGAGCTCGCGCAGCTGGTCGCGGCCGGCGAGCTCGGCGTCGACCTCGCCGGGCTGCCCGCGCAGGTGGTGGTGATCAGCGGCGATCGCGACCAGCTCGCCGCCGGCGCCCCCGACGCCCTGACCCGGGCGTGGCGCACGATCTTCCACGCTCGCATCCACCTGGTGTTCGACGACCTGCTGGCGCGCCGGGTCCTCACCGCCGCGATGATCCGCGAGCGCGTCCACCGGATCGGCCGCACCGAGTTCCACGAGGTGCGCTTCGTCCTGCGGCAAGAGGAGCTGCTGCTGCCGCCGTTCGATGACACCAGCGCCTACGTCGAGTTCATCGCGCTCTATCTCGAGCTCCGGCACTTCGCGCCCCGCGTGCTCGAGCAGACCTTCCCGACCCTCCACGGCGCCGCCCGCGTCGACGCCATCATCGCGCTCGACGTCGATGTGCCAACCGTGCTGGCGGCGGCGCGGCCAGCGCGCGCGGTCGCGCAGCCGATCGAAGCCGTGATGCCCGAGGTCGACGTGCCGGCGGACGCGGCGCCGCCGCCGCCGCGCTGGGGTGGCCGCCTGGCCCGGCGCGCCGCCGACCGCGCACGCCAGCAGGGCAACCGCGCCCGCGCGGCCATCATGGCGGCGCGCGCCGGTGAGCTCGACGTCGCCCGGGCCGACCTCGATGAGCTGGTCGCGCGCCTGGCGCGGGCGCTGGGCGGTGCGCCGACCGCGGGCTGGGCCGAGGCGCTGTTGCCGGTCGCGCGGTTCGCCGCCAGCCAGCGCGTGCTGCGGTTCACCGCCGGTGCCCGGCTGCTGCACGACCTGCAGGCCGCCGGCCTGGTCGCCGAGCGCGAGCTCAAGGTCGTCGACGCCGTGGCGTGGGCGCTGTCGCGCGGCCGACAGCCGATCGTGCGGGCGCTGCCAGCCACCCGCGAGGTCCGCGTCGCCCGGCACCTGCGCGGCGCGGCCAAGAAGATCGCGAGCTGCGAGCTGGCGTCGCGACCGGAGCGCGAGGCCCTCGCCGCCGCGGTCCACGCCATGGTCGCGCACGCCAACCACAACGTTCGCACCGTGCTGCGGCCCAAGATCGAGGAAGCGCTCGACGCCGACGAGCTGCGCCCGCGCCACCTGCCCGAGCGGGTGGCGCAGAAGAAGATCGTCGACGAGCTGCTCGATCACGCGGTCGCGGTCGGCTCGCTGTCGATCGGCAACCTGCGCGACGCCATCGCGCACAACGACCTGAAGCTGCCCGACCTGCGGCCGATCCAGCTCGTGGTCGGCGACCAGCTCCTGCGCGCCGACCACATGCTCGCCCGGTCCCTCGACGGCGTGTACCGCCGCGGCGAGATCTATCTCCGCGTCCTGCAGAAGATCTCGTCGGTGCTGTCCGGCACCGGGCCCGGCCGCCTGCTCAGCCTGTACGTCCTGCTGCCGATCGTGGGCGCCTTCTTCGTCGTGGAAGGCCTGCAGCACATCGTCGGACCGATCGTGGAGCGCAGCGGTCACGTCGCGCCCGAGATCGCGACCACGCCGGCGTTCGTGGGCGTCGGCGTGATCGTGTTCTTGTTGCTGCACGCGTCGTGGTTCCGGCGCGCCACCCAGGTCGGGGTCCGGGTGCTGGGGCGCGGGCTCCGCGTGGCGTTCGTCGCCGTGCCCCGCCGGCTGTGGCGGGTCCCACTGGTGCGCCCGTTCACGCGCTGGTTGCTGTTGCCCGCCGTCCCGGCGGCGCTCGCGGTGGCCGTGCTCGGCGGCCTGCCGCGCTGGGTGGTCGCCGCCGGGTTGTTCGCGCTGACCGCGCTGGTCATCAACGCCAGCGTGGTCGAGGAGATGATCAGCGACTGGCTGCTGCGCTCGGGGCGTCAGCTCGCCCGCCGCATCCTGCCCGGGCTGATCCGATACGCGCTCGATCTGTTCTCGCGCCTGATCGAGCTGCTCGAGCGCGGCATCTATCGCATCGACGAGCTGCTCCGCTTCCGTCCCCGGCAATCGAAGCTGGTCGTCATCGTCAAGGGCGTGCTCGGCACCCTGTGGTTCGCGGTCTCGTACCTCTTGCGGCTGTACGTGAACCTGTTCATCGAACCGACGGTGAACCCGATCAAGCACTTCCCGGTCGTCACGGTCGCCGCCAAGCTGATCCTGCCGTTCACGCCGCAGATGATCAGCGCGATCGCCGAGCCGACCGGCAACCTGGTCGGCCCGACGCTCGGCGCCTCGCTGGGCGCGTTCACCGTCCTGGTGCTCCCCGGCCTGGCCGGCTTCCTGGCCTGGGAGCTCAACGGCAACTGGCAGCTGTACGGCGGCAACCGCGCCAAGCTGCTGCGCGGGGTCTCGATCGGCAGCCACGGCGAGACCATGGTCGGCTTCATCAAGCCCGGGTTCCATTCCGGGACCATCCCCAAGCTGCACGCCAAGCTGCGCCGCGCGACCTGGAAGGGTGACGAGCGCGGCGTCGCCCGCTACCTCGAGGGCCTGCACCACGTCGAGGAGGCGATCTGGAAGTTCACCGATCGGCAGCTGGTCTCGATGCTGAACGAGTCGCTGTCGTTCCGCGCCGACGACGTCGCCGTGCACGACGTCGACATCGGCTCGAACCGCCTGCGCCTCGACCTGGTGTGCCCGAGCGTCGCGACCACGATCGCGACCATCAGCTTCGAGCAACAGGCGGGATGGCTGGTCGCCGGCATCCCGCAGTCGGGCTGGATCGATGGGCTCGATGACAAGCAGCGCCGGATCTTCGAGATCGCGCTGGCCGGCTTCTACAAGCTGTCGGGGGTCGATCTGGTGCGCGAACAGATCGAGGACATCCTCAAGAGTGACGGCCTGTCGGTGCCGCCGTACGACATCGCCGACGAGGGCCTGGTGGTGTGGCCCGGCCCCGGCTTCGACACCGAGATCATCTACGACCTGGGCTCGCCTCACCTTGCGGCGGCGCTCCGTGGCGCCGCCTTCACCGGCCCGGTGCCGGTGCTGGCCGGCCGCAGCGCCCTGTTCGGCCGCGAGCCGGTGCGATGGTCGACCTGGGCAACCACCTGGCAGCACCTCGCCTTCGGCATGGAACCGAAACCGGTGCTCGTCGGCCCCGGCCTGTTGCCAGCCCGTACACGTTCCGCGCAAGCGCCCGAACGCGCCGCGCGATCCGTGCCATCATCGGTGGCCGGTCATGGCTGACGTGAACATGCTCGTGTCTGCGCTCACCGACGTCGGGCTTGTGCGGACCACCAACGAGGACGGCTACGCCGTCACCGACCTGGCGAGCGGCGAGTTGATCGCCGTCGATGCCGCCGATCGCGCCGTCGACGTCCAGGATCGCGGCGTGCTGCTGGCGCTGTCGGATGGGATGGGCGGACACCAGGCCGGTGAGATCGCGAGCGCGCTGGTGCTCGAATCGTTGCAGGCCGCGCTGCAGCAGGACACCAAGGGCCACATCCACGAACAGCTCGAGCATGCGGTGTTGCGCGCCAACCAGACGGTGCTGAACGCGGCGCGCACCGACAACCGGCACGGCATGGGCGCGACGCTCACCGCCGTGTTCGTGCGCGGCGCCGAGGCCTACATCGCCGAGGTCGGTGACTCGCGAGCCTACTTGCTGCGCAACGGTCGCCTGCGGCAGATCACGCGCGACCAGAGTCTGGTCCAGCTGATGGTCGACCACGGCGTGATGTCGCCCGAGGAGGCCAAGCACTCGGCGAGCAAGAACGTGATCCTGCAGGCCATGGGGTTGGCCGAGGACGTGCGGGTCGCGATCGCCCGGCTCGAGCTGCGGCGCGGCGACCGCGTCCTGTTGTGCTCCGACGGCGTGACCAACGAGGTCGAGGACGACGAGCTCAAGGAGATCATGACCGGCAGCGAACCGCGGGCCGCGTGCGACGCCATGATCGCGCTCGCCAACGAACGCGGCGGCCGCGACAACTCGACCGCGATCGTCGCCGACCTGCGCGGCGACGGGCTCGAGCCTCCCGACGAGTTCGAGACCGTGACCTCGACCTACGAGGTGCTGCAGGCCTTCGAGTCCAGGCTCGGCGGCGCGCCGCCTGACGAGCCACCAGGCGCGCCGCCGACCGCCGCCGCCGTGCCCGACCTGCCCGCGGACCCGGACGCCGCGACCGGACCGGCGCCAGCGGCGAAGCCAGCCGCGTCGCTGGCGTCGAGCACCACCGCCGGGGCGGGCGAGACCCAGAAGCTGGCGCGCGTGACCGGGCCGAGCTGGCGGACGGTCGCGATCGTGGCCGTGGTGCTGATCGTGATCCTGATCGTGCTCGTGGTCAGCGGCTGAGCCCGGCGTTGCCTCGCGCCGGTCCAGGTGCCGCGGCCGGCGTCAGGCCGCCAGCAGCGCGCGCGCGATGACCTTGAGCACCAGGATCGGCTTCACGCCCTCGAAGATGGGCAGGACCAGCGCATCGACGACGTAGCGGCTGATCGGGTATTCCTCGGCGTAGCCCCAGCCGCCGTGCAGGAGCTGGCCGAGCTGGGTCACCTCGACCGCGACGTCGCACGCGAACAGCTTGGCCTGCGCGGCGAGCGGCGCCGCGGCGCGCTCGTCGCGATCCATGGCGACCGCGGCCTCGTAGGTGATGGCGCGAGCGGCCGCCAGCCGACACGCCATGCGTCCGAGGTGGAACTGGGTGAGCGGGAACTCGATGATCGGCTTGCCGAACTGGCTGCGGCTGGCGACGTACTCGGCGGTGCGCTCGACGGCGGCCTGGGCCACCCCGCAGGCGCGACCGCCGGTCTGCAGGCGGCCGGCGGCGAAGCCCGCCATCTGCAGATAGAAGCCCTTGCCGACTCCGCCCGCCTCACCGACCAGGTGGGTGGCGGGGACGAACCAGTCCTCGAACGCCAGCGTGAACGAGTGCATCCCACGGTAGCCGGGGGTGCGATCGGCCTTCGCCGACAGGCGCCCGACCCCGCCCGGCTGGGTGGCGACGAAGTCGTGGCCGTCGAAGCGCGGTTTCTCGACGATGAACAGCGACAGGCCGCGGGCGCCCTTGGCGGGATCCGGATCGGTGCGCGCGAGCACCGCGATCACGTTGGCGCGGCCGGCGAACGTGCACCACGCCTTGGCGCCGTTGATGACGTAGCCGGCGACCCCGTCCCGCGTCGCCGGCTCGGCCTTGCACGCCACCGCGGCGACGTCGCTGCCGATGTTGGGCTCGGTCACCGAGATCGCGACCATCACCTCGCCCGAGCCGATGCGCGGCAGCCAGTGTTGCTTCTGGGCGTCGGTGCCACCGGCGAGCAGCGCCTTGGCCAGGATCTCCGGCCGCGTGATCAACGAGCCACCGCTGGCCAGCGAGGCCCGCGACAGCTCCTCGGTGGTGAGGATCATGGCCAGGTTGCCGAGCTCGTGGCCGCCGTACTGTTCGGGAATGGACAGGCCGAAGAAGCCGAGCTCGGCCATGGCGTTGATGAAGCGGTCGGGGACCAGCTCGTCGTGGCGGTGGAGATGCTCGGCGTGGGGTGCGACCTCCTTGTCAGCGAACCCGCGCACCGTGGTGCGGATCTCGGCCAGCGTCGCCTCGAGCGGCCACGGGTTCTTGCCGCGGGCGTCGGCGACCGCGCGGCCGACGGCGCGGATGACGCCCTCGTTACCGAGCCGATGCAGCGCCGCTCGGACCTCGGCGCTGTACCCGGCGTCGACCCCGAGCTCGGCGGCCACCAGGTCGAGGCGCTCGCGCGCGCCGCGCGCCAGCTCGGCGACCGCGGCGAGCGCGGGATCGCGGAACGCCGGCGCGTCGCCGGCGTGGGCATCGATGGCGGCGAGCAGCGAACGCGCGGCGCGAACCTCGGTGGCGGCGTAGGTCACGCGGTCGACGACGACCTGGTGGTCGTCGATGCGTTCGCCCTTGCCGGTGAGCTCGGCAGCGCGCGCCAGCGCCGCCGTGGTCAGCGCCTCCGCGGCGGCCAGGACCGCGCGGGCGTCGTCGAGAACTGGACGTGGATCGCTCATGCGGCGGGCAGCGTACGTCACGCGCGCGCGCGGTGATATCGAAACTCGCGCGCTGAATCACGTCCACGGATCGAGGCGCGCTCGGCGCCGAACCCGAAGCCGAAACCGACTACATCTGCGCCACGCGCGGGCATCCCCGCTCGCCGACGACCCCGCGCCGACTCGCCGCCATCGGCGTGTTGAAGTTGCCGCCGACCGCCCACGCTCTCCCCAGCTCGTCGATCCACGCCCCGTGCAGGTCGACGCCATTCGGCGCCCCGGCGCGCTCGTCGGCCCACCGTCCGGACTCGCGATCCCAGCGCAGCTTCATCCCGGCGTTGCCGACCACCAGCACGCCGGCGGCGCCACACGCGACGCCGTTGGCGACGCTGCCCAGCGCCGGCTCGTCGCGCCACGACCAGCGCACGCCGTCCCACGCGTACAGCCGCTGGCCGGCGACCGCGTAGACCTCCGACGCCGAGCAGCCGTGCACGGTCAGCGCCGGCGCCGGCGTGGCCAGCTCGGCCGAGTGATCGACCACCGCCGTGGCGGTCGCGTGCAACATCGTGCCGCCCTCGCCCGCGATCCACACGTCGCCGGCCGCCGCGCCCCAGACCTTGAACAGCGTCGCGCCGCGCACCGGCACGCCGGGCGGGGTCGTGAACCGGGCGCCATCCCAGCGACGCACGAAGTCGTCCTCGGCATCGCCGCCGCCGCCGGCCACGCCACCGACGATCCACACGTCGTCCGGCGCGCTGCCCCACACGCCGTACAGCGTGGCGTCGGTGGCGATGCGCTCGATGCTGACGTCCGCGCCGCGGCGCCGCACCACCAGGCCGTGCTCGCCGACCATCCAGGTCGTACCGTCCGACGCGGTCCAGACCCACCACAGCGTGTCGTCGCCGGCCGGGCCGGCCGGATCGTGACGGGTCCAGCGCTCGCCGTCCCAGTGGGCGGCGAGCGGACCGCCCAGCCCGAGCCCGCCGCCGACCACCCAGACGTCGTCGACCGCCACCCCCTGCACCGCCAGCGCGGCCCGATCGAGCTCGGCGAGCGCCGCCCAGTCAGTGCAGTCGTCATCGGGACAGCCGGCGAGCGCGAGCGCGGCGACGGCGGCCACCACGCCCCAGGCCGCGCGGTTCAATCGACCCCGCCGTCGATCGGATCGGTCGGGCATGCGCTGCCCAGCTCGTAGTCGCTGTCGCACTCGCAGCGACACTCGTCCAGCTGATCGGAATCCGGGCACCGGGGTGCCACGGTCAGCGTCGTGGTCGCGGTTCGCCCGCCGACCTCGTCGAGGCGGAGCTCCAGGCGCCAGCTGGCGCCGTCGAGGTCCTGGGTCGCGGCCGCGCTGGGGCAGGCCGGCAGGTTGGCGAGGTGGTCGAACGCCGATTCGGCGTGGCCCCACCCATCGCCACCCGCCACCAGCCGCACCGGGCGTTGCTCGAGCGCGATCACCTGCATCGTCGCCGGGTCGCGCAGCGCGGCGGTGAGCTGCAGGTTGCAGCCGTCGACGTTGCGGGCCCGCACGCCGACGTAGACCACCTTGCCGCCCTGGATCGGTCGCACCAGATCGACGGCACCACCGTCGGCGAGGTCGGCGACATCGGCGCTGGTGCCGGTGCCCGACCAGTGCACCGCGACGATCTCGACCGCCAGCGATCGATCGCCGATCGGACACGTCGTGGGTGCGTCGTCACTGCATGCCGCGCCGGCTGCGACCGCGACCAGCACCCCGCGGGTCAGAAGCAAACGATGTCCTGGGTCTTCGGGTAGTAGAACAGGAACACGTTGCAATGTTCGGAGGTCTCGACGGTGGGACCGAACGTGTAGCAGCAGTCGTTGGCCTGCATCGGATCGCGGGCGTCGACCATCGCGCAGCCGATCTCGGGCTCGCGCCACTGGTACTCGCAGGTCCACCAGATGCCGCCGCCGGGCGGCAGCGGCACCTCGAGGCCGTTCAACATCTCGGGCTCGGCCCACGCCTGACTCTGGTAGAAGCGTGCCGAGTCGGCGGGCCGTTCGGTCGACACGCCGTCCCAGGCGTAGACGCTGAAGCGCTGGCCGCGCGAGTGAAAGTGACCGTTGACCGCCGCCACCTTGTGATCGCCGACCGGCATCGAACAGGTGCCCGAGTAGACCGGCGGCGGGGTCGAGCGACAGATCCGGATGCTCTGCTGGGTGGCGAACAACGTCCCCAGCTCGACGGTGTCGTTGCGGCTGCGATGCAGGTTGAGCCCGGCGCGGCCGCGGAACGGGGTCTCCTGCGTGCTCGCGTTGACGTAGTGGACCTGCAGCATCAACCGCTCGCCGGCGACGAACCGGGTGGCGACGTTGTCGGGCAGCTGCCACTCGTACACCGGCGCGCGCTCGCTCGACTGTTGCGAGTTGACCACCATCGGCCAGCCGGCCCAGTTGGGCGCCTTCCAGCATTCGCCGCCGCGGATCACCGTGCCGGCGACGCCGCCGAGATCGATGGGCTCACCGCTGGTCGGGTCGAGGCTCCTGATCGTGCTGACGCGGAACACGTTCATGTGGTGACTGCCGGGGTTGAGCGCGAGCTGGAAGCGGTCGACCCACAGCGGATCGACGCCCTGCGGCGGGATCTCGAAGAAGTAGCAGTCCTGGATCTCCTCGCCCGGCGCGACCTCGAACTCGGGGGTCCTCACCCACACGCCCTCCTGCGCCGACAGCTCGCCGAGGTACCAGGGCTCGAACCCGGGCAGGTTGTCGCCGCAGGCGACGAGCAGACCGACGCTGAGGATCGCGGTGCGCATCTGGGTTCCCAGCCTACCAGCCTTCGGCGACGCCGGCGTTCCCACACCGTGGCGCCGATCACAGCGGCGGCGATCGCCGCGCCACGATCAGAGGCAGGCGACGAAGGCCCGCTCGACCGCGGCCGCATAGCTGCCGCCGAACAGCACCACGTGAACCAGCAGCGGGTACAGCTGCCACAGCGGCACGCGCTCGTCCCAGCCCGGCGCGAGCGCGAAGGCCTCGTCGTAGGCGGCCACGGTCCGCTCGTCGAGGCCGCCGAACAGCGCCAGCATGGCGAGGTCGACCTCGCGGGGTCCGCCGTAGACCGCCGGATCGACGATCACGGAGGCGCCGTCGCAGACCAGGACGTTGCCGCTCCACAGATCGCCGTGCAAGCGCGCCGGCGGCTCGTCGGGGGCCAGCGCGGCGGCGCGGGCGGCCAGCTCGTCGACGGCGCGCCGCCAGCGCGCCGGCCCACGGTCGAGCTCGATCGCCCGCTCGACCATCGGCCGCAGGCGGCGCTCGAACCACAGCTCGCCCCAGGCGGCGGCCGGCGTGTTGTCCTGCGGCAGGGTCGCGATGAAGCTCGCGCCGTCGAAGCCGAAGCACGGTGCGCCGGCGCGGTGCAGCGCCGCCAGGCCGCGACCGAGCTCGGCCGCGGTGTCGTGGCCCGCCGGCCCCGGCGCCATCCACTCCAGCACCAGCACGTGGTCGCCATGGCCGACCACCGCCGGCACCCGCAGCGCGGCGGCGGCGGCGAGCCAGGCCAGGCCGCGCGCCTCGGCGGCGAACATCCCGGCCGGCGGGTTGGCGTTGTGCTTGACGAACACGGTGCGGCCGTCGGCGAGCTCGGCCCGCCACGCCTGGTTGATGTCGCCGCCGTGGACCCGCTCGAGCCGTCGGGGGGCGGCGCCGGTGATGGCCACCAGCGCGGCGTCGAGGGCCCGGTCGTCCGCTGCGTTCAACCGTTCGCCTGCGGCCCCACCGCCTGACGCATGCGCGTCAGCGCGGAGCCGGGCCCCGAAGCCATCCGTGGGCTCGCTCAGCCGGATTCGCAGCTCGGCGAGCAGCCCCTCGCAGGCCGCCGCGCATATGTCGAGCACGCGCTCGAAGCCGTCGCCCTCGCCGTAGTACGGATCGGGGACCTCGGCGCCCTCGGGCGCGGTGGGATCGAAGCTGCGCAGGAGTCGCACCTTGGCGCGCGCGGCGACGTCGGGCGCCAGCGCCAGCACGGCGCGATGGTTGGCGACGTCCATCGCCAGGATGAGCTCGAAGCGCGTGAAGTCGTCGCGGCGAAACTGCCGTCCATGATGGGTGAGCTCGATGCCGCGACGGGCCGCGGCGGCCCGGGTCCGCGGATCGGGCAACTCCCCGACGTGCCAGGCGCCGGTGCCAGCGCTATCGACGGTGACCCGGTCGGCGAGCCCGGCCCCGGCCAGCGCCTTGCGCATCACACCCTCGGCCGTGGGGGAGCGGCAGATGTTGCCCAGGCAGACGAAACAGATCCGCACGCTGGTCGTCGGTGTACCATGGAGCCTCGATGCGTCGCTGTACCCTGGTGTTGCTCGTGCTAGCTGGATGTTCGTTCGAGCCGCGCGGCGGCAGCGACGATGCATCCGTGATCATCGACGCCGCCGACGACGCCGCCAGCGACGACGCGGCCACCGACGCCGCCACCGATGCGGCCGTCGATGCCACCGACGCCGCCGCGATCGACGCCGCCACCGACGCGGCCGTCGATGCCACCGACGCTGCCGCGATCGACGCCGCCACCGACGCGGCCGTCGATGCCACCGTGGATGCCGCGACCGACGCGCCCACCGACGCGCCGCCCGTGATCGACATCGCGTACCTGCCGCCCGCCGACGAGCTGCCGGGCAGCGGCGATGTCACCGTCAACAACACCGTCACCATCAACACCTCGGTGGGCATGACGCTGCCCAGCCTCGGCGCTGGGGTGACCTTCTCGACCGCGGCGCAGAGCGGCGGCGGCCCCGACGTGGTCGTGCTCCACGTCGATGACCTGACGGTCGCCGGCGCCGGCACGCTGCGCGTGGTCGGCACCCGGCCGTTCGCGATCGTGGCCGGAGGCGTGGTGAGCATCGTCGGGACCCTCGACGCCAGCGCGGTCGGCAACACGACCGCCGGCGCCGGTGGCTCCGGCTCGAGCGCCGGCAGCGGACAGGGCGTCGACGGCACCCACGCCGGCAGCCGCACCGATTCCGGAGCCGGCGGCGCCGGCTTCGGCGTCGCGGGCGGGCGGGGCGGCAACGCCAGCTGCGTCGACGGCTGCAGCCCCGATGCCCTCATCACCGGCGGCGCCGGCGGCCCGCTCTACAACGCCGGCCTCACCCAGCTGATCGGCGGCTCGGGCGGTGGCGCGGCCGCCAACGCCGCCATCGGGTGCGCCGGCCAGGCCGGCGGCGCCGGCGGCGGCGCGGTGCTCATCTACGCCGCGGGCTCGATCAGCGTCACCGGCACGATCGAGGTCAACGGCGGCGGCGGCGGTCGCGGCATCGCGTGCACCGGTACCCCGTCGACCGCCGGCGCCGGTGGCGGCTCGGGTGGGCAACTCGACCTCCAGTCGCCGTCGATCACGGTGTCCGGCGCGGTGGTCTCCAACGGTGGCGGTGGTGGCGGCGCGGCCGACGGTAACAACGGCGATGGAGAGGCCGGCCAGGACGGCCGCAACGACGGCAACCAGGCGACCGGCGGACCCGGCACCGGTCCATCGGGCGGCGATGGCGGCAGCGGTGGGGCCGGAACCACCGCTCCGGGCGCCGGTGAGGACATGCCCGACGACCGCAACGGCGGCGGCGGCGGCGGCGCTGTCGGCCGGATCACGATCCGCCATCGCGGCGCGCAGCCGACCGTGGCATCGAGTCCGCCGCCCACCTATATCGTGTATTGATGAGAGCCTGCGCCGTGGCGGTGGCGGTCGAGAGAAAACCACAGCGCGGGGTTACGCGGGTGGGCAGCCATAGCTGCTCGGTCACACGGGATTGCTGTCGAGGGTGAGGGTCGGGCGCGCGCCCGGCGCTCGGTGGCAGGGTAGGTGCAGCGTGCGGTCGTGATCACGGTCGCGGCGACGAGCGGGCTGGAGCCAGTTGCGCGGTCGCACGGAGCGCGGCGGGCAGCAACACGTCGAGCGCCACGTCGCCCACATGGGCGACGGCGCGGGCAACCGCGACGTGGGCTTCCTGCGGTCGGAAGCCCAGCGTGACCAGGGCCGTGCGCGCGTCCACGATGACCTGCGCCGCCGCCGCGCTCGCCGGAGCTGGTACCGGAGCTGGTGGTGGCGGTGGTGCCGGTACCGCTGGTGGCGGTGCCCCCGGGGGTGGAGCCACACCGTACGGCCGCCCGTCGGCGTGGGTCACGCGCAGCGCGCCGGGCACGCCGTCGATGCAGATCGCGCCCGCATGCAGCAAGCCATGGTGCGAGTCGCACGTGGCCAGAAGGTTAAACGGTTGATCGTCGCCACCGTCGGCGCGGTGCCTCAGGTGGTGAACATCCACGAAACGCGATGATGCGCAGCCAGGAATCTGGCAGCGGTGGTGATCGCGGGCCAGCACCATGCGGCGGACCGCCGCCGGGATCGTGCGCTGGGTCGGCGCTGGTGCCGCGCCATCAACGCGGCCGAGCTCGATCGCGTCGCAGCGCGCGCGCTCGATGGCCGCGGGCGACACCTCGATCGGTCGCCCGACGGCATCTTGCCAGCCGCGCTTGCATTCGACGCACACGGTGAGGGCGATCTGGTGCGGCGGCGTGTTGCCGGCGGCGGTGGCGTCGCCGCCGCCGAGGACGCCCTTGCATGCCACCGCCATGAAGTCCGAGTCGGTCATGGCGTGCCCGACCTCGGCCTCGAGCTGGCGCCGCGCCTCGATGAACAGCGCGTAGGCCTCGGGCAGGAGCTGCAGGCGCACCGTGCGCGGCTCGAGCTGCGGATCCGGCCGTTGGCTGGGATGATCGCCGGGCTTGTGGCCGCGCACGCAGTGCTCGATCTCGCGCGCGGTCAGGCCGTCGATGGCGTCGAGCCAGGCGGCCTCGGTGTCCGCCGTCGCCACCCGGGTCAGCTCGCGCACCGCCGAGAAGGTGACGGTGCCGGCGGTCAGCGCACGGGCGATCTCCGGCAACGCCACCAGCGCGGTCGCGACCCGCATCCGGTCGCGCGCGGTCGTGGGCGCATACCCCAGCACGCGCTCGAGGTACTCGTCGAAGCTGCCGTAGCCGAGGTGGCGGTGGATCTCGGCGGCCTTCGCCGCTACCAGAAGCCGAGCTTCCTCGGCATCGAGCGTGGCCCGCCGCCGCGCCAGGCGTCGCACCTGGCGATCGAGCTCGCGCCACGCGACACCCACGTGGGTGCCGTCGCCGCCGCCGCCGCCGCTGACATCACAGCCGCCACCGTCTGCACCGCTCGCTCGCTGATCGAACATGTCGCACTCCTCCCTCAGCGCGTGGCCACTCGTGCACGCGCGTGTACTTCACTATCACGGAGATTTTCGGCCTCCTGGCATGCCCGTAGCGCGCGTCCGAGGCTGTCGGACTGTTTTCTTGTCGACGACACCGTCGGACGCGCTCCACGCGCTTCCTGGCGCGTCAGCTGCACGATCGATCCGACGTCCTCCATCTCGACCTCGCTGCACGCGCCAAGGACGTCAAGCGAAACCGGCGCGCCGCGGCGATTTCTCGACGGTACGCGTCCGGGATCGTCGACGGCGGCCACCGCGAAACCGCGGCTAGTCCTGCGTTCCATGTCGCCGCCACCACCGACGCCGCCCGAGTCATCGTCGGCGTCGATGCTGGCAACTGCGGCCGGCACGGAGACCGGTCGGCGAACTGTCGAGTCGAACTGCCCAGGCAACCCGACTCCTCGAGGTCGAGGTCGGGGACGACTTCGCGTGCGCCTCGCCGTCGATGGTGGAGTGCGCTGCTGGGGCCGTGGCGACCGCGGCCAGATCGGCGGGCGTGGCCTCCAGGTCACTGGCAGGGTCCGCGCTACCGCGCCTCCTGGCCTCGCCGAGCGGTGTCGTCGCGGTCGAGACCGGCGACGACCACAGCTGCGCCATCACCTACGACGGCGCGGTCTGGTGCTGGGGCGGCAACGCCTATGCAAAGGTCGGCGCCGGGACCGCCAGCACGGCGCGACTGCCGATCGCCGTGGCCGGGCTCGATGACGTGGTCGACCTCGCGCTCGGCATCGACCACACCTGTGCCCTCATCGCGGGCGGCACCGCCCGGTGCTGGGGCCGTAACACGCGCGGCGAGCTTGGCGACGGTACGTCGAGCAACCGCTACGTCCCCGATCACGCCCGCGATCGACCGCGTGGTCGCGCTGGTCGCGGGCGGCCACCACACCTGCGCGCTGCGCGACGACGGCACCGCCTGGTGCTGTGGTGACAACCTGTACGGGCAGATCGGCGTGGGCGACGGCTACACCCGCTTTGCGCCAGCCGCGGTCGCCGGCGCCGACCGCTTCGTCTCACTGGCCGCCGGGGACAACGCCACGTGTGGCCTGCGCGCCGATGGCCCGGCCGCCTGCTGGGGCCGTCTGGGCGACGCCACCGCCAGCTCGCAAACCCAGTGGCCCACCAACGTCGCCGGTCTGTGACGCTCGGCGTGCCGCCCGGCGTGCACTGCCGAACCTCGTCGTGGTGTCGCGTCGAATCCTCCGCCCACCTACATCACGTACTGTGCCCGCTCCGACATCCCTCGCGTTCGCCCGCCGCTGGCGTGATACTCGGGCCGATGCGTTGGCTCCGCCTGGCCCTGGCGATGTCCCTGGTGCCAGCCTGTGCATTCCATCCCAGCGGCAGTGAGCTGGCACCGGACGCCGCCGCGAGCGACGCCGCCGTCGATGCGCGCTTCGATGATGGCGGCAGCGACACCGACGCCGCCACCACCGACGCCGCCACCACCGACGCCGCCACCACCGACGCCGCCACCACCGACGCCACCACCGACGCCGCCACCACCGACGCCGCCACCGTCGACGACATCATCCACGTCCGCGCGGCCGACGAGACGATCGGCACCGGCGACTGGACGCTGACCACCAACGCCACGGTGCGCACGTCCGGCACCGGGGCTGGCTTCAGCGTGTCCTTGCCGGCTGGCGTCACGTTCTCGAGCGCGCCGCAAGATCCGTCCGGACCCGCGCTGGCGATCCTGCGAGTCCGCAACCTGACCATCTCTGCCGGAACCGGACTCCGCGTCGTCGGCGCGGCGCCGTTCGTGATCCTGGCCGAGCGCGTGACCATCGCCGGTGCGATCGACGCCGGGGCACGCCTGGGCGAACCCGGCGGCGGCGGCTCGACGGCGGGCGCCGGGGTGGGCGGCAACGGCCAGCAT
Source organism: Myxococcales bacterium (assembly GCA_947483555.1). Lineage (GTDB taxonomy): Bacteria > Myxococcota_A > Polyangia > Haliangiales > Haliangiaceae > UBA2376. The sequence goes on from CANKMW010000002.1 coordinate 113,475, forward strand.
CGCGGCCTATACTCGGATGGCGGCGGCGGAGGCGGCAGCTTCGCCACCAGCGGCGGCCGCGGCGGCAACGCGTTCTGCGCCACTGGATGCACGCCCGACACCACCGCATCGGGCGGCAGCGGCGGGGCCCGGTACGGCGATCCGCAGATCACGACCCTGCAGGGTGGCTCGGGCGGCGGACTCGGGCCGGTGCCCGCGGGATGCAACCTCGGCCCAGCCGGCGCCGGTGGCGGCGCGGTCCAGCTCTACGCCCGCGCGTCGATCACGATCGCGGCCGGCGCCGGCATCAACGCGGGAGGTGGCGGTGGCGCCGGCGGAGAGCAGTGTTTCGGCAACTGGTCGGCGGCGCATGGCGGCGGCGCCGGCGGCGCGCTGTATCTGCAATCACCGTCGGTGGTGAACGCCGGCGTGCTGGCCGCCAACGGTGGCGGTGGTGGCGGTGGCGCCGGCCAGGATGGCGCCGGGATGGACGGCAGCAACGGCGCGGCACGACCGACGCCGGCCCCGGGTGGCAACGGCAACGGTCCGTACAGCGCACCCGGCGGCGCTGGCGCGGCAGCGACGACCGACGCCGCGGCGGGTGGCAACGCCGGCGACGCCGGCAACGGCGGCGGCGGCGGCGGCGGTGGCGGACGGATCGTGATCCGGTACCGCACCATGCTGACGCCGGGCACGACCACACCTCCGGCGGTGACGGCGCCGTACTGATGCGGGCCGTCGCCCTCGCCCTCGCCGTCGCCGTCGCCCTCGCCGCGACGACCGCCGCGTGTGCGTTCGAGCCCCGGGGCGCTGGGTCCGATGGCCCCGGCGATGACGCCACGACGGCGCCCGACGACGCACCCGTCGACGCGGCCACCACCGCGACCGTCGACGCGGCCCCGCACGACATCGCGCACGTCGCCACCGCAGACGAGGCGATCGGCAGCGGCGATCTGACGTTGGTCGCCGACGCGACGATCGATACCGGCGAGCTCACGGTCACCGGCGTGACCCTGCCGGCGGGCGCGGAGCTGGTCGCCGCCGCGCAGGCGTTCGCCGGCCCCGAGCTGGCGATCCTGCGCGTGCGCAACCTGACCATCGACGCCGGCGTGACCGTGCGCGCCATCGGCACCCGGCCGCTGGTGATCCTCGCCGACACCATCGCGATCAGCGGAACGCTCGACGCCGGCGCCCGCCGCGCCGTGGCCGGCGCCGGCGGGGCGGCGCCACGGCTGGGCATCGGACGCGGCGACGACGGACAGCGCGACGGCGCCTACGCCGACGGCGGCGGCGGTGGTGGCGGCTTCGGGCAGCCGGGGGCGGATGGCGGCGACACCCAGGGCGCGGCCGGGGGCGCCGGCGGCCTCGCCAACGGCGACGAGCCGATCACCCAGCTGCTCGGCGGGTCAGGTGGCGGCGCGGCCAACACCGGCGGCTGTGACCAGATCACGCCCGGGGCCGGCGGCGGCGCGGTGCAGCTCTACGCGCGCGCCTCGATCAAGATCGACACCACGGGTGCGATCAGCGCCGGGGGCGGCGGCGGTGGCGGTGGCACCAGCTGCGCGTTGCAGTACCTGAGCGGCACCGGCGGCGGCTCGGGCGGCGCGATCTACGCCCAGGCACCGGCGATCGACAACGCCGGCGTCATCGCCGTCAACGGCGGCGGCGGCGGCGGCGGCGCCAGCGGCAGCGGCGGCGGGTCGGGCCAGGACGGCGGACCGACCACCGCCCGTGCCACCGGTGGCACCTCGGGCGGATCCTACGGCGCCGACGGCGGACGAGGGTCGGCGCGCGTCGGCGACGCCACGACCGGCGGCAACGGCCCCGCGCTCGGAAACGGCGGCGGTGGCGGCGGCGGCGCCGGCCGCATCGTGCTCCGCTATCGCGACACCGTCGTCGAGGGCAGCGTCAGTCCGACCGCCCTGGTGCTCACGTTCTGATGCGCCGACCGCGGTCGCCGGCGCGAGGCGCACCCGGTCAATCCATCAGCTCGCCGGTCCAGTACAGGTAGTCGCGCCACGCGTCCGGTACGGAACGCAGGCTGACGCGGATCGTCACCGCCGGGACCCAGTCCGGCTGCACCGGTGTCGCGCGCAGCGTCAGGCCCGCCTGCCGCGGCGTGCGGCCGCCCTTGTTGCGGTTGCAGTCGTGGCACGCGGTGACGATGTTGGTCCACTCGGTCCGACCGCCCTGCGAGCGCGGGACGACGTGATCGTAGGTGAGCTCGTCGACCCCCAGCCGGTGGCCGCAGTACTGGCAGGCGTAGCCATCGCGAGCGTAGATGTTGACCCGCGAGAACTTCACCGGCTTGTGGTGGCGCCGGAACGCGCGCAGCAGCCGCACCACCGCGGGGATCTTGATGATGAAGGTCACCGAACGCACCGCGTCGGTGTACTCCTCGATCACCTCGACCTTGCCGAGGAACAGGAGCGTGATCGCCCGCTGCCACGAGATGACCTTGATGGGCTCGTAGCTCTGCGACAACAGAAGGGTCTTGTGACCCGCGGGCATGGCCTCCATCGCGAACCGTTTCTGAAGATAGCATCTCCCTCCGACCGGGCAGCGCGCTCGACATCACGCCGGTCCAGAACGAACTTGAAAACCGATTTCAATGTGGTACCGTCGGCTGGTGTCCCGCCTCGCCGATATTGGACGTCACCGCGCGGTCACCATCACCGCGGTCGATGGCGAGCGCGGCTTCCGGCGCCGCCTCATGGAGATGGGGCTGATCCCCGGCACGCGGGTGACGATCACGAACGTCGCCCCACTCGGCGATCCGCTCGAGATCGAGGTCCGCCGCGGCCGGCTGTCGATCCGCCGGCTCGAAGCGGCCCATATCCGCATCAAGCGGTAGCGTCGGTCGCCACATGTCGTCGCCGTCCCCGGTCGGTACAGGCGTGGTCCAGCGGGTCGCGCTGTGCGGTAATCCCAACACCGGGAAGACGACGCTCTTCAACGCGCTGACCGGCCTCCAGGCTCGGGTCGGCAACTATCCCGGGGTCACCGTCGATCGCCGCCAGGGCCGGCTGCGTGGCCGCTCCGACATCGAGATCATCGACGTCCCCGGTACCTACAGCCTGACCGCACGCTCCGCCGACGAGCAGATCGCGCTCGACGTCATCGTCGGCCTCGATCCCGACCTGACGATCGCCGATCGCCCCGCCCTGCTGGTGGTGTGCGTCGATGCCACCCAGCTCGCGCGCTCGACGTACCTGGTCCTGCAGGCGCAAGAGCTGGGCGCGCGCTGCATCGTCGCCATGACGATGACCGACGAGGCGGGCGACGCCGCGCCCGACCCGGCGGCGCTGGCCCGTGCGCTCGGCTGCCCGGTGGTCGCGGTGGTGGCGCGCACCGGCCAGGGTGTGGAGGCCCTGCGCACCGCCATCGAGCGCGGCCTCGCGTCACCCCCGGCCGCGGCCCCGGTGCGCTGGCAGCCATCGCCGGCGCTGGCCCAGAAGATCGCGACCGTGCGCGCCGCGCTGCCGGCGAACTGGCCGGCCAGCGACGGCCTCGCCCTGTGGGCCCTGGCCAGCATCGGCGACGACGAGCTCACCCACATCTCACCGCCGCTGCGGGCGGCCGTCGCCGCCGCCGCGCCCGCCGCCGACGACGACGACGAGGCGGTGCTCGGCCGCTGGACCTGGCTCGACGCCCACGTCGCGCCGCTCGCCGAGCGGGCACCCGATCGCAGCTTCACCGATCGCCTCGATCGTGTCCTGCTCCACCGCGCGCTCGGCCTGGCGGTGTTCGCCGCCGTCATGTTCGTCCTGTTCATGTCGCTGTTCGCGTGGTCGGAGCCGGCGATCGCGGTCGTCGAGGACCTGTTCGCGTGGCTCGGCGGTCTGGCGCGGCGCGTGCTCCCCGACGGCCTCGTCGAGGACTTCGTCGTCGATGGCGTGATCGCGGGCGTCGGCTCGGTGCTGGTGTTCTTGCCGCAGATCCTGCTGCTCTTCTTCTTCCTCGGCCTGCTCGAGGATCTCGGCTACCTGTCCCGGGTCGCGTACCTCATGGACCGGATCATGCGCTCCATGAACCTGCACGGTCGCGCCTTCGTGCCGATGCTGTCGGGCTTCGCCTGCGCGGTGCCCGCCATCATGGCGACCCGGACCATGGAGCGGCAACGCGACCGCATCCTCACCATGATGGTCATCCCGCTCATGACCTGCTCGGCACGGCTGCCGGTCTACACGCTCATCATCGCGGCCCTGTTCCCGTCGAGCACGTTCGGCGGCCTGTCGACCCAGAGCTTGCTGATGGTGGGCATGTACGTGTTCAGCATCGTGACCTCGCTGGCGGCGGCCTGGATCCTGTCCCGCACGGTCAAGCCGCTGCGCGCCAAGCGGCTGCCGTTCGTGATCGAGCTGCCCCCGTACCGCGCACCACGACTACGCGACATCACGCGCATGATGTGGAGCAAGACCTCGATGTTCCTGCGCGAGGCCGGCACGGTGATCCTGGCCTGCACGATCGCGCTGTGGGCGCTGCTCTACTTTCCGCGCGCGCTGCCGGCCGACGCGCCGCCCTACGGCGACCTCATCGCCGCCGCCGAGGCGCGCCACGACGACGTGTCCGCTGCCGACCTCGAGCGGGCCCGCGACCAGGCGCTCCTCGAGCACAGCTTCGGAGCCCGCATGGGCAAGGCGATCGAACCGGCCATCGAACCGCTGGGCTTCGACTGGAAGATCGGCGTCGGCATCATCGGCGCGTTCGCCGCCCGCGAGGTCTTCGTCGCCACGATGGGCGTCATCTACGGCGCCGGCGATGACGAGGCATCGCTGCGCCAGCGCCTGCGCGACGAGCGCCGCCCCGATGGCTCGCCGGCCTATGCACCCCTGGCCGGCCTGTCGCTGATGGTGTTCTTCGCGCTGGCCTGCCAGTGCATGAGCACCCTGGCGGTGGTGAAGCGCGAGACCGGTGGCTACCGCTGGCCGCTGTTCCTGCTCGCCTACATGACCGTGCTCGCGTATGGCGCCAGCCTGCTGGTGTTCCAGCTCGGCACCCTGCTCGGCTTCTGATCCGGCGGCCGCGCTACACTGGTGGCGCGATGAAGTCGACGCCGCGCCTGCGGGTCCTGGTCATCGACGATCAGCCCATCGTCGCCGCGGCGTTGCGCAAGATGCTGGCCGCGGAGCCCGATCTCGACTTCCTGTACTGCGGCGATCCGCTGCAGGCGGTGCGCACCGCGATCGAGTTCGAACCGACGGTGATCCTGCAGGATCTGATCATGCCCGGCATCGATGGCCTGACCCTGGTCGAGGCCTTCCGCGCCGAAGCCGCCACCCGGCTGGTGCCCCTGGTGGTGCTGTCGTCGAAGGAGGATCCCGAGATCAAGGTCGCCGCCTTCGCGCGCGGCGCCAACGACTACCTGGTCAAGCTGCCGCACGAGAAGGAGCTGGTGGCGCGGGTCCGCTACCACTCGACCGCCTACGTCCGGCTGCTCGAGCGCGATCGCGCGTTCGCCGAGGTCGAGCGCCAGAACCGGTTCATCCGCAGCGTGTTCGGACGCTACGTCTCCGACGAGATCGTCGACGATCTCCTGGAACGCGCCGACGGCCTCACCCTGGGCGGCGAACGCCGCCTGGTGACCGTGCTCATGGCCGACATCCGCGGTTTCACGCCGCTGTCCGAGGGGTTGTTGCCCGAACAGGTGGTCGCGCTCCTCAACGGCTTCCTCGAGACCATGACCGACATCATCATGGGCCACGGCGGCACCATCGACGAGATCCTCGGCGATGCCGTGCTGGTCATCTTCGGCGCTCCGGTCCGTCACGCCGACCACGCCCGGCGCGCGGTGTCGTGCGCGATCGACATGCAGCTCGCGGTGCCCGCGATCAACCGCCGCCACGTCGCCGCCGGCCTGCCGGCGATCGAGATGGGCGTCGGCGTCCATACCGGCGAGGTGGTCGCCGGCAACATCGGCTCGCGACGGCGCGCCAAGTACGGCGTGGTCGGCTCACCGGTGAACCTGACCGCGCGCATCGAGTCGACCACGGTCGGCGGCCAGATCTTGATCTCGGCGGCGACCGCGGCGGCGGCCGGGACCGACCTGCGCATCGATGCGACGCTCCAGATCCGCGCCAAGGGCTTCGCCGAACCGGTCACGGTGCACGAGCTCGGCGGCATCGGCATCGGCGGCGTCGGTGCCCTGCCGCGGACGCTGCCCGAGCGCGACATGACCATGGTCGAGCTGTCGGCGCCGATCGCCATCAGCTACGCGATGGTCGATGGCAAGCAGGTCAGCGACGGCCGTTACGTGGGGTGGCTGGTCCGGGTGTCCGGGTGCGAGGCCGACGTGCTGTGCGACCGCCCGCCCCGCGTGTTCACCGACGTCCGCCTCCAGCTCTCCGACGCGGCGGGCACGATCTACGGCAAGGTCATGCCGTGGACGCACCGTTCGAAGCTCGGCTTCCGGCTTCGCTTCACCGCGGTCGACGCACCGGCAGCCGACCAGCTGGCCACCGCCCGCGCGGCGCCGGCGCCGGTCACGTAGCGGCGCGCAACTTGATGACGCCGCGCGCCTCGTCGACCTGAAGCTCGGCGGCCTCGTCGATGATCCCGTCGACCTGATGCTCGGCGACGCCGAAGGCCGCCGCGATCGACTGGCGCAGCGGCGGCCACGGCACCTCGAGGTGGCCGTCGCGAGCCACGCCGCCGACCAGGACGTGGACCCGAGCCGCGTCGACGACCCGCCCGGCCAGGCTGTAGGTCGCGTCGGCGCGCAGCTCGGCCTCGCGAAAGCGGGTCGCGAGCGAGCGGGCGAAGGCACCGATCCACGACGAGCCGGGCAGCTCGCCCTCGAGGGCTTCGCGCGTGATCACCGTCGCGACCACGGCGGTCCGGGCCACCACCGTGGCCGACCGTGGCTGCTCGGTCAAGATCGCCGTCTCGCCGAACACCTCACCCGGCCCCATGGTCCGGATCACGGTCGCGGTGCCCTGGATCGATCGCGAGGCCTCGCAGGTGCCCGCGACGATGATGTAGGCAGCATCGCCGGCATCGCCCTCGGCGATGATGACGTCGCCGGGTGCAAAACGACGATGGGGCAACCAGCTCCCGCCGGCGAGGAAGTTGCGCACCGCATCGCGCAGCTCGATCACCGTCTGATATCGATCCACGGGCAACGGTGCCAGCGCCTTCATCGCGATCTGGGCCAGCTCGGCCGGGATGTCGAAGTGCGGCCGCAGATCGGCCGGCGGGGTGACGTCGCCGGCCTGTGCCAGCAGCATCGACGCCGCCGGATCCTTGCCGCGATGCGGCGGCCGCCTGGTCAGCACCTGGTAGAGGATCCCGCCCAGCGAGTACACGTCGCTGCGCTCGTCGATGGTCGCCAGCTCGCCGCGGGCTTGCTCGGGCGCCATGTAGGCGACCGTGCCCAGCACCGCCAGCGGCGAGGTTCTCGCCGTGCCGGCCGAATGCACGGTCACGCTCGACTCGCGGTCGCCGGTGACGGCGCGGGATTGTCGGAGCAGCGCGCAGCCCCAGTCGACGACGTAGACCTGTCCGAAGCTGCCGATCATGATGTTGTCGGGTTTGAGGTCGCGGTGGATGACGCCACGGCTGTGGGCGAACGCGACCGCATCACACGCCTTGACCAGCGCGTCGAGGATGACGCGCAGCTGCTCGGCGGAGTGGCCGCGCCGATCCGAACCACCGATGAGCGCGGTCAGGGTCTCCCCCTCGACCAGCTTCATGGTGAACATCGGGTGCCCGGCCGGATCGGCGCCGAGATCGTAGACCGGCACGATGTTGGGATGCTCGAGCTGGCCGGTGATCTGGGCCTCCTCGAGCAGGAGGTGCGCGACCTCGGGGACCAGGCGCGCCTGCTGGGCGTCGACCCGCTTGAGGGCGACCCAGCGCCGGATCCCGGGATCGTGGACCCGGTGCACCGATCCCATGCCGCCGCGGGCGATCTCGTCGCCGTCGGCGACCCGCAGGCGCGCCATGGCCGACGGCTCGGCGCTGCCATCCATCGTCTTGTCGTCGTGGCCCGCGATCACCACGCTGCCCGCCGTGACGTCCAGCAACGGGGCCAGCTCCAGCTCCGCGGGGTCGAGATCCGCGGCCGGCGAGCCGCCCTTCAGGATCTGGGTCGGCACCAGCTCGGCATCGAGGTGATCCGGCGCCTGGTCGAAGGGATCCCTGTTCACCAGACCAGGATCCAGTTCCTCGCCCGGTGCTGTCAACCGCCAACGCCGACGTGGAATACTGCCGGCGTGCGGCGACGCACCCCGGGGGGCTTCCTTGCTCAAGAACGTCAAGCTTTCGGTCCGGCTCGGCGGACTCTTCATGATCTTCCTGGCCGCGTTCGGGGTCTTCACCCTGGTCGCGTTTCGAACCGTGGACGAGATCAAGATCAACAGTCCGCTCTACCGGCAGATCATCCAGGACAAGGACGTCGTCGCCGATGTGCTACCGCCACCGGAGTACATCATCGAGTCGTACCTGGTCGTCCTGCAGTTGCTCGGCGACATCGATGACGCCACCGCGTTGAGACTGTACGAACGGTCGCGCGCGCTGCGCGAGGAGTACGACGAGCGCCACGCGGTGTGGGTCGAGGAACTACCCGAAGGCCCGCTGCGGCAAGCGCTGGTCGTGGACTCGCTCACCCCGGCCAAGAGCTTCTACGCCACCCGGGACCAGGAGTACCTGCCCAAGATCCAGCAAGCCCGCGCCGAGCAAGATCCGGTGGTCGCGGCCGCGCGCCGCGACGAAGCCCGGAAGATCGTGAGCGACAAGCTCGGGCCGCAGTACGAACAGCATCGGATCGCGATCGACGAGACGGTGCGGCTGGCGCTGGCCGGCAGCAAGCGCAACGAAGATCGGGCCGCCATGATCCTCGCCGACCGCCAGCGCGTGATGCGGTGGCTCGCCATCGGCCTGGTGGCGCTGGCGCTCGCCATCATGATGCTCACGGTCGGCATCACCGGGCGCCTGACCAGGCACCTCGAGACCGCCACCGACGCCGCCAGCCGGGTCGCGTCGGGCGACCTCACGGTCTCGGTGGCCGCCGAGAGCGACGACGAGGCCGGCCGTCTGCTGGCGTCGATCAAGGCCATGACCGCGAGCCTCAACTCGCTGGTGACCCGGGTCAAGGAGGCGTCGATCCAGCTCATGTCGACGGCGACCCAGTTCTCGGCCACCAGCACCGAGCAGGAGGCCACGATCAACGGGTTCGGCGCCTCGACGGCGCAGATCGCGGCCGCGGTGCGCGAGATCTCGGCGACCAGTGGTGAGCTCCTGACCACGATGGACAACGTGCGCAGCGTGGCGACGGCGGCGGCCCGACTCGCCGACGACGGACGCGCCGGCCTGGCCGGGATGGATGCGTCCATGCAGCAACTCGACCGCTCGACCGGATCGATCTCGAGCAAGCTGTCGGTGATCCGCGAGAAGGCGGCCGACATCAACGTCGTGGTCACGACCATCACCAAGGTCGCCGACCAGACCAATCTCCTGTCGGTCAACGCGGCCATCGAAGCCGAGAAGGCCGGCGAGTACGGCCTCGGCTTCCTGGTCCTGGCTCGCGAGATCCGACGGCTCGCCGATCAGACCGCGGTCTCGACCCTCGACATCGAGCAGATGGTTCGCCAGATGCAGAGCGCGGTCACCGCCGGCGTGATGGAGATGGACCGGTTCGCGGAGGACGTGCGCCAGGGCGTGACCACGGTCGCCCGCATCGGCGCCCAGCTCGGCGAGATCATCGAGCGCGTCGGTGCCATCAACCAGCGCTTCGAGACCGTCAACGAGGGCATGCGCGCCCAGTCGCAGGGCGCCAAGCAGATCAACGACGCCATGCTGCAGCTCAACGAGGGTGCCCGCCAGTCGGTCAGCTCGGTGCGCGAGCTGAACTCGGCGACCTCGCACCTGCGAACCGCGGTCGATGGTCTCAAGACCGAGATCTCGCACTTCAAGGTCAGCGCCTGACTGGATGCTGGTCCTGATCATCCAGATCGGACCGGATCGCTTCGCCCTCGACGCGCGGGTCGTGCGCGAGGTCGTGCCGGCGGTCGCGTTGCGCGCCTTGCCTCACGCGCCGCCCGAGGTCGCCGGCCTGGCGACCTGGCGCGGCGAGGTGACGCCGGTGATCGATCTGGTGCGGCTGTTGCGCGGTCAGCCGTGCCCGGCGCGCATGAGCAGCCGCCTGGTCGTGGTCGACTACCCCACGCCCAGCGGCCCCCGTCCGCTCGGACTGCTCGCCGAGCAGGTCACCGACGTCGAGCGGATCGACGAGCGCGCCGCCCACGACCCGGGCGTGACCGTGCCCGACGCACCGTACCTGGGACGGGTGCTGCGCTCGCCCACGATCGCGCACGGCGCGCTGATCCAGCTCGTCGAGGTCACGGCGCTGTTACCCGAGTCCCTGCGCGCGCTCCTCTATGCGGCCGTGGCCGAGGCCGGCAGGGAACCGGCGTGACCCTCGAGGTGGTCCGCGCCGTGCTCGCCAGCGAGATCGGCCTCGCCGCCGACGTGCTCGGCGCCACCACGCTCGAGCGCGCCGCGCAGGAGCGCATGCGCAGCCTCGGCACGGCGACCATCGCCGAGTACGCCGACCGGCTGCGGCGCGACCTCGTCGAGCGCGCGGCGCTGATCGAGGAGGTCGTGGTCCCCGAGACCTGGTTCTTCCGCGACCGCGAGCCATTCCGGGTCATCGCGCGCAGCGTCCGCGACTGGACGCCCGGCCGCCGGCTGCGCGTGCTGTCGGTTCCGTGCTCGACCGGCGAGGAACCCTATTCGGTCGTGATGACCTTGGTCGACGACGGCTTCGACCTCGCCCGCCTCGAGGTGGTCGCGGTCGACGTCAGCGTCCGTGCCCTCGACCGCGCCCGCCAGGCGGTGTACGGCCGCCACTCCTTCCGCGGCGACCTCTCGCTGGTCCGCACGCGCCACTTCAGCCCGCTCGGCGACCGCTGGGTCCTCGACCCGCGGCTGCGCGAGCGCGTCGAGCTGGTGCGCGGCAACGCGCTGGCCCTCGGCGGCACGGTGCGCGGACGCTTCGACGTGATCTTGTGCCGCAACCTCCTCATCTACTTGACCGCCGAGTCACGGGTCCGCGTCCTGACCTCGCTCGTCGAGCTGCTCGCCGACGACGGCACCCTGGTCGTCGGTCACGCCGATCTGATCGATGGCGCCGCCTTTGGCCTCGCGATGGACGGCGATCCGTCGGGGTTCGCGTACCGCCGGGCCGCGGTCGCGGTGCCCACGACCGTGGCGGTCGAGCTGTCGCCGCCGCCGGTCACCGGGGTCAACCTCGGGCGGCCGCCGGCGGCCGCCCCGGCCACGCCGGTGCCCCCGGCGAGCCCGCCGCCGGCGGCCGACGGTGCGGTCGAACGAGCGCGGCTGCTCGCCGATCGCGGCGAGTTGGCGGCCGCCGCGACGCTGCTCACCGGCCACCTCGAGCGACTCGGTCCAGATGGCGAGGCGTACCACCTGCTCGGCGTGATCGAGAGCGCCCGCGGCGACCGTGCGCTCGCCGAGAAGTACCTGGCCCGGGCGCTCTACTGCGACCCTGGCAACCAGGCCAGCCTGCTCCACCTGGCGCTGCTCGCCGAGCAGCGCGGTGATGCCGCCGCCGCTGCCAACTTTCGGCGCCGGGCGCATCGGCTGCGTGGCGGACGGTCATGACCGACGAGCAGATCGCGCTTCGCCTCGCCGGCCGCTGCTGGGAGGCCATCGGCGTCCGCGGTGATCGATCGTGCCCCGAGCTGGTTGCGGCCGTGCACTGCCGCAACTGTTCGGTGTTCGCCGCCGCCGGCCGCAGCCTGGTCGATCGGCCGCCGCCGGAAGGCTACCTCGCCGAGCAGACCGACAACGTCGCCGCCCGCTCGACGCGCACCCGGCGCGCCGATCGGTCCCTGCTGCTGATCCGCCTCGGCAACGAGTGGCTGGGGATCGACACCGCCGCGGTGGTCGAGGTGATCACCGATCGCCGCATCCATCGCATCCCCCACCGCACCAGCGGCGCGCTGCTCGGCATGGTCAACGTCCACGGCCAGCTCCAGCTGTGCGCCTCGCTTCACCGCGTGGTCGGCCTCGACGAGCCGGCGGCGCGATCGCCGGTCCGGCGGCTGGTGGTCACGCGCCGCGACCAGGAGTTCTGGGTGTTCCCCGTCGACGAGGTCTTCAACGTGGTCGGGTTCGGTAGCGACGAGATCGAATCGGCGCCGATGACCGTCACCGCCGCGATCGGCACCCACACCCGCGGCGTCGTCGCGTGGCGCGAGCACAAGGTCGGGTACCTCTCGATGGAGTCGCTGTTCGCGTCCCTGCGGAGGTCGCTGGGATGAGCCGCGATGACTTCCTCAGCTCGTCGTTGTTCGACATGTTCCAGGCCGACGTCGGCGGCCAGGTCGCCACGCTGGCCAGCGGACTGCTCGCCGTCGAGCGCGGCGACGGCGACCTCGATCGGATGATGCGCGCCGCCCATTCGATCAAGGGCGCGGCCCGCGTGGTCGGCGTCGAGCCGGCGGTGCGGATCGCCCACGCGGTCGAGGAGTGCTTCGTCGCCGCGCAGCTGCGTCGCATCGCGCTGGGCAGCGAGGCCATCGACGTGCTGCTCCGCGCCTGCGACCTGCTGGGCGCGATCGCCACCACCACGGAGGCCGAGTTGCCCGCGTTCGGCACCGCCCGCGCCGGTGATCTCGCCGCGGTGCTGCGCGATCTGGTTCGGCTGACCGGCGCCGCGCCGCCCCGCGCCGCCGGGGCACCGTCGCTGATCGCGCTGTTCGGCGACGAGCTCCGCACCCGCTTGCCGGCCATCGACGAAGCCCTCGACGGCCTGGCGTCGGATCCGTCGCCGCGTGAACGACTCGACGCGCTGGCCGCCGCCGTCGAGGCGGTCCACGCCGCGGCCAAGATCGTCAACCTCGAACCGGCCCGCCGCCTCGCCGACGCCTTCGATCAGATCGTGCTCGCGCTCCAGGAGAGCCGGATGCCGGTGACCGGCGAGGTGGTCGCCACGCTGCAGCTCGGCCGCGACGAGCTCGCCACCATGGCGGAGATGCGCGCCGACGCCATCGAGGGCTACCTCGAACGCGAGACGGCGCGCTTCGAGACCTTGATCGGCCGCCTCGACGATCGGCGCCACGACGGCGTGCACCCGACGGCGCGGCCCGCCGCCCCGACCGCGCTGCCAGCGCCGGCCGGCAGCGAGGCGGTCGCCCTGCCCGGCGCCGGCGACCGCTTCGTGCGGGTGGCCACCGGCAACCTCGATCGGCTGCTCGGCCTCGCCGGCGAAGCGCTGGTCGAGGCGCGCAGCATGGGCGACTTCGTGACCGCGCTCGACCGCATCCGCGCCCAGCAATCGACCATCGGCGACACCCTCGGCCGCGTCGACCGCAACGGCGCCGCCGCCGACCCCCAGCTCCTCATCGAGGTTCGCGACGGCCTGGCGTCGAACCGCCGGGCGGTGGCGGCCTGTCGCAGCGAACTGGAAGATCTGGCCCGCCGCTTCGAGGAGATCAGCACCCGGCTGTATCGCGCCGCGATCGCGACCCGCATGCGGCCGTTCAGCGATGGCGCGGCCGGCTTCGGCCGCCTGGTCCGCGATCTCGCCCGCAAGCTCGGCCGGCAGATCGAGCTGGTCGTCGTGGGCGAGGACACGGCCGTCGATCGCGACATCCTCGACCGCATGGAGGCCGCGCTCAACCACATGGTCCGCAACTCGGTCGACCACGGCATCGAGGACCCGCAGACCCGGGCCGCCGCCGGCAAGCCCGAACGCGGCCGGATCCGGCTCGAAGCCCGCCACGCCGCTGGCGTGTTGTCGTTGACCATCGCCGATGACGGCCGCGGGATCGACGTCGCGAAGATCCGCGCCCTGGTCGCCGCCCGCGGGTTGCTCGATGAACGGAGCGCCGCGGCGCTCACCGACGCCCAGGCCATCGAGTACATCTTCATGTCCGGCTTCTCGACCGCCCCGGAGGTCACCGAGATCTCGGGACGCGGGGTCGGCCTCGACGTGGTCCGGTCGACGGTGCAGGAGCTCGGCGGCTCGGTCCGCACCCTCACCGAACCGGGCCGCGGCACCACCTTCCACATCCAGCTGCCGCTGACCCGCTCGGTGACCCGCGCCGTGGTGGTCGAGATCGCCGGCGAGCCCTACGCCTTTCCGCTGCTGCGGACCGATCGGCTGCTCCAGCTGCCGGCCAGCGCGTTGCGCGTCGTCGAGGGCCGGCAGTACGTCGTCCTCGACGGCGAGAACGTGGGCCTGGTCCAGGCCCGTCAGGTGCTCGAGCTGACCGGCGAAGGCAGCCACGGCGACGAGCTCTCGATCGTCGTGGTCAGCGATCGAGCCCATCGGGTCGCCGTCGAGGTCGACCGCGTGCTGGGCGAGCAGGATCTGGTCGTCCACACGCTCGATCCCCGGCTGGGACGGGTCGCCGATATCGCCGCCGCGGCGGTCAACGCCGGCGGCGAGCCGCTGCTGATCATCGACGTCGAGGACCTGGTGCGATCGATCGTCCGCCTGCTCGCCGCCGGCTCGGTGGTCCGGGTCGCGCGCGACGGCGTCCGCGCCGCCCGCGGCGCGCGACGGATCCTGGTCGTCGACGACTCGTTGACGGTGCGCGAGGTCCACCGCCAGATCCTGACCTCGCGTGGCTACGACGTCACGGTCGCCATCGACGGCGTCTCGGCCTGGAACCTGGTCCGCGACGCTGCGTTCGACTTGATCGTGACCGACATCGACATGCCGCGCATGAACGGTCTCGATCTGGTCCGATCGATCAAGCAGGACTCGCGGCTGCAGTCGACGCCGGTGATCGTGGTGTCGTACAAGGAGCGGCCCGAGGACCGCGCCCGCGGCCTCGAGGTTGGCGCCGACTACTACCTCGGCAAGGGCGACTTTCACGACGACGCGCTGGCCGAGGCGGTGCTCGACCTGATCGGCGCGGCGACGTGAAGCTCGCGATCGTGCACGGCTCCGTGGCGGCGATCGAGGTCCTGCGCCGCGGGCTCGCCGGTGAGAGCGGCGTCACCATCGTGTGGACCGCCGGCGACGCCGAGCGCGCCGTGGCCCACGCGCTCGCCGAGCGCCCCGACGCCGCGCTGATCGCTGCCTCGCTCGACGGCGCCACCGAGCTGGCGCGGACGCTGGCGACCGAGCTGGCGTGTCCGGTCATCGTGATCGCGGACGACTCGACGCTGTCGCGGGCCAACACGTTCGACGCCATGACCGCCGGCGCCGTCGACGTGATCGTGCTCCCCAGGCTGGCCTCCGGGGTCGCCGACGTCGTCGCCCTGCGTGGCAAGCTGGCCCTGCTCCGGCGCCTGATCGGTCGCGAGACGCCGGCGCCATTGCCGCGACCCACGGCAGCCGGACCGTCGCCGCGCCCGGTCATCGTGGCGCTGGGCGCGTCGACCGGCGGTCCCCAGGCCCTCGCCGTGGTGCTGGCCGGACTGGCCCCGTCGCCGAACGCCGCCGTGCTCATCGTCCAGCATATCGATCCTCAGTTCAGCGAGGGCATGGCGCAGTGGCTGTCGCGCTCGAGCGGGCTCGAGGTCGAGCTTGCCACCGCAGGGGTGCGGCCACGGGGCGGGACCGTGTACGTCGCCGCGACCGGTCAGCACATGATCGTCGAGCCCGATGGCTCGCTCGGCTTCACGTCACGGCCGCGCGAGGCGGCGCACAAGCCGTCGATCGACGTCCTGTTCACCAGCCTGATCCGCCGCCGCCACCCGGGCGTGGCGGCGCTGCTCACCGGCATGGGTCGCGACGGCGCCTCCGGACTCGCCGCCTTGCGGGCCGCCGGCTGGCGTACGATCGCCCAGGACGAGGCCAGCAGCGTGGTCTACGGCATGCCCAAGGCCGCCGCCGACCTGCGCGCCGCGTCGCACGTCCTGCCCCTCGATCAGATCGGCGCCACCATCGCACGCTTCGTGCGCGACCTCGCGAGCGGTTGACCGGGGCGCCGGCTCAGAACGCGACCGGGACTCATCAAAGTAGCGTCAAGAGTTGCACCGCGGAAACCTGCCGGTGCCTTTTGCCGGATACGGTGCCGAAACAACGCGGGTGAGAACTTCACCCCAGGAGGCTCGACTCGATGCGCACCATCACGTTCCGTACCGCCCTGGCGGTGTCCCTGCTGCAGGCTGGCTCCGTCGCGGCGCAGCCCGAGCCCGAGGACCCCGCCGCCGGAGCGCCGGCCCACCCCGACCCGGCAGCGGTCACGCCCGAGGTCGCGCCGGTCGCCGTCACCGAGCCCACCGCGGTGGCGAGCGCCGAGGACCCTCCCCATGGCGAGGCCGAGGCGGCCGACGCGTCACTCATCAAGCTGTCCGGGCATGTGGCCGCGACCTACAACTACAACCTGATGAAACCGGCGGGCGGCGTGACGCCGTTTCACTCGTACACGGCGCCGCATAACACGTTCCTGCTCAACCAGGCCCACCTCGCCGTGACCGGTAGCGACGACAAGTTCGCCTACGCCGTCGAGATCGACGCCGGTACCGACGCGTTCCTCAATACGTACCTCAGTCCGGTCGGCCCCAGCTACTTCGACATCCAGGAGGCCTACGTCAGCTACACCGCCGCCTCCGGTCTGGGGTTCAAGGCCGGCAAGTTCGTCACCTACAACGGCATCGAGGTGATCGAGTCGCCGGCCAACCCGACGATCTCGCGCGGCTTCCTGTTCGGCCTCGCCGAGCCGGCGACCAATGTCGGCGCTCTCGGCACGTACAAGATCAGCGACACCCTCGACGTCGCGCTCGGCGCGGTCAGCGGCTGGGATCTGATCGTCGACAACAACGACAACAAGACCATCGTCGCCAAGCTGGGCGTCACCAAGGAGAAGCTCGGCCTGGTGATCTCGAGCTACGCTGGCAAGGAAACCAACAACACCGACTGGCGCGCGACGCTCGACGCGACCGCGGTGATCAAGATGGCCAAGATGGACCTTTGGCTGCAGGCCAACGTCGGCTTCGAGGAAGGCGTCGCGGCCATGGGCGAGGACGGCATGTGGATGGGTTTCGGCGTCCAGCCGGTGATGCGGATCGACGACAAGCTGTCGCTGTGCGGCCGCGTCGAGGCGTTCCTGGACGGCGACGGTGCCCGCACCGGCGCCGAGCAGACCCTGATCAACGTCAGCGTCGCGCCCGCCTACAAGGTCCACGAGCGCGTCACGATCCGCGCCGAGGCTCGCCTCGACTTCTCGTCGGAAGACGTGTTCCAGAGCGACGACGCGACCGCCGACCCGGGCGCGATGCAGGTCATCGGGCTGACCGAAGCCGCCGTGACGTTCTAGTCGTGCGGAGGCTAGGGCCAATGCCAGTCACTTGGCGACGGCAGTCCAATCATGTCGATCACTTCCACCCCCGTTCACCCTGAGCGAGGCCGCGCAGCGGCCGAGTCGAAGGGTGAGACCTCGACGGAGTACGTCCTTCGACTCACGCTCGCGTGCGCTCGCGTTTCGCTCAGGGCGAGCGGAAACGTGGATCATCTCGATCACTTGACGCTAACCGATCGGCATTGAGGCTAGGGCACCACCGCCGGCTGCTCCGGCGCGGCGGCGAAGACGATCGGCCAGGTGATCGTCACCGGATTCGTGCTGGCGGGAAACTGCAGGGCGCGAAGCGCCTGGGCGATGCACTCGTCGCCGGCGCCGCCGTCGCCGCCGGCGACCGTCGCATCGGTGACGGTGCCGCTGGGTCCGATCGTCACCCGCGCGGCGACCCGACCCGCCAGCTTGTGTTGCTCGCCGCAGCGGGCAAACTTACTTCGGGTGCGGCTCATGACCTTCTTGATCTGTTCCCGGCCGAGTGCTCCCGGGTTGGGGTCCGGCCGGACTGGAACCGGATCCGGCTCCGGCGGCATGGGCACGCCGCCGTCGACGGCGGTGGCCTTGCAGCGCGCGGCGACCCGCGTCAGCTCGTCGGCCGCGTCGCCCCATGCCACCACCTCGTCGGCCGCCCGGCGTCGGGCGGCATCGCAGCGGGCGGCCTTGACGTCCTTCTCGATCGCCCGCCTGGCGTCGGCGATCGCCGGCGGCCGCGCCCGAGCGAGCAGCGCGTCGGCCTCGGCTCGATCCGGATCGCCGGGTGGGCTGTGCTCGATGACCTCGTCGTACGCGTCTCGGACCGCACGCCAACCCTTCTTGCTCACCGCCGCCTCCATCACATCGAGCGCGGCCGACGCCTTCTGCCCGCGGGTCGCTGCGGCCGCGATGGCCCGCGCCTCGCCATGATCCGGATCCTGGGCGAGCACGTCCTCGGCCAGCGACAGCGCGCTGCTCCACCGCCGGTCGGCGAGCGCGGCGCGCGCCGGCTCGAGCAACGGGTCGACCGACGCCGCGTCGACCCCCGCGCTGGCGTCGGACGTCACCGCGATGGCACCCGCATCGAGCGGCGGCGCGGACGGCGCATCACCACCGGCCACCACGCCGGCTCCCGCCCCGCCCCCGCCCCCGCCCCCGGCGATCACCAAAGCGGCGATCGCCGCCGCCACCAGCCCCGCCGCGCCGAGGGCGAACCACATGCCGCGACCGGACGGTGGCGCCGTGCCGGCCACCGATCCCGCCGCGGCGGCGGCCGACAGCGTCGTCGGAGTACCGGGCGTGCTCGCCAGCCGCGACGGGACGCCCAGCGTCGGCGCGCTTGGCGACGCCACCACCCCGCCCGGAGGCATGCTGGCATGCCCGCTCAGGCGACCGAAGGCTTGCGCGGCCTCGTCGGCGGTCTGCACCCGATCGCCCGCAGCCTTGGCCAGCAGCCGCGCGACCAGGGCGTCGACCTCGGGCGAAACGTCGGCCACCAGGTCGAGCAACCGCGGCGGCGGCGTCAGCAGGTGCGCGGCGATGATCGCGCCGGTGCCCCCGTCGGCGAACGGCGGCCGCCCGCTCAGCATCTCGAAGGTCATGCAGCCCAGCGCGTACAGGTCGGTGCGATGATCGACCTCGCGCGAGCCCTCGCATTGCTCGGGCGACATGTACGTCGGCGTGCCCATGATCGAGCCGGTCTTGGTGCGCGAGCTGTCGCCGCTCAGCGCGCCGGTCAGCTTGGCGATGCCGAAGTCGAGCAGCTTGACGCGCTCGCCACCCGCGACCTCGATGTCGGGCACCAGGAAGACGTTGTCGGGCTTGAGATCGCGGTGGATGATCCCGGCCCGATGGGCCGCGCCGAGCGCGTTGGCGATCTGCCGCGCCAGGTGCAGCGCCGTCGCCACCGGCAACCGGCCGGCGCGCTTGAGCCGCGACGCCAGCGACTCGCCGTCCATCAACTCCATCACGATGTAGGCGCTGCCGTCGGCGGCCCAGCCGAAGTCGTAGATCTCGACGATGCTCGGGTGCTTGATCGCCGTCGCCGCCTTGGCCTCGTTGAAGAAGCGCTGCACGACCTGCTCGTTGCGCGACAGCTCGGCGAGCAGCACCTTCACCGCCGCCCGGCGACCGAGGATGGTATGGACCGCGGCGTACACCGCCCCCATGCCGCCACGGCCTAGCTCACGCTCGATGCGGTAGGTGCCGAGGGTCTGTCCGATCACGATCGAACGATACAACGTCTACGCCGACCCGACGCGGGCGCGATGCACATCATCGAGCCGGCCGATTCGTCCAATCCAAAGGTCAGAGCGCGAGCCGCCGTAGCCGCAGGGCGTTGGCGATCACGGAGAACGAGCTGAGGCTCATCGCCGCGCTCGCGATCATCGGCGACAGCAGCAGCCCGAAGATCGGGTACAGGACGCCGGCGGCGAGCGGCACGCCGAGCGCGTTGTAGATGAAAGCGAAGAACAGGTTCTGGCGGATGTTGCGCATGGTGGCGCGCGACAGACGGCGCGCCTTGGCGATGCCGCGCAGGTCGCCCTTGACCAGGGTCACGCTCGCGCTCTCCATCGCGACGTCGGTGCCGGTGCCCATGGCGACGCCGACGTGGGCCTGAGCCAGCGCCGGGGCATCGTTGACGCCGTCGCCGGCCATCGCCACCACCCGCCCTTCCTTCTGGAGCCGCTTGACGACCTCCACCTTCTGCTCGGGCAGCACCTCGGCCTCGACCTCGTCGAGACCGAGCTTCTTGGCCACCGCCTCGGCGGTGGTACGGCTGTCGCCGGTGAGCATGACGATGCGGATGCCCTCGGCGTGGAGCATCCGGATCGCCTCCGCCGTCGAGCTCTTGATCGGATCGGCGACGCCGAGCAACCCGGCCGCGGTGCCGTTCACGGCCACGAACATCACGGTCTGGCCATCGCGGCGCAGCGCCTCGGCCTGTTCGCCGAGCGCGCCAAGCTCGACGCCCAGCTCGTCGAGCAGCTTGCGATTGCCGAGCGAAACCTTGCGACCGTCGATCGTCCCGACCACGCCCTTGCCGGTGACCGACTCGAAGTCGAGCGCCGACACCAGCGCGACGCCGCGCTCCTCGGCGCCGGCGACGATCGCGGCGGCGAGCGGATGCTCGCTGCCGCGCTCCAGACTGGCGGCGAGACGGAGGAGCTCGGCCTCGTCGACGCCGCCGGTCGCCACCACGGTGGCCAGCTTCGGCTTGCCCTCGGTGAGCGTGCCGGTCTTGTCGACGACCAGGGTGTCGACCCTCTCCATCACCTCGAGGGCCTCGGCGTTCTTGATCAGGACGCCCGCGGTCGCGCCGCGGCCGGTGCCGACCATGATCGACATCGGCGTCGCGAGGCCGAGCGCGCACGGGCACGCGATGATCAGCACCGCCACTGCCGCGACCAGCGCGTAGGCCAGGCGGGGTTCGGGCCCGACCAGGCTCCACACCACGAAGGTGGCGATCGAGGTCGCCAGCACCGCAGGCACGAACCAGGCCGAGACCAGATCGGCCAGGCGCTGGATCGGCGCCCGACTACGCTGCGCCTCGCTGACCATGCGGACGATCTGCGCCAGCAGCGTGTCGGCGCCGACCCGCTCGGCCTTCATCGTGAAGCCACCGGTGCCGTTGACCGTGCCGCCGGTGACCCCGCTGCCGACGCTCTTCTCGACCGGGATCGGCTCGCCGGTGACCATCGACTCGTCGACGGCGCTGGCGCCGTCGAGCACGATGCCGTCGACCGGCACCTTCTCGCCGGGCCGCACCCGCAACCGGTCGCCCGGCTGGACCTGATCGAGGGCGAGGTCCTCCTCGGCGCCGCCGTCGCGGACGACGCGCGCCGTCTTGGGCGCCAGGCCGAGCAGCGCCCGGATCGCGCTCGACGTCTGGCTCCGCGCGCGGAGCTCGAGCACCTGGCCGAGCAAGACCAGCGTCGTGATCACCGCCGCCGCCTCGAAGTAGACGTCGGGCGCACCGCCATGCTTCCGGAACGACGCCGGCAGCAGGCTGGGGAAGATGGCCGCGACCAGGCTATAGGCGTACCCGGCGCCGACGCCGATCGCGATCAGCGTGAACATGTTGAGGCGCCGGTTGACCACCGACGCCCACCCACGCACGAAGAACGGCCAGCCACCCCACAGGACCACCGGCGTCGCCAGCACCAGCTGGATCCAGACGATGGTGCGAACGCCGAGCGTATCCTGGACCGGTCGGCCGGGGATGAGGTCGGACATCGCCAGCGCGAAGACCGGTAGCGTCAGCACCAGGCCGACGACGAACCGGCGAGTCATGTCACGCAGCTCGCTGTTGTCCTCTTCGCCAGCGGTGATGGTCCGCGGCTCCAGCGCCATGCCGCAGATCGGGCACGACCCCGGGCCGGTGCGGACGATCTCCGGGTGCATCGGGCACGTGTACTCGACACCGGGCGCCGGACCGGTCGCGACGACCGGCAGCGCCTTGGCCGCAGCGACCGGAGCCGACGCCGGCGTGAGATAGGCCGCCGGGTCGGCGCGGAACTTCTCGTGGCACCTCGAGCTGCAGAACCAGTAGGTCACGCCCTCGTGATCGAAGCTGCCGCCCCGAGCCTGACCGGGCACCACCAGCATCCCGCACACCGGGTCCTTCACCTTCGCGGGCGAGGCTGGCGCGGCGTGCTCGGCCGGCGAGTGCGCCGCGGGTCGGTGCTCATCAGGGTTCACGACATCCGTTAGTAACACACGCGATCGCCGTTCACTGACAGCCGACGGCGCGCAAGCGACCGTCGGCCGAAGCGACGACGAGACGCTCGCCCGAGGGATCGGCGCCGACGGCGACCGGGGTCGCAACGTCGATCGAGGCGATCTCGGTGGTGAGGTCGCGGGTCACGAGCACGACGCGGCCGTCGAGGGCGACGGCGACGTGGTCGCCGGATGCCGTGAAGGCGACCGAGCGCGCGGAGGGGATGAACTTGGCGGCCTCGAGCGCCAGGGTGGCGACCGGGCCGGCGGCGAGATCGGTGGTGTCGAAGACCATCACATGGCCATCGCCGCCGGTGACCAGCCAGGCGCCGTCAGCCGAGACCGCGGCGGAGCGGATCGAGCCGTCGACGGTCTGCGGGTCCCAGCGATCGGCGACCACGTCGGGGTCGACGAACGTGCGGCGCTCGACCGCCGCCCTCAGGTAGTCGTGGCCGACGACGTAGAAGGACTCGCCGCCGCGTCCTGCGCCGGTCGAACGGTCGGTCGCGAAGGCGGTCACGCCCCACAGCGCGGTCTCGAACTGACCGCCGGCGAGGCCGGTGACGAGATCGACGACGCGCATCTGGCCGCCCAGCTCGGAGTCGGCGACGATCACCTCGGTCGCGGTGCGCGGCACCAGCGCGGTGAAGGGCGAGCCCTTCAGCTGCACCGAGCGGCGAGGTGACGCATCGGCCAAGGACCACTCGCGGATGCCGACGCCGTCGTCGGCGGCGACGATCGAGTCGCCATCGGCGCCGATCGCGAGCGCGCGCGCCGGCCGCCCGGTTCCGGTGAACGGATCGCCGTAGCTGGGGCGGCCGTCGGGGAGCGGGGCGGCGGCGCCGCTGGCGCCGAGGCTCCACTGCTTGACCGCGCCATCGGCGGTGCCGAGGACCGCGGTGCCGTCGGCGCCGATCGTCATCGCGACGATCTCGCCGTGCAGGTTGGAGACGTTCCACAACAACTCGAGGGCGGCGCCGTCCGCCGCGCAGCGATCGAGCCCTCGACCGGCAACCGGGACGTCGTCATCGGCACCCGGATCGGTGGTGCCGCAGGCGACGAGCCAGGGGACGAGGACGACGACGAGAACCGGGACGAGGACGGGGATGGCCGGAGAGATGCGCGTCATGGGGCAAGAATGACGCCGGCCAGTCGGAAGGAAAACGATACTTTTTTGCCAGTATGGCAACTATTCCTTTCGCACTCCGCGGAGCCGCGCGCTCACAGGCTGCCACCCGACCACGACTCCACCGGCGACCTTTTCGTCGGTGACTACGCTGCGCACATCATCCAGCGCTTCACGCCGACCGGCGATCCGGTGGCCGAGCTTGGCGGCGCCGGTGCGGGCCCGGGCGGCCCGGCGCTTCCCGAGCGCCCCGCAGCGCCGGCCGCGGGCTGACAGGCGCACGGCGACGAGCGTGCCCTTACGATGTCGTCCACGTCTGCGACTCGCTGGCGCAGACCGTGGTGCGCTTCGACAGCGCCGGGACGCTCCTCGATCGCTGGGATCTCCGCGCGATCCTCGGCGAGAGCTCCGAGCCCGAGGACCTCGTGATCGACAGCACCGGCGTGCACGTCTATGTCGCGGAGGTGCTGAACCACCGCGTCTACCACCTCGTCCGCAATTGATCGCGAGCCGGGACAATGCACGACGCACGACGTGCCTGGTCCCATGGTACGTCCGTGCGGTGCAACGCCTCGCGATCGTGGCGCTGGTCCTCCTGGTCGCGGCGTGCAGCAACAAGGCCGATCCGCCGCCCGCGATCAGTGCTCCGGTCGCGGCGCCCGCGACCGCCGTCGACACGTACGTTGCGGCGTCGATCGACCCGCCCGCTGCGCCCGGCGCCCTCGCGCCGCAGCTCGGGGAGACCGTCGATGGCGTCGTCGCAACCTGGCTCGAGCCGACCGCCACCGACGAGCATCGGCTGCGCTTCGCGCGCTGGCAGCGCGGCGCGTGGTCGGCGCCGGTGACGATCGTGGCCGGCCCGAAGATCGTTGCGAACTGGGCCGACGTGCCCGCGGTCGCCCAGAGCGGCGACGGTACGCTGGTGGCGCACTGGGCCGAGCGCTCGGGCGCCGAGCCGTACGCCTACGACGCGGTGGTCGCGCGTTCGGTCGACGGCGGCGCCACCTGGACGCGGCTCGGGCCGCTGCACGACGATCGCACCGAGACCGAGCACGGCTTCGTGTCGCTGGTCGGCGAGCGCGACGGCGTGCGCGCGTTCTGGCTCGACGGCCGCGAGACCGCGCACCAGGGCGCGATGAGCCTGCGCACCGCGCGGGTCGGCGCGGCGATCACCGCCGGCGAGGTCGTCGATGACCGGGTCTGCGACTGCTGCTCGACGGCAGCGGCGATCGCCAGCACCGGCGCGGTGGTCGCCTACCGCGATCGCACCGCCGACGAGGTCCGCGACATCCGCGCCGCGCGCCGCGACGGTGAACGCTGGATGTCGGCCAGCACGGTCCACGCCGACGGCTGGAACGTGCCGGGGTGTCCGGTCAATGGTCCGGCGATGGCCGCCCGCGAACGCCGCGTGGTCGTCGCCTGGTACACCTACGCCGAGAGCACCCACCGCGTGAAGCTCGCGTTCTCCGATGACGCCGGCGTGACCTTCGGCGCCCCGGTCGAGATCGACGGGCCGCGAGGGCCCCGCGCACCGCTCGGCCGGGTCGGGGTCGCGCTCGACGACGACGGGTCTGCGATCGTCAGCTGGGTCGCCTCGGAGCGCGAAGATGCCGCCGTCCTGCTCCGGCGCGTCACGGCGGCCGGCGCGGCGGGTGGCGAGCTGCGCATCGGCAGGACGATCGCGGGCCGCGACGGCGGCTTCCCGCGCCTCGCCCGTGACGGCGACGGACTGGTCGTGATGTGGAACGATGGACCGGCGGCGCCACGGCTGCGCGCGGTGCGCGTGCCGCTGACGGCGCTCCCCGGTGTCGTCCCCGGTGCGCCACCGGCCGCGGCGGTGCGACCGCTGATCACCACCGGGGTCGCCGCGCCCCGCCTCGAGCTGAGAACGCTCGACGGCGCCGCCGCATCGCTCGCCGCGCTACGCGGTCAGGTCGTGCTGCTCAACCTGTGGGCCACCTGGTGCGAGCCGTGCCGCCACGAGCTGCCCGAGCTGGCCACCGTTCACCGCCGCGACAGCGGCCGCGGCCTCGCGATCGTGGCCATCAACGTCGACCGCAAGCTCGCCCCGGCCGACATCGCCGCCTTCGTCCGTCGTCGCAAGCTGCCGTTCGCGGTCTGGCGGGATCCGGACGACCGCGCCTCGACCGCGCTCGGTGTATCGACCTACCCGGTCAACATTCTCGTCGGCCGCGACGGCGTCGTGCGCTGGCGCCGTGACGGTGCGATCGGCGCCGACGACGCCGAGCTCCGCCGCGAGCTCGACGCGGCGCTCGCGGCCCCGATGCCGGATCGATGATCCATGAAGCCGCCCAGGTCGACGACGACGGCGGCACCGTCGTCAATGCCGCGCCCACTCCAGCTGGAGATAGAACCGGCGGTCGAAGTCGCGGGCGTCGGTCAGTGGGAACTGGAACCCGGCGCCGACGAACAAGCCGGACGCCACGCGGAGCTTGAGCCCGGGCAAGAGCGAGAGTCGCGTCCCGCCCCCGAGCGTCGCTTGCGCGTCCAGGCTGGCGAACCAGTCCGTAGCGAGCCGGGCCACGAGCCCGCTCTCGGGCACCAGGTGGTGCGCGCTGAAGTCGTAGTGGAGGTTCGCGTCCCACTGCAGCCACGACCGCGGCGTGAGGCGCCACGTGGCCCCGAGCAAGTACGCCCACCCCCCGTGCTTCGCTTCAGCTTCAGGGCCGGTCGGGATCCCGACAATCGCGAGCAGCGAGAGCCCCCGCGTGCGGCGCTGGTCGCGCAGGAGTCCGACCATGGCGATCACCTCGGTGAAGCGCGTGGTGGCGGCGCCAAGGCTTCGTAGGTGGACGCCGCCCCAGTCGAACAGTCCGTAGCTCAGGTGTCCTCCCACGTCCAACGAGGAGCCGTCGGAGGTCTGTAGCAACGGGTTGACCTGCAGGTCGAAAGAACCTTGACGCCCCGGAACGGCCATCGGCAGCAGGAACGAGTGCGGGAAGTGCGCCGGGTGCGGCGCCACGGTGGACTCCGGTCCGGCGGCCGGCGTCTCCGCCTGCGCGGGCACCCAGGAACCGCCGCACAGCAGCCCGAGCACGATCAGCGGAGCGGACCATCGGCACGGGTGACGATGCATGGGTCAGTGGTTCTTCTTGACGGTCACGGCAACGCGGAGCAACCACTCCGACTTGCCAGGAAGCGTGACGCCGACGTGAACGTCTCCTTGCCGGCGTGGGCAAACCGGAGCGTCCCGCGATACGTACCCGGCGCGGCGTCGTCGTGTGTCGGCGCCACGGACGTTCGAGCCGGCCTCGCATCGCCGACGTGAGCGGCGAGCGTGGCGTCGGTGACCGGCGCGTGCTGCTTCGCGCCCGCCTCGTGGGCGCGCCGCTGGATGCGCACCACCAGCGTCGCCTCCTCGTCCGCATGTGGCGTCCCCGGCTCCAGTCACGGTCGCGTCGACGTCGCCCTTGTGGTGCTTCACCACCAGCCGCTTCCCGTGCGCCACGGCGGTCACGGTCGAGAACAGCAGCACGAGCGCGATCAGTGGAGCGGACCAGGCGCGCAGACGACGATGCATGGCCAGGCTCCGGCTGCAACGACCGATCCACGTCGACTCGAACGTCCACGCCTGGTTGCAAAGCCCCACCCATGGCCAACCGTAACCGAGTTGGTCACGTGTGATGGGAGTGCTCACGCACCTGGCGGGCCAGGTACAGAGCGTGACGACGCCCCGATCATCCGAGGACTCATCGCACCTCGATCACGCCCCCGTGCATCCCCATGGGGCACGCGAAGCCGAGCTCGCCAGGCTGCTCCCGCGCGAACGCGAGCGTCACGGTCACCGCTACGCCCAGCGGCAACCCGCGCTCGATCCGCGTATCGGCGTCGAGCGAGACAACGACGCTGGTCACGCAGGTGTGCTCGACGGTACGGGTGAAGATGAGCTCGACGGTCTCGCCGGCCTGGACCACGACTCGATCGGGCTCGAAGCCGCGCTCGGCCACGGCGACGCGGATCGCGCGGGACGACGGGCCTGGAACGGCTTCCGCGGCGTGAGCCCACGGCCGATGGCTACCACACCCCATGACGGCGACGCTCAGCAGGATCGCGGTGGCGCGCACGGTCACCTCATCTTCCCCACGTGGTGCGCGTCGAGCCACCCCACGATCAGCTCGAGCTCAGTGGTGGCCGTCGTGCCCCGCCATCCCTTCGTGCGCTCCGCCCGCGTGCGAGGCGTCGAACGCATCGGCCCACGCCGCGATCAGCGCCAGCTCGTCGCCCTTGACCAGGCCCGGCTTGTCGAACGGCATGGTCGCCTTGCCGCCGCCGATCGCCAGCGCCTTGCGGATCGTGATCGCGACCTCCATGGTGTGGTGGCCGGCGAACGGGTACGTGGTGATGTCGAGGTGGCCGAGCTTCTTCGCCGAGGCCTTCTTGCCACCCTGCTGGTGACAGCCGGCGCAGTACTTGCCGAACACCGGCTTGGCCTGCTCGTACGCCGTGGTCTCGGCCGCGAGCAGCGCGGCCTTGATCTTCGCCGGATCGGGCGGCGGCGGATCGATCGGCGGCTGGTCGCCGCTCCCGTCGGTGTGACCGTCGCCGGTTCCATCCGGTGGCGGCGTCTTGTCGGCGTCGTGGTCGTGATCGGCGTGGCCGTCGCCCACCGGGTCGGGGATCGGGGTGGTGGGGGGGGCCGCCTTGGATCCACAGGCGGCGATCGCCGCGGCGGCGAGGACGCCGAGTAGCATTTTCTTCATCGGGAAGCTCCTTCAGTTCGGTTCGTTCAGGTCAGGTCGTTCAGGTCAGGTCTTGATTCCATCGCGCGCCAGGTCCGCCTCGGACGCCTCGTCCGCGACGGTGCCAGGGGGGTTGTCCCACCAGCCCGGGTCGGTGTCGCCGATCAGCTGCTGGCGCACCTTGAGGATCGTGAACATGCCGCCCATGTCGATCATGTCGAACGGACCCTTGCCACCGAGCATCGAGATGCTGTTGCGCGGCAGGCCCATCCTCATCATGTCGCCCATGCCGGTGTGGCCCATGGTCATGTAGCCGGGCACGACACGCCCGACCGCGTCGTCGAGCCCACGGACATCGGCGCCGATCAGGTTCGGTGCATCGTGTCCCATCTGGTTCATCACGTGGTGGGTCATGTGGCAATGCATCGCCCAGTCACCCGGGACGTCGGCGACGAACTCGACGACCCGCGTCTGGCCGACGGCGACGAGGACTGTGGTCTCCGGCCACCGCGCCGACTTCGGCACCTGTCCGCCGTCGGTCTCGACAACCTCGAACGCATAGCCGTGGAGATGGATCGGGTGGTGGTCCATCGGGCCGAGGTTGCCGAGCCGGATCCGGACCAGATCCCCGACCTCGGCGACCAGCGGCTCGGTGGCCGGGAACGCCTTGCTGTTGAAGGTGAGGATGTTGAAATCCATCATCGCCATGGGGTCGGGCCGCGCCGCGCCGATGTCCACCTTCCACTCGTGCGACATGAGCGAGTAGTCGCGGACCGGTCGGGTCGGCCTCGTCTTGCGAGGGTGCACGACGATCATCCCGACCATCCCCAGCGCGATCTGCGTCATCTCGTCGAAGTGCGGGTGGTACATGAACGTGCCCGGCTTCGTGAACGTGAACTCGTACTTGAAGGTCCGGCCGGGGAGGATGTAGTCCTGATTCAGCCCGCCGACGCCGTCCATGCCGCTGGGCAGGAACACACCGTGCCAGTGCACGGTGGTGGGCTCCGGCAGCTTGTTGGTGACGTAGATGCGGACCCGGTCACCCTCGACGGCCTCGATCAGCGGTCCCGGGGTGCTGCCGTTGTAGCCCCACGCCTCGACGTCGAGGCCGGGCGCGAACTGGTGCTTCACCGGCTCGGCGACGAGATGGAAGACCTTGGCGTCGCCCTTCTTCTCGAACGGCAACGTCCAGCCGTTGGGGACGACGACCGGCGTGTACGTCTCGCCGGCGACGCGGCGCCCCTGGGTCAGCTTCATCGGCCCATCCGGCGGCGGCGCCGGCAGCGCCGGCCCGGGCGCCGGAGGTTTCGCGGGGCCGCCGTGTCCCGGGTGGGGCTGGGCCGCCGCGACGCGGGATCCGACCAGCGCGGCGCCAGCGGCGAGACTCGAGTGAAGGACGGAGCGGCGAGTGACGGTCATGGCGACTCCTCGGATTCCTGGTGGGAGGCCGGCATGCCGCCGCGACGCAGCGCGGTGGCCGCGGCCATCGCCGACCAGTAGCGGCGCACGGCGTCGATGTACTGGCGGCCGGCGTCGACCAGCTCGCGGCGCGCCGCCAGCAGCTCGAACGTGGTGGCGTTCATGGCGTTGTACTGCAGCAGGGTCTCGTCGAGCACGCGCTGGCGCAGGGGCAACACGACGTCGAGCAGGTGTCGGGCCTCGGCATGAGCCCCGAGCGCGCGCTGCCGGATCGCACGCGCGGTGGCGCGCACGTCGACCGCGGTCGCGGTGTGCTCGTTGCGGGCGCGGTGGAGCTGGGCGCGGGCCTTGGCGCGGGGGCCCTGCTGCTGATCGAAGATGGGCAGGCCGACCCGCAGCGCCGGACCTGCCTCCCAGGTGTCGGCATCGCGACGCGCCACCGAGACACCGACGCCCAGCTCGGGCAGCAAGGCGCGCAGCCGCGCGTAGCCGACCCGGCCGGCCGCCGCCTCGGCGTCGGCGCGCAGCGCGACCAGATCGAGGCTGTTCGCGATCGCCTGCGGTTCGAGATCGTCGAGCTCGGGCGCATCCGCGGGGACGTCGGGGAGGCGTCCGGCCACCGACCACTCGGTGTGGGCTCCGGACAACCCGAGCAAGCGGTTCAAGCCCTCGCGACTCACCTCGACCGCGACCTGGGCACGAGCCAGCTCGATGCGGGTCTGTTCGCGCAGGTCACGCTCGCGCGCCAGCGCGAGATCCGACGTGTTGCCGGCCGCGTGCATGCGCTCGATGACCTCGGCCGACGCGCTGGCGGCGTCGAACGCGGTCTGGCGCAGCTCGAGATCCTGCTGCGCCGCGACCACGTCGTAGAACGCGACCTCCACGTCGGCCGCGAGGTCGACGGTCGCGGCGATGGCGCGGGCCTGGGCGCCGTGCAACTCGGCGGACGCGATGCCGCGGCGCTGGCCGATCTGGAGCAGATCGAGGATGTCCTGGACCACGTCGAGCTCGGTCTCGCTCCCCGAGCCACGCACCGCGTACTTGTGGTTCAGATCGACCGACGTCGGCGGCAGGACGGTCGCCTCGGCGATCTCGCCGGCCGCGATCCCGAGGCCATCGTACTCGGCCTGCAGGTGTCGGTTGTTTGCGACCGCGATGCGTAGCACCGCGTCGAGGGTGAGCGGGCTGCCGAGCAGCGACACGACGGCCGCCGGCACCCGCGCGTCGCTCGAGCTGTCGCGCCACTCCACCGAGAGGCCCAGGCGTCGATCGACCTCCTGGTCCACCGGACCGAAGACCGCACTGCGCGTGGGTAGGCACGCCGCCAGCGTGGCGCCGCCCAGCCCGATGATCGCGACC
Source organism: Myxococcales bacterium (assembly GCA_947483555.1). GTDB lineage: Bacteria > Myxococcota_A > Polyangia > Haliangiales > Haliangiaceae > UBA2376. Next base: position 144,026 of record CANKMW010000002.1, read on the forward strand.
AGGCGAGCGCCCCGGACGATCACGGTTTTTCCGTCCCGCCACCATGGCCGCCATGGGCTCCGGCGGCGCCGTCGGCAGCCGGCGCTGGTGGCGTCGCCGGCTCGCTTCGAACACCTGCCTGCAGCGCCGGCGGAGGACCGGCGAGCCGACCGACGGGCGCGGTCGCCTGTGCCGGATGATCAGCCGCCATCGAGACCGTGGCTGGACTGCAGCCTGCCGCGAGGACGGCGCCGACCAGAACGGCATGGCCGAGGAATGACCGAGAACGCATGAAGTCTCCTGACCGGATCCGCGGCGTACACGCAAGGCGCGGACCACCTTCACGCACCCGATCACGGGACCTTGCCACGAGTCGGGGCATGCGTTGGTGTGACTGGTCCGGTTACAGGTGGCCGAACCCATCACGCGCAACCACCTCACCGCCGCTGGTAGATCGAGCGAGTTCCGCTCACGCCGCCCGTCCGATCTTGCCCCACGGCTTGTAGACCGACAGCGTCGTGGCCGCGAACAAGACCAGCAGTCCGCCCGCGGCGTGCACCACCAGCTGGATCCGCAGCGCGCCGAGATCGGGTTCCGAAAGCGTCGTCGTCAGATAGGCAGCGACGGCGCCGAGCCAGCCAAGGTCAGTCACCCGAGGATGTGCTCATTTCGGGACCCGCTGCCATGACCTCCACGCTCCTGTCGCCCATCCTGAACTCCGCCTCGCATTGCTCCGGACGCTGGGCGACCTCACCGGGACAGACGACGGCCACGTCCTGACACTTACCGGTCTCGAAACACCAGGCGCAGGCCTCCATCGTGCACTGCTCGCACGTCCTGACCAGGGTGCATCGGGACCCCTCGTCGATGCAGCCGACGGCGCCGATGCTCGCGAGCATGGCGAGGAGCACGCGAAGTCCGTGCTCACGCCAGTCGGGAGTTCGCTCGGCCGCCTTCACGAGCCCATGGTACCGTGATCGTCGACGGGCCGGGTCGTCGAACCGCGGTGCGACGGTCCGAAGGCATGCCCACGGAGCCGGCACGCGTTACGCTTCGGTCGTGGCGACCTGCCCGACCTGCCAGCAGGACTTCGAGCAGTCGGCGTTCTGCCCTCGCGACGGCACCCGCCTGGTCGGCGAGCAGGTGCTCGACGGTCGCTACCGGCTGTTCGGCAAGGTCGGCGAGGGCGCCATGGGCGAGGTGTTCCAGGGCGAGCACATCCATCTCCACCGCCGCGTTGCCGTCAAGATCCTCCGCCGCCACATCGCGTACCAGCCCGAGGCGATCGCGAGGCTCGAACGCGAGGCCCAGGCCACCAGTCAGCTCGGCCATCCGAACATCGTCAACGTGCTCGACTTCGGGCGGACCGACGACGGCAGCGTCTACCTGGTCATGGAATGGCTCGATGGCGAAGATCTCGATGCCTACCTGTCTCGGAGCGCGGTCGACCTGGCGACGGCGCTGGCGATCGTCACCCAGGCGGCGGCCGGGATCGCGGAGGCCCATGACCACGGCGTCATCCATCGCGACCTGAAGCCGGCGAACCTGTTCATCACGCGTGATCGCGCCGGCGCCCTGCGGGTCAAGATCCTCGATTTCGGCATCGCCAAGCTCGCCATCGAGCAGACCCAGCTCACCGGCACCGGGGTCCTCATCGGAACGCCGAACTACATGGCACCCGAGCAGGCGCTCGGCGACCCAACCGACGCCCGATCCGATATCTACGCGCTCGGCGTGATCCTCTACGAGCTCCTGACTGGCGTGGTGCCGTTCCAGGGCGACAGCCCGATCGCCGTGCTGCACCAGCACACGTCGCGCCTGCCCGTCGTGCCCTCCACCGTTGCGCGCGATCGCGGGATCACGGCCGACGTGGATCTGATCGTGATGCGCTGCCTGGAGAAGCGCCCGGCGGACCGGTTCGCGACCGGGCACGATCTCATCGCGGCGATCCAGGCGGCTCGTCTCCATCCCGAGCCGGTCACGGCTCCACCGCCGATGGTCCTGGATGCGGCCGATGGCGACGACGAGCTGCTGGCGTCCGCCGGCATCCGACGACGGTCGCCACTGCTGATCGCCGTCGCCGTCGTCACGCTCGGCGGCCTCGGCGTGCTGGCCGCGGTGCTGCTCATGGCCGGAGGGGACAGCGACCGCTCGGCTACGCCGGTCGACGCCGCCGCCGTCGCGGGCGCCGCGGACGCGCAGCCCATCGGGCTCGCACACGACGCCGGCACCGCGTCATCCGACGCCCGCATCGAGGAGGTGGCAGACGATGCGGCCACCGGGCCCGCGACCGATGCCGCGCTCGACGCCGCCACCGGACCCGAGGTCATCGTGCCGGCGTGGACTCGCCGCGGCCACGGCGACGGGTTCACGTTCCAGGCGTCGATCGGACCGACCGCCGCATCGGCCACCACGCCGTTCGAGCTCGTGCTCGAGCTCGACGACCTCGAGACCGCGCTCATCGAGGCCGCGGCGGCCGGAACCCTGCGGCTCCGGGTGTCCGCCGAGTACTATCGCGACCATGCCGTCGTGCACACGTCGGATCATCCGGTCGATGCCGCGGGACGGATCGTCGTGCCCCTGGCGCTGACCCAGGCCGGCAAGCACCACGTCCGGCTCGAGCTCCGTGACGCCGATCGCCGCGTAGATCGAGCGACGTTCGACCTGCTGGTCGGTCGCTGATCGGCGGTCGCTGATCCGCGAGCTCGACGGAAACCGCCGGTCACGGCGTCGGGATCGAGAGCACCACCGGCAGGTGGTCCGACACGTAGGACTCGTAGCGGGCCATCTGCGCGTCGAGGCGCGGGATGACGGCCTGGATCGCGCCCAGCTCGGCGTCGAGGCCGGCGGTGGTGACGACATGGTCGATCACGCGTCCGGTCGGGATGAAGCTGGCCTCGCCGGCGACGGCGGCGTCCTGGCTGCGGAAGCGATAGCGTTCGGGGACGGCGAGCATGGGCGCGAGCACCGTCATGCCGTAGCTGGTGGTCACGGTCTCGTTGTAGTCACCGAGCACGATCAGCTCGTCCTCGCCGCCGCCGTCGACCTGAGCCCGGACGTGGGCCTCGAGCACGCGCATCGCGGCGGCGCGACGGTCGGAGTCCTCGGGCGCGCTGCCGGCCTTGAGGTGCAGCCCGATGACGTCGAAGGTTAACGTCCCGGCGGTCACGCTCACCTTCATCGGCGGCCGCGGGAAGCCGTAGGTGTCGCCGATGAACAGCAACTCGGGCTCGCCCAGCGCCATCAGATCGGCGCGATACAGGAAGCCGATCTTCTGGTACTCGGCCGGCGAGTAGCGGTGCGATGACAGCACGCCGTCGTGCAGCGGCAACCGCGCCACCAGCTCGTCCCAGGCGAAGACACTGGCGACCTCCTCGACCACGATCAGGTCGAGCTCGAGGCTGGTGATCAGGTCGGCGAGCAGCGTGACTGAGCGCTCGTCCTTGGGGAAGTTCTCGACGTTCCAGCACGCGACGTCAAGCGTGGTGTCGGTGCCGACCGCTGGCACCAGATCGCCGTTGGGTGGCGCCAGGGCATCGTCGGTCGGCGCGGCGTCGACCGCCACCGCGTCGGCGCCGAGATCGCACCCGGCAGCCGCGATGGCGATTCCGGCACCGAACAGGAGGCGACGCACGTCGCTGGCCTACCACGGCGGCCGCGCCCCTGTCATCGACGATCAGTCGGCGGGGTCGGCCGTGGCCAGACCGCGCGCACGAAGGATGGCGCGGGCCAGCCGCACCCCGTCCATCGCCGCCGACACGATGCCGCCGGCGTAGCCGGCACCCTCGCCGCCCGGATACAGGCCGGCCAGATCCGGACTCTGCAGGGTCGACGGATCGCGCGGCACCCGCACCGGGCTGGAGGTCCGGGTCTCGACGCCGACCACCACGCCCTCGCTGGAGACGTAGCCACGGATCGTGGCGCCGAACCCGCGCAGCGCGGCGCGCAGGCGCGCCGTGAGATCGAGGCCCGAGGCGTCGAGGACGGCGGCGAGATCGCCGGCCAGCAGCCCGGGCTGGTAGCTGGTGCCGGGCACGGTCGACGATGCCCGACCGTCGACGAGATCGGTGATTCGCGTCGCTGGCGCGCGCAGCTCGCCGCCGCCGGCCTGGGCCGCGGCCTGCTCGAGCCGGCGCTGCAGCTCGACGCCGGCCAGCGGCCCCGTGAGTCCGAGGCGGGCCAGATCCGCCAGCTCGACGCCGACGACGATGCCCGAGTTCGCGAACGGCGAGTCGCGCCGCGACAGGCTCATGCCGTTGACGACCACCCCGTCGGGCTCGGTCGCCGCCGGCACGATCCAGCCGCCCGGACACATGCAGAACGAGAACACGCCGCGGCGACCACCGTCGCCGTCGGTCTGGTGGACCAGCTTGTACGGCGCGGCTGGCAAGCGCGGGTGCCCGGCAAAGCGCCCGTACTGGGCCTGATCGATCAGCGGTTGCGGGTGCTCGACGCGAACGCCGACGGCGAACGGCTTGGCTTCGAGTCGCACGCCGGCGGCGGCCAGCCAGCCCCACACGTCGCGCGCCGAGTGACCGGTGACCACCACGACCTCGCGCGCCGCCAGCTCGCGGCCGTCGCCGAGCCTGACGCCGGCCACGGCCGGCCGACCGCCGCGGGTCTCGACGAGCAGCGCGTCGGCGCGCGCCGGCAGCTCGAAGCCGACGCCGCACGCGGTCAGCCGCTCGCGCAAGGACGTGATCACCCGCGGCAGCTTGTTCGAGCCGATGTGCGGGCGCGCATCGACCAGGATCTCCTCCGGCGCGCCGTACCGCGTCAGCACCTCGATCACGTCGCGCACGTCGCCGCGCTTGTGGGCGCGGGTGTACAGCTTGCCGTCGCTGTACGTGCCAGCCCCGCCTTCGCCGAAGCAGTAGTTGCTCTCCGGGTCGACCCGACCGTGCTGGGTCAGACCCTTGAGGTCGCGACGGCGCGCCTGCACCAGCTTGCCGCGATCGAGCACGGTCGACGCCACGCCGTGACGCGCCAGCTCGTGGGCGCAGAACAGCCCGGCCGGCCCGGCACCGACGATGATCACCGGATCGCCGGCCACCTCGCGGGGCGGCGGCTCGCCGAGTGGCGCCGGCGCCGGCGGCCGCGGCCCGACGGTGAGGTGGAGCCGGACGCGGTGGCGCCGCGCGTCGATGGCGCGCCGACGCACCTCGAGCGGCGGCACCAGAACCGGCGCGATGCCGAGGCGGTTGGCGACCGCGGCGGCCAGCGCCGCGGGGTCATCGGCGGCGTCGAGCTCGAGGTCGAGCTCGAGCTCGTCGTCGGGCCCCAGGCCGGCGCCGCGGCTCACGGACACCGCGCGCCGCCGTCGTGCACCGTGACGGCGTCGAGGCCCAGACGCTGGTCGAGGGTCCGGTACGCCGAGCGCAAGGCCACGAACCAGTCGATGTGGGCGCCGACGATGCCGCCGCCGGTGTCGGCCGCCAGCACGCAGCCGTCGTGCACGAAGCCGCCCCATGGTGGATCGCCGGGGACCAGCTCGCCGTCGAGCTCGGCGACCCACAGCGGCGTGCCGTACGGGATCACTGCGCGGTCGACGGCGATCGAGCGGAACGGCACCAGCGGTCGGTTCTGGACCCCGATGCCCCACGGGTACATCGGGCCGGCGACCACGAAGCACGGCGAGCGCGGACAGCCACACGAGCCAGCGACGTTGAGCAGTCGGCCGTCGATCAGCCGCCCGGTACCTTCGAGATCGAGCGCATCGGCGAAGCCGGGCGTGACGGTGTCGAGGACCTGGCAGCCGCTGGCGTACAGGTCCTCGCTCGCGATGCCGGGGTAGTCTTCCTCGGCGGCGACCCAGTAGTAGGTGAGCATGAAGCTGCCGCGCGCCGGCCCCGCCTCCGGGCGCGCCGCATCGGCGGCCGCGTCCTCGCTGGTCGCCGCGTCGGGATCGCCGTCACCGGGATCTCCGCCACCGCAGGCCGCGGCGACCATCGCCGCGACCATCGCGGTGACCAGCCCACCCATCCCGGTTGCCCTGAGCGAGCCGCGCAGCGGCGAGTCGAAGGGCGCGTTGCGCGGCATCGACCCGCATCCTGCCGCGCCCGGCGTGCTCAGGGCAAGAGCAGCTCGCCGCGAGCGACCAGCACGGCGCGACCGCCGAGCCGCACGCGGTCATCCACGACCTCGACCGCCAGCTCGCCGCCGCGGCGACTGATCTGGCGCGCCGCCAGCGCCCGCCGCCCCAGCCGCGCCGCCCAGTACGGGCCCAGCGTGCAGTGCGCCGAGCCGGTGACCGGATCCTCGTCGATGCCGTGGTGCGGCGTGAAGTAACGCGACACGAAGTCGACCCCGTCCTCGCCGGGCGCGGTGACGATCACACCCTCGGTGGGCAGCGACCGCACCTGACGGAAGTCGGGTGCCAGCCCGCGCACCGCGGCGGCGTCGGCGTACACCGCCATCAGGTTGTGGGCGTTCCACAGCTCGACGGGCGCGGCGCCGAGCGCCGCGGTGACCGCCGCGAGCAGCACCGCGTCGTCGACCCGCGACGCGACGCGGGCCGGAAGGTCGAGCGTCAGCACCTCACCGTCGCGCACCACGTCGAGGGGCCCGCTCCGGGTCCAGAACCGGACCGCCGCCCGCTCCGGCTCGAGGTGGCGCATCAGCGCGAAGCCGGTGGCCAGCGTCGCATGGCCGCACAGGTCCACCTCCGTTGTCGGGGTCATCCAGCGCAGGCGGAAGCCGCCGTCCTCGGGCGCGAAGAACGCCGTCTCCGACAGCGCCATCTCGGTCGCGATCTGCTGCAACAGCTCGTCAGGCAGCCAGTGGTCGAGCGCGATCACCGCCGCCGGGTTGCCAGCAAACGGCCGGCTGGTGAAGGCGTCGATGACGAGATAGGGGAGCGAACGCGACATGTCGATCTCCGGTCAGGCGCTGGCGCGGGCGGTGCGGTGGCCGCGCGCGATGAGGTCGTGTGAGAGCTGGGCGATCAGATCGAGCGCGCCGAGCACCTTGGGCGTCAGCGGCGCGCCGCACGACAGCCGCAGGCAGCTGGCGAAGCGCTGCTGCCGGGGCGAGAAGATCGGCCCGGGCGCGATCGCGACGCCGCGGGCCAGGGCGCGCTCCTGCAGCAGCAGCGCGTCGGCGCCGGCCGGCAGCTCGACCCACAGCACGAAGCCGCCCCGCGGTGCCGAGACCCGGGTGCCGTCGGGGAAGCGGGCCACTACCGCCTCGCGGTAACTCGCGACCTGCCCGGCCACGGTGTGGCGCAGACGTCGCAGGTGGCGATCGTAGCTGCCCGACGCCAGCATCTCGGCCACCGCCATGCAGGTCAACGTCGGACAGGCCAGCGACTGCGAGAACTTCAGACGCTCGACGGCGTCCTGCCACCGCCCGGCGGCGATCCAGCCCACCCGGTAGCCCGGGGCCAGCGTCTTCGACACCGAGCCGCACAGGAGCACGCGGCCATCGCGGTCGAAGGCCTTGAGCGGCCGCGGTCGGGTGCCGTCGAAGCACAGCTCACCGTAGACGTCGTCCTCGATCACCGGCAGGTCGTGGCGAACCGCCAGCGCGTAGAGCTCGGCCTTGGCGTCATCGGGCATGACCGAGCCCAGCGGGTTGGCCGCCGTCGGCATGCACACGATCGCCCGCACCGCCGTGGCGCGCAGCGCCGCGGCCAGCGCGCCCAGATCGAACCCGGTCCGCGGGTGGGCCGGGATCTCGACCACCTTCATGCCCAGGCTCTCGATCGCCTGCAGGATGCCGAAGTAGGTCGGCGACTCGACGACGATGGCGTCGCCGGGACGCGCGACCGCGCGCAACGCGAGCATGATCGCCTCGGTCGCGCCGATGGTGCACACGAAGTCGTGCTCGGTGAGGGCGCAGCCCCAGGTCACCGAGCGGCGGGCGAGCGCGCGCCGCAGGGTCAGCAAGCCCGGCGGTGCATCGTCGCGGGCGCCGAGCGTCGAGACCTCACGCGCCAGCGCCGCTGCGATCCGGTTGAGCGCTGCCACCCGCAGCGTCCCCGGGTCGAGATACGCCGCGGCGAGCGGCACGACGCTCGGATCGCGCAAGGCGGCGATCAGCCGCCCGACGCCGTCGGAGACCGCGGGCCGGGTCGCGGTCACCGCCTGCCGCGGTGGCCGGGGCGTCGCCCCCTCGTCGGTCTTGCGGCGGACGAAGAACCCCGACTTCGGCCGCGCCTCGACCAGCCCGGCGCCCTCGAGCACGCCGTAGGCCTGCACGACGGTGGCGACGCTTACATCGCGGTCCTCCGCGAGCCGCCGCACCGACGGCATCCGTTCGCCGGGCCGCAACGCGCCGCGCTCGATCGCGTCGCCGAGCTCGGCGGCGAGCTGCTCGTAGAGAAAGTCGCTTGCGGCGGCGGCCACGGCTGCCGTGAGTGTACTTGTCGTCTTCCGGATCGACCATCACAGATGGCGTGGTCGCGGACTCTTCACTGTATCGGTTCATGTTTCGATTCTCCTCTTCTGTACTGGTTGGTCATTTCGTGTCTGTCGCTGTCGTCATGGCCGCGACATGCCAAGGTCGTGGCGCCGTGACCCCCGCCGCCGGTCCCCTGTCTGTCCCGGAACCGGATCGCCGCGTCGCGACGATCGCCGCGCTGGCCGCGGTCTACGTGATCTGGAGCTCGACCTACCTGGTCATGCGGATCGCGGTCGAGACCCTGCCGCCCATGCTGATGGGCGCGATCCGCTTCACGGTTGCCGGCGCGCTGCTGTTCGGGTTCGCCGCCGCGCGCGGCGCGCCCCGCCCGACCGCACGGCAATGGCTGCTCGCGCTGCCGGTCGGCGCCTTGCTCTTCGTCGGTGGCAACGGCCTGGTCGCGATGGCCGAGACCGAGGTGTCGTCGGGCATCGCGGCCGTGGTGTGCGCGACGATGCCGCTGTGGATGGCGGTGTTCGCCGCCATCTCCGGCGAGCGGCCGACCGGGCGCGAGTGGATCGGCGTCGGCCTCGGCCTGGCCGGCGTCGCCGTCCTGGTCGCCGGTGCCGAGCTGTCGGCGGCGCCGGTCGCCGCCGCGGTCCTGTGCGCGTCGCCGCTGGCATGGGCGCTGGGCTCGATCCTGGCCCGCCGTCTGCCGGTCGCCGGCGGCATCATGGCCGCCGCCAGCCAGCAGCTCGCGGGTGGCATCGCGCTCGCCGTGATCGGGCTGGCTCGTGGCGAGCGGTTGCCAGCGACCTGGACCTTCGACGCCGTGTGGTCGCTGGCGTACCTGATCGTCCTCGGATCGGTCATCGGCTTCACCGCCTACTCCTGGCTGCTGCGCAACACCCGGCCGGCGCTGGCCACCAGCTATGCGTTCGTGAATCCGCCGCTCGCGGTCCTGGCCGGTGCGGCGCTCGGCGCCGAGCAGGTCGGTGGCGCCACCCTGGCGGCCACGCCGCTGGTCGTGGCCGCCGTCGTGCTCGTGGTCGGTGGCAAGAAATCGTGACCGTGCAGCTCAGCGCCGGCTGACCCGTTCCTGGGCCCGCACCGCGAGGCGGCCGAGCCCATCGCTGACCGCGCGCGGCGCGAACCGCGTCAGACCCCATGCCACCCAGGCCTCGGCGGTCACCGGTCGCACCGCGACGTCGTCGCCGATCACGTCGACGATCGCGGCCGCCACCGCCGCCGGCGCCGTGCCCTTGCGGCGGAACGTCTGCGCGACCTTGGCCTGCAGACCCTCGAGGCCGGGGGCGAAGCGGGTCTGATCGACGATGTTGGTGGCGATCATGCCGGGGCAGATCGCGGTCACCCGCACGCCCGTGGCGGCCAGCTCGCCGCGCATCGACAGCGTCAAGCCGAGCACCGCAAACTTGGACGCCACGTAGGCGATCGCCGCCGGCGTCGCGTACAGCCCGAGCATCGACGACACGTTGACGACGTGACCGCGGCCGCGCGCCGCCATCATCGGGGTGAAGAAGTGGCAGCCGTGGACCACGCCCATGAGGTTGACGCGCAGCACGCGGTCCCAGTCGTCGAGCGGCGTGTCGAGCACGCCACCGTGCTGGCCGATGCCCGCGTTGTTGACCACCACGTCGGCCGCCGGCACGCGGTCGTGGACCAGCGCCGCGAAGCGCTCCATCGCGACGCGATCGCCGACGTCGACCACCTCGGCGATCGCCACCCTGGCGCCCAGCTCGCGACCGAGGTCGTCGAGCGCGACCTGGTTGACGTCGCACAAGGCAAGGGTCGCGCCGCGGGCGGCGAAGGCGTGGGCGGTGGCGCGACCGATGCCGCTGGCCGCGCCGGTGATCACCACGGTCTGATCGTCGAAGCGCATCGAGTCCTTCACGTTACCTCGGATCGGATCACGATTCAGGCCACGGCTCCGGATGGACGACCGGCTTCCTTGCGCGCGCTCTCGGCCCGCGCCAGCAGCTCGCCGGCGAGGTGGTAGTTGTCGTTCTTGTCGGGATGGAAGTCTCGCTTCAGGTACTCGCGGATGCCACGCGCGAACACCCGCTTGCCCAGCGGCGCCGGCGTCTTCACGCCGGCGGCCTGCGCCGCCGTGCGCATCGCGCGCAGCCTCCGCAACGCATCGAGCGGACCGATGCCGTCCTGGCGCAGCAGCATCAGCGTCGCCGCCGCCCACCACACCGACAGCATGGCGGTCGACATCGCCAGCCCGGCGATCCGCAGCCGGTACGAGGGATCGACCCGCTGCAACACGTCGAAGGCGACCGACTTGTGCTCGAGCTCTTCAGCGGCGTGCCACAGCAGCAGCTCGCGCATGGCGGGATGCACCAGGTCGAACGGCATCTCGGTCGCGGCGCCCTCGGCCATGATGGCGGTGAAGTGCTCGGCCGCGGCGGTGGTCGCCAGCCGCAGCTTGGGGCTCGACAGCTTCTCGGTGCGCGACGAGATCCAGGCGTAGACCTTGAGGAACCGATCGATCTCGTAGCCATGCGAGCGCAGGGTGTCGAAGTAGTCCTCGTGGGCGCGAGCGTGGCGCCCTTCCTGGTTGCCGAAGCCCTTGACGGCGGCGCGCAGCTCCGGGTCCTCGATTCGATCGAGGAAGTGATAGACCGAGCGCACGAAGAAGCGCTCGCCGTGCGGGAACAAGAGATTGACGCCGTTGGCGATGTGGCTCGGTACCGCTTCGCCGGCGAACCAGTGTTTCGGGACGTCCTGGAAGCCGAGCGGTGGTTTGCGGGGCGTGATGGTGGGTCGATTCATGGTGGGCATCCTGTCGGATGACCCAACAGTGAGTCTGTATTGACCGTCAGTCAATAGCAAATCGTTCAACAGCCGAAACGTTCAACGATCTTAAGATGATCCAGCACCGATCTCGTGTGCCTTGCGTGCAACCAAGGGGACGCGGTACGAGTGGGGGATGGCCGTGATTCGAGGGCTCCGTCGCCGCCGCCGTGCCGCCGCGCCGGTGGCCGACGATGCCGCGCGGACCCGCCGCCCGCGCCGCCGCATCCGGCTCGAGAACGATCAGCGGCGCGCCCAGTTGCTCGCGCTGGGCATCCAGGCGTTCTCGGATCGGACGTACGACGACGTCTCGATCGACGACATCGCCCGCGCCGCCGGCATCTCGAAGGGCCTGCTCTACCACTACTTCCCGACCAAGCGAGATCTCTACCTCGCCGGCCTGCGCACCACTGCCGACGATCTCATCGCCACCACCACCGCGGCGGCGTCACCGTCGCTGCCGCCGCTCGAGCGCATGCGCGCCGGCCTCGACGCCTACCTCGATCACGTCTCGCACCATGCCCGCCCGTTCGTCGCCCTCATGCGCGGCGGGATCGGCTCCGACCCCGAGGTGGTGGCCGTGATCGAGGGCGTCCGCGCCACCTACGTCCAGCGCTTCCTCGAGAACGCCGAGGGCACGCCGCTGGCCGGGATGCTGATGGCGAACCGGCCGCTGGTCCGGATCGCTATCCGCGGCTGGATCGGCTTCGTCGAGGCCGCCAGCCTGGAGTGGCTGACCCGCAAGGACGTCGAGCGCACCACGCTGCGCGACGTCCTGGTCGATGCGCTCCTGGCCAGCCTGCGCATCGGCGCCGCCGGGCCGAGCGGACCGCCGCGGACCTGACCATGCGCGCCGCCACACTCCTGCCCGCGCTCGCGATCGTCGCCGCCTGTGGCGACGACGGCGGCGGTGGCGTCGATGCTTCCGACGTCGCCCGCACGCTCGCGACCTGCACCACCACCATCGCCTCCGACGCGCCCGCGTTCTACCAGCGCTACTTCCGCTGCGTCACCGTCACCAAGACCGCGACCGGCGTGAGCATCGCGACCGAAGATCTCCCGCCCCATCCGTCGTACTACTGGGGCGCGGCCAGTCCCAGCTACACGCCGTTCGACACCTCGCGCGGCGCCGGCTACGCGCCCAATCCCAACACCCTGGCGGCGCAAGATCTGACCATCACGATCCCGGATGCGCCGGTCGCCGCCGGGGTCACGATCACGCCCGATCTCGTCGACGCCGAGGCCGGCACCAACGCCGCCGAGTACGCCGGCGGGCCGATCGGCGTGGCGCTCGACTCGGTGGCCTTGTTCAGCGGCATGGCCGCGCCGGGCATGGACATCGCCGAGGAGCGCTTCACGTTCGACAACCACGAGGGACACCCCGAGATGCGCGGCGCCTACCACTACCACCGTCCGACGCCCGGCCCGCTCGAGGTGCTGGTCGCCACCGGTGCGGTGACGACCTCGGTCCCCGGCAGCGCCGAGCTCGAGCTCTACGGCATCCTGTGCGACGGCACGGTGGTGCTGGGCTGCGTCGAGCTCGACGGCACCGCCACGTCGGGCCTCGACGCGCAGGGTGGCCACCTCGGCGACCTGCGCGCCGCCGATGGCACCACGTACTTCACCGCTCGCTACCACACCCACGTCTGCGCCGACGCCCGCGGCCACGGCTACACGCCCGAGATCCACTACTACGCCGCCTGCGCGCGCTGACTCAGAACTCGCGCCACTCGCGGCGCCGATCGTGGATGCGGACCAGGTTGCGGAGCAGGAAGCGTGGCTGCCGCCAGTCACGGCCCTGGTCCCCGAACAGGTCGCGGACCGCCTGCGCCACGCCACGAAAGCTGCGGTGCCGGGACGACAGCAGGTAGCGCGGGAAGATCATGCACTCGTGGTTGGCGGCGAACGACAGATCGGCGGGTGGAACCCGACCGGCGAGCAGCTCGACGAACGGCGTGAACAGGTCGACGCCGGCCCGGCTCGCACCCGCGATCGAACCCCACGGACGCGGATTCACCTCGAGCAGCACGTGGGCGCCGTCGGGCCGCCGGATCAGATCCGCGCTCGCGAAGCCGGTCCAGCGCAGCTCGCGGAACACGCGCAGCCCGGTCTCGATCAAGGCGGCGTCGTCATCCGAGCGCAGGCGGATCGCCGGCCCGGTGCGAGCCGGATACTGCTCGAGCTTCTCGGCGGCGTAGAGCCGTAGCGCGCGTCCGGCGTGGAACATCCCGCCGAGCAGGCAGGTCGGGCCCGCGACCCAGGTCTGGACCGACCAGTCGCCGCCCAGGGCGCGGGCCCGCTCGATCGCGCGCGCCAGCGCCGCCCGGGTGTCGACGATCCGGACCCGGGTCCCGGCGCTGCCGGTCGCGCCCTTGACGACCAGCGGCAGGCCGAGCTCGCGCACGAGGTCGTCGCTCGCCAGTCCGGGATCGAGCCGCAGCTGGCGCGGAACCTCGAGCCCGCGCCCCGCCATGTGCTCGAGCAAGGCGTGCTTGTCGCGCAACAGCCGCCGCTGGTCACGGTCGGTGCGAGGGAAGATGCGTTCGCTCCACGATGGCGTCGCGTCCCACAGCCGGTACATCGCGGCCTCGGTCAGCGGCACGACGTGGTCGAAGCGCTCGCCGGCCATCAGCTGCTCGAGCTGGGCCAGAAACCGCGCGCTGGCCACGGGTGCCGCCGCCGACCAGGTCACGGTGCCACGCTGGTGGCTGCCGCTGCGACCGCCGGCGGTCAGCACCGTGGCGGCGTGGCCAGCTCGCTCGAGAGCCGCCGCCACGGATGACGTCTGGCTCCAGCCTTCGTCGATGAGTAACACCCGGCGCGACACGATCGCGACCAGTCTAACCGGGCGGCGGTCGGCGTGGCGCAACCGCCGTCACGCGACCTGGCAACGAGTTGACCGCGCCGCCGCCACCCTCGATGCTGTCGGGGTGAGCGTGCAGGTGCTCGGCGGCCTGGTCCATGCGCTGGCGATGGTGGTGTTCCTCAACCGCTACGTCGGCGGCATGATCGTGCGCGTGCTGCGCGGCAAGACCTGGGACCAGACCACCGACGACTTCGAGCCGACGGTGACTGTGATCGTGCCGCTGTTCAACGAGGGCGCGGGCATCGCCGACACGCTGACCAGCGTGCTGGCGTCGGACTACCCGACCACCAAGCTCGACGTGGTCTGCGTCGACGATTGCTCGACCGACGACAGCCACGAGCGCGCCGTCGAGGTGGCGCGCGGCGCCGGCGGGCGTCTCGTGGTGGCCCGCAATCCGCGCAACCTGGGCAAGCGCCGATCGATTCTCGAGGCGGTGCGAGGTTCGAGCAGCGAGATCATCGTGTCGGTCGACTCCGACGTCGTGATCGATCGCGGGGCGATCCGGCAACTGGTCCGCCGCTTCACCAGCCCGCGGATCGGCGCGGTCGGCGGCTGGGTCGACGTGCGCAACAAGCACGACAACTGGCTGACCCGGATGCAGACCGTGCAGTACTGGTACGCGTACTTCGTCATGCGCAACATCGAGCGCGCGTTCAAGCGCGTCTTGACGCTGTCGGGCTGCCTCACCGCGTACCGGCGCTCGGTCCTGATCGAGCTCGAGCCGGTGCTCGCCGACCGCAACATCCTCGGCGTGTCGATCAGGTACGGCGAGGACCGCTTCCTGGCCCGGCAGATCGTGAAGGCCGGCTATCTCACCACGCTGGCGCTCGAGGCCCGCTGCCGCACCTACGTGCCGGGCACCTTGTCGACCTACTTCTCCCAGACCCTGCGCTGGCGACGCTCGCACCTCGTCGACTACGCCGGCGGCATGAGCCACGTGTGGCGGCTCAATCCGCTGATCGCGATCAACTACTTCGCGATGTTCGTCGTGATGTTGGCCTACCCGGTGGCGCTGGTCCGGGTGCTTTCAGCAGGCGCGTTCTTCCCGGCGGTGCTGCTGCACTTCCAGACCCTGGCGCTGTTCGGGCTCTACTACCGGCACCGGGTCCGCGACTTCGCAGCCGAGGACCGGGTCGGCGCGCTGTCGTTCGTGGCCCAGTCCCTGGTCATGCCGGTCAGCTTCGCGCTCTTGACGCCGCTCGCCCTGCTCACGCTCGACTCCGACAGCTGGGAGACCCGCGGTCATGACCAGCTCGATCCGGCCCGCTGATCAGGCCCGCCGCTCGTACGTGAGCAGCACCGTGGGGGCGCCGCCGTGCCGGGTCTCGACACAGGACACCCGCGCGAAGCCGGCGCGTTCGGCGACGGCGATCGACGCCGCGTTGCGGCCGTCCATCACGGCGATCACCCGCGCCAGCGCGCGGCGACCGAGCAGCCAATCACTGACGGCACGCACCGCCTCGGTCGCGTAGCCGCGGCGCTGGTACGGCGGCGCCACCGTGTAGCCGATCTCGGCAGCATCGTGCGCCTCGGTGAGACGGCGGACGCCGAGATCGCCGACCAGCGCCCCACCCGCGCGCTCGACGAGCGCGAGCTGGAACCAGGCGCCCGGTACATCACACGGGATCCGCGACTGCATCGCCGTCAGATCACGCTCGATCTCCGAGCGGTCGACCACGCCCCAGCCCTGGTAGCGGGCCACGGTCGGATCGCGGTGGTAGGCGGCGACCGCCGCCGCCTCGGCCACCGCGAGCGGGCGGAGCAGCAGGTGCTCGGCCACGATCGGGGCGAACCGTGGCGCGAGCTCCATGGTCGTCATCCGGTCAGTGGGCCGCCGACGGATCGCTCGGCGCCTGCGCCTCGACGACCCGCCAGTCGACCACCATCGACGGCTCGCGCAGGAACTCGTCGGGGTTGGCGACCGCCAGCGCGACGCGCAGCACCTCGTCCATGTGCCGCACCGGCACGATCGTGAGCTCCTGGAGCACCGCCTCGGGGATGTCCTTGAGGTCCTTGGTGTTCTCCTCGGGGATGATCACCGTGGTCACGCCGGCGCGGTGGGCGGCCAGGATCTTCTCCTTGAGCCCGCCGATCGCCAGCACCCGACCGCGCAGCGTCACCTCGCCGGTCATGGCGATGTTCTGCCGCACCGCCACCCGCATCAGGGCCGACGCCACCGCGGTCGCCATCGTGATGCCGGCGCTCGGCCCGTCCTTGGGGATCGCGCCCTCGGGGAAGTGGACGTGGATGTCGACCTTGGTCTGGAAGTCGCGCGCCAGCCCGAAGCTCTCCGAGCGCGAGCGCAGGTAACTCATCGCCGCCTGGGCGCTCTCCTGCATGACGTCGCCGAGCTTGCCGGTCAAGGTCAGCTTGCCCTTGCCGGGCACCACCGTGACCTCGGTCGGCAACAGATCGCCGCCGAACATGGTCACCGCCAGGCCGTTGCACAGCCCGATCTCGTCGGCCTGTTCGCGCCGGTGCTCGCGGTACTTCTCGACGCCGAGGAACCCGGGCAAGGTGGCCGGCGACACGTCGTACACGTTGTCGGCCTGGCGCCCCGAGGCCAGCCAGTGCTTGGCGATCTTGCGACACACGGTGGCGATCTCGCGCTCCAGCGAGCGGACCCCGGCCTCCTTGGTGTAGCGATGGATGATCACCGTGAGCGCCTCGTCGCTCCACGTCACCGCCAGATCTTTCACGCCGTTCGCCTCGCTCTGCTTCGGGATCAGGTACTGGCGCGCGATCGCGATCTTCTCCCACTCGGTGTAGCCCGGCAGCTCGATGATCTCGAGGCGGTCCTGGAGTGGCAGCGGGATCGAGTGCTGGGTGTTGGCCGTCGTGATGAACATGACGTCCGACAGGTCGTAGTCGAGATCGAGGTAGTGATCGTTGAAGCCGTGGTTCTGCTCCGGGTCGAGCACCTCGAGCAGCGCCGCCGCCGGGTCGCCGCGGAAATCCATCGACATCTTGTCGATCTCGTCGAGCAGAAACACCGGGTTGTTGGACCCGACCTTCTTGAGCGACTGGACGATCTTGCCCGGCAAGGCGCCGATGTACGTGCGGCGGTGGCCGCGGATCTCGGCCTCGTCGCGCACGCCGCCCAGCGACTGGCGCACGAAGCGGCGGCCGGTGGCGTTGGCGATCGACCGCGCCAGCGAGGTCTTGCCGACGCCGGGTGGGCCGACCAGGCACAGGATCGGACCCTTGAGGCGCGACACCAGGGTCTGCACCGCCAGGTACTCGATGATGCGTTCCTTGACCTTCTTGAGCCCGTAGTGCTCGGCCTCGAGGATGCGCTCGGCCTCGCCGATGTCGTGCCGATCCTCGGTCTTGTCCTCCCACGGCAACGCCACGATCCAGTCGATGTAGTTGCGCACCACCGTCGCCTCGGCCGACATGGGCGACATCATCTTCAGCTTCTTGAGCTCCTTGAGGCAGCGATCCTTGGCCTCCTTGCTCATCCGCTTGGTCTTGATCTTCTGCTCGAGGTCGGTGAGCTCGTTCTTGAACTCGTCGCGGTCACCCAGCTCCTTCTGGATGGCCTGCATCTGCTCGTTCAGGTAGTACTCCTTCTGCGACTTCTCCATCTGCTTCTTGACCCGGGTCCGGATCTTCTTCTCGACCTGGAGGATCTCGATCTCGGCCTGCATCAGCTCGTAGAGGCGCTCGAGGCGCTTCTGCGGCGAGGCGGTCTCGAGCAGCTCTTGCTTGTCTTTGATCTTGAGGTTGACGTGGGCGACGATCGTGTCGGCCAGCCGGCCCGGCTCCTCGATGGTCTGCACGCTCATCAGCATCTCGGGCGGGATGCGCTTGTTGAGCTTCACGTAGGTCTCGAACACGCCCTGCACCGACCGCATCAGCGCCGCCAGCTCGAGCGAGCTCTCGCCGGGCTCGGGCAGGTCCTCGACCTCGACCGAGAAGTAGGGCGTGCTCTGCTCGAAGGCGACGATCTTCGCCCGGCGCTTGCCCTCGACCAGCACCTTCACCGTGCCGTCGGGGAGGCGCAGCATCTGGATGATGTGGCCGACCGTGCCGACCGCGAAGATGTCCTCGTCGCGGGGGTCGTTGGTCTTGGCCTTCTTCTGCGCGGCGAGGATGAGCTCCTTGTCCCCCGTCATCGCCTCTTCGAGGGCGTTGATCGACTTCTCCCGGCCCACGAACAGCGGGACCACCATGTGAGGGAACACGATGATGTCGCGGAGGGGCAAGAGCGGCATCGTCCGCACCGCCGGCCGGGGATCATTCTTGCCGAACATGGGGGCTACTCTATGCCCACACCCTCAGGAGGCAAGTTCCAGGCAAGGGGGCCAGAAGAAGTCGCTGGCCAGCTCCGGAGCGGATCTGCTGAAATGATCTGGACTTTCTTCGTGGTATTTTTGCCACGACAAGTGCGGCTTTTTTGCCACGACCCTCGCAAAGCCCGATCCTGTAAGCCCTCGGTCTTGTAGCTCTACCGATCGACGGATGGTGACCCAACCCACGCGCGCCAGGGTGGTATGGCGGGTGCTGTGATGTGGAGGAGCCCGCATGGACTCCCTCCCGTACGAGATCTACCTGGTCGTCGACAACGCTCGGTCGCAAGCGCTCACCCGCGCCTGGGACCGCTTCGACGATCCTTCGGTCGCCACCGTCGACCTGTACTTCCGCGCCAACACGGACGTGGCCCTGGTCGCGGTCCACCTCCGCACCGGTCGCGATCGTGGCCGCTGGATCGGGCAGGTGGTCGCGAGCGGCGTCGCGGTGATCGACCCGGCGCGGATGGGCGACGGCGACCGGCGCGCGTTCTTCGCGACCTACCTGCAGTCGTACGAGATCGTGGCCCGCGGCTGCTCCGGAGTTGCCGGTGCGATGACCGCGCTGCGCTCGCGTCCCGCCGCACCCAGCGCGCGGGGTACGGGTCCGGCGTCGGCGATCACCGGCGACCGCGACCTCGAACGGCCGCGACTGGGCTCGGAGCCCGACGCACCGGCGTTGCCTCCGATCCCGACCGTGGGGCGCGGCGCGTCGACGCGCGCCACGACGCTCGGCATGGGCGCCATCCGCAATCCCGATCCGCCGCCGGCTCGGGCCCGGACGATCGGCGACCGCGGCCGCGACACCGAGCCGCTGGCACCGGCGCCCTCGGCGGTGGTCGGGCAGACGGTGACGGTGCGCTTCCTGCGCGGCGGCACGTGGTCGCCGGCGCGCCTGCGCTCGCTGTCGGCGCGGGGCGCGTACCTGGTGACCGGCGCGCCACCGCGGCTCAACGACGACGTCCACGTCGCGCTCGAGCTGGGCGAGCGATCGGCGGTGGTGCGCGGCTGCGTCTATCACGTCACCACCGCGCGTGATGCCGCCGAGACCGGCTCGAGCGGGTTCGCGGTCCGCTTCCCGATCGATCCCGGGCCGACCCGCGACCGCCTCGTCGAGCTGTTGCAGCAGGCGCGGACCGAGGGCGTCGTGCTCAAGCCGCCGCCGTCACGCACGTCGGTCCGCTTCCCGGTCCGCTGGCCGGTCGAGCTGCGCGGTGCCGACGGCCAGACCGTCGACGTCCTCGACGTGTCGCTCGGTGGCCTGTTCATCAGCGCGCCGTCGCCGCTGCACGATGCCATGATGACGGCCGTGGTGCCGATCGACGTCGGCGATCCGCCGATCGAGATGCGGGTCCGCGTGGCCCGTGCGATCACCTCGTCCGACGCAACGACGCGCGGCCTGACCGCCGGCTACGGGGTCGAGATCGTCGACATGAGCGAGGGCGACCGGGTGCGCTGGACCAGGTTCCTGGGCCGCGTCGAGCGACGGTCCGGTAAGTCGGTGCTGGTCGGTGCCGCCCCGCGCCGGCTCGAGGCGATCACGCGCGCGCTGACCGACGCCGGCTACGCGGTGACCTCGAGCGCCGACGCCGGTACGCTGGTCCGCCTCGCCGACGGACCGACCCTGCCTGATGTCGCGGTGATCGACGAGAGTCTGCTCGAGCAAGGCGTGAGCTCGGCGTGGCTGGAGCAGATGTTCACCGAGCGCCAGGTGCCCTGCGTCACCGTGCGCGGCGACGCGGGGCGGGCCCGGCTGGTCGTCGACCGGCTGCTGGCGGTGGCGGCGCGGTGAGTCCCGGCGCCGGCATCGGCATCGGCACCGCCTGCCGCCAGACCCAGCGATCCACCCCGAGGTAGGATCGCGGCCCATGGAACCCGGATGAGGGCGCTCCCCGCCGTTGCCTGGTCGTCGGCCGTGGCCCACGTCGGCGCCCTGGCCATCGTGGGCATCACGCTGACGCCGGCCCTCCAGGGGCCCGAGATCGCGCGACGCGCCGCGCACGTCGCGACTCACCCGGTCGGGTGGCTCGCCGCGTGGTCGACGTTCACCGCCGCCGGGGTTCTGCTCGTGGTCTTCTACGTCCTGCTCGCGCGGACACTCGCCCGACGCGGCGGGGGCGGCGGTGCACGGCTCGGGATCGCCCTCGTCGTGGCCGGCCTGCTCGTCGAGGTCAGCGGCCACGCCACCAGCGTGCTGCTGGTCTCCGACGCCGCGCGCCGCGGCGACCTGGTGGCGTTCGCCAGCCTGGAGTCACTCGTACGGCTGCTGACGACGACCGTTCCCCAGCCGCTGTTCGGGCTCGGCATGCTGGTGTTCGTCCGGCTGCTGGTGTCGGTTCGCGCGCCGCTGGTCACGCTGGTGGCCGGCGGAATCAATGTCGCGAGCGCGTTCCTCGCCAGCGCCACCGCCGCCCTGGGCTGGGCGGCGCTCACCCCGGTGGCCATCGCCACCGTGGTGCTCAGCCTGGCCGTGTTCCAGGTCTCGCTCGCTCGAGCTGATCGCCCGGATCCATCGGTGAGGTGATTCACAGCCGATCCGCCCCTTGTAGCGGGAACGCGCACCTGCCGCGCCCACCCGACGCGAGCACGCAACACCCTCCAACGGCCGTTCACGATTGGTGGCCGGACCACCGCCATGTCGGTGGGGCAAGTGCCTGTCTTGATTTGACTCCTCTTCCTGGGGCGGTCTTGGGCCGAGGGTTGCAATCAGGACAGGTGTACGATCACCCAGAGGAAACCATGAAGCGCAGCTACCTCGCCTTCGCCGCCATCTTGCTCGCCCCCGCCGCCGCCGCTGCCCAGCCTAGCTACGGCCCGCCGCCGCCACAGGGCTATTACTCGCAGCCGACGCCGCAGACCGCGGGCGGGTTCCACGACCGCACCGGCCGCATGGCGCTCGGCTTCTCGCTGGGGCTTGGCGGCATGCAGGTTGGCGATGATGACGTGACCTGCGCGAACTGCGGTTACGATCCGATCGCCGCCGAGTTCGACTTCCACATCGGCGGCATGATGTCGCCCCGCTTCGCGCTGCTGTTCGAGGTCCAGGGCAACGCCCAGACCGTCGAGGAGAACGCGTTCGGCGCCCGCAGCCTGGTCCAGGCCACCGCGATGGTCGCCGGCCAGTACTGGGTCAGCCCGCAGCTCTGGCTCAAGGGCGGCATCGGCGCCGCCAGCCTGTCGTACAGCTACGATGACGGCTACGAGTCGCAGAGCGAGAACATCGACGAGGGCATGGCCCTGATGGGCGCCGTCGGCTACGAGGTGCTGAGCGCTCGCAACTTCTCGATCGATCTCCAGGGCCGCCTGGTGGCCGGCACCTACGAGAAGTTCGACCAGCAGGTGACCGCGGGTACCGTCGGCGTCGGCTTCAACTGGTACTGAGCACGGCTCGCGCTGCGCGCGCCACGCTCGTGACGGCCGGCCTCGCGCCGGCCGTCGCGGTTTCGGCCCCACCGGCTGGCGCGCGTGCGCGTCAGCACGGCGCCCGGCCCCACCGACTGACGCGCGTGCGCGTCAGCACGGCGCCCGGCCCCGAGGCTCTCGTTGGGCTTGCTGGTTCGGGTATGTTCGCGCCCGATGCGAGCGAACCCGCACTTCCAGAAGCTGCCCGCCGGCTACCTGTTCCCCGAGATCGGCCGTCGCGTGCGCGCCTACACGGCGGCGCATCCCGACGCCAGGGTGATCCGGCTCGGCATCGGCGACGTCACCGAGCCGCTGGCGCCGGCGATCATCGCCGCGATGCACGCCGCCGTCGACGAGATGGCGGTCCGCGAGTCGTTCCGCGGCTATGGCCCCGAGCAAGGGTACGACTTCCTGGTCGAGGCGATCCGCGAGCACGACTATCGGGCCCGCGGCGTCGAGGTCGCCGCCGACGAGATCTTCGTCTCCGACGGCAGCAAGTGCGACAGCGGCAATCTCCAGGAGCTGTTCGCGGCCGACGCCGTCATCGCGGTGACCGACCCGGTCTACCCGGTGTACGTCGACTCCAACGTCATGGCCGGCCGCACCGGCAGCCCCGGGCCCGACGGCCGCTACCCCGGCCTGGTCTATCTGCCGTCGACGGCGGCCAACGGCTTCTGCCCGGCGCCGCCGGACCGCGGCGCCGACGTGGTCTACCTGTGCTCGCCCAACAACCCGACCGGCGCGGTGATGACCCGCGACGATCTGACCGCGTGGGTGGCGTGGGCGCACCAGCACGACGCGCTGATCGTGTTCGACGCCGCCTACGAGGCGTACATCCAGGACCCGACGCTGCCGCGCTCGATCTTCGAGATCGCCGGCGCCCGCGAGGTCGCGGTCGAGATGCGCAGCTTCTCCAAGCGCGCCGGCTTCACCGGCGTGCGCTGCGGCTTCCTGGTGGTGCCCAAGGAGCTGCGCGCGGTCGGCGCCGGCGGCGAGCCGGTCTCGCTCAACGCGATGTGGAGCCGCCGGCACACCACCAAGTTCAACGGCGCGTCGTACGTGGTGCAGCGCGGCGCCGCGGCGGTGTACACGCCCGACGGGCTGGCCCAGACCGGGGCGCAGATCGCGTTCTACATGGAGAACGCCCGCATCCTGCGCGACGGCCTGGCCCGCGCCGGCTTCACGGTCTTCGGCGGCCAGCACGCGCCGTACATCTGGCTCGAGACCCCGCCGGGCACCACGTCGTGGCAGTTCTTCGACCAGCTCCTCGACCGCGCCCACCTGGTCGGCACCCCGGGCTCGGGCTTCGGCCCCAACGGCGAGGGGTTCTTCCGGTTGAGCGCGTTCAACTCGCGCGACAACGTGGAGGAGGCGGTGGTCCGGCTGGCGCGTGTGTTCGGCTGACGCTGCTGCTAGCGGCAGGCGTCGTCGACCTGGCGGGTATCCTCGAAGTGCTGGAGGTTGGCGATCTTGCCGTCCTTCATCGTCCACCAGTGCACCTGCCGCTGCTCGACCTGCTTGCCGGTCCTGCGGACGCGGTAGCGGATCTCGAGCTGGACCGCGACCGCGCCGTCGGTGGACACGAAGCTGACGGGTTCGAACTTCTCGATGTCGACGGACTCGGCCACCGCCGCGAAGAACGCGGGGATCTCGGCGTGACCGCGACAGGGTCGGTGCCACGGCACGCGGGCCGAAGCGCCCTCGAAGCTGATCGCGCCGTCGGCGGCGAACGCGGCGAGGATGGTGGCGATGTCGCCCTTGCCGAAGGCGGCATAGACGCGCTGGATGAGCTCGGTATCACGGGTGCGCTGCATGGGATGGGCTCCTTCTGCCCACGGTACGGGCGAGCCCGGTAGCGGGTTCGGTGCATCTGTGCAACGATCGATTGCGTGGATGCAACGCTGGTGCTGATCCGCACGCTGGCCGCGGCGTGCGGCGCGCGCTCGATGACCGCGGCCGCGCACACGCTCGGCGTCGACAAGGCCACCGTCAGCCGTCGCCTCGCCGCTCTCGAACGGTCACGACCGGGGATGTTCGAGCGCCGCGGCGGACACCTGTCGCCGACCGCCGCCGGCAGCCGAGCGCTCGAGGCGCTCGCAGACATCGAACGCGGTGAGAGCCGCCTTCGCGCCGAGCTGAGCGCCGGGTCGACGACCTCGCGCGGAATCGTCCGGCTGACCGCACCGGCGTTCCTGGCCCCGGCGCTCCTGCTGCCAGCGCTCCCAGACTTTCTGACCCGCCACCCGGAGATCGATGTTTCCCTGCTGGCGACCAGCCGCCTCGTCGACCTTGCACGCGGCGACGCCGACGTCGCGATCCGGAACCTGCCGCCAACCACGCCCGGCCTGGCGGCGCGGCGCGTGAGCTGCATCGCGCTCGGCCTCTACGCGTCGCACCGCTACCTGGCACGGCGCGGTCCGGTGCTGCCCGGCACGCTCGACGGTCACGACTTCGTCGACTACGACTTCGGCACCATTGGCGGACCTGGTCTCGAGTGGCTACCGGCGGCGGTCAGACGCACGCGGGTCGTGTTCCGCGGCGACGACGCGGCGCTGGTCGCCGATGCCACCCGGGCCGGGCTCGGTGTGGCCGCGCTACCGCGCCTGATCGCTGATGGTGATCGCGAGCTGGTGCGCGCGCTCGCCGACCAGACGGTCGCTCCGATCTACGTCATCGTGCGCGACGAGGTCCGCCGGTTGGCGCGGGTGCGCGCGGTGGTGACATGGGCCAGCGAGCTCCTGGCGGCCGCCACCCGCAGGCTGGCGCCGTAGCCGGCCGCCGACCCGGGCGACCCATTCCACCGTGCTAGCCTGCCGCCGTCATGCCCGACTTCGAGTTCTCGGAGCTCCTGCCGCTCGCCGATGACGCCACGCCGTACCGCAAGCTGACCGGCGATCACGTCGGCACGTTCACCGCCGGTGGCCACACCTTCCTCGAAGTCGCGCCGGCGGCGCTGACCCTGCTCACCAGCGAAGCGATGCGCGACATCGCGCACCTCTTGCGCCCCGGCCACCTGGCCCAGCTGCGCAAGATCCTCGACGACCAGGAGGCGTCTGCCAACGATCACTTCGTCGCGCTCGATCTGCTGCGCAACGCCAACATCGCGGCCGGCGGCGTCTTGCCGATGTGCCAGGACACCGGCACCGCGATCGTCATGGGCAAGAAGGGTCAGTTCGTGGTCACCGGGGGCGGTGACGACGAGGCCATCGCGCGCGGCGTGTTCGACACCTACCAGACCTCGAACCTGCGCTACTCGCAGCTGGCGCCGCTCGACATGTTCACCGAGCAGAACACCGGCAACAACCTGCCGGCGCAGATCGAGATCTACGCCGACGACGGCGACGAGTACCACTTCCTGTTCATGGCCAAGGGCGGCGGCTCGGCCAACAAGAGCTACCTGTACCAGGAGACCAAGGCGCTCCTGAACCCGGCGTCACTCGGCAAGTGGCTCGACGCCAAGCTGCGCTCGCTCGGCACGGCGGCCTGCCCGCCCTACCACCTCGCCGTCGTCATCGGCGGCACCTCGGGCGAGCACGCGCTCAAGACCGCCAAGCTGGCCTCGGCGCGTTACCTCGACACCCTGCCGACCCAGGGCAGCAAGCTCGGCCACGGCTACCGCGACCTCGAATGGGAGGCCAAGGTGTGGCAGATCGCGCAGCGCACCGGCATCGGCGCTCAGTTCGGCGGCAAGTACTTCGTGCACGACGTGCGCGTGATCCGGCTGCCGCGCCACGGGGCGTCGTGCCCGGTGGCGATCGCGGTGTCGTGCTCGGCCGACCGCCAGGCGCTGGGCAAGATCACCCGCGACGGCGTGTTCCTCGAGGCGCTCGAGCGCGAGCCAGCTCACTATCTACCCGAGACCACCGACGCTCACCTCGACACCGACGTGGTGAAGATCGACCTGTCACGGCCCATGAACGAGATCCGCGCCGAGCTGTCGCGATATCCCATCCGCACCCGGCTGTCGCTCACCGGGCCGATGGTGGTCGCGCGCGATATCGCGCACGCCAAGCTCAAGGAGCGCCTCGACGCCGGTGGCGGCCTGCCGGCGTACCTGAAGGACCACGCGGTCTACTACGCCGGCCCCGCCAAGACGCCGGCCGGCTACGCCTCGGGCTCGTTCGGACCCACCACCGCCGGCCGCATGGACGCCTACGTCGATCAGTTCCAGGCCG
Source organism: Myxococcales bacterium (assembly GCA_947483555.1). Lineage (GTDB taxonomy): Bacteria > Myxococcota_A > Polyangia > Haliangiales > Haliangiaceae > UBA2376. The sequence continues at coordinate 169,897 of CANKMW010000002.1, forward strand.
CCGGCGGCAGCATGGTGATGCTGGCCAAGGGCAACCGCAGCAAGCAGGTCACCGCCACCTGCAAGGCGTACGGCGGCTTCTACCTGGGCTCGATCGGCGGCCCCGCCGCCCGCCTGGCCCAGGACTGCATCACCAAGGTCGAGGTGCTCGAGTACGCCGAGCTCGGCATGGAGGCGGTGTGGCGCATCGAGGTGGTCGACTTCCCGGCCTTCATCGTCGTCGACGACAAGGGCAATGACTTCTTCGCCGACATCGACGGCGGCGGCGGTGCGACCAAGCTGCCCGTCGTGAGCTGAGCCGTGCCACCGCTGTCCCGCGACGACGCCTGGACGCTGTTCACCGACTGGACTCGCGGTGACTCGCTGCGCCGCCACGGCCGCGCCGTCGAGCTGGTGATGCGGGCCGCCGCGACCCGATACGGCGGCCCCGACGCCGACGTCGAGCAGTGGGGGATCGCCGGCATGCTGCACGATGCCGACTATGAAACCTGGCCGGAGGACCACCCGCACCGGGTCGTGGCCTGGCTTCGCGAACGCGGCGAACCGGCGCTGGCCCACGCTATCTCGGCGCACTACACGAAGTGGGGCGTGCCCTACGAGAGCGCGCTCGATCGGGCGCTGCTGGCCTGTGACGAACCGACCGGCTTCGTCATGGCTTGCTGCCTGGTCCGCCCCGACGGGATTTCGTCGCTCGAAGTCGCGAGCGTCAAGAAGCGACTCAAGGACAAGCGCTTCGCCGCCACCGTCGACCGCGGCGAGGTCACCGCGGGCGCCGAGTTGCTCGCCGTCCCGCTCGACGATCACCTCGCCTTCGTCATTGACGCCCTGCGTCCACACGCCGCCGAGCTCGCCCTCGCCGGCCGCGGCGCTCCGGTCACAACTTGAGCGACATCCCGGCGCGCAGCTGGAAGAACATGACGTCGTAGCGGGGATCCGGGCCGTCGATGACCAGGCGGTGGGTCGCCCACTGATAGCCCAGCTCGACGAACGCGGTGAGGCTCGGGTTGACGTCGAAGCGGCTGCCCGCGCCGCCGCCGAGCCCAAAGCCGTTCGCGCCCTCTGTCATGCCGCTCCCCTCGTCGCGAATCAAGAGCCGTGAGTACGCCGGCATCCCGTAGACGTACATGCGTACGCCAGGCGCGACCTGCTTGAGCCCCTCGATACGCAATCCGCCCGACAGCAGCCGGCCGCTGATGTTGTCGCCGTTGTCGTTGTCGGTCTCGAGGCCGGTCTGGTACTGACCAGCCACCGCGAGCCGCACCCCAGGTCGCGGCTCGAAGCCGAGATCCGCTCCGACGGCGAAGCCGGTCAGCAGCGACGCCGACGCCGATTCTCCCTGGTACTTCACCGACGCATCGCCGCCCGGCAAGAAGCCCACGCCCACACCCAGGTCGGCCCCCTCAGCCCGCGCCATACCGCCCGCACACGCGAGCACCACCAACGAGATCGAGACCACGTTCATTGTTGTTCGCATCGTGCACCTGTCCTGAGGGGGCCGACTCGCCGCCCACGCCGTGAAGCCAAAGCACGGCCCGTGCCACGCCCAACCGCCCGAATCCTGGTCGCCAGCGTCCGGATCTCGGACAAGCGCGTCCGGCTGGCCGGACAAGCGCGGCCGGATTCCGGACAGCTCCCGGTGACCGGCGACCGGCATGTATTCCTGTCGGCGCTCCGCGGGCCAGCCGGGCGGCCAGGCACAGAGCATCGGCGGCCGGGGACCACCGCGCGTGGTTGCCGTTGAAGGTGACGGCGGCGCCGAGCTGACCGGCGAGGGAGCGGGCCTCGTCGTGGCGATCGAGCTCGACCAGGTACCAGCAGATGGTGACGCCGTCGTCGATGGCGGCGGACCGCGTCGGCTTGAACTTCTTGGCCAGCGTCGCCTTGGCCTTGGCGACGAGGGATGCGACTCCTTGGCGGTCAGCTCGCGGGGAACGACCACGGGCGGGGCGGGCATGCCGCGCGCCAGCATATCGCAGCACTGCGCGCGGTCGAGGCCGCGGCGCGCGGGTGGCCGCGCCGGTCCGCGCGGACCGTCGGCCCTGATTCCTCGACGCAGGAGGCGACCCGCTCGATCTTTTCAGCCCTCGGCGGCGCGGGGCTCTTTGGCGTAGGTGATCAACGGCTGGGCGTGCTTCTCGATCACGTCCTCGTTGATGATCACCTCGCTCACCGACTGGCCCGGGATCTCGAACATGATGTCGAGCAGGGCCGACTCGAGAATCGCGCGCAGGCCGCGGGCGCCGCTCTTCTGCAGCCCGGCGAGCACCGCGACCCGAGCCAGCGCGCCCTTGGAGAACTTGATCTTCACGCCGTCCATCTCGAACAGCTTCTGGTACTGCTTGACCAGCGCGTTCTTGGGCTGGGTGAGGATCTGCACCAGCGCCTCCTCGGACAGCTCGTGCAGCGGCGCGACCACCGGCAGGCGGCCGATGAACTCGGGGATCATCCCGTACTTCAAGAGATCTTCGGGCTGGATCTGCTGCAGTAGCTCCCACTGCGACAGCTTGGGCGGGCCGTTCTTCATCGCGGCGCCAAACCCGATCATCTTCTGCCCGATGCGGTTCTCGATGATGTCCTCGAGCCCGACGAAGGCGCCGCCGCAGATGAACAGGATGTTGGTGGTGTCGACCTGCAGGAACTCCTGCTGCGGGTGCTTGCGCCCGCCCTTGGGCGGCACCGACGCCAGCGTGCCCTCGATGATCTTGAGCAGCGCCTGCTGCACGCCCTCGCCCGACACGTCGCGAGTGATCGACGGGTTGTCGCTCTTGCGGGCGATCTTGTCGATCTCGTCGATGTAGACGATGCCGCGCTGCGCCCGCTCGATGTCGTGATCGGCGTTGTGCAGCAGCGAGACGATGATGTTCTCGACGTCCTCGCCGACGTAGCCGGCCTCGGTGAGGTTGGTGGCGTCGGCGATCGCGAACGGGACGTTGAGGATGCGGGCCAGGGTCTGGGCCAGCAGCGTCTTGCCCGAACCGGTCGGTCCGAGCAGCAGGATGTTCGACTTCTGCAGCTCGACGTCGTCATCGCGCCCGGGCTTCTGGTCGATGCGCTTGTAGTGGTTGTGGACGGCGACCGCGAGGATCTTCTTGGCGCGATCCTGGCCGATCACGTACTCGTCGAGGACCTTCTTGATCTGGACCGGCTTGGGGATCACCCCGGCGCCGTAGCCCGGTTCGTCCTTCTCGATCTCCTCGGCGATGATGTCGTTGCAGAGCCCGATGCACTCGTCACAGATGTAGACCGTCGGCCCGGCGATGAGCTTCTTCACCTCCTTCTGCGACTTGCCGCAGAAGGAACAGGTCAGCGAGGAATCACGTTTCTCGACGGGCATGGGCAATCACAGCGGCTTCGTTGCGGCTCTACTTCTTCAGGTCCGGCTTCTCGTCGGCTTTCTTGCGCACGAACACCTCGTCGATGAGGCCGTACTCCTTGGCCTGCACCGCACCCATGAAGTAGTCGCGCTCGGTGTCGGTCTGGATCTTCGCGATCGGCTGGCCGGTGTGCTTGGCGAGCAGCCCGTTCAGCGTCTCGCGGGTCTTGAGTAGCTCGCGGGCGTGGATCTCGATCTCGGTGGCCTGGCCCTGAAACCCGGCCAGCGGCTGGTGGATCATGACGCGCGAGTGGGGCAGCGCATAACGCTTGCCAGCCTGGCCGGCCGCCAGCAGGAACGCGCCCATCGACGCCGCCTGTCCCATGCAGATGGTGGCCACGTCGCAGCGGACGTACTGCATGGTGTCGTAGATCGCCATGCCCGCCGTGACGTGCCCGCCCGGCGAGTTGATGTAGATCATGATGTCCTTCTCCGGGTCCTCGCTCTCGAGAAACAGGAGCTGGGCGATGACCACGTTGGCGATCTCGTCGTTGATCGCCGTGCCCAGGAAGATGATCCGCTCCTTGAGCAGCCGCGAGAAGATGTCCCAACCGCGCTCGCCGCGGTGCGTCTGCTCGATGACCGTCGGGATGAGATAGTTCATGTTGACCATGGCCTGACCCCGACTGTACGAGCACGCCGGGGGCCGCGCAACGCGATCTCCGTCGATCACCGTCGCACCTGCCCGAATTAGCGGGCCGGTGCCGGTGTGCGTGCGCCGGTGGCGTGCGCTAGTGATCGCAGTCGGGGCCGTGAACGTGACCCGAGTCGCCGTGCGTGCCGTGATCGGGCGCCATGTCGATCGGCCCGCCGGCGCCCAGCTCGCCACCGGCACCGGCCACCTCGGTCAGCTGATCGACGTCGGTGATCGCCGCCTTCTCGACCAGCAGGTCGAGCACCTTGTCCTGCCGCATCGACCACCGCGCTGAATCGAGGCGGCCGTCGCGGTCCCACTCGGCGCGCAGCCGCGCCGGCGGCATGTTCTTGGCCTTGGCGGCCTGGGCCACGTTGGCCATCAACTCCTCGTCGCTGACCACGAGCTTCTCGGCGTCGGCGATCGACTCGAGCAGCAGCTGACCGCGAACCTCGTCGGTGCTGGCCGGCCGCATCTTCACGCGCAGGTCGCCGGTCAGGCCGCTGCCCTCGCGATCCGGCGGCATGCCGATCATCGAGCGCAGGCGGTTGTACTGCATCTCCACCGCGCGCTCGACGAGCGACGACGCCACCGGGATCTGGAACTTCTTGACCAGCGCGCGCAGCGCGGCCTGGCGCGATTCGCTGCGGATGATCGACGTCTCGCGATCCTCGAGATCCTTGCGGGTGGCGGCGCGCAACGCATCGATCGTGTCGCCCTTGCCGGTGTCCTTGGCGAAGTCGTCGTCGAGCGCTGGCACCACCTTGGCGCGAGCCTCGACCACCGTGACCGTCAGGTGAGCGTGGCGGCCGCGCAGGTTGTCGTCGGGGTGGTCGGCGGGGACGTCGATCTCGATCAGCTTGTCCTTGGTGTCGAGCGCGACGCCGGTCAGCGCCGCTCGCAGGCCGGGGACCGGCTCGCGCTCGGCATCGTCGAGATCGACGCCAAACCGCGGCTGGTCGATGGCGTGCTCGCCGATCGTGCCCTTGACGTGGAGGATGATGACGTCGCCCAGCGCCGTGGTGGCGCGGTCCTCGATGGGCACCAGCTCGGTGTGCTCGCGGCGCAGCGCCTCGAGCGCCTTGTCGACCTCGGCCTCGGCGACCGCGAGGCGGCGGCGCTCGATGGCCAGCCCTTGCCAGCCGTCGACCGCGACGTCACCCTTGATCTCGATGATGGCGGCGAACGCGAACGGCTCGCCCTTCTTGATCTGGCCGCCCTGCTCGACGCGCGGCTCGGCGACCGCACCCAGCTTGTGCTGCTGGTTGGCGGTGAAGAACGACTCGCGGACCAGCTGGTGCGCGACCTCGGCGTGCACGCGCGGCGCGTAGATCTGCTCCAGCACCGAGCGCGGCGCCTTGCCCTTGCGGAAGCCCTTGAGGGCGACCCCCTTGCCGAGCTCTCGGTATGCGACGCCGAGCCGGTCGGCCACGGTCGTCCACGGGATCTCGACGATCATTTTCTTCTCGACGGGGGAGACGTCTTCGATGCGCACGTTCATGGGGGCGCCGAGTGGTATCACACGGGGCGCGAGCGGCACCACCCCTCCGATTCCCGCGATATCGCGTGGGGTGTCAGTAGGTTAGGCTCTCGCGGTGCTCCCTGTGACGCAACTCGAGGTCCTCGTTGTCGGCGCCGGCTCCGTGGGCCAGGTGTTCGCGCGCCATTACCAGCTCGGCGGCGCGCGGGTCACCATGTTCGTGCGCGACAAGTACCGGGCCGAGGTCGCGCGCGGCTTCGACCTGTACCCGCTCAACAAGCGCGGTCGCGCCGCCGTGCGCTTCGACGGCTTCGACGTCGTGGCCGACGCCAAGGAGCTCGCCGGGCGCCGCTTCGATCAGGTGCTGCTGACCGTTTCGTCACCGGCGCTACGCGGCGCGTGGCTGCCCGAGCTGATCCGCGCCGCGGGCGAGGCGACGATCGTCGCGCTCCAGCCCGGACTCGACGACCGCAGCGTCCTGGCCGCCGCCGGCGCCTCCGAGGCTCGGCTGGTGCAGGGCATGATCTCGCTGATCAGCTACCACGCGCCGCTGCCCGGGGAGACGCGCTTCCCGAAACCGGGCATGGCGTACTGGTTCCCGCCGCTGTCGCCGAGCCCGTTCTCGGGACCGGCCGAGCGCACGGCCGCCGTGATCGCGGCGCTCAAGAAGGGCGGCCTGCCGGCCAAGCAGCACCGCGACGTGCCGCACAGCGCCGGCTTCCCGTCGGCGGTGATGATGCCGTACCTGGTCGCCCTCGAGCTGGGCGGCTGGACGATGCGCGGCACGGCCCGCACCGGCAAGCTCGCGCTCGGCGGCCGCGGCGCGCGCGAGGCGCTCGACGTGGTTCGCCATCTGCTCGGCCGGGCGCCGTTTGGCCTCGGCGCGCTGACCCGCCCGCGCCTGCTGCGCGCCGGGCTGTGGGCGGCCCGTCCGCTGATCCCGCTGCCGCTCGAGATCTACCTGAAGGAGCACTTCACCAAGGTCGGCGACCAGACCCGCGAGTTCCTCGACGGCTACATCGCGAAGGGCCGCAGCGCGGGCCTGCCGGTTGCGGCGCTCGAGCAGCTGGCGGGCGAGCTGGCGGTGGCGCGCGGCGGCGGCGCGGCGAACTGACGCCCGCGGCGGCGCGATCTTGGCTAGCGTGATCGCTTCGCCTTCGCGACGCGCCGCAGCCGCGCGAAGTCGATGCCACCGAGCGCCGCGACGTCGACCTGATACGTCCCCGGCTCGAGCTTCGCCCTGACGAGCCCGTTCGAGGTGTCGATCGTGGCGAGGTCGTTGGTCGCGAGCGCCGAATCGACGACGACGAAGCGCCCGTCGCCGAGCGTCAGCTTCGTGAACCCCTTCCACGCCTTCGCCGGGACCGACGCGACGAGCTTGCTGGCGCGCGCGCGCGTGTGCGAGCAACCCTCGCGGATGAACGTGCCGCCGGCCGGCTCCTTCAACCACGTCGTGTGCATCTCACCCTCGAAGATCAACACCTTCGATCCCGCGAGCGGCATCGTCGAGAACCCCCCGTACTCCGTGCGCCGCACCTTGCTCGACCGCTCCAGGTACCGGGCGTGGAAGTCGTCGTCGGCGATGCCAGGCCACTCGGCCGCGATCTCGGTGGGCACCAGCACCACCGGCGAGCCGTTCGAGCTTGCGAAAGGAAGATCCGCCATCGCGATTCAGTCTACCAGGGCGCGAGCCTCGGCTTCGGCCTGGCGATCAGAGCCCTCGCGTAGTCTCCGGACCCATGGCCCGAGCGGGGATCTTCTGCCTCGAGACCGGTGACTGGTGGGGGCGGCTTCGCGACCACACCACCGTCGAGCCGGTCATGGAGCTGCTGTCGCAGCCCGGACTCGCGCCGGTGCCGTGCATCCATCGCACCGTGATGACGTACGAGGAGTTCGCCACCTACCTCAAGGAGTGGACGCGACCCAAGAACGCGTCGCTCAACGTCCTCTATCTCGCGTTTCACGGTCAGACCAACGGCCTCGACTTCGTGTGGACGTCGCGGCGCACGCCGGACATCTCGCTCGCCGAGCTCGGCAAGCTCCTCGAGCGGCGCTGCGAGGGCCGGGTCGTCCACCTCGGCACCTGCCTCGGCCTGCGCGACGACGACGAGGTCGCGAAGTTCGTGCGGACCACGCGGTGTCTGGCCTTCTCGGGATATGCCAGGACGGTCGGCTGGATGAAGTCGGCCGCGCTCGACCTGCTCTACTTCTCGGCCCTCGGCACGCACGGCGTGTCGAGGCGCGGCCTCGACGCCGCCGGCGCCGATCTCGAGCAGGACGCCGCCGGGCTGGTGCGCCAGTTCGGCTTCCAGATCAACTTCCAGCGCCGCTGAGGTGCTAGGTTGGCGGCGATGTTCGATCGATGGCTGGTCGCTGGCGCCGCACCGGCGATCGACGCCGCCCTGGCCTCGATCGCGCCGGCGCGTGACGCCGCGGTCGTGGTGGTGGCCGACGCTCGGCTGGCCCGCGCGCTCGCCAGCCGCGGCCGCGCCGTGACGCTGGTCGGCGCCGACGAGCGCGCGGTGCGCAAGCTGGGCACGGCGGTCACCGTCGTCGAGACGATCCCCGATCGCAGCGCCGCCGCGTTGATCGGGTGTGGGGCCGGCGAGCGCGACGACTGGGAACAGGTCCTCGGTGGCTGGGCGCGCGCGGTCGCCGACGGCGGCGGCCTGGTGCTGGTCGATCGTGCACCGGCGATCGAGCTGTCCCGACGCGCGCTGTGCGCCGGTCTCGCGGCGCTCGAGCAGCGGGTCGCCGGACGCTGGATCGTGACCAGCGGCCTGGTCAGCGACCTGTAGGCGAGGCGCCCGGCGTCGCCGGCGCGAACGCCGATGCGCGCAGGTGCCAGATCACGCCGGCGAGCACGAAGCCGGCCCCGACCCGATAGTCGCCGTCGGCGTCGGAGCTGAGCACCGACGCGACGCCACCCTCGAGGTGGAGATCCCACGCGGTGCGGCCGGCGCCCAGGTCGGCGATCATGAGGCCGCCGACCGCGCGCGCGTTGCTTGCGGCGGTGACCAGCGACGCCCCTCCGCCCAGGTAAGGACGGACCCGGCCGGTGAGGACGAACAGGCGCAGGCCGAGCGCGTAGCCCACGCCGCCCTCGCCGAACGCCAGCCCGGTGTAGGCGTCGGCGCGCCGGCCGCTCGAGCGCCAGCCGAAGGTGACGTCGAACCCCAGCGGCGAGTCTGCGACGAACGCGCCGCCGGCGTCGACCCCGAGCAAGATCCCGAGGTTCTTGGCCGGCGGCGTCGGATCGACGTAGCCCAGCGGTCGCACCATGCCGGCGGTGATCTGCGATGTGCCGTCGGGCGGCACGTCGACCACTCGCTCGACGGTCGTGAAGCTGACCTTCTCGACGATCACGATGTGGCGTCCCGGTGGCAACGCGCCGCGCCACGGCGTCACCCCGACCGGCGCGCCGTCGACCCGCACCGTGGCGCCGGCCTCGTTGGAGTTGACCACCAGCGTGCCGTTGCCACCGACGGCGAGCGTGACCACGGCCGGCTCGGCGAACTCGACGTTGATCACCCGCGTCGACGTGGTGCCAGCGTGCTCGGCGACGATCTGATGCTGTCCGCCCGGCAGCTTGAGCTCGACCGGGGCCCGGCCCTTGCGCTCACCATCGACGACGATCATGGCGCCAGCCGGCGCGCTCTCGATCGTCACCGTCGACGGCTTGCGGCGCAGGCCGTCGATCGTGCGCTCGACCTTGGCCCGATCCGCCGCGTCGGGGGCGTCGGTGATGTAGCGGCCGTAGTACGCCGCCGCCTGGCGCAGCTCGGACAGCTTCTCGTACACGACCGCGACGTTGAACAGCACGTCGTGGTGGGGCGCCAGCTCGTACGCGGTCAGGTACTCGTCGACGGCCGTGCGCCAGTCCCGTCGCTCCTCGGCGGCGGCGGCCCGCGCGAACGCGGCCTTGGCCTTGGCGCGATTGTCGGGCTGCGCGAGGGCGGGCGCGGCGACCACCATCACGGCGACGTACACGGCGAGGATCGGGGCGAGGAGTCGCATCGGCGCGCTGATCCGTACTCTATCAGTCGCCGTAGGGGTTCTTCTTCGTGCCGCGGTCACGATCGCGGTCACGATCGCGGTCACGGTCGCGGTCGACCGGCGGATCGTCATCGTAGGGGTTGCGCGGACCGTCGCCCGGCTTGCCGCTGCCGCTGCCACCGCCATCGCCGGGCTTCGCGCTGCCGCTGCCGCTGCCGTCGCCACCGCCCGGCCTGGCGCTGCCGCCGCCGCCACCGTCGCCCGGCTTCGCGCTGCCGCCGCCACCGCCCGGCTTCGCGCTGCCGCCACTGCCACCGCCAACGCCAACGCCAACGCCGGGATTTGTCCGCCCACCGGATCGCAGGCCCTGGGTCGCCCCCGAGCCCTTGCCCGGCGTCGCGACCTCCGCCTTGGCCAGGGTCGCCGACCACATGTCGTCGCGGCCGCCGCGGACCGATTTCTTGATCAGCTCGTCGCTGAATCCGTCCTTGACCAGCCGGATCTCGTGAATCCCGGCCGCCAGCTCGGCCACCACCAGCGGCGTCTTGCCGCGCTCGACGCCGTCGACGAAGACCGTGGCGCCGGCCGGTTGCGAGACGATCTCCAGATTTCCGGTATCGGCGACCGCCGCGCTGCCTTCAACCGAGCCCGACTCGGTGCCGGCCCCGGCCGGCGTCGATCCGGCGGCTGGCCCGTCGACGCGGCGCTCACGGTCGCCGAGCCCGACCGCCAGGATCACCGCCGCCGCCAGCACGGCCAGGCCGGCGACGGCGAACGGCCACCGTGATCGTACCGCCGCCACCGACACCGCCGGCATCCCGGCCAGCTGACTACCGGTCGGCACCGCGATGCCCGGCGTCGAATACGGTCCTGCCACCGCGCGCCCCATCGCCATCGGCGACTCCGCCGAGGTGCGACTGGCGCCGGGATGCGGGCCACTGCCGCCCAGCGTCGACATCTGATCGGAGTAGGCGAGCTCCTCGGGAGCCGGGATCGCGCCCGCCATCTCGGCGGCGCTCTGGAAGCGGTGCGCCGGGTCCTTCGCGAGGGCGTGGTGCACCGCGCCCACCAGGCGGCGCGGTAGGTCGGGCCGCGCCGCGCCCAGTGGGGGCGGCGCCATGTTGAGGTGCTGGGTGATCAGCGCGATGTAGCTCGGGGCCTGGAACGGCGGGTGGCCGGCGAGCAGCTCGTAGAGCATCACCCCGACCGCGTACAGATCGACACGAGCATCGACCTCGCCGAGCGCCATCGCCTGTTCGGGCGCCATGTACACCGGCGTGCCGATCACCGCGCCGGTGGCGGTCAGGCGCACCTTGCTCTCGGTCGAGGCCATGAACTTCGAGATGCCGAAGTCCATGATCTTGACGAAGTCGACGCGACCGCCCTTGGTGACCAGGAAGACGTTCTCCGGCTTCATGTCGCGGTGGACGATGCCCTTGGCGTGGGCGGCGCCGAGGCCGCGCAACACCTGCCGCACCACGTCGACGGCGCGCGCCGCCGGCATCGGCCCGCTGGCGGCCAGCACGTCGGACAGGCTGGCGCCCTCGAGGAGCTCCATGACGATGTAGCTGCGACCGTCGGCGTGCATGCCGGCATCGGTGACCTCGACGATGTGCTCGTCGCCGATCGCGCTGGCGGTGCGAGCCTCGCGCTGGAACCGTGCCACCACCTCGGGATCGTCGGCGTACTTGTCGAGCAGCAGCTTGACCGCGACCCGCTTGCCGAGGCCGGTGTGATCGGCCTCGTAGACCACCCCCATGCCGCCCTTGCCGATGCGCCGCAACAGCAGGTATCGCCCCCCGACCGTCTGGCCGAGGAGGGGGTCGCTGACTGTGTCGGGGCGCACGCTGGCCATGATCCTAGCCTGGGACCAGCCGCTATGACGGACTGGTTGCCTCGGGCCTTCAACGTCAACGCGCGGGATTGCCATTCCGGTCGGCGACCGCGCTGGCAATCGCTGGCTGCCTGCGTGGTGACGGCTACGCCGGGGGCGCCGGTCCGGTGCTGCCGGGCTCGCCGACGCCATCCTCGGGAGGCTTCTCGGGATGGCGGTAGATGAGGTCCATCTGGGGGCCTTTTCGGCCGCGGGAGTGGTCGCCGCGATCGCGTGGGTTGACCCCATCGGGGACCAGCCACGGGATGGGCGGGTTGGGGAAGTCGCGCGCCACCTCGTACGTGTAGCGGGCCCACACCGGGACCACGGTCATGTACGCGGCGTCGCTCTTGCCCAGCTCGCGCACCCGGTCGTCGTCGCCCAGCCACACCGCGGTGATGTGCCGCGACGTGTAGCCGACGAACGACGTATCCATGGTCGCGCTCGACGTGCCGGTCTTGCCGGCGGCGTGGATCTCGGTGGCCCGCACCGTCTTGGTGAAGCCGAAGGTCACCATCTGGGCCAGCAGCTTCGAGGTCAGGAACGCGGTGCGCGCCGGGATCGCCTGCCGCGGCCGCACGCCGCCGGTGGCCGCCAGCCGATCGAGGCGGTCGGCCGGCGCCAGCACGGGGTCGAACGGCACGGTGTGATCCTCGACCACGTTGCCGTCGCGATCGATGACGCGGCGGATGAACGCCCAGTCGATCCAGCGGCCGTTGCGGGCGAAGATCGCGAACGCGCGCGCCAGCTCGTCGAGGTACGTGCACGACGCGCCGAGCGCCAGCGCCTTGTCGGGGATGATCGGCGACGTGAACCCGAGCCGGCGCGCCCACGCCTCGACCGGCTTGGCGCCGACCTCGCTGAAGATGCCCACCGACGGGATGTTCTTCGAGAACACCAGGGCGTACTCGAGACTCACGTCGCTGTCGACGGTGCCGTGGAGGTTGGTCGGCGTCCACACCGCACCGGTGACCTCGTCGACGATCTCGATCGGCTTGTCGTAGAACATCGAATCGAAGCCGAAACCGAGGTCGATCGCGGCCGAGTAGTAGATCGGCTTGTAGGTCGAGCCCGGCTGGCGGCACGACTGGAAGGCGTTATGGTCCTTGCCCGGTGTCCGGTCGCCGTGACTGCGGTCGAGCGTGCCGCGCGAGAAGTCGTAGCCACCGACCATCGCCTGCACGTAGCCGGTGCGGTGATCGGCCGAGAAGATGGCGCCCTGCGGATGCGGGACCTGGTCGAGCACGACCACGTCGGGGTGCTTGTCGTCCCACTCGCGCTCGTCCTGCGACACCTGCCAGGCCGGGTTGATCTTGTCGGGCAGGTGGAACTCGCGAAAGCGTCCCCGGCTGCGGATCTCGCGCTGCACCCAGACCACGTCGCCGGGATGGAGCGCGCGGTTGGCGCACCCGAGCTCGCGGTCATTCTCGGCGTCGGTGGCGCTCCAGGGCGCCGCCCAGCGCAGGTTGCGCAGCGGCAACTCGAGGCGGCGCTCGCCGACGATCAGCTCGGCGTCGTCGCAGCGGACCGCGTCGACGATCGCCAGGTACCGACGACCGGGCTCGAGCGGGCCGGAACCGTAGCGCTGCTTCTGGCGGGCGATCAGGGTGTCGCGCGCGGCGCCATCGACCGACCACTCGGGGCCGCGCCAGCCCTGCCGCTTGTCCTGCTTGCGGGTGCCGTAGTCGACGTTGCCGTAGGCCCCGGCGTCGAAGGTCGGCTCGACCGCGGCCTCGACCCGCAGCCCGCCGGACTCGAGCGCCTCCTTGCCATAGGTCAGCTCGACGTGGCGGCGGGTGTACTCGGCGAAGTAGGGCATGCGGTCGGGGAAGACGTCCTTGAAGACGCGCAGGCTCAGCGGCTCGGCGCGGGCGACCGCGGCGTCGGCCTCGCTCAGCTTGCCCCAGCGCACCATCTGATCGAGCACCAGGTTGCGGCGCTCGAGGGCGCGGGCGGGGTTGTGGATCGGCGAGAAGGCGCTGGGCGCCTTGGGCAGCCCGGCCAGCAACGCCATCTCGGCCAGCGTGAGCTGACCGAGGTCCTTCTGGAAGTAGCGGTGGGCGGCGGCGGCGACGCCGTAGGCACCGGCGCCGAGGTAGATGTGGTTGAGGTACAGCGACAGGATCGCCTTCTTCGAGTACCGAGCCTCGAGGCGGCGCGCCATGATCGCCTCGCGCGCCTTGCGGGCCAGCGACTTGTCGGTGCCCAGGAACTGCTTGGCGACCTGCTGCGTGATCGTGCTGCCGCCCTGCGCGAAATCGCCGGCGGTGAAGTTGCGCCACGCCGCGCGGGCGATGCCCTTGAAGTAGATGCCGTTGTGCTCGAAGAACTCGTGATCTTCGACGGCGACCACGGCGTCGACGAGCTGGCTGGGGATCTCGTCGTAGGGCACGACCTCGCGCCACTCCTTGGCGAACTCGCCGAGCAACGTCCCGTCGGCGGCGTACATGCGCGTGGCGCCGGCCGCGGTGCGAGCATAGCCGCGCAGATCGGGGGTGGCCGGTGTGGTGGTGGTGAAGTAGCGGTACACCAGCAGCACGGCGAGCCCGGCCGCGACGACCGCGACCAGCGCGGCGAACGCATAGAGCTTGGCCAGCCAGTAGGCGACGCCGCCGTCGGCGCGGTTGGCGATCTGGACGCGCTGCCGCACGACGGCAGTGCGGGAACTCGCGGCGGGACCGGGCTTCTCGGACATCTCAGCTTGGTTCCTGGGGCGGGAATCTAGCCAACAGGTCCAGCGCTCGGCAAGCGTCTCCTATTCCGCATCGGTTCCTTGCTACGATCACGGGGTCTTGAAGCGAAGCCTTCTCCTGGTCGCGGGCGCCGGGCTGGCGGGAGTGGCGGCCTACATGCTGCTGAGCGGGCGTGGTGGCGAGCCTGAGGTCGTGCATCCCGAGCACCCTGGATCGGGTGTCACCCACCCGGCGGCGGGTGTCAGCCACCCGGCGGCGAGCCTTCCACCTGCGCGGCGGCACCCGGGCGCCGCGACCACGGGCGGCCCGGCGGGTGGAATCGAGCCGGTCCCTGCCGCGAACGGGGCCGCCACGCTCGCCTTCCATCAGGAGATGCGCGACCCGGGCTGGGCGGCTGATCAGGAGCGCGAGCTGACGGCGCGGCTCCGCCGGATCGTCGATGACCTGACCGCTCGCGGGACGGCGGTCGACATCGATGGCGTCGAGTGCCGGCGGACGCAGTGCCGGGTGGACATTCACACCCGCGACGCCGCCGCCCTGGGCAAGCTGTACGGCTCGCTCGAGAGCGGGGACGGCCTCTACGGCTGGGCCGACACGGTGGTGCTCGACGCCGTCGAGACCGCGGCCGATGGCCAGGTCGAGACCCACGTGACCGCCGTCTTCGACCGCGATTAGCGGTGCGCTGCCTCGAATCAGGCCGGCGCGAGGTCGGCGATCGCGCTCATGGTCTGGATGCGATCGAGGCAACGGCGCAGGTGCGAACGGATCTTGTGGTTCTTCGAGTAGACCGTCTTGAGGCTGATGTTCATCTCGGCCGCGACCTCCTCGGCCTCCATGCCCCGGGCATAGAACAGGTCGAGGAACTGGCGATCCTTGTCACTGAACTCGGACAGCATCTCGTTCAGGCTCGACCACCGCTCCTTGTCGAGCAGGGTGTCGAGCGGCGTGCAGTCGTACGGCTCGTGCGGGTCGTACGACGGGTCGAGGCGGTCGTTGACGTTGCGGCGCAGCGCGCCGCGCAGGTAGTCGAAGCCGGCGTTGACGGCGATGATGCCGATCCACGAGCCGAGCTTGGTGCCACGGGTCGGGTCGTACATGCGGAGCTTGTGCATGTCGTCGCGGACCAGCGACACCAGCACCTCGGCGAACACCTCGTCGACGTCGGCGTTCGCTGCGTACGGTGCGTACTTGTTCGTCACCTTGGTGATGCAGCGGTAGATCAGCGCCCGGTAGCGGCGCACCAGCTCGTTCCAGCCCGTCTCCTCGCGCCGCAACACGCGGGTCAGGAGCTCGCGATCGGACCACTCGGAAGGCTTGTACGAAGGGCGAAGTGCGAGCACCGGCATGGCGGCCGTTAGAGCAAGGGTGGTGCCATCCTCAACAAGCTGAAATTACTGGGGCAAATCCGGATCGGCAGGTCTCCCACACCAACCTTTGGTCTATTCCACCATCGGGAGGGAAGAATCCCGGAGGGAGTTCCGTACCATCTTTTGCTGACGAGCCTGTGGAAGGCGAATCGAGCGCGGTGGCGGGAGCGGTGAGTGGGCATTGGTCGGTCCGACCGCCTGCAGCGTGGTCGGGATGCATCCACGCAGACCCACCCGGCACACCCGAGTGTGGCGGCACCGAGACAGCGCGAGGGCGACGCCCCACCGGTTTCGCTCACTTCGGTCGCCATCGCGGTGGTCCGACGGTTGCTATGTGCTGGACCGATGCGCGCGCTCACCATCCTCGTCGCCAGCGCGCTGGCGATCGTCGCCGCGGTCGCCGCGGTGCGTGGACGGGCGCTCGGCGGCATCGACAGCGCCAGCGCGCTGCCGGCCGTCCCCGCGCCAGCGGATCCGACCGCCGTCGCCTCGGTGCACATCGTCGGGCCTGGCCTGCCAGTCGCCGCGCTCGAGCGCGTGCTCTCGACCCGGGTTGGCGCGCCGCTTCGCGAGGACGACCTGGTTCGCGACCGCGCCGCGCTGACCGCGACCCTCGAGGCGCGTGGTCACCTCGGCGCCGCCGTCACCGACGTCCGCATCGCGTGGAGCAACGGCGCCCACGTCGTCTTCGAGGTCGCCGCCGGCGGCATGTACCTGGTCGACCACATCCGCGTCGAGGGCGCCCCGACCCGGCGCTTCGCCGACCTCGCCACGGTGCCGACCTTGCTCGCCGGGCAGGCGTGGCAGCCCAAGCGCACCGCCGACAACGTCGCGCTGCTGCGCGACTGGCTGGTGCAGCGTGGCGTGCGCGCCGACGTCACCGCCCGCCGCTCCATCGATCACGTGCGTCACACCGTCGACGTCACGTTCGAGATCGTCGCTCGCTAGCCCGGACCGGAGCCCGGACCGGCGGTCACTCGCGCTTGAACGCCGAACGCCGGCAGCATCGCGGTCGGGCGCTTGTTCTCGTCGTCGTCGCGCACGAAGCGACGCCGACCGGTCTCGTTCCACCATTGCTCCCACCGCTCGCGCGCGGCGTCGCGCTCGCGGCGGCCCTGGTTGGCATCGAAGCCGAAGTACTCGCCGGTCAAACGGCGGAGATCGTCGGCGGCCGCGCCACGCATCGTCGCGTCCTTGTGCCCCAGCGCCTCGATGAGCCACTCGATGCGGTGCCGCGCCTTGTGCTCTTCCCACCACTTGCGCCAGCGCCGCTCGGAGGTGCCGTGATCGGCGCGGGTCAGCGACATCAAGGCGCGGCGGGCGTGCTCGCCGCGCTTGCCATCGCGACCGATCACGTCGATGAGGTCCGAGATCGCGGCCACGTCAGCCAGCTCGGCGATCGCCGAGGCCCCGGCCGCGACCCGCTCGAGATCGTCGCTGTGCAGGGCGTGGCGGCAGCGGATCATGGCCAGGTCGAGGTCGCGCAGCGGGTAGCCCACCAGCGCCTCGACCGCCGAGCTGCGCACCCCGTAGTCGCTGTCGAACAGCCGCTCGACCAGCGCGTACACCGCGCTGCGGGGGCGGATCGCGGCGGTGCACACGGTGGCGTAGAACCGCACGTCGCGCCTCGAATCACCCAACTTCTCGAGCAGCAGGTCGCCGACCGGCGCGCCCAGCCGGACCACCAGCTCGAGCAAGCCGCCGTACTGCCCGGGGCGCAGCGCGCGGCCGCTGACCTGATACCGATCGACGCGCAGCCGACCCGGGAAGCGGCTCGGCAACAGCGGTCCGCTCTCGTCGGCGCGCGCCACCGCCTCGGCCAGCGCGAGCTCGGCACGGGCGTCGTCGTCGCCCTCGACCTCGTCGAGCACGACGGCGATCGGCCGCAGCGACGGCGCCACGGTGATCGAGCCGGAGGCGACCTGGACGTGGGGCCCGGTCGGGGCCGACTCGGACAGCGGCAGGGCTGGCGTCGCGGCCCGTTCGGGCACCGACCACTCGCCGCGCTTGGTCAACACCTTCTTGGTCGCCACCTCGTCGACATCGACGCTGGCGGCCGGCACGCCCGCCACCTCGGCGGGCGCGCGATAGCCGACCGCCTTCGAGCGCATGATCAGCCGTCCGAGCGCATCGGAGGTGGCCGCGGCCAGCGGCAGCAGCTCGGTGACCTCGGCCAGCGTCACGGGCTCGCTGCCGCGATGCGCCACCGCCAGCGCGATGCAACGATCGCGAAGCACGATCGGCAGCAGCAGCGCCGTCGGCGGCACCACGCCGCCCATGCGCGCGATCATCACGTCGATGTCGACCTTGCCGCTGGCGACCGGCCCGACGTACGGGTGGCGGGCATGGGTCGTCGACTGGAACGGCGAGGTCGTATCGAGCGGGATGAGCACCGACGGCATCGCCGCGATGTCGAGGCCGTCGTCGGCCAGCGCGATCCGCCCGATCGCGGCGCCACCCTGGACCGTCAACAGGCCCGCCCAGCGGGTGCGGCCACGCAGGGCGCGTAGCAGCGCCACGAACACCCGATCGCGATCGGTCGCCGCCGCCATCAGCGCGCGGGCGATCGGCACCGACAGCGGACTGCCGTCGTCGGGGACGTCGGGCACCGGTGGCACGCTCAGCGGCGTGTTACCGCTCGCCAGGGGCCGGGTCGGCACGCCGTCGCTGGTCGGCCCCGAGGTCGGCCCCGAGATCGGCGCCGAGTCGCGGATCGACGCCGTCGCCGAGCGCCGCTCGGTGGCCTCGACGCGACGGACCTCGGCGCTGGCGAAGTGGGCGGCCATCGCCGGCGTCGACATCTCCGCCGTGCGCGTGCGCGGCGCGATCGGCGGTGACGGCGTCTCGCCCTCCATCGGCTCGTCGGCGGTCAGCTCCAGCGCCGGGTACGACGGCTCGGTCACCGGCCGGGCCGGCGCGACCTCGGCGGCGCGCACCGGCGGCGGCTCGGTCTGCGGCCGCGGTGGCGGCGCCACCGCGATCTCGCGGGTGACCCGACGCTCGCCCCGCTCGGTCGATGCCGGCGGCGGCGCCACGGTGACCGGCGCACGCTCGGGCTCGGGGGTGTGCATGCGCATCGTGGCCTGATCGGGCCCGACCGGCCGCACCACCGGCGAGATCACGTCGACCACCAGGTGCGGTTCGCCGTCGACGATCACGGTGCGCGACCGCCCCACCGGCGACGTGATCGGCGACGAGTCGGCGGCCCGCGCCAGGGTCGAGAAGCGGGCCGTCGGCTGGCCGCCGTAGTCACGGGCCAGGACGACGTGCCAGCGGTACTCGGGCACGATCAGCGGCTGGACCGGCGCGTCGAGCTGATCGGCCAGCTCCTCGAGCAACCCCATGTCGACCGGATCGTAGACCAGCGCCCGCAGCGAGCCGTTGTCGAGCGACAGCGGCGCCACGCGGTGGATGAGCGCCAGGTCGTGCGAGCACAGCCGCACCGCCTCGGCGTCGTAGACGCTGCACTCGGCGCGGGTCGCCGGCGGCAGGCCCGACGACAGCGCCAGGTACTGCGTCAGGCGGTCCTCCGACACCAGCCCCATCTCGAGCAGGGTGGTATCGAGGCTGCCGCCGTAGATCACCTGGCGCTGGAACGCCTTCTCCATGCGCTTGACCCCGACGAGCCCGTCGCGGACGAGGAGGGAGCTCAGGCGGGAGGACATGGGCAGGGCCTAGCCTAGGACTACTGCGTCGCGCGGATGACGTACGTGCCAGCGATCCAATCGTGGAGGCCCCGCTTCTCGGGGTCAAAACCGATCCACAGGAACCCGAGGAACAGCGTCGCCAGGGACGCCAGGTAGCCGGTGGTCCGCAGGCCAACCCGCAGATACGACGGCGGATCGCCGTAGACGTCGATGACGCGGATCTGCATCACCCGCATCCCCAGGGTCTGCTGGATGGTGGCCTGGAACACGAACAGGTAGATCGAGGTCACCGCCAGCGCGATGATCACCGCGGTCATCACCGCCGGATCGCTGGTCAGCATCAGGTCGAGCCAGAAATCGAGGTCGGTGTGCTTGCCCGGCGGCAGGTGGATCCCCGCGATCGCGCTGGCGATCCAGGTCAGCACCAGGGACACCGGCACGATCACGCCGACGTCGATCGCCGCGGCCGCGAAGCGCCGCCAGAACCCGGCCACCCGCACGGTCGCCGGCGCCGAGCGCGCCCCCACGGTCGTCGGCCGTTCCCGCACCGGCTCGGCGGACCGCTCGCGCACCGGCGCCGGCCGTTCGCTCGCGGCGAGGACCGGGCCAAGGAACGCGGGATCGCCGTCGCTCATGCTGCCGTTATACGGCCGGGCCGCCCCCGGGCGCAAATCCCGGGCCGGCCGGGGTGCCTCCCCGAATGACGCATTTCAGTCGCTCGCACCCACCTGTCCGACGTTCCAGGTCTGGTACTTCGTGATGATCGGCCCGAGTTTATCGCTGGGAAGCTCGGTCGTGTACGAGGTCCCGTCGACCGCGTCGAGCATGCAATCGAGTGCTCGAGCCGTCTGGTCCGTTGTCAGCCCAGACTCGACGATCATCACCGGAAGATCGGCACCGTCGTCGATGACCGGGCTCACCCGTCCCACGCCGACCCCGGTCTCGTGTCGGAGCGTGTACTGGAATTCGATCTTGCTGTTCCCTTCGAGCGTTTTCCAGCACGCACGAGCCCTCGGCGCGACGACCTCCAGCATGTACCGGTCGGTGTCGTGGCTGAATCGATCCCAGCGCGGTGTCCGAGGCGCCTGATCGGTCGCGGCGACATTCTGGTTGGTCCCAAGCGGCGGCGCATCTTCGGGATTCGACGTCGTCGCGACCGCCTGCTCGGTGAGCACATCGTCGCTCCCGCCGAGATCGCGCGAGGGTGCCGGGAGGGTTGCCATGCGCGGGCCGGGTGCACCGACCACGGATTTCGCCGCGACTTGTTCCACGACGCGGCCACCGTTCGCGTTCGCGGCCAGACCGGGAACACGACTGCGAGAGTGCGACAGCCACGAGACAGCCAGGACGACCAAGGCGACCGCGGCCGTGATGATGATGGTCAGCCTGTGCATGGCACCAGCTCAGTCGTTCCTTCTCAATTGCCCGACAGAGTCGGGCGGTCAGTGAAGCGAGCACTCGCATCGCTTTGACCGCCTCTATCGACGGCCACGCCCACCGGTTGCGCAAGAAGAGAAAGGAAACGCATGAACAGCGGTTGGACCTTTGCTACCAGGGTGAGGCCGCTACCGATAGCGACGGGCGTCGCCGCAGTAGTCCTCGACCTCGTCGGCCAGGCGGGCGAGCTCGCAGGCGCGCTGGACCATCGCGGCGCCCTCGGTGCGGTCGCCGGGCCATGCACCGGTGACGAAGAAGACGCCGCCGGCGTTGCAGCCGCGGGCGTCGCCCAGCTCGCAGCCGCGGCGCACCAGCCGGACCGCCTCGAGCTTGTCGCCGCGGCCGGCGACCAGCTCGGCGAGGTTGCTGCAGCCGCCGCTGACGTCGCCGTCGCAGGCGCGGCGGTAGAAGCCCTCCGCCCGGGCCTCGTCCCGCGTCACGCCCTCGCCGGCCTCGTAGAAGTAGCCGATCGACTGGCAGCTCGCGAGGTGGCCGCTCGTGCACAAGATGAGGGCGAGGCGCGCCGCGGTCCCGACGTCCTGCGCGATGCCGTCGCCGGCGTTGAGCGCCAGCAGGTATCCCAGACAGCCGTCAGGATCGCGGCCGTCGCACCCGGCCCGAAACAGTCGGACCGCCTCCTCCAGATCGGAGGCCACGCCGACCCCGTCGCGGTACATGCGGCCGGCCGCGGTGCAGCCGGCCGCCTCGTGCGCCGCGCACGCTTCCTCGCGTAGGCGGAGCGCGTGGTGCAGCTGCGCCGCGCCGGTCTCCAGCAGGTTCGCCAGGTACAGGCACCCCAGCGGGTCGCCGTCATCGCACGCCCGCCGGTAGAGCTGGACGGCAACCCGGGCGTCGGCCTCGACCCCGAGGCCGTGCTCGAATCCGACGCCGAGGTTCACGCACGCGCGCGGGTGCCCACGATCGCAGGTCTCGCGCATCAGCGTCCGCCCCGCCGCCTCGTCGGCGGGCACGCCCCGGCCATGGGTCAACGCCAGGGCGTGTGAGGTACAGGCGCGCAGCTCGCCCAGCCGGCATCCGGTCGCGAACATCTCGGCGGCAATGGCCAGATCGATCGCGGCGCCGACCCCGTCGCGGCGGTGGCGGCCGAGGTGGAAGCAACCACCGCCGTCGTCGGCAGCGCAGGCACGGCCGAACAGCACGCCGGCCCGTTCTCGATCGACGGCGACGCCGTCGCCGTCCTCGAGCAAGAGGCCCAGCGCCACGCAGTCGCCGGGGGCACCGCCGGCGCAGCCGCGCTCGAGCGCGGTGATCGGATCCACCCGGGGTCGCCGCTGGCGCGCACGCTTCGGCTGCGCCGCCGTGCATGCGGCGACCAGCACGACCAGCACGAGCGCGAGCGCGAGCGGCGAGTAGCGGTTCACGGGCCGGCCTCGCAATCCGGGTCGCCCGGCTCGCAGGCCAGGACGACCAGGGTGTAGGCGCCGCTGTGCTCGAATCCGCCCGAGACGAAGCTGTCGACGACGATCGCGTGCTCGCCGGCCGGCACGGTGCGATCGACCAGGCGATCGGCGCGCTCGACGCAGCCACCGCCGCCGTCGAGCACGTGGACGTCGACATCGACGCCGCCGCGGTCGAGCACGACCACGCGCAGCCCCGCCGCCGCCGGCAGCGCGAGGTGGTAGACGATCTCGGGCCCGGACTCGTCCTGCCCGCTGTCACAGCCCGGATAGGCGTCGAGCCCACGCCCGCCGCCGCCGGTGTCGAACGTGTGCGTGAACGGCAGGGTGTCGATCACGAACGGATCGGCGGCGGTGCCGCGGCCGACCACCGGCGGCAGCGCCTCGGCGTCAGGCGCAGCCCCGCCATCGACGATCGCGGCGGCGCCGGCCAGCGCCTCGAGGTAGTGCAGGTTGCGCTGGTTGTTGCCGAAGCCGAGCCCGGCCGCGGTCAGCACGCACGGCTGCGCGCGCCCGCCGGTCACATACGTGTTGTGGTGCAGGCCGTCGCCGGCCAGGCCCTGGGCCGGCAGCGCCGCCGTCGCGTTCCACATGCTGACGTACGGCAACTGGCGCGCCTCGGCGAGCGCGCGGGTGACGGCGTCGTAGGTCGCGATCCAGCGCGCCGCCGTGGCGACGTCGGTGCGCGGCGGGAGACCGACGACGATCGCGACGCTACCGGCGGTCGCGACCTCGTCGAGCAGCTGGTTCATCGCGTCCCAGAAGCCAGGCAGCGCCGAGGCGTGGCTGGTGCCTTGCTCCATGTCGTTGCTGCCGTAGGCGACGACCGCGAAGCCGGCCGAGGTCGCCGCCAGCTCGCGAGCAAGCGGCGACGGCGTGCCGGTGATGGCCCAGCGCGCGGTGCGGCCGATCTCGGCGGCCAGGCTCTGGCGATCGAACGGTGTGGTCGCGCCGATCGCGCCGCCACGGAAGCGGGCGATCGCCGGCACGAGGTGATCACGACCGTCGAGGTCGATCACGTACGACGAGCCGGCGGTCCCGGTGTAACAGGTGAGCAGGTTGGGGCTGACGGTGTGGGAGTCGCCGATCTTGGCGAACACGTCGTCGCGGGTCGCCCCGGCGGCCGCGATCACCCGCAGTCGCCCGCCGACGCTCTCGGTGAGCGGCGAGCGGATGGCGTCGGACGGATAGCGGGTCGACATCGCCGCGCCGGCACCATCGACGCCGGCACCGGCGTCGACCCCGGGCTCGTCGCCCGGCTCGCTGCACGCCGCCAGCCCCGCGCTCAGCACGGCGACCATGGACGCCGCCCGCGATCGCGCCGCGGCCACGGCCGTCATCGCCCCAGGCGCCCGAGCAACATGCCGGCGCCGGCAGCGGCCCCGGCGGTGACCAGCGCGACGACCGGCCGGCCCGAGGTCGCCGCGGCGATCGCCGCCGGCGCCACCACGAACAGCGCGGCCCAGGTCGTGACGTAGGCGAGGCGGGCGGTGGCGACGCTGGCGGGTGCGATCGGCATGGTCGCGGTCAGCCGCGGCAGCTCGAGCGGCGGTCGCGCCAGGGCGCGGGTCATCCACCCGGCCAGGAAGCCGAGCGCGGCGCTGACCGTGCCCAGCCAGGCGGCGAGCTCGGCCGGACCCGCCAGGCCGATCACGACCAGCGTCGCGGCACCGGCGGCGCCGGCAAACACCGCCAGCGGATAGCGACGCCGGAGCAAGCGAGCGAGGCGATCGTGGACCGGCGCCGCGGTCCCGAGGCGATCGCGCACCAGGCGCTCGATCATGGTCGGCGGATGGATCTCGAGATGGGCGTGGATCTGGCGATCGAGCGCCGCCACCTCGCGCATGGCGAGCGGATAGGTGCGCGGCGCCGCGGTCGTGGCCCACGCCCCGGCGACCAGCGCCGCGGCCGCGATCAGGGCGATGCCGATCGGACCGGCGCTGTCGCCGCTGCCGCCCAGCCACGGCGCAGCGTAGATCGTCGCCACCACGACCCCGGCGATGGCGGTCGCCGGCAGGCCGCCCAGCCAGGTCGTGGTCGGCAACGCGACCTCGCCGCCGCCGACCGCCGACGCCAGGCCGCGCGACTTGCCGGTCGCGACCAGGTGCGCCGCCGCCAGGCACACCGACGGCACCAGCGCGATCGCCGCCAGCGCCATCGCGGCCGCCAAGCCCGCCGCGCGCGCCGCGGTCGCGGCGTCGGCGGCGGCGACCACCGCCAGGGATGGCGCCACCGCGACGACGCTCCTGGCGACCGAGCGCGCCGCGCGCACCAGCGCGACGTACCACAGCGCCGCACCGGTGATCGGCAGCCGCGCCAGCAGGAGCGCGTCGCGACGCCAGAACATCCGGTACGGCGCGCCGAACATCGCGGGCACGAAGGTCGCGAGCAGCACGGCGATGATCAGCGTCGTGCCCGGCGTCGCTCCGGCCCCGGCACCATCGAACCACCCGGCCCGACGGGCGACCTCGGCGCCGAGCGCCAGCCCGACCACGGCCGCGGCGATCCACGCCGGCGCGCGGCCACGGCGGCGCTCCTCGAGATCACCCCAGGCCAGGAGCTCGCGCCCGGTCACGTCGCCTCGCGATCCGCGATGGTGCGGACGTACATCTCCTCGAGCGCGCCGACGCCGCCGGCGTAGAGCTCGGCGAGCGCGGCGCCGGCGAGATCGGCGACCACCTTGCCCTGATCCATCACGACGATGCGGTGGCACAGGCGCTCGGCGACCCCGAGCAGGTGCGTGGACATGAGGACCGCGGCGCCCCGCTCGGCAGCCGCCACGACCGCGGTCCGCGCCCGTCGGGCCGCGTGCGGATCGAGGCCGTTGAGGGTCTCGTCGAGCAGCACCAGCGCCGGCGCCGCCACCAGCGCCGCCGCCAGCCCGACGCGCTGCCGCATCCCGAACGATAGCTCGCGACACGGTCGCTCGGCGACGCCGCCGAGCCCGAGGTCGGCGAGCAACCCGGCCTGGGCCCCGCGATCGGCGTCGCCGCGTGCCTCGGCGATCATCGCGACGTGCTCGGCCAGGGTGAAGAACTCGTACAGGGACGGCGGCTGGTCCGCGAACCCGATGGTTCGCTTGGCCGCCAGCGGATCGACCGCGAGATCGATGCCGCCGACGTGGATGACGCCGTGACTGGGCATCACCGCGCCGGCCACGGCGAGCAGCGCCGTGCTCTTGCCGGCGCCGTTGGGGCCGAGCAAGCCGATGATCTCGCCGGCCGCGGCGGTCAGCGACAGCCGGTCGACCGCGACGCGGCGTCCGTAGTGGACGGTCAGTTCGTTGATGTCGAGAGCCGGCACGTGCGTTCGTCCCATTCGTAGAGCACACGGTACATCACGGTGGCGTCGCCGCCGGCGGGCACGGTGATGCCGAGGCCGATCTGCTGGGCGCCCTCCTTGGCGACGCGTTCGGCCGTGGAGTGGTAGGCCAGGGTCCAGCACTGGCCGCGGTACAGGTGCTCGCGCACCAGCACCTCGGCGGCACGCGCGCCGGCGTTGTGCAGCGTCAACCGCACCTCCTCGATCAGTCGCATCGCGTCGTGGTCGATCGAGAAGTCGGTGCGCCGGCGCTGTCCGGTGACGACCGGCGAGCGACCGATCGCCACGGTGGTGTAGCGCTCGGCGTCGGCCGACGGCGGCAGGAGGCGGCCCTCGCCACGCCACACCAGCGCGCCGCCGTCACCGACCGCGAACACGCGCACCGCGCCCGACGGCAGCGGCCGGTCGGCGACCGCCGACAGGTCGACCAGCAGGCTCTCGTCGACCGCGGCCGGCCAGCGCTCGACGCCGTAGCGGTCGTCGATCTGCGGCCGCATCGTCGCCGAGTCGAGCCCCGGCCCCACCGGATCGTAGACCAGCGTCGGTCGTAGCGCGATCGCGCCGCCGCGCAGCGCGAGATCGAGCCGCTGGCCACCGGGCCGCACCGCATGGGTGCCAGGGACCTCGACCACACGCTGCTCGAACGCCGCCGCGGTGGGCGCCGTCGTCGGGCGGCTGCGATCGAGCACCGCCAGCCGCGCGCGCTGCCAGTGCCGCCCGGTGCCATTGCTGAGGCCGAGCACGCCGTGCAGACGGCCACGGCCACGATCGTCGATCAACGTGTAGCTGACCTGCCACGACAACCGGTCGGTGAGGTAGCGCAGCGTGAACCGCGCCCGGCCGGCGTGGCGCGCCTCGACCTCGGCGACGATGGCGGGCCCGCGCCCATCGAGATCGTCGACCGCGGTCCAGCCACGCACGCTGACATCCGGCGAGTCGAGCATCAGCGCTCCGACGTCGAGCCCGAGCGGCCTGGGCAACCGCGCCTGGCCGCGACCGACGCCGACCTCGACCACGACCTCCTCCTCGACGAACGCACCATCGCGATACAGGGTCAGCCGGACGTCGGCACCACCGTCCTCGACGGCCCCCGTGCGCTGCGCGCTCGCGCATGCGCCCCACGAGGCCAACGCGACGACCAGCGTCAGCACCGGCGCTCCATTCACCATGCGTAGACGACGGTATAGGTCAGGGTCTTGCTGCCACCCGACGGCAGCCGGACTCGCCACTCCTGGGCCGAACCGCCCGCACGCTGGCCCTTCTCGTCCTCCTGATCCATCCGCCAGTTGCTCCATCGATACATGTACTCGCGCGCGATCACATCGACCGCGACCTTGCCCTTGTTCTCGATCTTCAGCTCGACCCGCTCGCGCAGCGACCGGCCGCCGGGATCGACGCGGCAGTCGAGCTGGCGCCGCTCGCCGGTGATCTCCGGAGCCACGCCGGCCCGGACCCGCAACCCGCCGGTGGTGGCGTTCACGCGCAGGCTGTCCTCGCCGACGATCGTGAGGCCACCGCTGGCGGCGCGTCGGAACACGCGGACGGTGCCCTCGGGCAGGATCCGCCCCGGCCCTTCGAGCTCGAGCATCTGCTCGGTGCGCGCGCCGGTCGCCGGGGGCGTGTAGCCGTAACAGTCCTGGAGCGGGTACGCCGACGATTGATCGCCCACGGCCTCGAACACGCTGACCCGCCGGGCCTTGACGCCGGTGCGCTTCGGCGCCAGCTCGACCTGCAGCGCGAGGCCGGTGGACAGGTCGACCGGACGCCCGATCTCGAACGGCACCGGCGCCCGCGCCGGACCAACGACGAAGCCGCCAGCCACCGCCGCCACCGGCGACTCGCTGACCAAGGTCAGCGTGCCGGCGACCAGATCGAGCCCGCTGTCGTTGCGCACCGTCGCCCACGCCGTGAAGTCGATGGCGTCGCCGTCGGCGAGCACCGCCGTGTACTCGGGAACCCACGACCAGCCGTAGGTCCGATAGCTGACCTCGATCGTGTGCTTGCCGGGCCGGCGCACGGCGAGCTTCCACTCCAGGGTCGGTTCGTGGTCGAACCTGGCCGCGCCCAGCTTGATGTCGACCACGTGCTCGCCGCGACGGATGATCTCCAGTCCGTGGTCGGCGGTCTCGACCACCAGCGCCTCGAGCGAGACCGCGCGCAGCGTGCCGCTGACCTCGCCCTGCGCCAGCACCACGGTGACCGACTTGCCGACCTGGCGCGCCAGCAGCGCCTCGGGGGTCGCCAGGTTGGCGGCGAACCGTTGCTCGACGACGCTGGTGCCGGCTGGATCGGTGACGCTGTGGACCTCGACCGTGGCGGCGTCCATGACCGCGGCGACACCCGGAAAGTGCAGCACGCCGTCACCGCCGATCTCCACCTCACGTCGGTGGCTGACGAACGCGCCGCCGGCAACGAAGCCGTAGGTGTTGCCGCCAGCGCGCCAGATCGAGACCGCGGTGCGGGCATCGCGCCGCTCGGCGGCGGCTTGACCGCCGGCGGCGACCGCGGCCGCCGCGGCCAGTCCGATGGTCGCCGCTACCAGCCGCTGACGCGCGGGCGCGTGGTTCTGCCTCATGCGCCGCCCAGCATAGCAGGACCACCTCGCGCTCGACGCGCGGCACTTCGCCCGCGGCCGGGGCGCGCGGCCGCGGCGGCTCGGATATAGTCGGCCCCGTGGCGACGACACCTGGCACGGCGTGGCGCGGGCTGGCGCCCTACGGCGAGGAAGAGCGCAGCGCGCTGGGCAGCCGCGATCGCGATCGCGACGACGTGGTGCGGATGATCACCACCGACGGCTTCCGCGCCGGCCTGCTCCACGGCGAGTCCGGGGTCGGCAAGACCTCACTGCTCGCCACCGTCTTGCCCCAGCTCCGCGAGCAAGGCGTGACCGTCGTGACCTGCGCCGACGTGATGGCGCCCGGCGAGTCGCTGGCGGCGGGCCTGACCGCGACCGGTGCGCGGTCGACGGCCGGTGAGGCGCCCAGCGCCTACGTCGCCCGCGTGGTCGGCAACGCCCCACCAGGTCAGCTCTACGTCTTCGTGCTGGACGACATCGACCGCGCGCTCGCCGGCCCCAACAACCTGGGCGACGAGCGCGTCGCCCAGGAACTGGCCGAGATGTTCGCGCGCGCGATGGCGCGCACCAGCGGTCGGGCCCGCTTCCTGTACGCGTGTCCCAACGATCGGCTGCACCTGTTCGCGTACCTCGAACGCCGCACCGGTTCGCTGTTCCCGCCCAACTGTCGCCACGAGCTCGCCCGCCTGGCGCAACCCATCGCCGCCGAGGTGCTCGGCGACCTGCTGGCCGCCGCCGGCGTCAGCAACGATCGCACCCTCGCCGATGCGGTGGTCGCCGCGCTCGGCCGTGGCGGCCCCATCCTGCCCGCCGATCTCCAGATCGCCATGCTCGGGATGCGCGAGCTGCGCATCAGCTCGCCGGCCCAGCTCACCCGGGCCGGCGGCGGCGGCGAGCTCGAGCGGCACTGGATCGAGGGCGCCGCGCGCGCCAGCGGCGACGAACGCCGCGGCCTGCGCGCGCTCGCCGAGCTGGCGTCGGCACCGCTCGGCGGTGGCATGCCGATCGCCCGCACGGCGGCCGAGATCGGCGCGCCGCTCGCGCTGCACGCCGACGACGTCGAACGCATCATGGCGACCTTCGCCGATCGCGGCGCGGTGGTGCGCGCCGGCGACGGCGTGGCGGGCGAAGGCTCCGATCGCTGGCGGCTGGCTCACGAGATCCTGGTGTCGCGGGTCCGCGAGCTGGCGGCGCCGGCCCGCGCCTCGGCGCGCCGCGCCCACGAGCTGCTCGGCGCCAAGGCGACCGCCGGCGAACGCCTGTCGCCGCGCGAGCTGTGGAGCGTGCGGACCGAGGGGGTGGCCGCCACCGGCGACGACGAGCGCCGCGTCCTCGCCGACTCGCTGGGCTTCTACAAGAAGGTGGCCATCGGCGCCGCCGTGCTGCCGGTCGTGGTGCTGATGCTGTTGTGGTTCATGCAGCGCGGCCGCTTCTATCTCGATGTCGCCGCCCGCCCGGGCGGCGACCGCGTCGTGGTCAGGTCGGGCCGGGCCGGGCTGTCGAGCTTCGACTGGATGGGGTTTGGCGACACCATCGTCGACACCGGCCTGTCGCGCGCGATGATCGATCCCCGGGCGTGGTCGTCGGTGCGCAGCCAGGACATCGGCGGCGACCTCGCCGGCTGGGACCGCGCGCTCGATCGCGTGATCGAGCCGCGCCTGGCGGCGCTGGTCGCGTACGCGGCGACCGGTGAGAACAAGGCGCTCGAGGCGTTGCGCAAGCGCGCCACCACGCCCGACGATCTGGCCGAGGTGCTGGTGGCGTTGCGTCCGATCGCCCGCGGCGGTAGCGCCGAGGTCGAGATGATCGAGGCCGCGCTGACGACGCCGGCGCCGGCCGTGCAGCAAGCCGCGGTCGCGGTGGCCGGCGCCGCCGCCAACCGCAACCCGGACGCGTATCGCGACACCCTGGTCCGCGCGCTCACCGCCGCCGATCCCGAGCTCCGCCGGATCGCGTTCGCCGCCGTTCGTCAGCTCGGTCCGGACCGCGCCCAGCCGCTGTACACGGCGGCGCTCGCGAAGGATCCCGAGGCCGCGATCCGCCGCGAGCTGCTGCTCGAGGTCGCGGGCGACGAGCCGGACTCGGCGCCGCCGACCGCCGACGCCGCCGTCCCGGTGCTGGCCGACGCCGACGCCGGCCCGACGCTCCGCGAGCGGGCCAAGACCCAGCTGCGACGCGCCTTCGTCACCGATCCGGACCGCGCCGCGATCGCGGCCGCCAAGCTGCTCGCCGACGAGCGCGCGCCCACCGACTCGCGGGTGTTCGCGATCCGCGTGATCCTCGAAGACGGCGACATCGGCCCGGCCGGCGAACCCGCCCTGGTCGACGCGACGCGAGCCGCCATCAACTCCAAGACCGAGGCCGTGCGCGCCGCCGCCCTGCCGCTGTACGCGCGGGTCGCGCCGTCAGGTGCCGTCGACGACATCACGCGGATCAGCAGCGAACGCCTGGGTCGCGCCATGAAGGTCGCGGTCTCGCTGGCGTGGGGCGAACTGGCCCGCGCCAAGATTCCCGCCGCCAGCGCCGCGCTCGAGAAGCTGGTCAAGGACGAGTCGTTCGAGGTCCGCGCCGCGGCCGCCGAGGCGATCGGCTACCTCGGCCGTCCGGCCCAGGAGGCGTTGATCAAGATGATCAAGCTCGAGCGCATCGAGGTCGCGATCGGTGCCGCCCGCGGGCTGGCCCGCACCGCCGACGTCGGCGCCTCGCCAGCCGTGGCGGTCGATGGCATCGCTCAGCTGTGGAAGCGCAAGGGCCGCTCGCGACGCGAAGCGGCGATCGTCTACGCGCAGATGGCCAAGAAGCGTCCGGCGGCGGTGATGAACTATCTGGTCGCCGCCGCGCGCACGCCCGAAGATCCGTCGCTGCACCCGCTCGGTGCCGAGGGCCTGTGTCACGCCGCCAACCAGGGCAACCCCGAGGCGCGGCGCCAGCTGCTCAAGGTCACCGAGGACCCGTCCGTCGAGGTCCGCCGCATGGTCATCGCCTGCACCGGCGACGGACCCGAAGCCGCCAAGAACGGCGTCGCCGTCGCCACCCGGCTGGTCAAGGATTCCGACGGTCAGATCCGCGCTGCCGCCGCTCGCGTGCTCGCGCAGTCGACCGCCAAGGGTGGCAAGCTGTCGGGCGGCGTCGGTGACGCGCTGCTGGCGCTGCTCGAAGATCCCGAGCGCGACGTGCGCCTGATCGCCATCCGCGCTGTCGGCGGGCTCGGCGACCAGGCGCCCAAGGGCGCCGCCGCCGTGCTCGGCCGCGCCTTCGAACGCGCCGACGAGGGCGAGAAGCTCTTGCTGCTCCGCGCGGGCCGCGTGGTCGGCGCCGACGACCTGGTCGGGATGGCGATCGCCGACGGTTCGCCGCTGGTCCGGGTCGAAGCGGTCGACAGCGCGCTGCAGACCGGCGTCCGCACCTCGCCGACCGTGTCGGCGGCGCTCGCCGACGCCGATCCGCAGGTCAGGCGGGCAGTCCTGCTGCGCCTGGCCACCGACAAGGACAAGCTCGAGCCTCCCGCGCTCGAGCGCGCGCTGGCGCTCGCCGTGCGCGATCCGGATCCCGAGCTGCGCCAGCTCGCGCTGACCACGGTCGCCCGCGTCGCCCCCAAGGACGCGGTCGGCGAGCGCCTGGGTCGGGCGCTGGCGTCGCGCGCCGAGCGCGAACGGGCTCAGGCCGCCGCCGCGGTCATCGGACTGGTCGAGCGCGACGCCCAGCTCGCGGTCAAGCTGCTGACCCCGCTCCTCGACGATCCATCACACGACGTGCGGGTGGCGATGCTCGCATCGCTCGGTTCTGCATACGCCGCCGTCAACTCACCGGAACAGCTCTCGAATCTGCTCGGGCGCGCCGAGGGCAACGCGATGAAGCGACTGGCCGCCGCCGCCGCGTTCGTCATGCTGGCGCGCACCGAGGCCGGCCGGACCGCGGCGACGGCCGCCTTGACCCGGATCGGCGAGCGCGGCCCGACGATGGCGCGACGCACCGCCAGGCTGGTCAACGGACTCATCGCCGGCAAGGCCGACGGGATCGCGTTCCTGGAGCAGCTGGTCCCGTAGGACGGTCGGCTCAAGAAGCGGTGGCGGGCGCGTGATCGAAACCCATGAAGGCCGCGAGCAGGTCGATGGGGCCAACCTCGGTTCCGGTGCTCTCCCTCAGTTACGACCCGCTGGGGTCTGTCGACGCCAGGCCTTGCGTCATGCGCTCGATCCGGAGGTCACGATCACGTTGGTCGTGATGCCGCCGCGCACGGCGAACTTCCCGGTCACCGTGATCCGCCGTGGCGCGATCGCGGCCACCAGATCGTCGCAGATCCGGTTGGTCACCGCCTCGTGGAACGCGCCCTCGTCGCGGAAGCTCCACAGGTAGAGCTTGAGCGACTTCAGCTCGACGCACAGCCGGTCGGGCACGTACTCGATCGCGATGCTCGCGAAGTCGGGCTGCCCGGTGATCGGACACAAGCAGGTGAACTCGGAGCAGTCGAACTGGATCACGTAGTCGCGCTCGGCCTTCGGGTTGGGGAAGGTGTCGAGCGTCCGGCTCGGGCGCGTGGTCATCAGCGGCTCTTACCACGATGCCGGATGCCGAAATAGGACACGGGCCCGTTGCCGGGCCCGTGTTGTTCTTCTTCAGATGGCGAGCCTCGGAGGCTCACGCACGGAGGTTGCCCTGTTAGGGCCGCCCCTCCTCAGAGTGACGACTGTTACATGACATGTTGTGCATTTCCTCCCCTGGCATTAGCCAGAGCCCGGCAGTCGGCCCGCAGGCAGCCTGCGGCTCCCGCGGCCGGACCTTCGTAGTGGGCACATCGGCCCGTCTCGAAGCCCACCGCACGCGTGGCCAGCTCGGCTTCGCGTGGTGCTCTCGGCGACATGGTCGCGATCCTGATCCTAAGGCATCTGGATCCCGCGCGCCACTATTTCCCGCTTCCAGCCCCTGCGGAAACGCGGGAGTCCCTCAGAACGTGAAGATCTGATCGGCCTTGGGCATCACCGGCGCCTTGGGCGCGGTTTGCTCCAGCTTCTTGATGATCGGCGGCGGCGGGTCGACGGCGTAGCGCGCCGCGGCCGACGTCATCGGGGTCACAGCCGGCCTGATCGGGGCTCCCGATCCGGCCGCGATCGAGTGCGATGGCCGGTCTGCTGCAACGCCCGACCTCGGCGCGATGGCGGCCGAGCGGGTCGGCGCCGGCATCGGCGCCGGCTTGTGCTGGACCGGCCGCTCCGGAACCTCCGGCGCGGCGGCGCCCTCGCCGAGGAAGTCACCGACACGGCTCTCGACGAACTGGCTCATCGAGATGCCGTTCGTCTCGCAGAACGACTTGAGCCGCTCGTACGTCATCCGGCTCACACTGATGCTCCGCCGAGTCTGCTTCTTCGCCATGATATTTCCTTACGCTACCGATAGGGTACCGTCAAGGACGACCTACTAGCCCTGGTACCCTCTCCCACGCACAGGATTACCACCGGGCTCTGACAGTCCCAGCCCGCCGAACGGACCCATTCGCGGCGCGCCAGTCGAGGGCGTGCGCAGGACGTTCTGCCAGGAAGGCATCGCCGCACGCGCTGCCGTGCTCGAACACGCCGCACTCGCGCCGCGGCCAGCGTGCGATGACGTCGAGCGCGCATGTTACCATCGGCGCGAATTTCACTCGCTCAAGGGGTCTCGACGATTCGATGTGGGCCGCGATCCGCCTCGTGCGCGCCTCGCGCGTGTTCGGCACCATCTTCCTCAGCTACCTGTGGGGGATGTCGTGGTCGCGGCTGTGGCCGACCCG
Organism: Myxococcales bacterium; assembly: GCA_947483555.1. Taxonomy (GTDB): domain Bacteria; phylum Myxococcota_A; class Polyangia; order Haliangiales; family Haliangiaceae; genus UBA2376. The sequence goes on from CANKMW010000002.1 coordinate 203,474, forward strand.
CTACGACAGCAAGGAGCGGTGGCGCAAGCTGCACCGCCGCAACGCGCGCCGCATGTACAAGGGCTTCGTCCGCCTGCGCGGCGTCTACATCAAGCTCGGCCAGATCCTGTCGATCATGGGCACGTTCCTGCCTCGCTCGTACACCGAGGAGCTCGAAGGGCTGCAGGACGAGGTGCCGGCCCACTCGTATCGGACCATGGCCAAGGCCTTCGAGCGCGCGATCGGCAAGAAACCGACCGAGGTGTTCGCCAGCTTCGCGCCCACCCCGATCGCCGCCGCCTCGCTCGGCCAGGTCCACGAAGCCCGCAACGCTGCCGGCGATCGCCTCGCGGTCAAGATCCTGTACCCCAACGTGGCCGAGATCATCCGCGTCGACCTGCGCGTGCTGGGTTGGGCGCTGAAGGTCTACCGCACGTTCGTGCCGGTGCAGCAGATCGAACGGGTGCACGCCCAGCTCACCGACATGCTCGAGCGCGAGACCGACCTCGTCAACGAGGCGCGCTGCATCGAGCGCATGAGCAAGAACTTCACCGACGACCCCGACGTGCTGTTCCCGCCGGTCTACCCGGAGTGGAGCAACAAGACGGTGCTCACGATGGGCTTCATGGACGGCGTCAAGATCAGCAAGAAGGACGCGCTCGCCGGGCTGGGGCTCGATCCGTACGCCGTCGCGACCAAGCTGACCCAGGTCTTCTACCATCAGCTCTTCATCGACAAGTTCTTCCACGCCGATCCGCACCCCGGGAACTTCTTCGTGCAGAAGGGACCCGACGGTCAGGTCCGCATCGTGGTGCTCGACCTCGGTTCGGCCAGCGAGCTCCGCGACACGCTCGCCGACGGCATGCTCGACATCCTGTCCGGGCTCATGACCAAGAACGACGACCTGGTGGTCCAGGGCATCCAGACCATGGGCTTCGTCGCCGAAGGCGGCGATCGCAAGCTGCTCGAGCGTACCGTCCGCAAGTACTTCGAGAAGCTGCTCAACCTCAACATCACCGACTTCTCGAGGATCAGCCCCGACGTGGCCCAGCAGTTCGCCGACGTGGACATGCGCCGCGACGAGCTGCGCGAGCTGATGAAGTCGATCGCCTATCCGGACGGCTGGTTCTACGTCGAGCGAGCCTCGGTGATCATGTTCGGGCTGTCGTCGCAGCTGGCGCCCAAGCTCAACACCGTGCAGGTGGGATTCCCGTACGTGATGCGCTTCCTGGCCGAGCGCATGTCGCAGCGCAACGCCGCGCCGCGGCTCACGGCGTCCTGAACAGCGGGTAGATCATGCGCACGGCGCGCTGGCCGCCCGGGTAGGCGCCGAACTCACCGGTCACACGGTGGAAGCCGCTGGTCCGGTACAACCGCTGCCCGATGACGTTGTCATCGGCGACCGACAGCCTGAGCTCGCGCAGGCGGCCGGCCTGCGCGGTGGCCGAGGCCATGGCGACGGCGTGATCGAGCAGCGTTCGGCCCAGCCCCCGCGACTGCCACGCCGGCTCGACCGCGATGGCCAGTAGATCCGCCACGTTCTCGCCCTCGTCACCGTGGAAGAAGCCGACCACCGTGAACCCCCGCCGCTGGCCGGCGAGCTCGTCAACCCAGGCCGTCACGTTGTCCTGCGCCAGCCACGCCGGCAGGATGTCCCGGTAATCACCGAGCACCGCGAAGGCCCTGGCGCCGAGGTCGACGAGCCAGGAACGATCGAGGGGAGTCGCGCGCCGGATCACGGCCGTTTCAGCCCTCTCGCGCGGTCAGCCGGCCTGGGCGTTGCCCGGCTTACCGACCGAGCCAGGATGACTGATCTTTGTGGCCGGCAATGCCGCGGCGCGTTCTTGTTTGAGCGCGCTCGCGCTCAGGGAAGACGGTGCCGAAGACGGTGCCGACGACGGCGCCGACGCCGTCGTTGGCGACGCCGGCGGCGAGGCCTGCGACGCCGCAGCAGCGGTCTCGACCGGCCGGCTGGCCAGATCGCGAAGCGTGTACCGACCAGGAGACGTGCGGGCGAAACGCGACGCGTCACCCCGGCGTTTGAGATCGAGCGACAGGTCCCGCGCGACCACCGTATCCGGGGTCTTGGACTTGCTCGGTAGCCGGCCTCCGGCGCGCTGAACGATCTCGCGCACCGACATGGGCACCGCCGTCTCCCGCAGGATCTCCTCAACCACGGCTAACGTGCTCATCTGCATTCCTCCCGCGCCAAGGGCCAAGGGACACGCGGAGACGTCATGCCGCACGACCCAAACTGCGGGCTCCGGCGATGGCCATTTCCCCCGTGGCCTTGCATGGTGACAGTTTCTCGTCGACGAAAGTTGGATGTCGCGACCCCGTGTCACGAACCATCGAGGCCATCGTAGCCAAGTCGTCATCGCGAACCAGTCTTGACATCAACGATTTTTCTTCCGCCGTCGCGCGCAAAAATGACCGGCGCGTCGCGGTTGCATTTTTCTCCCTGAGTGATCATCGGCGCCCCGGACGCGGTCGCGTGGTGCTACACGTTCGGGGCGCGGGACGACCCGCCGGAGGAACCATGTACGCCGTCATCATCGCCGCGGTACTCGCGATCACCAGCTTCTCGATCAAGCCCAACCCCAAGGCGCTGGGCGCCGACGCCGTGCTCGAGCACGCGGTCGACGACGCCGACTTCGTGCTCCACGTCGATGTGTCCGCCACCGTGGGCGCCAACTACGGCGTGCTGGCCAAGCTGTCCGAGGACACGCTCATCAAGCAGGTCCCCGAGCTTCGCGAGCACATCACCGAGGTGGTGATGCAGATCGAGAGCGGCCGGGCGATGGCGAAGACCATGGTCGGGTTCGATCCGGTGACCGACATCTCGTCCTTGACCGCGTTCGTGAAGATGCGCGCCGGCATGCCGCAGCCCGATTTTCTGGTCGTCGTGCGCGGCACCCTGCCGGCCGATCTGCCCGGCGCGCTGGCCAAGACCATGGGTGGCAAGACCGGCACCGTCGACGGCCGCTCGACGGCGACCATGCCGGACGGCAGCATGATGGGGACCAGCAAGAGCGGCGCGCTCGTGGTCGGCAAGGCCGACTGGGTCGCGGCGCGGATCGCCGACGGATGGAAGGCGCCGGCCCGGACCAAGGGCTCGACGTGGGCGCGGATCGCCACCGCCCTCGACGCCAAGCCGTTCTTCGTGGTCGCGTCCAAGCCGTCGGCGGAGCTGGTGAAGACGATGACCAAGGACCTCGGCGACAACTTCGGCCGCGACCTGCTGGCCAACCATACCGTGGCGGTGTTCGCGGCCTCGGCCACCGGCGTGGCGTGGACGTACGAGGCCAAGGACGCGGCCTTCGCCATGCGCATGGTGACCGCGTCGAAGGGCCTCATCGATCTGATGCGCGCCGCCCACCTGGCACCGCGCGGCGTGGCGCAGGTCGCGGTCGCCGCGCTGCCCAGCTATGCCCGGATGTCGAAGGAGATCGATGCCGTGGTCGCGGCCAAGGACCAGCTCATGTCCGCGGTCTGGGACCTGACCGGCGACGGCAAGTTCGCCGCCAAGGTGAAGGTCGACGGTAATCTGGTGACCGTGACGGCCACCGGTAAGAAGTTCAGCGACGTCGTGCCGTCGAGCTTGGTGGTCGGCCTGGGCGCGATCGGGTTCATCACCACACGCGGCGGTGAAAAGTCCGAAGCGGGGTCGGTGCGGTCGGGCTCGGGCTCGGGCGCCAAGCCGGTCGCGCCGCGCTCCGGCGGCGGCCTGGGCACACCGGTCAAGCCGAAGTGACCGGCCACGTCACCGGACCCCGGCACGCCGACGTCACCGGACCCCGGTCACCCTGAGCGAGCCGCGAAGCGGCGAGTCGAAGGGCGCGACCAGCTCGTGGATCCGGGTCAGATCCTCGAACTCGTCCTCGACGGTGATCTCGATGATCATCTCGTCGTCGATCAGCGGGCAGTCGTCGATTCGCCCGGCACGGCGCTGACCGGCGCGGCGGTCCCACTGGAACACGCGACTGTCCGGCTTCCCGGCGCGACGGTCGGGCCCGCGGCGATCACGGCGCAGCACGGCCTTGATCTCGGCGATCGTCGGTGGCAGTGGCTCGAGCGCCATGGCCTGGCCGGCGCAGCTGTAGCAGGTCGGAAACCAGCTGCCGCGCAGCTCGGTCGATCGCAGGAGCCGACGGCGCCGCTCGTTGCACACCACGCAGCGCGCGCCCAGGCCGACCGGGCGGGCGTCGACCCACCGCGAATAGCAGCCCCAGCAGCGACCGCGCCGGAGCTCGTGGACCTTGGCGGCGCAGACGTCGCACTCATGGGTGGGGGGGCTCGACATCGTGCTTCGGTGGTACGGCCCGTTCCGCCATGGCGCAAGTTTTCTGCCGGTGGGCGACGGACACGGCGCCCGCCGCTCGACGGTGGGCATGGTACCGTTGCCCGCCTTGCCGTCGACGCGCGCGTTGATCCACGCTCCGTGGTCGGCCTCGAAGGTCGCCGCCGCGCTGCGCTGTCCGCGGCTGTTCCACTTCCGGTACGTCGACCGGCTGCGCGAGATCGAGGTGATGCCCGAGGCCCGGATCGGCAAGGCCGTGCACGCCGCGCTCGAGACCGCCCTCGGCGGCACGGTCGTGAGCGAGGCGGCCGCCACCGCGCGCGCCGCCCTGACCGACGACGACCAGCAGCGCCGGTTCGACGCGCTGGCCACCGGCATCGAGCCCTTCATCGCGCGCATCGAACGGTTCCGCCGCGGCCGGCGGGTGCAGCGCCAGCTCGTCGAGTACTCGCTGGCGGTGCGCGAGGACCTGTCGGCGACCCAGTTCTACGCCGGCGACGCCTTCTACCGGGGCGTGCTCGATGCCGGCTACCTGTACGACGAAGACAACCTGGCCGTGGTCGATCACAAGACCGGGGTTCGTCTGCCCCAGACGTCGATGCGCGACCAGCTCGAGGGCTACCTGGTCCTGGCCGCCTCCGCGTTCCGCCAGGTCCGCCGCTTCTGGCTCGGTGTGCACTGGGTCGCCGAGCGCGCCGTCGAGTGGTCGACGCCGGTCGAGGCCTCCCAGGTCCACGATCGCCTGGTCCCGGCGGTGCTCGACAACATCGAGGCCGCCGCGCTCGCCGTCGATGACGGGCCGCGCACCAACCCCGGGCCGTGGTGCGACCGCTGTAGCTACCGTGCCGTGTGCCCGGCCAGCCATCAGCAACGGTGGGAGCCGGTGTACGACGACTACGACGACGACGACGAGTGACGGCCCGCGGCGACGATCGCCACGACCTCACATCCCGCGGCCGGGTCCGCGCCAGCGCTGGACCCGGTGCGGCCACGGCGTGAGGCCGTCGGCGCCCTTCTTGCCGGCGGCGCGCGCGGTGAGCCGGGCGATCATGGCCAGCGCGGCCTCGAGGTCGTCGGGGGCGGCGTCGCCCACCGCCGTGAGGGCGGGCTCGGCGCCGGCGCGCAGCTCGATGCGGTACGGCCACGCCGCGGTGGTGACGATCACCCAGCCGCGGTAGCGAGCCCCGCCACCCTCGCCATCGGCGGTCTCGAGCTCGAGCACCAGGCGGGCGCCCTCGGTCGGGCGCAACCGCGCCAGCTCGGCGTCCGTCACCGACGGCTACTCGCCGAGATCCTGGGCGAACCGCGCGGTCACGTTGGCGGCATTGCCCCACTGCGACTTCTTCCACTCCTTGTTGTAGGAGCGCAACAGCCACAGCGGATCGAGCACCAGGCGGGCGCCGATGTGCGCCGACGGGTCGGCGGCGATGTTCTTCATCTCGTCGGCGTCGCGACCGAGGTCGTACACCTTGAGGCCGGAGCCGCCGCTGATGCGCACCTTCCAGTGCCCGATGCGGGCGCCGTGCGAGTCCTCGTACATCGACGACATCGACATGCGCGGATAGCCGCCACCGGCGCCCCACGACAGCGGCAACAGCGACTGGCCCTGCCACTCGGCGTCCATCTGCACCCCGAGGGCATCGGCGATGGTCGGCACCACGTCGATCAGCTCGCTGCCTTCGGTGATCTTGGCCGCGCCCACCATCGGCGGATAGCGCACCAGGAGCGGGACGTGGACCAGCATGTCGCGGCTCGACTGACCATGACCGACGCGGCCTTCCTCCCACTGCTCGTCGCCGTGGTCGGCGGTCACGATCAGCATGGTCTTGTCCCAGATCCCGGCCTCCTCGAGCTTGGTGACCAGCTTGCCGAGCACCTCGTCCTGGTAGCTGACGTTGGAATCGTAGATGGCGCGCACGTGCTGGATCTCGCGCTCGGTGAGCGACACCGCCCCCGACGCCGCCTTGCCGGCGTCGCCGCCGGAGAACACGTCCTTGAAGCGCCCGCTGTAGCCCGGATCGTACTTCGACAACCACGGCTCCTTGGCGCGCCACGACACGTGGGTGTCGACGGTGCCCAGGTACAGGAACCACGGCTCCTGCTTGCCGCCGACGAACTTGAGGCCCTTCTCGAGGATGTCGTCGGCGCGCAGGCCAAGCTCGTCGTGGATGTGGTTGGAGTACGCGTCCCACGCGGTGCCGAAGCCCCAGCGCCCCGGATCGACGTAGCCGTTGGCGGTGGCACCGGCGGTGTACTTGCCGGCCGCCTTGGCGACCTCGTCGACGGTGGTCCAGCTCAGCGCCAGCTTCTCCGCGGCCCCGATCATGGAGTGCTTGATCGGGTACAGCGACGACCACAGCGACGCGTGCGAGACCCGCGACTCGTTGCCCTGCACGTAGTGCTGCAGGAACACCGCCGAGGTCTCGGCCAGCTTGTCGAACACCGGCACGTCGGGACGGGCGGCCGCATTCCACGGCCGAACCCGGTCGGCGCGCAGCGAGTCCATCACGAACAGGACCACGTACTTGGGTGGCTCACCGCGCTTCGGCTTGGGCTCCTCGCCGGGCACCACCAGCGCCGCCTTGGTCAGCCGCGCCTCGGCGCAGCCGGATGCGGTCAGCTCGATCCGTGCCGCCTTGCCGGCCAGCGCCGCCAGGTCGACCGCCGAGCCCAGCCCGACCAGCTTGCCGTCAGCGCCGGCGCCATCCTCGGCGGTGGCGCGCACCGTCACCTCGCAGGCGCCGTCGGAGAGATCGCCAGAGACGCGGGCCCGCTCGGGCACCATCGCGTACCAGGCCATGCCGCCGCCATCGGGCAGGATCAACTCCTTGGTCGCCGGATCGTAGAACGTCGCCGGCGTGCCGGTCGGCGCCGTGCCGCCGACCTGGATCCACTCCACCGTCAGCCCGGCGTTGCCGGCGAAGAACAGGAGCTCGTTCTCGCCCTCGCGGAGCTGACCGGCGGGCGGCGTGAGCTCGACCGTCTGCCAGCCCTCGGTGAGCTGGGCGTTGACGTCCTTGTTGCCGTTGACCCGGACGCTGAACGCCTGCGCTGCCGCCGCGCGAACCCGGACCCGGATGACCGGGTTGCCGCGCAGCTCGTCGGCGGTGACCGGCACGTCGACGCGCGCCGACTTGCCGTTGACCCTCGCGACCTTGACCTCAGCCTCGGTCTGGCGCAGCTCCCACGTCTTCTGCCGGATCTTCTCCAGGTTGCCAAACCGGGTGTACTTGGCGAACCCGGCCGAGCCACCGGCGAGCACCAGGCCGCCGCTGCGCAGCAAGTGCGCCGAGAGCCGGTTGTCGACCAGCGAGTAGACCGCGCGCTCGGGGCCGCGCGACGGGGCCTTGATCGGGTCCTTCTTCGTCGCGATGTCGCTACCGCCGGTGGCGCCGCCGCCCTGCTCGACGCCGCTCTTCGACGGCTGGTCCGCCTTGTCGCTCTTGCCACAGGCAGCGAGCGCGAGCGCGAGCGCGGCGATCGCGTTTTGGTTGAACGTCATCGAGAGACCCTATGCATGGGGTGACAGGTGCGCAACAAAACCCGCGCGCGCGTGTTCGCACAACACGCTGGCGCCGCGGTGTATTGCACGCGGCCGCGGTGGCCGCCAGGTTCCAGGTTGTCGGCGCGCGGTCGGCGCGCTAGCGGACCCGCCAGCCGTGGCTGTACACGTTGAGCCGCGCGCCGCGCACGAAGCCGCACACCGCGACGCCGAATCGCTCGGCGACGTCGATCGCGAGCCGGCTCGGCGCCGAGACCGCGACCACGATCGGCGCGCCAGCCAGCACGACCTTCTCGATCAGCTCGTAGCCGAGGCGTCCCGAGACCACGACCACGCGCTGGCCGAGCGGGATCTCGCCGGCGGCGAGCGCCCAGCCCACCACCTTGTCGAGCGCGTTGTGGCGACCGACATCCTCGCGGACCGCCAGCGCCCGCCCCCTGGCGTCGAAGATGCCGGCACCGTGGAGGCCGCCGGTGGTCTCGAACCGAGCCTGCGCGGCGCGCAGGGCCACCGGCATCGCGGCCAGCGTCGCGGCGCTGACCGCGAGGTCGGAACCGACGGTCGCCGCGCGGCCCTCCAGCGCCGCCAGCGCCACCCGCCCGCACACGCCGCACGCCGCGGTCGCGATGAGGCTGCGCGACGCCAGCTCGCCGGCGTCGGCATCGACGTCGACCCGGTCGGCGTCGACCTGGACGATCGCCCGCGTGGCCAGCGCGACACCGCCCTCGGCGAACAGCAGCCCACGCACCAGCTCGACGTCCTCGCCTGGCGTCCGCATCGTGACCGCCGCCTCGACGCCGCGGGCGGTGATCACCAGCGCCGCCTCGTCGACGACGTCGTCGGGCTCGGTGCACCGCGTGCCGGCGTCCAGATCGATCCGCTCGACGCGCTTCTCGGCCACGACACCTTATAGCCCGTGCCGGTGCCGGTGCCGGTGCCCGTGCCCGTGCCGGTCCCGGTGCGCACACGTGCCCCCGGCCCGATCAGCTCGGCGTTGGGCTTGTGCCAGCCGAGCCGGCCGGCTACAGGGGGGCATGCCGTTCCCGCCCGCCCACCCTGGGCTCCTGTCCGCGATCACCACCCGCGGCTACGCCGAGCCGACCCCGGTTCAGGCGGCGGTGCTCGACGCGGGCGCCGCGGGCCGCGATCTGATGGTGTCGGCGCAGACCGGCTCGGGCAAGACCGTGGCGTTCGGGCTGGCGATCGCGCCCACCCTGCTCGGCGAGGCCTTGCGCTACGCCGCGCCCGACGGGCGGCCGCGCGGCCTGGTCATCGCACCGACGCGCGAGCTCGCGCTCCAGGTCCAGCGCGAGCTGACCTGGCTGTACGCGCCGACCGGGGCCCGCGTCATCGCCTGCGTCGGCGGCATGGACATGCGGCGCGAGGCGTGGGCCCTGCATCAGGGCGCGGCGATCGTGGTCGGCACGCCCGGCCGGTTGCGCGATCACGTCGAGCGCAAGCAGCTCGACCTCGCCGCGATCGCGGCCGTCGTCCTCGACGAGGCCGACGAGATGCTCGACCTCGGCTTCCGCGAAGAGCTGGAGGCGCTGCTCGACGCCACGCCGGCGACCCGCCGCACGCTGCTGTTCTCGGCCACCCTGCCGCGCACGATCACCGCGCTCGCCAAGCGCTACCAGCGTGACGCCCTGCGGGTCTCCACCGTCGAGGAGAAGACACCGCACGGCGACATCGAGTACCAGGCGATGGCGATCGTGCCCCGCGAGCGGGAGCTGGCGGTGGTCAACCTGCTGCGCGCCACCGATGCCGGCGCGCTGATCTTCTGCCGCACCCGCGACGGCGTCACCCACCTGGCCAACAACCTGCTCGAGCGCGGCTTCTCGGTGGTGCCGCTTTCGGGTGAGCTCAGCCAGGCCGAGCGCACCCGGGCGCTGCAGGCGCTGCGCGACGGCCGCGCCCGCGCCTGCGTCGCCACCGACGTCGCCGCCCGCGGCCTCGACCTGCCCGATCTCGGCATCGTCATCCACGCCGATCTGCCGCAGAGCGGCCAGGTCCTGCTCCACCGCAGCGGTCGCACCGGCCGCGCCGGCCGGAAGGGCACCGCGGTGGTCCTGGTGCCGGCACCGGCCCGTCGCCTCGCCGAACGCCTGTTCGCGGAGGCCGGCCTGCGCGCGACCTGGACCCCGCCGCCGTCGGCCGAGACCATCCGCGCCGCCGACCAGATCCGGCTGCGCGCCGAGATCGCGGCGATCGACGCCGACGCGACCGACGACGAGCGCACCGCCGCTCGCACGCTGATGGTGACCCATGGGCCCGAGCAGCTCGCGCTGGCCCTGGTGCGCGCCCATCGCGCCCGGATGCCGGCGCCCGAGGAGCTCTCCCCCGCCGAGGGGCCGCGCGCACCGCGACCGTATGGACCGCGGCTCGGCGATCGACCGGCGCCGGGCGGCGGTTCGGCTGCCAGCGACGGCCCCGACGGCCCATCGGTGTGGTTCAAGCTCGACGTCGGCCGCGAACGCAAGGCCGATCCCAAGTGGCTCATCCCGATCATCTGTACCCGCGGTGACATCACCAAGGCCGAGATCGGAACCATCCGCATCATGTCGCACGAGACTCGCTTCGAGATCGTCGGCCGCGCCGCTGACCGCTTCGAGCTGGCGGTGGCGCGACCGCCCAAGGAGCATCCGGATCGCACCGTGCGCACGGTCCGCATCACCCGCGCCAGCGAGCCGCCACCGCGGCCGCCGCTGCCGAAGCGGCGCTGACGTCGGGCGGCAGCCGCGGCGTTCAGCAGGTCGGCTCGAGCGCGCACGACGCCGCCGACAGCTCGTGGGCGGTGGCGGCCACGCTGGGCGCGTCGTCGACCTGGTCGGCGGCGCTGCGGATGGCGCCGAGCAGGAACGCGGCCACCCCGGCGAGCATGAAGGCGAAGGCGAGGTCGCGAGTACGGCGAGTGCGGCTGCGGGTGGCGATCGCGTCGTAACGGTCGTTGGTCATGACTGGCTCTATTTCAAGGTCCGGGCCAGGACCGGGATGGCTCCAGAACGTGTCGGCGACGCGGCATCGGCCGGCACAACCCTGCGACTTCACGGCAAGAACTGACCTACACCGAGGGGGGCCTCTGACCTCCTGGCAGCGTTCCGTGAGTGTCGCGGGACGACCCGGCAGGTCGCACGCATGTCCCAGGCTGGACGCCCTGAGGTGGACCCGGCGGTGGCCAGGCCTCGCGACCCATGGCTACCAGCTTCGCCACCGCAACCTGCGCCAACCGCGCCACATCATGGGCGTTCGTTGTGGTTCGCCGGTTGCAACCGGCCGCCAGCATGCGCCTCCTCACGCCTGCCCTGAGCCTGCTCGCTGCCACGGTGCTCGGCTGCGCCGCCGACGACACCACCGACGAAACCGCGGCGGACGACCTCGGCGTCGGCGAGCTCGGTGAGGCCGACCAGAAGGCCGACGGCAACTGGGGCGCAGCCCTCACGTGCAAGACGGTGCCGAACCTGCCGCCGCTGGCGCGACCCGAGATCATCGTCTCGCTCGACGGCCTCACGCTGCACCTCATCGACCGCAGCAGCGGCTTCGACAAGGTCTTCCCCGTCGGCGTGGGCGCCATGGACAAGGATCCGAACTCGCTGACCTACGGTGACTCGCTGTCCCACTACCCGATCGCCGCCTACGCCAAGAACGACTTCGTCATCAAGCCGTCGACCATCCAGCCTTGCAAGACCTGGTGGACCGATCCGGACACCGGCCAGAAGCTGCCGGTCTTCGCCGGGCTGCCGTTCCTGTCGTGGTCGGGCAGCTACGGGATCCACGGTCCCATCGACAACTACCGCGCCGCCAACGGCGGCAACCTGCGCCGCGGCTACGTCTCGCACGGTTGCGTGCGCATGGCGGGCGCCGACGTGCTCGAGCTCTACGCCCGCATCAAGGGCGTGGCCTCGGTGCCGGTTCATGTCCAGCGCGAGGCCGAGCGGACGGCCACCGCCCGCGTCGACCTGCCGTCGCGCTGGATCGGCGCCGAGTGCACGCTCGACACCGACTGCAACTACAGCGGCGGCTTCTGCAAGCCGAACCCGTGGTCGGGTCGCGGCTTCTGCAGCGCACGCTGCACCTCGACGTGCGCCGATCGCGCCGGCCAGCCGACCACGTTCTGCGTCGCCGATCCGGCTGGCGGCGGGATGTGCGTCGCGCGCATGACCGCGGTCAACGATGCCTGCCGCCCCTACGACCACCTGGTGGCGCAGGCTCGCGGCCGCGCCTCCAACCCCGCCGTCACCGCGACCGTGTGCGTGCCCGGCAGCCGCGGCTGGGTCGGTGATCGCTGCCTCGCCGACGGCGACTGCACCTCGGGCACGGCGTGCAAGTCGGGCCTGTGCACGATCGCCTGCGACCGCTACTGCGCCGATCAACCCGGCTACGCCGACACCTTCTGCGCCCGCGAGGCGACGCTGGGTAGCGGCGGCAGCTGCGTGCGCACCTGCACGCCGGCGTCGAACGCCAGCGAATGCCCGGCGTCGACCGCGTGCGTCGCGCGGGCCCGCAACGGCCAGCCGACGGTGACCCGGAACGTGTGCATCCCGCGCTGATCGCGCGACGCTGTGGATTGACCGGCCCGGGCAGGAGAGCGATCGTCCGGGGATGACGCGCCGCAGCCGGGCCGGGTGACATGAAGGATCGCGTCTTCCGCGATCCGGTCCATGGCCTGATCGAGCTGCGCGGCGACGATCGGCCGATCGCCGAGCTGCTCGAGACCCGCGCCATGCAGCGGTTGCGCCGCATCAAGCAGATGGGGATGGCGTGGCTGGTCTATCCCGGTGCCGAGCACTCGCGCTTCTCGCACGCGCTGGGCGCGCTGCACGTCGCGCAGCGCGTGATCCGGCAGCTCAAGCTCGACGGCCGCGTCGCGCTCGACGTCAAGGTCGCGGCGCTGCTCCACGACGTCGGCCACGGCCCGTTTTCGCACGCCTGGGAGCACGTCTTCCCCGGCTCCGATCACGAGCGCTGGGGCGCCCGCATCGTCGTCGAAGACCCCGAGCTGCACGGCGCCCTCGAGACGCTGGCGCCGGGGCTGGCCGAGACCATGCGCACGTTCTGGCACAAGACCTACCGGCCGCGGTTCGCGCGCAAGCTGGTGTCGTCGCAGCTCGACGTCGATCGCCTCGACTACCTGCTGCGCGATGGCCACTTCTCGGGGGCCGGCTACGCCACCTACGACCTCGACTGGATCCTGCACGCGCTCGCGGTCGAGGAGGTCCACGCCGGCGACGACGACCCCCGCGACCTGGTCATCGACTACCGCCGCGGCACCTACGCGGTCGAGCAGTACCTGTTCGCGCGCTCGTACATGTACGCGCAGGTCTATCACCACAAGACCGTGCGCGCGGCCGAGTGGATGCTGATCAAGCTGTTCGAGCGCTACCGCGAGCTGGCCCGCGACGGCGCCGAGCCGCCGGGACTGGCCGCCGCCGCGACCCAGGCCCGCGGCGAGCCGCTGTCGGTCGAGGGCTACCTGCGACTGCACGACGTCAGCGTCTTTCACGCCCTCGATACCTGGGGCGGACGCGGTGACGGCCCACCGGCCGCCGACCCGGTCGTCCATGACCTCGCGGCGCGCCTGGTCGACCGCCGCCTGTTCAAGACCTTCGACCTCGGCGACGATGCCGAGGTCGCCGAGCGGATCGCCGAGCCGGCGGCGGCGATCGCGGCGCGCCGTTTCGGTGCCGCGGCCCACGCCTACGTCACCGTCGACACCACGCGCCAGATCGGCTACGTGCCGCGCGAGGACGAGGAGCTGCACGTCGTCGACCACCCTCGCCACGGCGCGGTGACGCTGGGCCGCCTGCTCGAAGACATGCCGCTCGGCCAGCCGACCTCGACGGTCCGCCTGCTGTGTGCGCCCGAGCTGGTCGACGAGCTGCGCCCGCTGGTCGAGGCCGCGCTCGGCCGTCCGCGCGGACGACGCTGATGTTCGGATTCTTCCGCCGCCGCCGCCGCCGCCGCCTGCGCGCCGCACCGCCGCCGGCGACCTGGTCGGAGATCCTGGCCCGCAACGCCCCGTTCGTGGCCGGCCTCGACGCCGCCGATCGGGCGCGCCTCGACGGCGATCTCCAGGTCTTCGTGGCCGAGAAGCACTTCATCGCCGCCGGCGGCATGGCGATCACCGACGAGGTCAAGGTGACCATCGCCGCCGCGGCCGCGCGCCTCGTGGTCCACCTCGGCATCGAACGGTACGACGACCTCACCGAGATCATCGTCTACCCGAGCGCCTACCGTCATGCCGGCGCCGACGGCGCGATCCTCGGCGAGGCCCACGCCTGGGGTGTGGTGGTGCTGGCGTGGGACGCGGTGGTCGCCGGGTTGCGCAATCCCCGCGACGGCCACGACACCGCGGTTCACGAGTTCGCCCACGTGCTCGATCGCGCCGACGGCAGCTTCGACGGCGCCCCCGAGCTCCACGCCGGCGCCCACTACCGGCCGTGGGCCACCGTCATGCAACGCAGCTTCGATCGGCTGCGCGGCCGCGACGCGCAGCTGCGCAAGGTGCTGCGCGACTACGGCGCCACCAACGAGGCCGAGTTCTTCGCGGTGGCGACCGAAGCCTACTTCGAGCGCCCCGACGACCTGCGCCGCCGGGCCCCCAGCCTGTTCGACGAGCTCGAGCGCTTCTACCGTCCGCAACCCTGATAGCCTCGCCGGCAGTGCAGATCGATCCGACCGAGGCTCGGCTCCGCGTCGCCCGCATGTTCCTGCGTGCCCGGCAGCCCCTGGGCGCCGCCGTGGTGCTCGCCGAGCTGGCGCGGCGCGGCAACCGCGACCCCGAGGTGTGGTGTGGACTCGGCGCGGCGCTGCTGGGCTCGCGCGGCGCCCTGGTCGTGAAGCCATTCGAGCTGTGGGCAGCGCGCGTGCTCCGCGAGGCCGAACCGCTGGTGTTCGGCACGCCGTTCGCGCAGACCCGACTCGAGCTGGAGCGAGGCCTGCCGCCACCGGCGACCGCCGAGCCGATGGACGCCGTCGCGCTCGACGAGCTGATCCCCTATCTGCTGGTGACCGACGACGTGCTGCCCGGGGCCATCGACGGCCTGCCCGCCGATGATCGGATGTTCGCCGTGATGATGCTGGCTGACCACTCCGGCCACGCGCTGCCCGTGATCCGGGCGGCGATCCGCGGCCGCTGGGGACCACCTGCGGCGCGGGCGGCACTCAAGCGCTGCGGCCGCTTTCTCGATCGCGTCGACCTCCGCGCCGCGATCACGGCGGCCGGCGGTTCGCCCGGACACGACGAGCTCGAGCCGTACCTCGGCCACGTCCTCGACCAGATCCGTGCCCACGACGCGGAACGTGGATGACGACGGCCGCGCCCGTCATTGCTCGGGTGCGGGACCGGGCGCGGCGCGACTGGCGGCGGCGACCGGCAGGATCGTGTACGGCGGGCTCATCACCTCGAACACGCCGTGCGCGACCTGGCGTCCGACCCGCGCGCCTCGGCCCCGCTGGCCGGTCAGCGCACGGTCGAACACGCGTTGCAGGTTGACCGTGACCCCGACGAACAGCTTCTGGGTCGGGATCGCGTCGGGCGGCGCGTCGGGCTTGAACTTGCGGGCCTCGAACGCGACCCCGAGGTCGAGGTAATCGAGCGCGGTGGCAACCGCGCGCGGCGTGGACCGCGGCCGCGGCACCGCACCCAGGTGCAGCGCCAGGAAATAGGTCTGCCCCGAGTAGTCCTCGGCGATGTTGAGGCTGTTGCCCTTCTTGGTGCCGTGATACTCGCCTCGCCACAGGCCGAGGTACTCGTCGCTCGGCGCGTAGGCGACCCGAAAGTCGAGCAGGTCGTCGAGGCGGGGCTGGGTCTCGAGCAGGACCGCCATCACCGCGCCGGCGGTGTTCATGACCTCGTCACCGGGTGAGAACCGGTAGACGAAGCCGTCCTTGTACTCGACGAACAAGAACAGCGTCCACGCCAGCGAGCCGCCGAGCACCGCGGCCGTGGTCTGATCCCAGCCGCCGCGGCGCAGCAGGCGGCTCGAGACGCGACCGAGCACCAGGTTGGCCCAGGCGTGGCCGAGCTTGTCGGCGCCGCCGGCGTAGGTCTCGAGACCGAAGTAGGACTCGTGACTGAACTCGAAACCGCGCAGGCTCTGGACGTCGCGGTACCAGGCAAAGTGCGCCCAGGTCATGAACGTGACGTAGACGCCGCCCACGATCGCCAGCGAACGCACCCGGTGGTCGGCGCGGGCGTGGTCAGGCTCCGCGGCCACCGGCTGCAGCGCGCGCAGCCGGGCACCGTCTTCGAGCCACGGGGTCAGACACGGTTCGGCCGCGCCCGCGAGCGAACAGCTGGCCGCCGCCGGCGCGGGCGCCACCGCCAGCGTGGCGGCCAGCGTGGCGACGATCACGGAACGCATGCGGAGGACCACGGTCCACGCATACACGGCCGCGCTCGCGCCGACAACTCCTGCGCATCATCTGCGGCTCGGTTGCCAGGCGGCGTGCGACCGGTCGCGCCCACCCGTCGTCGCCGAGGATTGCCACGCCGGGTCACCGACCGACCGTGATAATCGCGATGGGTGGGCAGTGGACGCTGGCGGCGGTACTGGTTTCCGATCGGCGGCCGCTGCAACGCCGGTGTCGCGCGCATCGCCGTTGCCACCTCGATCCTGCTCATGCTGGGGCGGTTGTGGACCCACGCGCTGATCGCGGCGCCCGATCAGGCGCCCCTCGCCTCGTACGATCCGGTCGGGATCCTGATGCTGCTCGGCGATTCGCCGCCGCCGCCGGCACTGGTTTCGGCGGCGTACCTGGTGGCGTGGATGGCGACCTTCGCGCTCCTGCTCGGCGCCTGGACCCGCGCTGCGGCTGCGATCAGCCTGATCGCTTCGCTGCTGGTGGTGAGCTTCGCGGTCAGCTTCACGCCCGACTGGCCGCACGACAACAACCTGCCGCTGCTCGCGCTGCTCGCCGTGCAAGGGACGCAGGGCGGCGAGGCGCTGGGCCTCGACGGCTGGTGGCGACGGCGGCGCGGGCGGCCGCCGCCGCCGCTCGACGGCTACGAATGGACCCCACGGCTGGTGCAACTCACCGCCGCGCTCGTGTTCTTGGCCGCCGCGGCGTTCAAGCTCGCCCACGCCGGGTTCACGCTGGCCTGGGTGTTCTCCGACAACCTGCGCCACCAGATCCTGGCCCAGTTCGACGTCAACCACATCCCGCGCACGACGGTCGCCGATTGGCTGATCGCCGAGCCGTGGCGCTACCGCACCGCCGCGATGCTCAACCTGATCAACCAGCTGCTACCGATCGTCGCCTGCGCGGTGGTGCGCCGGCCACGGCTGCGGGCGCTGCTGGGCTGCTGCTTCGCGCTCGAGGTGATCGGCATCGGCCTGGTGATGGGGCTGTGGGACCTGCACTGGATGCCGCTGGTGGCGGTGTTCTTCGACTGGGACCGCCTGCTGGCATTGGCGCAGCGGCCCGCGAACGCGGCGCTTCCGGCGACGGCCAGTTCGCCGCGCGGTCGGCGACGGGTCTCGATCTTCGTGGCCGCGTTCGTAGGCTACGATCTGCTGATCTCGTTCGCGGTGCCGCGTATCGATCACCGCCTGCGCACGTATCCGTTTTCGACCTATCCGATGTTCGCGATCATCCGCGCCCGGCGCCCCTACGATCAGCACCTCGACTACCAGTTCGTCCACGGCCGCTTCCGCGTCCTCGGCGCTGGTCCCGCCTCCGCCGCGGCGGAGGCTTGGATCCACAGCGGCTTCGTGTACCGCAAGCTGCACCGGATCAGCGATCCGGCGACGCTGCGCGAACGGCTGACCCAGGTGCTCGACGGTCTCCACCGCCGGTTCCCGGGCCTGCCGATCGACGGCGTCCAGCTGTGGGCCACGATCTACAACGTGCCGGCGTATCCGGCGCCGGCGCGGCTCGAGCCCCACGACGTCGGCCTGATGGGCGAGCTCACCGTCGACGGGGGTTGGACCAGCGGGCTCACTCGTCTGGTCCCCGACGGCCTGCGCTGGGCGGCGACCGTCCTACCGGTCGGCCTCGACCTGCGCGACGCGCGCCTGGCCGTTTACGTCGACGGCCAGGTCGCGCCGCAGCCGCTGCGGTTCGAACGCACCGGCGACCGCTTCGTGTTCGCGCTGCCCACCGGCAACATCGTGATGGTGGCCCTCCACGTCGCCCGCGCCGACGGCACGCCGCTCGAGCTCCTGCTCGCCCGCCGCACCCGCAAGGCGTGGTGGTAGACCCGGCCGCCGATCAGAAGGCGACGCCGAGCCACAGCGCGCCGTGACGGACGTTGGCGGTGTTCTGGGGACCGGCGAGCTGCGGCCAGCCGAGCTCGACACCGGCGCGGACGCCGCGGACGGTGACGGCGCCGCCGAGCATGAGCGGGATCTCGAGCTTCTCGCGCAGCCCGACCAGCTGGCCGCGCACGCCCGACTGGATCCAGGCCGCGACCCGACGCCGACCGACGCCCAGCCAGAGCGGTGCGATCAGCGTGTCGCGGTTGCCGAGCTCGCGGTGGCCGAGCGAGACCTGAACCTCGGGCTCGACCACCGCCCACCACGAGCCGCGCGCCGAACGCACCGACGCTCCCAGCCGGACCACCGGGCGGGCGGGGCCGAGCGCGATCACGCCGGCCCGGGCCAGCGCGGCCACGGTGAGCCGTCGATCGGCGTATGCCAGCCAGCGTGCGTCGGCGAGCGCACCAGCGTACGCTCGGTCGCACACGTGCCGGGGCCCGTCGTGACACCAGCCACCGCCGCGATCGACCGTGCCGCGCGCCCGCGCGCTGTGGCCGACGCCGAGCGTCAGGCGCGGCCCGACCCCGACCGCGACGTCGACGCCGCTGGCCCACGGATCGCCGGCTTCGCTGGGCAAGTAGAAGTAGGTCGACAGCCGCAGCTCGTGAACGACGACGACCTCGATCCGCCCCGTCGGCAGGAGCGCCGCGCCGACCCAGCCCTGGGCCGGCGACCGCGGCTCGGCTCGCGCGCTGGCCGCGGCCGCGAGGACCGCACCCAGGCACAGCAGCGTCGACGTGCGCACGCGGCGACCATACTCGCCGCCTCCGTCTTCGCGTTCGCCGGGTGTGCAGATCCGGTCTCGGAGCTGTCCGAGGTCTACTACCGAGGTCCGGGCCAGCGGGTGCTGTGTACCGTCGGGATCGACCGTGACCGTTCGGACGACGCCGGCATCGACGCCGGCCTCGATCGGGCGCGTGACGACGGGCTGGTGGTGCAGCTCTATGGCCACGTCCCCGGGCGCACGGTGTCGCTGGCGCGGATCGAGGCGGTCCTGGCCGGCGCGCGTGACCGAGGCCTGGCCTCCTTCACCTACGACGACTTCGCCGCCGGCGCGGCGGCGGCCCCCGGCCTGGCGCTCAGCTTCGACGACGCTGCGATCGATGAATGGGTCTCGATCGCAGATCTGCTCGACACCTACGCCGTCCGGGTCACGTTCTTCGTCGCGTACTACGAGACGTTCACCGTCGAGCAGCGCGAGCGGCTGCGCGACCTCGCGGCCCGCGGTCACGCGGTCGCCGCCCATTCGGTCCGTCACCTGCGCGCCCCCGACTACGCCGAGCGCCACGGCCTGGCCGCCTATGTCGCCGACGAGGTCCAGCCCGGCGTCGACGCGCTGCGCGCCGATGGCCACGACCCGAAGGCCTTCGCCTATCCGTACGGAGCCCGGACCAGCGAGCTCGACCGCACGCTGCTGGTCGACTTCCCGATCCTGCGCTCGGTGACCTTCTCGCGCGACTCGCTGCTGGTCGTCGATCCGTGCCCCGAGTGACGCCCGGCGGCGCCCGGGTCCGCGCGGTCACGCGCCGACCCCGAAAATGCGTTCAGCGGCCGTAACCGGCCGCCGAGCGTGACGTGTCCCCTTCGAAGGTTCTCGATCTATTTCGTCTGCACCAAGCCACCGTTGCGTCGCCGCCTCGATGGCCGCCTCACATGAAGCCGACTGCCCTGCAGAGTGTTGTTTGTATCGTCGTATCGGCGCTTTTTGGGTTACGCCGCTCCCATCGTTGCCTCGCCATTTCTGGCGGACCGTGATGGTCTTCCGTGCGATACCGTCCCCCGTCATCGATTAAGAAGCCGGGTTCATCCTCTCGTGAGCTTGGTTCTCCTTCTGAGTTCGTCGTGCCTACGTCGGCCCGAGCATCCAAGCCGTGCTTGCGCACGACCCGAGACCACGGGCGCCTTCCTTGGGGTTCCACACCTCTTCGCGGCATCAACCCTGCGAGTCCACTTGTAGCGAGCATCCCAGGCCCGCCTACGTTCCGTCCTCAGCGTTTCACGCGCTCTCGACGGTTTGCTCCTCGCAGTGCCTTGCAGACTTATTTCATCCTGCTACCACGTCCAGGTTTCGCACTTCAGGGGCTTCCTCCCCCGACCCAGCCGAACCACCTCGTCGGTGGCCCGTCCCTCCTCGCCGTTGGTGCTGCCCACCTGCCGCCGGTTGCCCGACGACGCCAGCAGACTGCACGTCGACCTCGAGGTCTTGATCCGAGTCGAGATCCGCAGTACCCGCAGGGTGTTTAATCCCACTAGATACCCGAGTCCCCTCCTGCGCTTCGCTCCTTCGGGCTTCGCTCCACCAGTCTTGGAAGCGTCGTTACTGCCTCCTCCGCTCGGGCTTTGACGTCCGGTGCTCACTGTGCCCCGGCCGCTGACCTGCAGCGTGTCGATCGACTGATTTCGCTGACGAGCTATCCCTAGTTCATCCTCCCGTTCGAGCTTCCCGGCCTGCCCTCTCCCGCCGAGTTTCCCCGTCGGTCGAGCACGAGGCCCGTCATCATCTCGGAGGTCCGTTGCGACCGCCGAACGAGAATTCCTATTTGCAGTCGGTGTGCCACGTCGCCGAGCGTTGCAACCACGCGTCTTCCAAGCCGCGATTCGAGATCGAGGATGTCCACACTCCGGACAGGGCTGTGAATAACCTGAGATCTCGCTGTGTTGGCAGGAGGTCACACCTTCGCAGACATCGAGGTTTCGCCTGCGATCGTAGTCATCGAGGACAGGTCATGCGGGAGTGTGCCGGGAGCGCGCACCAGCGCGTTTCCGGTTGCTGCATGGACGTCGCGCCGCGCTGCGCAGTATGTTCCGCCGCGATGAGGAACCTGATCACGACCCGATCGGCGCGCTGGCAGATCGCGCCGCTGCTCCTGCTTGGCCTGGCGGCATGTGACGCGGCCGAAAAGGGCCGCGCCGCCGCCAAGCGCGAATCCGAGGCCGAGGACAAGCAACGGGCATCGCAGATCAAGCCGGCCGACCGCATCAAGCCCCCGGTGGCCCAGGGCATCCGGCTGCCATGCACCCAGATCATCGACCCCACCGCGTTCCAGGGCGCGCTCGAGGAGACCGAGCCGTTGACCGTGCGCGACTCGACCGGTGGCTACATCGACTCGACGGTGTCGTGCACGCTCGTGCGTGGTGGCGCGCGCCCCGACGCCAAGGCGCAGGCGAAGATCATCAAGAACACCGGCCGCCTCGGCACCATCCCCGGCGATCCGGTCTGCGTCGTGACCATGTACTGCTGGGTCATCGAAGAGGACGCCAAGTTTCGCGAGCGCTGCAAGCCGGGCCCCAACTCGTTGCTGTCGCCCGACGAGAACACGACCGGCGGCTTCGCGT
Organism: Myxococcales bacterium; assembly: GCA_947483555.1. Taxonomy (GTDB): domain Bacteria; phylum Myxococcota_A; class Polyangia; order Haliangiales; family Haliangiaceae; genus UBA2376. The sequence goes on from CANKMW010000002.1 coordinate 224,850, forward strand.
GCAAGAAGACGTTGCCGCAGGGCCAGTTCGACGTCGACAGCTACAAGTTCGTCGACGCCGACACCAAGTGCCTGTTCGACGTCGGCGGTGGGCCGAGCATGACCGACAACGACAAGATCGCGACCTGCGCCCGGGTGGCGCGCGAGTCGATCGGCGCCGATCACATCAAGCCGGGCGCCACGCCGCGCTACTCGGACGCGCCGCCCGTCGATCCCGCTGCACCACCACCCTGATCGGCGTGAACGCCGGCAGCGGGACCGGGGAGGTCTGCTCTGCGATCGATGGTCCCGAACAGCCAGTCGGCGATCGGGAACGTGATGTTGAAGTTGGTGTGCAACATGCGCTGCGGATCGTGGTGCAGCGTGTGGTGGCGGCGGAGCACGCGGACCACCAGGCGCCGGCCGACCCAGCTGTCGGCCGGCAGGTGATACGCGAAGTGCAGCCACTCGTAAGTCAGGAAGTACGTCATCGCGGTGGCGCCGAACAGCCAGCCGACGTTGGGGGAGACGGCCATGGCCAGCAACCCGCCCAGCGGCGCGGCCAGCGCGCCGAGGAAGAACAGCAGCATCACCGGCGGAAACAGGACCATCTGGAAGTCGCGCGACGACTCGGCGGCCATCGCCTGGTGGGTGTAGAAGCGGTGGTGCTGGCGGGCGTGGCGCTCGAACAGGATGGCCAGGCCGCGACGACGGTGGTGCATCGGACCGCGGTGACCGAGATACTCGCCCAGGTTGGCGAGCAGGAACGAGACCGGCACCGCGGCCAGCTCGGCCAGGGACGGACCGTCGACCATCACGGCGGCGACGATGATCGCCAGCAGCGCGCCCACGCTGGTGGTGCCGACGTGCACCCAACCGCGGTAGCCGGGGCCGATGTGACGCTCGCGGTGGCGAGCCCGGAACTCGGCGACCGCAACCGGGATGGGCGACATCATGACCTCCGGCTCGGACGCGGCGCGGGGCGGGCCAGCGCGTCGAGGTTGCCGACGCCCAGCGCGATGTGGGCGCGAGCGGCGCGCGCCGCACCGTCACCGTCGCCCACCGCGATGGCGCGAGCGATGGCGCGGTAGCCCTTGCGATCGCGCAGCTCGGCGGCCTGGGCCGCGGCGACCACCTCGCGCATGCCGAGGAACGCGTCCCGCAGGGTGTTGAAGGCGAGCTGGTAGGCGAGGTTGCTGGTGCCGTCGACGACGTGCTGCCAGAACCTCAGCGAGCACGCTTGCAAGGCGACCAGCTGGTCGGTGTCCACCATCGCCTCGAGCACGGCCTCGAGCGCGGCCGCGGTGGTGGCGCCGCCGCGCACCGCCGCGGCGCGGGCCAGCTCGGGCGCGAGCGCGGCGCGCATCTCGACGCCGGCGCGCAGGACCTCGGCGGCGAGCGAGGTGTCCGTCTGTCGCAGCAGGTGAGGCAGGAGGTCGAGGCCGCCGGTGGCGCGGAAGTCGAGCACGCGGGTCTCACCGCCGTGGCGGACCGCCACCAACCCGACCTGCGCCAGCCGCGACATCGCCTCGCGCACCGCCGTCCGGCTGACGCCGAGCTCGACGCACAGCAGCCGTTCCGGCGGCAGCGCCTGCCCGGCGGCAAGGCGGCCGCTGACGATGCGCGCCAGCAGCTGGTCGAAGACCGCATCGGTCAGCGACCGCTTGGGGATGCGCTCCAGCGCTGCGCTTTGTAGCATCAGCATACGATAACATATCATACCACTTGAGCAAGATCGAAAGAACGTGGGCCGCACCGGTAGCCGCGTCGCCGCTACTGGGTCGCGGTGGTCGCGGTCTGCATCGGCGACTGCGTCAGCTCGTTGGCGGTGACGATCATGCCCTGGATCACCCGGCCAATCTCGTCGACGTTGCGGGCCGTCCACTCGGGGTGGTTGGCGAGCGGAAGCTGCGGCGTATGCCCGCCCGAGGCCAGGGTGTGGACGTGGGCGCGGTCGAGCCCGAGGTCCTCGGCGGCCCGCACCACCACGCTCACGTCCTTCACCCACGGATCGTCGAGGCCGGCGATCATCACCACGCGGCGCTGACGGCCGACGCGCATCTGGAGACGCGCCATGGCCTCGAGCTGGATCGCCGACCACACCGCTGGCACCGAGAGCTGGTCGTTCATGATCTCGGTGACGTCCTCGGGCCGAAGCGCGATCATCTCCGACGTGCGGCCCAGGAACTCGGCGATCCTGCGGCGCAGCCAGCGTACGCGTCCCAGGGTGCGCGCGATCCAGCTTCCGACCCGGAACAAGCGGCGCAGGCGCGGATCGTGAGCCACCAGCAACGGCGTGATCGCCACCCGCGCCACCTGCGGCGGTAGATCGGCGTCGTCGAACGTCAGGAGCCCCATCGCGGCGACCGAATGGGCGGCGATCACGGTCGGCAAGTCGCCGAGTCGGAGCGCGCGCAGCAGCCTGATGGTGGTCTCGGTCGTGACCGACGGCGAGGCCTGCGCCGGCGTCGGCCGGCCGGCATAGCGCGACTCGCCGAATCCGTAGAGGTCCGGCACCAGCACCAGCGCGAGGGCGTTGTCGCGACACAGCACCGGCGCCAGGTAGCGCCACGTGGTGCGGGTCGCGCTCCAGCCATGGACGAGCGCGATCACCTCACCGGCCCGTGCCGAGACCGCCGGATCGGCGAGCGCGCCCAGCCGTGAGGTCGAGACGTAGACCGAGAAGCCAACCTCGACGAGGCCGGCGCTGGCGAGCAGGGCCGCGACACGCTCGGCATCGATGACGCCCGCCGCGGCGAGCTCGCTCAGCCGATAGTCCCCCCGCACCATGTCGTCGGTCACGCGCTCCTGACGCCACGGCCGCGTCAGCCACGGCCGCGGATCCGGGGTGCGGCGCGCGTCGACGAGCCGGAGCGGCGCCGGAAGCCCAGCGAGGTCGACCGCGTGCAGCGCTTCACCGAACGCGGCCATCGATGGGAAGCGGTCGGCCGGGACGGCGGCGGTGGCCCGCGCGATCACGGAACGCAGGGCGGATGGCAGCTCGGCCGGCAATCGCCCCATCGAGGTCGTCAGGTCGGCATCCAGCGTCCCGCCGAGCGCCTCGAGCAGGGTCAGCCCGAGTCCGTACTGGTCGGCGGCGGGGCCGACCAGCTCGCGCCGGACCTGCTCGGGCGCCATGTAGCGTGGCGTGCCGGCACCGCGCAGGTCCGGATCGTCGATGGCCGTCGCGACGCCGAAGTCGGCCAGGTACGCGGTCTCGTGCCGATCGAGCAGGATGTTCGACGGCTTGACGTCGCGGTGAACGATCCCGCAGGCGTGGGCGTGATCGAGGGCCTCCGCGACCTGGCCCACGATGCGCACCGCCTGCGCCGGTGTGAGCGGCGTGGTCAGTCGGCGGGCGAGCGTGGTGCCATCGATGAACGGCATGACGACGAAGTCAGGGCCAAGCTCGAACAGCGGAACCACGACTATGTAGTGGCGGTGGTGTCAAGCGCAGATCTTCGCCCGTGGGCGGTTCCGTCTTCGGAGTCGCCTCGTCGATCGTCCCAGGGGCGGGCTGTCCAGGAAGGTAGGTGTCGGGCTGTCGCACTCGACTATTCGCGCTCGCTGGCGC
>CANKMW010000003.1 GCA_947483555.1 Myxococcales bacterium
CGCAACCCCGAGCGCTGGTCGCGCCACACCCGACCGTGGAGCCGCCCCGAGACCGTCACCCTCAACCCGGAGGCCAATCACGCAGCAGCCAAGCCCGACCGACTCGCAGCATGACGATTCACGCGACAACTACCTTGATTCCTGCCGGTGCTGACCGACGGCCAGAGCCTGCCCAAGCTGCTCACGTCGGTGGAGGACGTCCTGGGCGCGATTCGGCAGAGAACAATGAAGCTCCGACACCTGGGGGCTGCCGAGTCGCCGTTCTCGATCGCCGAGAGAGGAGGGCGGCACGCGGGCTTCCTGCGGAACGCTCGGAAGATGAGCGACTCGCAGATGGTTCGAGCTCGTACGAACCTGCAGAAACAGATCGAGATTCATGAAGCCAAGATCGACAATCCACGCGAGTTCATCGACACCTGGGACACGATGGACCCGCGACGGCAAGCGGGGCTGATCAGACACTGGTACAAGGAAATCGACGACTTCGCGGACCAGCAATCAATCCTCGGTGCACTACTCTAGCCAAGAGGCCTGCAATGGAAGAAACAGCCTTGTCGTATTTGCAGGACCTCGTCCACATCCTACGAGAAAGCGCGCGTGAGGCGAGAGAGGAATGTCGTGCAAGCGGAGGCGCCGACACCTTCGAGTGCGGTAGGGCGCTGGCCTATGCGGAGGTGCTGAGCCGAATGCAGTGCCAGGCCGACGCTTTCATGATTCCCCGCACTGCGCTCGGACTGGATGGCTTCGACCCCGCCGCTGATCTGGCGTCTGTACCGGAGGATCCGGACCGGGAGGATCCGGAGGATCCGGACCGGGGTTGATTCGGACCCACTTGGAGGTGTCCGACGAGCTGTCCGGCTGACGTCCGAATGCCGGACACCATCCGGCCAGAGTTCGGACGTTGCGCGCCAGCGCGTAGGAAGTCCGCCGGGTTCGAAGATGGCAGGGCAGGTGCATGGGCGAGGCCAGCATGTCTCTTCCGCGCGAAGTGATCCCCGGACGCTTCTACATGATCACCCGCCGCTGCACGCAGCGTCAGTTCCTCCTGAGGCCGGATGCGGCGACCAACAACGCCTTCATCTACTGCCTTGGCGAGGCCGCGGCCCGGTTTCAGATCGACGTCATCATGCCGTCGGTCCTTTCCAATCACCACCACACCGTCGTCTACGACCGGCCCGGGAAGATCATCGAGTTCGCCGAGCACCTTCACAAGCTGGTGGCGAAGGCGCAGAACGCCCTCCGGGGACGCTGGGAGAACTTCTGGTCGAGCGAGCAGATGTGCCTCGTGCGGCTCGTCGACGCCGCCGACGTTCTCGACAAGGTCGTGTACGCCGCCACGAACCCAGTCAAAGATCGCCTCGTCGAACGCGTCCACCACTGGCCCGGGGTCAACGGGCTGTCGGCGTTGCTGACCCGGAGGCCCCTCGAGGCAGTTCGGCCACGCCACTTCTTCCGTCCGCACGGCCCGATGCCGGTGCGTGTCAGCTTGGAGCTCGTGGTCCCGCCGGAGCTCGGCGATCCTGAACAGATCCGGCACGAGCTGCGGGACAGGGTCGCCGCCGTGGAGGAGCGCATCGCGGCTGACCGACGTCGCGACGGTGTGGGTGTGGTCGGTCGGCGCTCACTCCTCCGGCAGTCCTGGCGAGGGCAACCGGTGAGCCACGAGCCGCGGCGGAACCTGCGGCCCCGCCTGGCCGCGCGAAGCGTGTGGTCGCGGATCGAGGCACTGCGCCGCAATCGGGAGTTCCTCGCCGCCTACCGATGGGCCCGCGCCAGCTGGTGCGCCGGCGCGACGGTCGCCTTCCCAGTCGGCACGTACTGGCTACGGCGCTTCGCCAACGTACCGGTCATGACATCGACACCGACGTGAATCTGGGCGAGTACGGCAGACGCGCGAGCCCGTCGCTCGCGCCGTCGCGGCGTGGCTCGGCAACGATGCTCACCCGCCGGCGCGGCGGCGAGCCTCGTGTCAGCGGCGTCGGCTCGCTGCACCTGGGGCAATCGCTGCCATTCAACGTCGGTCTGGATCCTGCGGTCTGGATCCTGGGATCCTGCCAGGATCTACTATCCATGAAATACGATATCGCTCTTGGTTCCTTGCGCAGAGGGATTCCACTCGCTGCGCATGTGAAGCCTCTGCGGCCAAATGCACGAGCGTGGATCGGGATCTATCCACTCCTCGATCCGCGAGCAACCGATACGGCCCCGGTGTTGCGACGTCATCGGATTGCGTCTGTACCCGAAGGGGAACTCTTGTGCTGCGTGCGAGTGTTCGAAGTCGACGAGGCTTCCCTGGAGGGCGATCGCTGGTTGTGCGAGGAGGACCTGCATCCGCGATCGGAGCGGGTCGTCGTCGGTGTGGCCGCCCTGGCAGCGGAGATAGAACGCTGCGGCGTTGGCGAGGACGCACTCGAGTACCAGGGTGATATTGACTATCCCATCTGATCTGCAGGATCCGGACCGCTGCCGGAGGATCCGGACCGGGGTTGATTCGATGATCCTCCCTCGACCTGAGCAGCACCTGTAGTCGCAGCCGTCTCGGTACGGCTCGCCGACTCCGTGTTACATGTCACTCGTGTCCGCGCATCCCGTTCCCACCGATGCCGTTCGCGGTCTCGCCCGTCTCCCGCACGTGCGTCGCCTCATCGACCTCGCGCTCGACGAGGATCTTGGCCGCGGCGACGTGACGACCGCGGTCACCGTCGGCACCCGCGCGACCCAGGCCACCGCGGTCATGAACACGCGGGTCGCGATCACCGTTGCCGGCCTCGACATCGCGGCCGCCGTGTTCGCCCTCGTCGATCCCCGCATCGCCATCGAGCGCCAGGCCGCCGACGGCGATCGGCTCGAGCCCGGGGCGCGCTTGCTCACCGCGCGCGGCCCGGCCGCCGAGATCCTCATGGCCGAGCGCACCGCGCTCAACTTCGTGCAGCGGCTGTCGGGGGTCGCGACCCAGGCCCGCCGCTACGCCGACGCGGTCGCGGGCACCAGGACCCGGGTCGTCGACACCCGCAAGACCACGCCCGGTTACCGGGTGCTCGAGAAGGCGGCCGTGCTGGCCGGCGGTTGCGGCAACCACCGCTTCGACCTCGGCTCGGGCGTGCTGATCAAGGACAACCACATCGTCGCCTGCGGCGGCGTCGAACCGGCGGTCACGCGGGCCCGGCGCGACGCCCCCCACCCCCTGCGCATCGAGTGCGAGGTCACCGATCTCGACGAGCTCGAGCAGGCGCTCGTCGCCGGCGCCGACGTGGTCCTGCTCGACAACATGACGCCGGCGCAGGTCCAGGCCGCCGCCGCGCTCGCTCACGCCCGCGGCGTGCTGGTCGAGGTCTCCGGAGGCGTCACCCTGACCACCATCCGCGCCTACGCCGAGGCCGGCGCCGACCTGATCTCGGTGGGCGCGCTCACCCACTCGGCGCCCGCGGTCGACATCGGGCTGGACTTCGTTTGACCGCGAGCTGGCTCGGCCACGAGCGGATCACGCTCGAGGTCTGCGCCTCGACCAGCGACGTCGCGCTCGCCCACGCGCGCGCCGGCGCGGCCCATGGCGTCATCGTGGTCGCCGATGCGCAGACCGCGGGCCGGGGCCGCCTCGGCCGGCCGTGGGCGTCGCCGCCGGGCGCCAACCTGTACCTGTCCGCGATCGTCCGCTCGTCGCGTCCGCTCGCCGAGCTGGCGCCGCTGACGCTGGCGATCGGGATCGGCGTCGTCGACGCGGTGCGCGCCGCGGGCGTTGCCGCCGCACTCAAGTGGCCCAACGACGTCGTGGTCGGAACCCGCAAGCTGGCCGGCATCCTGTGCGAGGTCGCGGGCGAGGGCTGCGTGGTCGCCGGCATCGGCGTCAACGTCAACGGCGCCGCGGCCGAGCTGCCGTCCGAGCTCACCGCGCGCGCGACCTCGATCGCGGACCAGCTCGGCGGCCTGGTGTCGCGGGCCGCCTTCACGGAAGCGCTGCTCACTGCGGTCGAGGCGTGGATCGATCGTTTCCTGGCCGGCGGCGTGCCGGCGATCGCGGCGGCCTGGGAGGCGCGCATGGCCGCGGCGCTCGAGCTGCGCGTCGACCGCGGGCCGGGCGGCGGCGCCGTGATCGGGACGGCGCTCGGCCTCGATCGCGACGGTGCGCTCCGTCTCCGCGCCGCCGACGGGGTGATCCATCGCATCGTCGCCGGCGACGTCGCGATCGCCTGAATGGCTGGCCCGAGAGACCGATGATACGACCCGGCGACCGTTGAAGGTCACGGCGACCAGCCTCCGCTTCCGCTATCGCTGCAACGACGAGGAATGCCGCTGCGCGGGCGGCTGCATTCCCGAGCAAGGTCGGACCCCACACGCTCCGGCACAGCAAGGCGATGCACACGACCACGACAAGAACCGCGAGTGGGCGCACGCCCGGGGCGCGAGCCGATCGGCACGATGTCCGCGCCGCGGTCGTCCTGGCCTGAGGATTGCTACCTGCGAGGTCATGTGGACAAGCACGCAACGCCTGCGCCTCCTCGCTGCGATCCTCGGTCTTCTCGTGCTCGGGCGGGCTGGTCCCGCGGTCGCTGAGGAGGCGACCCTTACCGAGCTGGGCGGGGCGAAGACCCAGGGGCTCATCGAGGTCGATGCATCACCGGCCCGGGTTTACGCCCTGGTTACCGACTACGAGAACTGGCCGAACGTGCTCACCGACGTGAAGTCGGCGTCCGTGAAGGCGGGTGGCCGCGAAGACGCGAAGGTGAGGTTTGACTCGCGGGCGATGAAACACGCGGTGACGGTCCTATTCGAGAATGATGCCGACGTGGCGATCCGGTTCCGCCTGGTGGACGGGCCCCGGGGGGCGCGGGCGACCGGCGAGTACCTGCTCGAGTCGAGCGACGGTGGCAAGCGGACTCGGATCACGGCGACCCTTTACATGAACGTCGTCGGTGTCGTCAGCTGGCTGGTGCGCGACAAGACCATCCGCAAGATGCGGCAGCGGAAACTGCGCAGCGATCTCGAGGACGTCGCGCGCTACTTCGAGTAGATGACGGCGTAGGCGAGCAGGGCGACCAGCCCGAGCCAGCCGATCGCGTACAGGGCGCGCCACCAGAGCGGTGGGCTCGCGGCCTCCGCGGTCGGCGCTCGATGTCGGTCGAACATGCCCCGGCCATGGAGTGGCGCGCCGGATCCGGCACGCGGTCGAGCGGCGCCGGGCGCGCGTCATCTACCCACGCGTGTATGGACTGTTCCGGTACTTCCCAATGATCGTGCGGCGGTTGCTCGACCGGCTCACGCCGCGGCCGCCGCCGCGATCGTCTCCTTGAAGCGGTTGCAGATCAGCTCGGCGGCATCGCGCGAGTGCGAGCACATCCAGAAGACGCTGCCGTCGACCTCGACAAGCTTCTTGTCGAGCGGGGGCAGGCGCCCGAACAGGGCGCGGATGTAGTCAGGGGCGAAGCCGCGGGTCGGAACGACGAACATGGTCGGCATCTGCAGCTCCGCGAGCGGGCGCGGCGGTGGGGTATCGAGGAGCGAGAGGATCGCGGCGATCGGGTAGCGCCGATCGAAGCCAGGATCTCGCTCATAGGCGTCGACCAGGCGCGCCTCGATCGCGTGCGCGGGCTCGACCGGATCGACCATCTCGCGGAAGTCGAGGTACGAGCGGATCGGCATCGTGGTGCCGGGGCGAATGCGGGCGAGCGCGCGCGCCACGGGGAGCAGCGCGCGCCTGCGTCGGGATCCGCGGCCGCGCATCGTGGCGTCGCGGAACGCCGGCTCGTCGAGGATCGCCGGCGCGTTCTGGTAGATCGCGCTCTGCACTGGCGCCCCCCGCAGGGCGAGGTAGAAGGCGGCGAAGCCGCCGAGACCCTCGGCAAACACGCCGATCCGCTCGTTCCACCGCGACGCGATGTGACCGAGCGCGAGCTCGTGCCGGTCGACGAGCTCGGAGATGGTCCGGCCGCCCTGCTTCGGCATGATGAAGACGTTGTAGCCGCGTGCGTTGATGCGGTAGCCGAGCTCCGCGAAGACATATGCGTGGCCGCCCGAGCCCGGCGAGATCACGACGCAGGGGGCGCCCCGATCGGCGGCGAGGTGGAGGAGCTCCAGCGGCTCGCGAGCGCTCGAAACCAGGACCATCTCCAGCCGGCGCGCCACCTCGTCGGGGTCGAGCTCGAGGATGTACCGCTTCCAGTAGCTCGGATCGTTCAAGTCACTCCGCCTTCGCCACCACGTCGACGCGCCGGCGCAGCTCCGTCACCTGAGCGTCGTCCTTGACGCCGAACATCACGGCGGTGCCGCCCGGCTCATCATGGACGACGACCTCGAGCTTCTCGATCGCGAGCGGGTCGTCGGGGAAGCGGTCGAAGCCCTCCACGGCGAGCGCGGCGCGGTGGCACTCGAGGTGGGCGAGGACCTCCTCCTCGGAGCCGACCTTGGGGGTCAGGTGCAGGACGATGCCGCCGGGAACCTCGTCGGTCGCCTTGACCTCGGGCCAGGCGGTGACCGTGTCGGGCGCGCGATCCTCGCAGGCCGCCGTGTACTCGGCTTCGAGCTGCTCGGCGGCGCGGAGGTGCGCCGCGGCCAGTCGCTTGTGGTCCATGTGCACGCTCTGGTAGTAGGCCTTCGAATTGGCGTACGCGAGCGTCGCGTCGGCCTCGGCCTGGTGAGACGCCGCCTCCTGGCGATGGCCCGCCGCCGAGTCTGCGTGCGCGCGGGTACCTGGGGCTGGGCGGCTGCACGCCGCCAGCGTCATGGGGACAGCGAGAAGGAGCAGGTTCTTGGTCATCATGATTGTCTGGTCTTGCATCGCTCGTACCCGAGCTCGCCTCCTCCGATGAAGGGGCACTGTGACCCGCAAGGTCACGCGGAAGAATCGGTGTTCGTCGCGCACGCGGACAGCACCAGCGCAACGCTTGCGCGCTCGCCACCTGTGACCGCCGCGGTTACTCTGGCGCAGCGATGGCCACGAAGCGAGGCATCACGACCCAGGAGGATCGCTCATCACATGCAGCCCATCCGGCCGGTGGCCTCGTCCATGCCGTCGAGCATGTCGTGCATCTCGCCGGCGTGGCGAGTCCCTCGGCGGTCGCCGCATCGAGGTCCACCGCCTGATCCATCGCGGTGCCGTGCTGGTCCATCTCGCCGAGCATGCCGTCGTGCATGTCGCGGAGGTCCTGCATGCCGGAGCCGTTGCAGTGCGACATCCCGTCCATCTCGCTGTCCATCATGTCCATCATGTCGCCCATCGCGCCTTCATGACGATTCATCTCGTCGCGCACCTGCGCCAGCGAGTCGGCCGCGTCGGTCGTGGTGACGTGCGTGACGTTCTCCTGCCGCGCGTCGTCGATCATCGACCGCATCTCGTCGGGGTCCGACATCATCGAGCCACCGCAACCGGCCGTGCCGAGCGCCGCCGCGAGCATCCAGGTTGCCGTCTTCATGGTTGCACCTCCGGATCCCGAGCGGTGGCAAGGGCCGGGCCGGCGGCTGCATTCCCGACGAGCAGACGGTACAGATCGCGTGACCAAGTCGCTCACGCTGTAACCGTGGACATCACTGCGGGTGTCGTGGCCTCGACGGGGTCGACTGGTGCGTGCCTTGCACTGGTGGCTCTCATGATGCTTCGCACCATCCCCGCGCTCCTCCTCGCCGTTGCCGCAATTCTTGCGGGCGCCTGCACCAAGGACTCGTCGGATCGGTCGCCGGTCGCCACCGCGCCGCGTGAGCCCGACAACCGCCTGAGCCGCATCGAAGACCCGAGCCTCGTCTGCATGGTCAACAACACGTACATGGGGAAGGCCCAGATCCCCGTGGAGGTCGATGGCAAGACCTACTTCGGCTGCTGCCCGATGTGCAAGGAGCGGCTGGCGAACGAGCTGGACACGCGCTTCGCGATCGATCCGGCAACCGGCGAGAAGGTCGACAAGGCGACCGCCGTGCTTGCCCAGGACGGCGAAGGCAGGGTGGTCTACTTCGCGAGCGACCACAACCTGCGCAACTATCGAGGCGCCCCATGAACGCGCGCGACACACTCCTCACGAGCGACCCCGGGTAGAGCACCGTGGAGCTGCGTACCCTCATCACGGTCCTCGCCCGGCGGCGCGCCATCCGGCGCCACGAGCGCTGGGATCGAGCCGCGCTCGAGCGGCACCAGGCGCGCGCGCTCGCGGCGCTGCGCGAGCACGCGATGGCGCGTTCGCGCTTCTACCAGCGGTTCCACGGCGGCCTCGCGTCGGCGCCGCTCCAGGAGCTGCCGGTCCTGACCAAGGCCACGTTGATGGAGAACTTCGACGAGCTGGTCGTCGATCCGGCGGTCCGGCTCGCCGACGTGCTCACCTACCTCGAGCGTGGTGGCGAACGCCCGTACCTCGATCGGTACGTGGTCGCCGCGACGTCGGGCAGCACCGGGCGGCGCGGCGTCTTCCTCTTCGATCGCGACGAGTGGACGACGCACATCGCCTCGTACGCGCGCGCCCAGGAGTGGGCGGGCATCGCCGCCGGCCTGACCCACCGGGTACGGATGGCGGTGGTCAGCTCGCGCGTCCCCTGGCACGGCTCGGCGCGGGTCGGCGCCACCGTCCACAGCCGCTTCGTGCCGACGCTGCGCCTGGACGCCACCGATCCGCTCCCCGGCAACGTCGATCAGCTCAACGCGTTCGAGCCGGACTGCCTGGTCGGCTACGCGTCGATGCTGCACGTCCTCGCCGGCGAGCAGCGGGCCGGACGGCTGCGGATCCGGCCGCGCGCGGTGATGTCGGCGTCGGAGGTGCTCACTGATGACACGATAGCGCGCGCTGAGGCAGCGTGGGGTTCGGCGCCGTTCGACGTCTACGCCGCGACCGAGACCGCCGACATCGCCTCGGACTGCGCGCGCCACCGCAAGCACCTGTACGAGGACCTCGTCGTCGTCGAGACGGTCGACGAGCATCATCGGCCGGTGCCGCCGGGCGTCGCCGGCGCCAGCGTGCTGGTGACGGTCCTGTTCTCGCGGACCCAGCCGCTGATCCGGTACGAGATGAGCGATCGCGTCGCGCTGTCGGGGGAGCGCTGCGAGTGTGGCATCGGCTTCGCGCTGCTCGACCGGGTCGAGGGCCGCGCCGAGGACACCGTCGACCTCCCGGCGCGCGCCGGGGGGACCGTGACCGTGCACCCGAACGTCTTCCACCGCGCCCTCGAGCTGGTCTCGGCATCGGCGTGGCAGGTGATCGCCGGCCGCGATGCGATCCGCGTGCTGCTCGAACGGCCCGACGGCGTCGACGGCACCGCGCTCGCGCGCACCGTCCAGGCCGAGCTCGCCCGGCAAGGCGTCGCCGACCTGCCGGTGACGGTCGAGACCGTCGATGCGATTCCGCGCACCGCGCTCGGCAAGGCGCCGCTGGTCCGCCGCGCGATCAATCCTTCTGCTTGAAGTCCTCTGACCGGACGCCATAGCGCTTGAGCAGGCGGTGCAGGCTCTCGCGCTCCATGCCGGCGCGGCGGGCCGCGTCGGTGACGTTGCCGCCGAGCTCGCGCATCAGCGCGATCAGGTACTCGCGCGAGGCGCGGTCGCGGGCGAGGTCGACGACCTCGCGGTAGCTGAGCCGGCTCTCGGTGCCGCGGGTGATGCGCGGCCGCAGCGTCGCCGCGACCTCGTCGGGCAGCGCCTCGAGCTCGATCCGCGGGCCGTCGGTGACGGCGAGCGCGCGCTCGATCGCGTTCTCGAGCTCGCGGACGTTGCCGGGCCACGCGTACTGGACCAGCGCGGTGAGGGCCTCCGCGGTGAAGCCCTCGGGCGCGCCGGGCCGGCGGGCGCCGCGGCGCTCGAGGAGGAAGGCGGCGAGGAGCGGGACGTCCTCGCGCCGTTCCCGGAGCGGGGGCAGGGCGATCCCGAGGACGTTGAGCCGGTAGAAGAGGTCCTCGCGGAACTGGCCGGCGGCGACGCGGGCCTTGAGATCGACGTTGGTCGCGGCGATCACCCGGACGTCGACGCTGCGTTCGTCGGTCGCGCCGACGCGGCGGACCTTGCGTTCCTGGAGGACACGGTTGAGCTTCACCTGCATCGACAGCGGCAGGTCGGCGATCTCGTCGAGGAAGATCGTGCCGCCGCCGGCCTCCTCGAACAGCCCGCGGTGGTCGGCGTTGGCGCCGGTGAAGCTGCCCTTGACGTGGCCAAACAGCTCGCTCTCGAGGAGCGCCTCCGGGATCGCGCCGCAGTTGACGGCGACGAAGGGGCGGGCGCTCCGCTCGCCGGAGCTGTGGATCGCGCGCGCGACCACCTCCTTGCCGGTGCCGCTCTCGCCGGTGACCAGGACGGTGGGGTCGCTGGCGGCGGCGCGGTGGACGAGCGCGAGCACCGGCGTCATCGCCGGGCTGCGCGCGACCAGGTTGTCGATCCGGTGGATGCCCTCGAGCGCGCGGCGGAGATCGCGGGCCTGCTGGCGGAGCCGCCGCCGCTCGAGCGCACGTTCGACCACGAGCAACGCCTCGTCGGGCTCGAACGGCTTGGCGAGGTAGTCGAACGCGCCCTGGCGCATGGCGTCGACCGCCGCCGGCACGGTCGCATAGGCGGTCATCAGCACGACCTCGACGTCGGGATCGCGGGCGCGCGCCTCGCCGAGCACCGTCATCCCGTCGGCGCCCGGCATGCGGATGTCGGTCACGACCACGTCGAAGTCGCCGGCGGCGAGCAGGGCGAGCGCGCGGGCGCCGTCGCCGGCCGTGGTGACGTCGAAGCGATCCTCGGGGAGGATGCGGAGGAGCAGCTTGACGAAGTTCTCCTTGTCGTCGCAGACGAGCACGCGCGCCTTGATCATGCGGCTTCCTCCTGGCTGGCTTCGATCGGGATCCACAGGGTCGCGCGGGCGCCGCGGCCGTCGGCGCGATCGGCGAGCTCGACGTCGCCGCGGTGGGCGCGGGCCAGGGTGCGGGCGATCGCCAGGCCGAGCCCGTGCCCGCGCGCCCGGGTCGTGAAGAACGGCTCGAAGAGGCGAGCGCGCGCGTCCGGCGCGACACCCGGGCCGCGATCGTCGACGTACAACACGGCGCGGTCGTCCCGGAGCTCCCACGACAGCTCCACCTCCGGCGCGGTCGCGCCGGCCTCGCGGGCGGCCTCGACTGCGTTGCCGAGGAGGTTCAACACGATCTGACGAAGCTTGCCCTCGTCCGCAGAGACGCGCACCGGCGCGCCGTCGCGGCAGTGCACGGCGATGCCTTCGCAACGTCCGATCTCGTCGAGGCGGGCCACCGCCTCGCGCGCGAGCTCGCCGAGATCCACCTCGTCGCGGTGGAGCCGCACCGGTCGCGCGAGATCGAGGAGGCCGGCGACGATCACCTGGCATTGCCGGGTCTCATCGTCGATGATGCGGATCTCCTCGCGCTCTGCGAGCTCGGGCTCTCGGCGGAGCAGCTTCACGTAGCCGAGGATGACGCCGAGCGGGTTGTTGATCTCGTGCGCGACGCCGGAGGCGACCTGACCGATCGATGCGAGACGGTGAGCCTCGAGCAGCTCGGCCTGGTGGCGGCCGAGGTCCTCGGCCATGCGGTCGAACACCCGGGCCAGCTCGGCCAGCTCGTCGTCGCCGGGGAGCGCGACCCGCGCGGTGAGGTCGCCGGCGCCGATCCGGACCGCGCCGGCGCGCAGGGCCGCCACCGGTCGTGAGATCGAGCGCATCAGGTAGACGCCGACCGCCATCGCCAGGACGATCGCGAGCGCGAAACAGCCGAGCACGGCGAGCTGCACACGCGAGCGGATCACCTCGGCGCGGCGCTGGGCGGCATCGGCCTGGGCTTCGAGTGACCGGTTGAGCGCCTCGTTGAGCGTGACGACCTCCTCGACGGGATGCTCGGTCATCTCGTGGAGCTCCTCGATCCGAGCGCGCTGGCCGGCGGCGATCGCAGGGATGACCTCCTCGCGGAACCGGCGATCGCTCTCCGCGACGAGGGCGGCGATCTGCGTCGCCTCCGGGCTGTCCACCGCGTGCGACAGGTGCTCCGTCGCGGCGCGGGCCTCGCCGGCGACCTCGTAGTAGTGGGGCAGGTGAGAGTCGTTCCACTCGAGGAGGGTGTGGGCCTGATGGATGTACTGTTCGCGGGCGAGGCCGGCGGCGTGATGCCCGGCATGCTTGGCATGATCGAGCCGCATCACCTGACCCTCCGCGTCGGCGATCCGCTGCAGGCCGACCACGACGACGACCATTGCGAGCCCGAAGAGGAGCAGCACCGCGCCGAACGCGAGGACGATGCGGCGGGCCGTGGTCGACCGAGCGGTGGGGGGCACGCCTCGACCATACATGCCGGGTCTGGCGGTTGCAGGCCCTCCGGGACATGCGACCCGCGCACGACGACGCTCGCGGCGGGTGCGGAGCGCTGCGACGTCCGCTGCCGCGCGGTGACCTCACCCGGTCAGGTCGCTGCGGTCTGGCCGGCCGCAGCGAGGAAGACCTGCTCCGGCGTGCGCTCGTTCTCGATGATCGTCGGCGGGTGCAGCTGCGCGAAGCCGATGCCGCGTCCCCGCGTGGGGCCACCGGAGATCGTGACCCGTCCGATCAGCTCGTAGGGGATGAGCTCGGTCTGCATCTCCATCCTGCCGTCGCGCGCGTCGTCGGCCCGCGCGGCGATCGCGACCCACTGCGGCCCGACGGCGATCACGTGGCAGATCGTCACCCGCTCGCCGCCCGCCAGCCAGAGCTGCACGTGCGGCAGGTGCTCGGAGGGATCGGGACAGCGGTCGCGGACGAAGGCGGCGAGGTGCGCGAGGAAGAACTGGGGGCCGAAACCGTGACCTCTCGCGGCGCGGAGCATGGCGGTGATCGCGGCCTCGTCGACGGCCGCGGTCTGCGGCGGGGTCGGCTCGGGCTCCCCGGCCGCGCTCATGGCTCACACTCCATCGCGTCGACGGCGGTCGCCATCGCTTCCAGCACGAGGCGCGTCGCATCGCCGTGGTCCCCCATCCAGCTTGTCGTCCACATGGCCCACCTCCTCCTTCACGTGACCTTGTCGCCGACGAGGATGCGCACGTTGCCGAGGAGCGTGCGGTGGTCGGCGCGCACCGCGATGCCGACGCCCTCGAACAGAGCGGGGAGATCCGAGCGGACGAACTCCGCGTAGTGGTCGCGCTCGTAGAGGCGCACCAGCCGGCTCGTGAGCGCGCTCGCGAGCCGGTTGGCCGGCAGCGCGTAGTCGACGACGACGATCGTGCCCTGGTGCCGGGTCACGCGCGCCATCTCCCGGACGACGCGGTCGCGGACCGACGGCGGCATCTCGTGGAGGGCGAACGAGACACAGGTGACGTCGAAGCGCCCGGCCGGGAACGGCAGGTGCGTGGCGTCCGCCCGGACGAAGCTCACGTGATCGGGGCGGGGCTTGCGCCGGGCCACGGCGAGCATCGCGTCGTTGACGTCGACGCCGATCACCTCGGCGGTGCGGTCGGCGAACGCGAGCGCCTGCGCGCCGGTGCCGGTCGCGACGTCGAGGACACGCGCGCCCCCGGGCGCGCCCGCGAGCGCCACGACCTCGCGCCGCAGGCGACGCAGCGGCCGCGTGACGGCGTCGTAGTAGCGCGCGAACCACCCGTAGACCGACTGGTTGATCGCGTAGTACTGGCGCACGTCCGGCGGCTGCGCCTCGTGCACGTCGGGGCGGCGCTCGGTCGAGATGGCGGCCATGACCGGATCGAGATGCAAGCGGCTCGCCGATCGCGTCGCGCTCGCCTCGCGACCGGCGAGCCCGCAGGTCTTGCGCGGTCTCGCCGCGCTTTCGCAGGCCTTGCGTCACGGCAGATCGTGAACCAGGAACGTCTCGTCCCACTCGAAGACCCGGTCGACGCCCGCGACCTCGTCGATGGTGAGCCGCAGCCACGACGCGCCGTCGAGTGGCGGTGCCGGCGCGGTCAAGACGCCATCCCGGTGGTGGCTGCCCTCCGAGCCCGGTGCCCACGCGAAGCCTGCGGTGAGCTCGGCGCCATCGCTGGTCTCGACGCGCGCCGCCGCGGCGATGTCGAACGCGAGGAGGTCGACCGAGTGGGTGTCGAAGACCAGGCCGAACGCGAGCTCGGGCTCGGTGGGACGGCTGGCCTCGCCCTCGGAGACGCCGCTCGGGACACAACCCGTTGCGCCATCGAACGGGCCCGCATCGGGTGACGCGCTGCGGTCCGAGCACGCGGCGGCGAGAGAAACGACCGGGCTCGCGGTCCCGGTCGTGCCGCGGCTGACGATCACCGGCGACGTCCGCGCGGCGTCGATCGGGAGCCGCGATCACCACGATGACCGAACGACGCGCGATGAACAGGCGACCACGGTCGAGGGCCGCCTCTCCCTCATCGTCGACTTCTGAAACTGCCGCTCAGGGAGCGGTGACCTCGAGCTCGCCCATCATGCCGCGCTCGGCGTGCTCCAGGATGTGGCAGTGGTACATCCACGTGCCGATGCCGCCGAGCTCGACGGCGAACCGCTGCATGGTCATGCGCGGGACGTTCACGGTGTCCTTCCAGCCGAGCGGTGCGAGCGGTGCGCCGTCGGCGTCGAGGAGCTGGAACGACATGCCGTGGAGGTGAAACGGGTGGTCCATCTCGGTCATGTTGTGGACCACCCAGATCTCGACGGCCCCGGAAGCGCCGGTGATCGGCGTGATGTCCGGGTACGCCTCGCCGTTGATCGTGAACACGGGACTCGTCGGATCGCCATCGTCCTCGGCGAGGAAGAACGAGCGTCGGGGCGTCGCGGCATCGGTCGCGATCGGCGCGACGTCGCCCCACGTGGTCGGAAGGTCAGCGGGCGGGTCGGTCGCCGGTCCGAGCCGGATCGCGAGCAGGTCGATCGGGCCCGGGTCCGGGATGTCGTGGCCGCGATCGTAGTGGACCGTGCGCAGCGCCAGCTCATCGCCGTCCGCGCCGGCGAGCTCGACGAGGATGTCGTGGCGCTCGCCGGGGGCGATCAGCACGCGCTCCACCTGGTACGGGGCGTCGACCAGGCCGCCGTCCCAGCCGATCACGCGGAACATGTGCCCGGGCAGCTCGAGCTGGAAGTACCGGCCGTTCGCGGCGTTGACGAAGCGCCAGCGCTCGCGCGATCCGGCCGCTGCGGTGATCGTCGGTGTCTGCTTGCCGTTCAGGAGCACCACGTTGCCCCGCCGGCCGAGCATCAGATCGAGCGCGCCGGTCTGGGTCGAGAGCTGTCCCGACGCCTCGAGCTTGACGTCGTCAAGGACGAACACGCGATCGGCGGCGACGTCCGGCTCGACGCCGCCGTGGATCAAGACGGGCGCGTAGAGCCCGCGCTCGACCTGGACGTCGCCCGCGACGTGCGGGTGGTACCAGAACAGGCCGGCGTCGACGATCGTCATCTCGTAGTCGTACGTCCCGCCTGGCGGGACCGGCACCTGCGACGCCGGCGTGCCGTCGGCCTCGTTGGGGATGCGCAGGCCGTGCCAGTGGATCGTCGTCGCGTCGGGGAGGTCGTTGCGGAAGTGCACGATCACCTGGTCGCCGAGGTTCGCTTCGAGCAGCGGCCCCGGGATGGTGCCCGCCGCGTCGGGATCGGCGCCGTCGTGGAACGCCCAGACGTCAGCCGGCTTGTCGGGGGCGAGGAGCTCGACGGTCGCCGGTGCGGCCACGAGCTCGACCTCGACGATCCGCGGATCCGGGTTCACGTCGGTGAGGACGACCAGGTCCGGTGCGGGTGGCGTCGGCGCTCCCGACGAGCCGCAGGCGACGAGGCACGGAGCGAGGAGGACGGCGAGCGGCGCGCGCATGGCAACATCATCCGGCATCACGCGAGCTTGTCTAGCCTGGGAGACAACTCGCCACCGTAACCAATTCGGTCACTCTTGACGGGGCGGTCGCGGGGCGCGAAGTGTAGGGCATGACAGCTCCCCGCTTCCTCGTCACCGCGATCGCTACCCTCGCCCTCGCCGCCTGCGGCGCCGGCCACGGCACCGGCGGGCCCGCCGCGCCGACCGGGCTCACCGCCGAGCCGCGCACCGGCGGCGCGCACCTGACCTGGACCGACAACGCCGACAACGAGACCGAGTTCATGGTCATGCGCATGAAGAACGGCGTCGACACCGACTACGCGGTGACCGCGACCGTGCCGTTCGACACCGAGCAGTACCACGACGCGCCGCTCACCTCGGGCGGCACGTACATGTACATGATCATGGCGATGAACGATGACGGCGAGTCGGAGTCGGACGAGGTCGCCTTCAACGCGCCGTGACCGGATTCGTTCATCAGGAATGGCCACCATGGTCTTCAGCTCGGTGTCGGCCATCAGCGCCGAGCTGTACGGCTGGCGTCGCGACGAACGTGTGGGCGGTCATCGCGGCACGTATCGCTCCGGCCGACCTCGTCACACGTGACCGATCCGGTTACGGTCCGCGGGCCGTAACTGCCCAGAATCATGGGGGGCGGCAACTGGAACGGTGGTTGCTGTCGTCCGGCCGGGTGGATCGAATCTCGGGACGTCTGCTCGTGGTGGCACTGATCGGGGGCTCCGCGACCGCGCACGCCGGGCAGATCTCGGTGGACGATGCCCTCGCCGCGGCCGAGGCGCGGAACCCCGCGGTCGCGGAGGCCGAGGCGCGCGTCGCGCAGGCGAGCGGCCGCGGGATCACCGCCGCGCAGTGGGTCCCGTCGCGGCCGGAGCTCGCCCTCGGCGTCGAGAGCGACGCGCTGTTCGCGCGCGATGGCGAGGGCGCGCTCGATGTCGGGATCTCGCAGGAGCTCGAGCTGTTCGGGCAGCGCGGGCTGCGGATCCGCGTCGCGCGCGAGGACCGAGCCGCCCGGTCGTTCGACGTCGACGACGAGCGGCGGCGCCTGCGCGCCGAGACCCAGGCGGCGTACTACGAGCTGATGTTCCAGGAGCGCCGGCTGGCGCTCGCCGCCGACGTGGCGGAGACCGCGACCCGGCTGGTCGAGTCGGCCCGCCAGCGCGTCGGTGCTGGTGACCTCGGCGAGGCCGAGCTGGAGCTGCTGGTCGGCGACCTCGCCCTGGCCCGCAGCGATCGGCGCGCGGCCGAGGGTGACGCCGGCGTGGCCCGCGCGGCGCTCGACCGGCTGATCGGCGAGAACGACGGCGCGGCGACAGCGACGACCGGCGACTTCCCGGCGCTGACGGCGTCGGGCGACGCCGGCGCGCTGGCGGCGCGCGCCGTCGACGAGCGCCCCGACCTCGCCGCCGCGGCGCGCGATCTCGCGACGGCGCGCGCCGAGGTCGCGCTGCGCCGGCGTGAGCGGCTGCCGAACCTGACGGTGTCGATCGGCTACGTGTACGACCGCGGCGTTCTCGGCGCCGACGACTTCTCGCCACCCGTGATCGACCGCGCGTTCGACGCCGATCACCTGTTCACCGTCGGGTTGTCGCTGCCGCTGCCGCTGTTCCGCTCGAACGCGGGCGAGGTCGCACAGGCCCGCGGCCGCACCGCCGAGGCCGAGGCGCGGCAGGCCGGCATCGAGGCGCGGATCGGCGAGGACGTCGCGGCGGCCGTGGCGCGGCGCGATGCCGCGCGCGACCGGATCGGCGAGCTCGACGAGGCCGCGACGGCGGTCGCGACGACGCTCGCGCGCTACGAGAAGGCCTGGACCGAGAAACATATCGATCTGGCCGAGTACCTCGCGATTCGCGACCGCGTGCTCGCTGTCCAGGTGTCCGCGCTCGAGGCCCGCCGCGACGGCGCGGTCGCCGACGCCGAGCTCGAGCGCGCGGTCGGAGGAGACGCCCGATGACCCGCATCCTGATCGCTCTGTTCCTGGTCGCCGCGTTCGTCGCCGACGCTCGCGCGCACGGTGGTGAGGATCACGGTGAACCGGAGCCCGCGGTTGCGGTCGGCGCCGCGGGCCAGCGCGCCGCGTTCGGCCAGACCGGCCAGTTCGAGGTCCTGGTGAAGCTCGATCCTGCGAAGCCGGACGACCTCCGGGTGTTCGTCGCTGACTGGGCGACCAACGCGCCGGTCGGGGACGCGACGGTCTCGTTCGAGATCCAGGCTTCGCCGGTGGTGACCGTGACCGCGGAGCCGGCCGGCGCGCCCGGCATCTACCACGCGATCGCGAGCGTGCCGCCGGGTGAGTACCCGATCATCGCGACCGTCACCGCGGGTGAGCGCCTCGACCTCGTCGAGATCGCGCCGCTCGACTTCGCGCCCGCGGCGCCGCCCGCGGCGGCGCCGCATAGCCATGTCGAGATCCCGTGGAAGCTGATCGCGATCGGTGCCGGCGGCCTGGTCGTCCTGGTCGGCGGCGCGATCCGGTTCGCCAGGCGGCGGCGCGCGATGCGCCAGGTCGTCCCGACGGCCGCGATCCTGCTCGCCATTTCAATGCCGCTGATCGCGCGCGGGCACGGCGGCGAGGACCACGGCGAGGTGGAGAAGGTCGAGCCCGCGGTGCGCGCCGGTGTCACCGCGATGGCGAAGGAGTCGCAGTTCCTCCTCGGCGTCCTGACCCGCGTCGCCGACGAGCGCGAGGTGTCGGCGCGGATCGAGACGGTCGGCCGGGTCGTCCCGCGCATCGACGGCCACGCCCAGATCGCCGCGGCGCAGCCCGGCCGGGTGCTCGCGCCCAAGGGACGCGCGCTGCCGTTTCTCGGCGATCGGGTCAAGAAGGGCCAGATCCTGCTCGTCCTCGAGCAAACGCCGGGCGCCGGCGAGACCGGCGATCTGCGCTCCCGGGGGCTCGAGGCGAAGACCGCGGTCGCGCAGGCAAAGGCCCGCCGCGATCAGGCGAAGCGTGAGGTCGAGCGACGCCGTGCGCTCGCCGGCGTCGTCTCCCAGAAGGAGATCGAGCAGGCCGAGCTCGACCTCAGCCTCTCCGTGCGCGACGTCGAGCTCGCTGAGCAGCAGGCCAAGCTGTTCGGGGGCGGCGGACTCCAGCGCATCACGGTCACGTCGCCGATCGACGGCGTCATCGCCGAGGCGGAGGTCTCGCTCGGCGAGCAAGTCACCGCCGACCAGAAGCTCTACACGATCATCGAGCCGTCCACCCTGTGGGTCGAGGCCGATGTGTTCGAGAGCGACATCGCGCGCGTCGAGGAGGCCGGCACCGCCGACATCCGCCTCGATGGACGGCCGAGCGCGTTCCCCGGTCGCCTGTTCCGCCTCGGGCAGCTCGTCGACCCGACCACCCGGACGGTCAAGGCGATCTTCGCGGTCGACAACGCGTCGGGCGCGTTCCGGCCCGGGATGTTCGCCACGGTGGCGATCGGCGCCGGCAAGCCGCGCGAGTCGCTGGTCGCCGCCGACGCCGCGGTGATCGAGGAGGGCGGCCGCCGCTTCGTCTTCGTCCACGTCACGCCCGAGGAGTTCGTCCGCCGTGAGGTGGTGCTCGGCGAGCGCGACGGCGACGACTGGGCGGTCAGCGCTGGCCTCGAGCCGGGCGAGCGCACGGTCACGCAGGGGACCTACCAGCTGCGCACCGCGCGGTGATCCGATGTTCAACGCCATCATCCGCTTCGCGCTGAGGAACCGCACCCTGGTGGTCGCCGGGGCCGCGCTCCTCGTCGTCTACGGCTATCTGGTCGTGCGCGAGCTGCCGGTCGATGTCTTCCCCGACCTCAACCGGCCGACCGTGACGATCATGACCGAGGCCGGTGGGCTGTCGCCCGAGGAGGTCGAGGTCCTGGTCACTCGCCCACTCGAGACCGCGCTCAACGGCGCGCCCGGCGTGCAGCGTATCCGCTCGACGTCGGGGGTTGGTCTCTCGATCGTCTACGTCGAGTTCGACTGGTCGACCGACATCCTGCGTGCCCGCCAGATGACCCAGGAGCGCCTGCAGCTCGCCGCCGAGCAGCTCCCCGAGGGCGTGACGCCGGCGATGGGCCCGGTGTCTTCGATCATGGGTGAGATCATGCTGATCGGCCTGTACTCGACGGGGGAGGGCGAGACGAAGACCGCGCCGATGGACATCCGCACCGCCGCCGACTGGGGGCTGCGACCGCGGCTCCTCGCGATCCCCAGCGTCGCGCAGGTGATCGCGATCGGCGGCGGCGTGAAGCAGTACCAGGTCCTGGTCGACCCGAGGAAGCTCGCGGCCGCTGGCGTGACGCTCGAGGAGGTCGAGGCCGCCGCGGCGCTGAGCCAGGGCAACACCACCGGCGGCTTCATCGATCGCAAGAGCCAGGAGTACCTGGTCCGCAACCTGGCCCGGACCGCATCGATCGACGATCTCGCGGATACCGTGGTGGCGCTGCGCAACGGCGTGCCGATCACGCTCGCTCAGGTCGCGACCATCGTCGAGGCGCCGCGGATCAAGCGCGGCGACGCCGGCGTCGGCGTGAAGGACGCGGCGAGCGGCCTGGTCTCGGTCCAACCGGCGGTGATCCTCAGCGTCCAGAAGCAGCCCGGCGCGGACACCGTCACCCTGACCGCCGAGGTCGAGCGCGTGCTCGCCAGCGCGCACGGCACCGTGTTCCCCGACGACGTCGAGGCGAAGGTGCTGTTCCGTCAGGCCAGCTTCATCAGGGCCTCGGTGTCGAACGTCGAGGAGGCGCTGCGCGACGGCGCGATCCTCGTCGTGATCGTCCTGTTCCTGTTCCTGCTCAACTTCCGCACCACGATCATCACCCTGACCGCGATCCCGCTGTCGTTCGTGGTCGCCGCGATCGCGATGAAGCTGATGGGGCTGTCGATCAACACGATGACCCTCGGCGGGCTCGCGGTCGCGATCGGCGAGCTGGTCGACGATGCCATCGTCGACGTCGAGAACGTGTTCCGGCGACTGCGCGAGAATCGGCACCTGCCGGCCGAGCAGCGCGTGCCGATCGCGACCGTCGTCTACCGGGCGTCGTCCGAGGTGCGCAACTCGATCGTGTACGCCACCGCGGTCGTGGTCCTGGTGTTCGTGCCGCTGTTCGCGATGACCGGCATCGAGGGCCGGCTGTTCGCGCCGCTCGGCGTCGCGTACATCGTGGCGATCCTCGCCTCGCTCGTCGTGTCGCTCACGGTGACGCCGGTCCTCGCCTACTACCTCCTGCCGGGCGCGAAGGTGATGACGCACCAGCAGGACGGCTTCCTGGTCCGGTTCCTCAAGCGGTGCCAGAGCTGGGTGCTGCACCGGACCCTGCGGCACGCCGGCTGGGTCATGGGCGGCGCAGCGGCGCTGGTGATCGCGGCGGCGGTGACCGTCCCGTTCCTCGGCCGGTCGTTCCTGCCGACGTTCAACGAAGGCACGGTCACGGTCAATCTCCTGACCACGCCGGGCACGTCACTGTCCGAGTCGGATCGGATCGGCGCGCTCGCCGAGTCGCTGATCCTGGAGGTTCCCGAAGCGGTGTCGACCGGCCGCCGGGTCGGCCGCGCCGAGCTCGACGAGCACGCCGAGGGCGTCCACTACACCGAGATCGACGTCGACCTGCGGCGCTCCGGTCGCAGCCGCGATCAGATCCTCGCCGACCTGCGCCAGCGGCTCGACGTCCTCCCCGGTGTGGTCGTCAACATCGGTCAGCCGATCTCGCACCGTCTCGATCACCTGCTGTCGGGCGTCCGCGCTCAGATCGCGGTCAAGATCTTCGGCGACGATCTCGACGCCCTCCGCGCCAAGGCCGAGGAGGTCCGCACCGTGATGGCGACCATCGACGGCGTCACCGATCTGCAGGTCGAGAAGCAGGTGCTCGTCCCGCAGCTCGGCATCCGGGTGAGGCGCGACGAGGCGCGTAACCGCGGTCTCCAGCCCGGGCTCCTGGTCGAGCGGCTCGAGGCGGCGCTCGCCGGCAAGGTGGTGGGCCAGGTGCTCGATGGCCAGCGGACGTACGACGTCGTGGTTCGCTTCGACGACGCCTCGCGCGCCGACCGCACCGCGATCGAGAACGTCTTGATCGACACGCCGGCCGGGCGCGTCCCGCTCCGCGTCCTCGCCGAGGTGGTCGAGACCTCGGGCCCGAACCAGATCGTCCGCGAGAACGCGCAGCGCCGTATCGTGGTGTCCGCCAACGTCGGCGACCGCGATCTAGGCAGCGTCGTGAGCGACATCCAGACGGAGATCGCCGCCGGCGTCGACCTGGCGGGCTTCTACGTCCAGTACGGCGGCCAGTTCGAGAGCCAGCAGTCGGCGACCCGGCGCATCGCGCTGCTCTCGATCGTCGCGTTCCTCCTCATCTTCCTGGTCCTGCACAGCCACTTCCGCGACGTGCGGATCGTCTTGCAGATCCTGGTCAACATCCCGCTCGCGCTGATCGGCGCGGTGATCGCGATCTGGCTGACCGACGGGATCCTCTCGGTCGCGACGCTGGTCGGGTTCATCACCCTGTGCGGCATCGCCTCCCGCAACACGATCATGATGATCTCGCACTACATCCACCTCGTGCAGGAGGAGGGTGAGCAGTTCGACGAGCGGATGATCATCCGCGGCTCACTCGAACGGCTGGTGCCGGTGCTGATGACCGCGTTCACCGCCGGCCTCGCGCTGATCCCGCTGGTCCTCGCCGCCGGCGAGGCCGGCAAGGAGATCCTCTACCCGGTCGCCGTGGTCATCCTCGGCGGCCTCGCCAGCGCCACGTTGCTCGACCTGGTCGTCACCCCGGTCGTGTTCTGGAAGTTCGGCCGACCCGCGCTCGCCAAGGCGCTGGTCCGGTCGTTCGCCGACAAAAAGGAGCAGGAAGCAGATGCCGATCTCGAAGCACCCCACCCGATGGCGTAGCGCCGTAGTCGCGTTCGTCGTCGCCGCCGCCGTGAGCGCTTGCACGAAGACCGAGTCGGCGAAGGCCAAGCCCGCCGACAAGGCGCCGGAGACGCACACCCACGCGCCGGGGACCCCGGGCGAGCCCGCGAAGCCGCACGGCAGCCACGACGCCGCGCACGGCGGGGTCGTGATGATGGACGCCGTGTACCACGTCGAGATCGTCCTCGATCCGAAGGCCGGCAAGCACCGCGCCTACGTCAGCGACGGTGCGCGCGAACCGCTGCCGGCCTCGACCTTCGACGAGGTCAAGCTGACCGTCGCCGGCGAGGAGCTCACGATGACCCGGGCCGCCGACGATCAGTCCTGGGCGGCCACCGGCAAGCCCGCGCCGACCACGGGCGCCAAGGTCTCGATCACCTACTCGAAGGGCGGCAAGCCGGTCGGGAGCTTTGTCGACCTGCCGATCGAGTACGTGCTCACCGGGACGATGCCAGGCGCCGAGCCCGCGAGCCACGACCACGCGGCGGCGGGAGGCGAGCACGCGCACACCGCGCCGCACGGCGGCCTGGTCAAGACCACCAGCGGTGGCCACATCGAGCTCGTCGCCGACGCCTCCGGCAAGTACCAGGTCTGGCTCCTCGACGGCCAGCTCGCGCCGCGCTCGGTCGACGGTGCCACGGTGAAGATCAAGGTGGCCGCCAAGGGCTACGCCGACGTCGTCGCCGCTGCGGCGGGCGATCACTTCGAGGGCACCGGCGCTGCGATCCCGGGTGAGCACCCGGCCGCGATCGTCACCGCCACCGTCGGCGGCAAGACCGAGACCGCGCGCTTCGAGCTTCACCTGGAATCCAGCGAGGCGGAAGGAGATCTCGGTCACGCCGGCCACTGAGCTACAGGCCCCGCGCGACTCGTACCGCTCTCGATCACGGCGAATCGGCGCATGAATCACGCCGCCGCCGGAGCCGTCCAACCCGGGCCACCATGCCCACCGCCCTCCCTCGTGCTACCACCGAGCCGAAGATGTCGCGACGAACCATCGCTGCCGTGATCGCCGTGATCGTCGCCGCGCTCGGGCTGTACCTGTTGATGCGCGGCGATGGCAGCGGCAGCGGCAACGGATCCGGCAACGGCGTCGGCAACGGCAACGGCAACGGCAACGGCAACGGCGTCGGAGTCGGCAACGGCAACGGCAACGCCGGCGACGGCGGGCCTCGGACGCGCCTGCGCGACACCGGCGCGGGCATGGGCACCGCCGCCGCCGCCGCCACCGCCGACGGCACCCGCACCTACGTCACCGACACCGGCAACCTGGTCCGCGATCACCGCCCGGACGTTCGCGACCCGGTCGCCTTGCCGGCGCCGATGTCGCCCGAGGAGCGCACCATGGATTCGGTCGTCACCGCGGAGATCTACCGCCAGCTGGCACCGGTCGTGCGTGGCTGTGGCAACGACCTCGACGCCGAGACCAAGGGACCGGAGTCGATCGTGCACGTCACCCTGCTGGTCGACGTCGCGGCCGAGCAGCTGGTCGCGAACCAGGCCACGGCGGTCACCAGCGGCATCACCGGGCCGTCGGTCGACAAGGTTATCGCGTGTGTCCGCGATCGTGCGGCCGGCCTCAAGGTGGCGGCCAAAGGCGAGCCGGATCGCACCGGCTACGTCGTCCAGTACCCGATTCGCCTGCGCTAACTTCGCGTCGCGTGCGACCCGGCGCATGCCAGCCGCGGTCATGGCACCGGCGGCGGACCGGCACGTTGTGCGTGGTATGTCCGCACCGTGCCACGGGCCTTGCCGCACGGAATCCGGTTCTGTACAGTGCCGCACCTCATGATTCGAGCCGTCCTCACGTCGCTGGCGATCGTCGCTGCCGTGGTGCTCGGCGGCTGCGACGAGCTGTCGGCGCGGTCGTCGGTGCAGTCGGGCAACGCGGCCTACGGCGAGCAAGACTACGCCAAGGCCGCCAAGCACTACGAGAACGCGGTCAAGCTGGCGCCCGATCTCGACGTCGCGTACCACAACCTCGGCATCACCTACAGCCGCATGTTCGCCTCCGGCATCGTCACCGATGCCAACAAGGCGATCGCCGAGAAGGCGACCACCAACCTCGCGAAGTGGCTCGACAAGCACCCCAAGGACACCAAGATCCGCAAGCTGCTGACCGGGCTGTGGATCGACTCCGGCGACTACCCGAAGGCGCTCGCGTACTGGACCAAGGAGCACGAGGCGGATCCCGGGGCCCGCGACGTGATCCAGCTGATCGCGGGCATCCACCTCAAGTCGGGCGACTGGCGCACGGCCCTGGTCTGGTACCAGAAGGACGTCGACGCGGCGCCCGACGCGCCGGGCAAGATCTCGGCGTACCAGTCGATCGCTAACCTCGCGTTCGGAAAGCTCTTCAACAGCCGCGAGAAGGTGGTCGGCGCCGAGCGCACCGAGATCGCCGAGATCGGGCTGGAGGCCGCCGGCAAGGCGCTCGAGCTCGACCCCAACAACATCGCCCTGACCAGTATCTCGGCGGGATTGTGGAACAATCGGGCGACCGCCCAGGGCCCGTTCTGGGCCGCGACCATCGATCGCTCCGAGGCTCAGGTCTTCGAGCAACGGGTGCGCGTTCTGAAGGAAGAGGCCAAGAAGAATCTACCCGCGACCCCACCCGGCGGCAGAGTGCCCGCCGAAAAGCCGAGTGGGAGCTGACGGGAGCTGACGGGCCTCGACCCTCGCCGCGCCAACCCTTCAGCTGGAGATACCGATGTTCGAGAACTTCGAAGAATTCAGGAACCGCCGGATGCCTGCCTGGGTGATCCCCGTGCTCATCGCGGCGGTCGCGGCCCATGTGTTTGGCTTCGCCGGGCTGGTCTTCGGGGAGATGTGGAAGGCGCCGTTGCTCGACGTGCCGTCGAGCGGCGTCGATCTCGCGGTCGCACCACCGCCGCCACCACCACCACCGCCACCGGCCGGCGGCAAGAAGCTCGAAGCCCAGAAGGAAAAGAAGCCCAAGAAGATCAAGCCGACCGAGACGGTGCAGCCGACCAAGGTCGAGGACAAGCCGGCCGAGACCACCGATTCCGGCGACGTCGGTGAGGAAGGCGGCGAGGAGGGCGGTGAGGAGGGTGGCGTGGTCGGTGGCGTGGTCGGTGGCGTGATCAGCGAGGCGCCGCCGCCGCCGCCCGTGAAGCCGCCGCCGCCGGTCGCGCCCCAGAACATCGCGCCCGCGGTGCTCAAGTCACTGCGCATCTCCGGCGAGGAGACCATCCTCCCCGACGATGTCACCAAGACCGAGATCCAGCGCTCGGGCAAGACCCAGCTCATGGTCCCGGTCAAGGTCTGCATCGACCGGTCGGGGAACATCGAGACCGTCAAGGTCATGAAGTCGTCGGGGTTCGTCTCCTACGACCAGAAGCTCGCGCGCGAGATCAAGAAATGGCGCTACCGGCCGTTCGCGGTGAACGGCGCCGCGCAGCCGGCGTGCACCGCCATCCAGTTCATCTACCGGCAAAAAGGCTGACGCCCGCCACAGGGCACCACAGGGCACCAACACGAGGTCACGAGTCATGGAGCACGGTTTTATCGACGTAATGCTGGATGCCAGCATCCTGGTCCAGATCACCATGGGCGTCATGGTGCTCATGTCGATCTACACGGTCTATCGATCGATCGAGCGTGTGATCACGTACAGCTCGGCCTCGGATCAGACGGTGTCGTTCGTGCTCGGCCTACGCGGCCAGCTCAAGGCCCACCGCTTCGAGGACGCCGCCAAGGCGGCCGACCAGCACGCCAAGAGCCCGGTCGCCAAGGTCATCGGCTCGGGCCTGCGCGCCTACCAGCAAGGTCAGGAAGCGCTGGCCAAGCAGGGGCCGCATGACGTCGGCGAGTTCGACCTCGTCGACTCGGTCAACCGGGCGCTCGAACGGGTCAAGGAGCGCGAGACCTCGGGCCTGCGCAAGGGCCTGGCGGGGCTGGGCACGGTCGCCACCACGACGCCGTTCATCGGTCTGTTCGGCACCGTCATCGGCATCATCAACGCCTTCGCGCTGCTCAAGGGCAACGCGACCATCGAGGTCATCGGCCCGGCCATCGCCGAGGCGCTGTACTCGACCGCGTTCGGCCTGGTGGTCGCGATCCTCGCCGCCATCGGGTTCAACTACTGCACCAGCCGGGTCGAGGAGATGACGGTCGACATGAACGACATCGCCTCCGAGTTCCTCGACGTCATCCTGCGCGAAGGCCGGAGCTAGCCCATGAGCGGACCGGCCAAGCGCGGTCGGATCCGGCACGTCAAGAAGATGGTGCTGGACGCGCCCAAGAGTGACATCAACGTCACTCCGCTGGTCGACGTCTGTCTGGTGCTGCTGATCATCTTCATGGTGATCACGCCCATGATGTCGCGCGGCAAGGAAGTGAAGCTGCCGAAGACCGAGTTCCACTACAGCCGCAAGGACAAGATGCAGCCGGTCATCGGCATCGACGCCGAGGGCACGCTGTGGTTCGAGAAGATCAAGCTGGGCGAGGTCGACGCCGGCACGCTGCAGCAGATGAAGGACCAGATCAAGCGCGGCTGGGACAAGGTCAAGGACGCCGAGAACCAGGGCCGCGTCTACCTCAAGGCCGACGCCAGCCTGCCCTACGTCAAGGTGTACCCGGTGCTGATGGCGATCAACGAGCTGGGCGTGACCTCGATCGATCTGGGCACCAACGAGAAGGAGGGCCAGTAGCCATGGGCATGCAGGTCGGAGGCAAGGGCGGGATCAAGAACGACATCAACGTCACGCCGCTCATCGACGTGGTGCTGGTGCTGCTGATCATCTTCCTGGTCACCATGCCGATCATGATGCGGACCATCACGCTCGAGGTGCCGCGCAAGATCGAGGACTTCGAGGATCCGATCGTCGCCTCCAAGCAGATCTCGGTGCTGGTGAAGGCTGATGGTTCGATCACGATCAACGACGGCTCGAAGGACATCGAGATCCAGGCCACCGACCTGGCCACGACCCTGCAGCCGATCCTCGCCGAGAAGAAGACCGACAAGATCGTCTTCGTCGACTTCGACGACCCGGTGGTGTGGGGCGACGTGGTGGTCGTGATGGACACCGTCCGCAGCCTCGCCGGCCAGGAAGCCAAGAAGCAGGATCCGAACTCGAACGCCGATCCCAACCCGATCAAGGTCGCCCTCAAGATGAAGGACGAGAAGCCCGCGCAGTAGGGCGGAGGCGGGCACGGACGAGGGCAGGGATCGGCGCGTGGGACAGCGATAGAGATGCGGCGTCGCGTGCGACCCGAACCTCGGTCACACGTGGTGAGAGAACGCCGGCTTCCGCGGGCCGTGAGCGAGGTGGTACAGCCGGGGAATGCAGGCTCGTCCCCACGTTGTGACGCCCCGGACCCCGATGATGTGGGGAACGGTGTTCGGATGTGCTTGACACGGGGTCGGCCAGTTCAGTAAGACCCAGTGGTTTTTCGGGCGGTTGCGTTCACTTCGAGCGCGTCGCCCACGGGGCAACTTTCCAGAGCTTTGCGACGGAGCAGATAGATCATGGTTCAACGTCATGCTTGGCTGAAGACGTCGACGCTCGCCTGGGCCCTTGCCGCTGTCGCGGCGATGGTGGGCGGCTGTGACACGCCGGAGACCGCCACCAGCCTTCATCCCGAGGGCCCACCGATGCTGCAGCAGGTGGTGATGAAGGAGCTGGCTCCGGATGCGACCGGCACGCTGCGCAGCGGGCTCATCCTGGCGTTCGGCAGCCACGAGCTGGTCGCCGACACCAAGGAGCACGCGACCACCAACGCGGCCGCCAACGACCAGACCATCCGCGTGGTGCTCGACGAGCTGCTGGTCGGCAACGCGCTCGAGGAGATCGCCTGCCGGACGCGGCAGATCTCGGACACCGAGGCCTGCGTCGTCCCCGGCGGCTTCTCGCGCGTGCCCGAGGGCACGACGCCCGACGACATCGCCGATTGCGCCTCCGCCAACGACCTGCTCGACGAGCGCTGCAGTGGCAGCCACGCCACCTGCCTCGAGGGCGGCATCCCGTGCGGCGTCCTCGACGAGGACGAGAACGGCTCGGTCGACAACACCCGCATGATCGCCGGCCAGGTCCGCATCATGTGCGGCGGCGTCGAGGTGCCGCTCAACCTCGAGCAGTCGTTCTGGCAGCCGGCCGGCAACCAGCAGGTCCCGGCCGGCCTCACCGCCGAGTCGTCGCTGGGCCCGGCGTTGATCCTGCGCCCGCTCGACGACGGTCGCATGCCGACCAACAGCGACTGCGTGCTGGTCTTCGCTGCCGACGTGACCGACAAGCACGGCAACCAGATCTGCGCGCCGCCTGGCGGCGACATCACCGCGAACTGCACGCCCGGCGACCTCTCGGCCTTCACGTTCAAGACCGAGATCATGCGCATGACCTCGTCGTCGCCCGACAACGCCCAGACCGGGGTGCCGCGCACGCCGGCCACCATCGGCTCGTTCTGGAACGCGCCCATCGCGCCCGCGACCCTGGCCGGCGGATTCACGGTGATGGAGGGCACAGTGGCCCGCACCGACTTCACGGCGTCGCTGTCGACCGCCGGCAACGCTCTGACGCTGACCTCGGTGAACCAGTTCGCCGCCAGCACGCTGATCACCGTGACCTTCACCAGCCTCACCGACACGTTCGGCAAGCCGCTGTCGGCCCCGGTGAGCTTCTCGTTCACGACCGCCAACTGAGGAGCCCACCATGAAGACCCACAGCACCACCAAGCTCCTCCTCGCGGCGGTCCTCGGCGCCGGCGGTTCGCTGCTCGGCAGCGGCCTCACCGCCGGGCTGGCCCACGCGCAGAACACCACCGGCGCCATCCAGGGCGTCGTCACCGACAGCGCCAGCGGCGAAGCGCTGGCCGGCGTCACGGTCGTCGTCACCTCGGGGGCGGCGTCGCAGACCGCCATCACCGAGGAGAACGGCAGCTACAAGATCACCGGGCTGTCGCCCGGCGACTACCTGGTGACCTTCTTCTTCGGCGACAGCACCATCGAGCGCAAGGGCATCAACGTCGGCGTCTCGAAGACCACGCCGGTGTTCCAGAAGATCAACACCGCGGCGGCGGTCGCCGAGACCATCATCATCGATGACAAGCCGCCGGGGATCGACCCGACCTCGACGTCGCAGGGCATCACGATCGATCAGGAGTACACCAAGAACATCCCGGTGCCGGGCCGCACCTTCGAGTCGACCCTCGGCGCCGCGGCCGGCTCGCAGGGCGACAGCCAGGGCGTCGCCTTCTCGGGCTCGAGCTCGCTCGAGAACCAGTACTTCGTCGACGGCGTCAACACCACCGGCCTGCGCTACGGCACCTCGGGTTCGCCGGTCATCAACAACTTCATCCAGGAGATCGAGGTCATCACCGGCGGGTACAACGCCGAGTACGGTCGCGCCACCGGCGCCGTCGTCAACGTGGTGACCATCACCGGCGACAACACCCTCAAGGGCGAGATCTTCGCCTCGGTGCGACCCGGCCTCCTGATCGCCGAGCGCGAGTTCACCCCGTTCGAGGGCGCGTCGATCGACACCATCGGCAACCTCGACTACTCGGTCGATGGCGGCTTCGTGGTGTCCGGACCGATCATCAAGGACAAGCTGTGGTTCGCGGCCGGTCTGGCGCCGACCTGGTCGCAGACCAAGATCACCCGCTCCACCAAGCGGCGCCAGGACTGCCAGCAGCAGTTGCCGTCCGGGGCGCTGTCGGCGTGTGATGCGCGCTCGATGGCCAGCGGTGGCTTCGCCGATGGCGTGGCTGACGTCGATCCCGACACCGGGTTCCACCTGTTCGAGGAGCTCGGCCGCCGCAACGTGTACGCCAAGGGTGGCGGCGCCTACATGCTGGGCAAGATCAACTACGCGCTCCGTCCCGAGCACCAGGGCCAGTTGACCGTCAACGCCGTCCCCGGCAGCAGCTCGGGACCGGAGACCTACGGCCTGCCGCAGTCGGGAGACTACAAGTTCGCCGGCCTGACCTCCGACGTCGCCGCCAAGTGGACGTCGAAGTTCAACGACAACAAGACCGAGGTCGAGGGTGTCATCGGCTGGCACCGCGACGCGAGCAAGTTGACGCCCAAGTTCGCGCAGGCCGGCAGCATCCCGTACGAGGTGCTGATCTTCGGCAACCTCGGGACCTGGGCCGGCCTCGGCTACGAGGACCAGGCAACCCTGGCCGGCTGCACCGACAACGCCCAGGGCGATCCGTACGCGCTGATCGAGAACTGCCCGGACGCCATCGGCCACGGCTACACCGTCGGCGGCATCGGCGCCGTGATCGACGACAAGGACAGCCGGGTCTCGGCCAAGCTGTCGCTCACCCAGCGCGTCAAGGCGGCTGGCAGCCACGAGATCAAGGCCGGCATGGACGTCGAGGACAATCGGCTGACCGAGCCGCGCACCTACACCGGTGGCGTGTACTTCGAGAACTACCAGGATCGCAGCGAGATCTACACCAACCGCTTCATCCAGGTCGGACCGGTCGGCGGCACTGATCCGAAGTTCGACACCGTCTGCCCGCACACGCCGACCGGCGCCATGCAGCCGGTCAACCAGCCGTGCCGCTACATCGGGCAGAGCGGCGAGGGTTCGACCATCGTGGGCCAGACCATCAACTGGTCGGCGTACCTGCGTGATTCGTGGCAGATCCGCCCCAACCTGACCTTCAACGCCGGCCTGCGCTACGAGGAGCAGCGGCTCCGCTACGCCGAGTACCTCCGCGACGAGGTCGATGCCCTCACCGCCCAGCCGCTGGGCGCCAACGCGATGAGCCTCACCAACATGTGGGCGCCGCGCCTCGGGTTGCTCTACGACTGGACCAAGGAGGGTCGCTCGAAGATCTACGGCCACTGGGGCCGCTTCTACGAGTCGATCCCGATGAACATCAACTCGCGGTCGTTCGCCGGTGAGGTCGCCTACCGCCAGGTCTACGACGCCGCCGATTGCGGCGCGGCCATCCCCGGCTACGGCAGCCCGAGCGGCAACGGTTGCCCGACCAGTGGTGGCGGCGCCAACGACATCCTCGGCATCAACGGCACCCTGGTGGCGCCCGGCATCAAGCCGCAGTTCATGGACGAGCGCATCCTGGGCGTCGAGTACGAGCTCGCCGAGGATCTCAAGCTCGGCATCGCGTACCAGAACCGCGTCCTCGGCCGCGTGATCGAAGACATCTCGACCGACGGCGCGGCGACGTACATCATCGCCAACCCCGGCGAGTGGGACGACGGCGAGCGGGACAAGCTCCAGGCTCGTATCGACGCGGAGGACGATCCGATCGAGCGCCAGCGGCTCGAGTACCTGATGCGCCAGTTCAGCGGCATCGAGATCTTCGACCGGCCGACGCGCAACTACGACGCGCTGCAGTTCACGCTGACCCGTCGGTTCTCCAAGGCGCTGTACATGCAGGGCAGCTACACGTTCTCGAAGACCCAGGGCAACTTCCCGGGCCTCATCGCCTACGACAGCGGCCAGGTCGACCCCAACATCTCGTCGCAGTACGATCTCATCGAGCTGCTGGCCAACCGCTACGGCCCGCTGCCCCAGGACAAGCCGCACTACATCAAGCTCGACGGCTACTACCAGTTCGACCTCAAGCAGGCCGGACAGCTCACCACCGGTGCTCGTATCCGCGCGCTGTCGGGCGAGCCGCGCCAGGCGCTGGCGCGGCACTGGCGATACGGCCCCAACGAGTCGTTCCTGCTGCCGCGGGCCCAGATCGGCCGCACCCAGTTCGAGACCGGGCTCGACCTCCACGTCGGCTACGCCCGCAAGCTGAAGGGCAACATGGAGCTCGAGCTCTATGGCGACATCTTCAACGTCTTCAACGATCAGGGTGTCGCCGGGGTGTCGGATGCCTACTCGACGCGCTCGGCGTCGAACCCGATCGTCGGTGGCTCGTACGAGGACCTGATCTGGGCCAAGGAGAACAGCCTCCAGAACGGCCAGGAGAGCCAGACGCCGATCAAGCGCAACCCGAACTACGGCAACACGACGGCGCGCTACTCGCCGCTGACGGCCCAGCTCGGCGCCCGCCTGTCGTTCTGAGCTGACCTTCTGGCGGCTGGGCGCACGAGCGTCCGATCTCGTCCCGACGCCCGCTACCACTTCGGTAGCGGGCGTTGGTGCTTTCGGCTACACCATCGGACGATGGGTGCAGCGCTCAACCCCGAGCAACGCGCCGCCGTCGAGCACGGCGACGGGCCGCTGCTGGTGCTGGCCGGGGCCGGGACCGGCAAGACCCGGGTGCTGGTCCATCGCATCGCCAACCTGGTCGGGCGCGGCGTCGAGCCGTACCAGATCCTGGCGGTCACGTTCACCAACAAGGCGGCCGGGGAGATGCGCCACCGGCTCGGCGAGCTGCTCGGCGACCGGGTGCGACCGATGTGGATCGGGACCTTCCACTCGACGTGCGCACGCATGCTGCGCCGCTACGGCGAGATGATCGGCGTGACGCCGGACTTCCTGATCTTCGACGACGACGATCAGCAGAAGACGATCAAGTCCCTGCTCAAGGTCCACGGCCTCGAGGACGAAGTGTCACCGCGGTCGATCGCGGCCCGCCTCGACTGGGCCAAGAACCGCGGCGTCGACCCGGCCACGGTCGAGACCGGGCTGCCGCTCGACGACATCATGAAGGTCATCGCGCCGGCATACGCCCGGCAGCTGGCGCGCGAGAAGGCGGTCGACTTCGGTGACCTGATCGTCAAGGCGCTCGAGCTCGGCCGCCACGCCGAGGCCGGGCCGCTGCTGCGGACCCGGTTCCGCCACGTCCTGGTCGACGAATTCCAGGACACCAACCTGGTGCAATACGAGCTGGTGCGCACGCTGTCCGACGGCACCCGCAACCTGACCGTGGTGGGTGACGACGATCAGTCGATCTACGCCTGGCGCGGCGCCGAGCCGCGCAACCTGCTCGACTTCGACCGCGACTTTCCCGACGTGCTCGAGATCAAGCTCGAGCAGAACTACCGCTCGACCAGCGTGATCCTCGACGCCGCCAACGCGGTGATCGGGAAGAACCTCGATCGCCGCGGCAAGGCGCTGTGGACCGAGCACGGTGGTGGCGACCCCATCGACTACTACGCGGCCGGTGACGACCGCGGCGAGGCCGACTGGGTCGCGCGCACCCTGCGCGGGCTGGTCGACGACGGCGCCTGCTCGCCCGGCGACGCCTGCATCCTCTATCGCACCAACGCCCAGAGCCGCGCGCTGGAGGAGCAGCTGCGCCGCTACCGCTTCGAGCCGCGCGTGGTCGGCGGCACCGCGTTCTTCGATCGCCGCGAGGTCAAGGACGTCATCGGCTACCTGCGGCTGTGCGCCAACCCGGACGCCGACAGCGCCTTCGAGCGGGTGGTCAACGTGCCGCCGCGCGGCATCGGCGGGGCCTCGGTCGACAAGCTGCGCGCGTACGCCCAGGTGCGCGGCGAGGGTCTGCTGGCGGCGGCCCGCGACGTGGCGCGCGGC
This sequence comes from Myxococcales bacterium, assembly GCA_947483555.1. Classification (GTDB taxonomy): domain Bacteria; phylum Myxococcota_A; class Polyangia; order Haliangiales; family Haliangiaceae; genus UBA2376. The sequence goes on from CANKMW010000003.1 coordinate 34,012, forward strand.
GGTGGACCGCTCGGGCCCGGGCCGCGCAAGAAGCTGGCCGGATTCGTCGAGCTGATGGACGGTCTGGCCGCGGTGCAGGCCGGCGGCGCGTCGCTGGCCGAGCTGTCGATCCAGGTCGTCGAGCGCAGCGGCTATCGGGCCTGGCTCGACAACGACGACGATGGCGGTGACCGCATGCGCAACCTCGCCGAGCTCGTCAACGTGGCCTCCGACTTCGATCAGGAGCTCGGTGGCGAGGGCACCCTGGCCGAGCTCCTCGAACGCATCGCGCTGACCGGCGGCGCCGACGACAAGGACGGCCGCGGCGAGACGGTCACGATGATGACCATCCACATGGCCAAGGGGCTCGAGTTCGAGCTGGTGTTCCTGTGTGGACTCGAGGACGGGCTGTTTCCGTCGTTACGCCCCCGCCCCGAGATCGACGACAGCGCCGCGCTCGAGGAAGAACGCCGCCTGGCGTACGTGGCGCTGACCCGGGCCCGCAAGAAGCTGTACCTGTCGAGCGCGCGCCTGCGCCGGGTGTGGGGCGACGTCAAGCAGCAGGTGCCGTCGCGGTTCCTCGACGACATTCCGGCCGCGTGCTTCGCGCTGCCACCGGGCGGCCGGCGGGCGCGGGTGACGATGCCCGCACCGGACGTGGCGGCGCGGCCGCCGCGGCCGAAGCGGCCGGCGCGCGACGAGCTCGATCAGCGCGCCTGGGACGGCGACGACGTGCCCAGCTTCGACCTCGGCGCCGACGTCTCGACCGACGCCGATGACGGCGTCGACGTGGACCCGTTCTCGGTCGGGGCCACCGTGCGCCACGCCGCGTTCGGTCCCGGGCGCGTGGTGACGACCCGCGGCGCCGGCTGGCAGCGCCGCATCGTGGTCCAGTTCTCGAGCGTGGGCGAGAAGACCGTCGACGCCCGCTGGCTGCAACCCGGCGGCTAGAACCAACGCCAGTCACCTGGCGACGGCAGTCCCATCACCCCCGGTTCGCCCTGGGAGTCTGGGAAGAATCGGGCCCCAACCCGTTCGCCCTGAGCGAGGCCGAAGGCCGAGTCGAAGGGCGAGGCTTCGACGGAGTCCGTCCTTCGACTCACGCTCGCTTGCCCTCGCGTTTCGCTCCTAACGAGCGGAACGTGGAGCATCTCGATCACTTGACGCCAAGTGAGCGACATTGGGGCCAGAACGCCGCCGCTACGACGGTGCCGCGGCGGCATCGGCGCGGCCGAGCCACCAGCCGATGCCGCCGGCGGCGACGTAGAGGATCCGGATCCGGATCCGGGTTCGGATCCGGATCCGGGTTCGGATCCGGCCTCGACTTCCAGTTCGGCAGGCGGTCCGCGATCAGGTCAGAGCGGCACCGGCCACAGGTTCTGGATCGCGGGGTGGCCGCGCAGATCGGCGGCGGCGCAACGCTGGCCGGCCCGCCGCCACAACTCGCCAGCCGGCGAGCCGGCGACGTCGGCGGCGCGGGCCCGGACCACCGCGGCCAGGCCGCGCGCCCACGGTGCATCGGTGCGCTCGAGCCGGGTGGCGTCGAGCTGGGCGGAGTCGAGCAGCGTGCGGCGGGCGCGGCCGCGGGCGGCGTCGGCGGCGGCCAGTCGAGCGCGGGCCCGCAGCCACAGGGCATCGATGCGCACGCCCTGGACGACCAGCAACAGCGAGCGGCGCAGCGCCGGCCAGCCGTGATCGACGATGGCCAGTGCCCGGCGACCATCGCCCTCCCAGAGCGCGATGTGCACCAGCGCCTGCATGGCGTAGTAGTGCTGGGCGTGGTAACCGCCGCGCGACCAGGCTGCCATGGCGCGCTCGACCTGGCGTCGCGCGGCTGCCGCGCCGCCGTCGAGGAGCCAGACCAGATTTGCGCACGCCGTGCGCTGATCGGTGGCGAGGTGGAGGTCGCCACGGGCCTCGGCGTCGGCCAGCGTGTCGACGACGAAGCGGCGCAGTTCGTCGATCTCGCCGAGGTAGGTCAGCGCCCAGGTTCGGAAGTGGGTGAGCAGCCCGCGCTCCCACGCGCCGCCGGTGCCGTCGGGGAAGTGCGACATCGCCTCGCGGCACGCCGCCTCGCCGGCTCGGACCCGGCCCTCCTGGACGGCGGCCACGCCCGCCGCCGCCGTGGTCAGGGCCGCGACGTACGGATCCCCGGACGCGGCCGCCACCCGTCGCGCCGCATCGACGATGGTCCGGGTCCGTGCGCTCGAGGCGGTGCCGCGCATCCCCGAGTAGGTCACCTCGCCGACCAGCGAGCGGGCGACCCGCACGGCGTCGCCGCCAGCCAGGCTGCGCAACGCGGCCTGGCCATGGAAGTGTGCCGCGCGCAGCGGATCGATCAGCGCCAGACCGCTGGCCAGCGTCCAGGCCACGTCGATGGCGAAGCGATCATCGTCGGCGATCGTGGCGCGGGCGGCGATGGCATCGCCACCACGCCATCGCCGGTGCCAGCGCGCCAGCCGCAGTCGGCTGACGACCAGACCTGGCAGCGCGGCCACCGGAGTCGACGGTAGTCGCAGGCCGGCGCCGGCGGCGAGCTCCTCGGCGATGGCCAGGCCGCGATCGAAGTGACCGCCGCGCAGCAGTTGCTCGCTGGCGCGGCGACGCAGCTCGCGCCGTCCGGGCGCGCCGCTGGCGGCGGCGGCGGCGAGATACCCCTCGGCGCTGGCCAGGGGGTGACCGGCGGCCGCGAGCAGATCGGCGCGCCGCGCGTGGCGGGCGGCGGCGACGTCATCGCCGTCGGGCCCGCCGATGGCGAGCGCCTCACCGTACAGGGCCGCCGCGCGTTCGAGCGCCAGCGCCGCCGCGGCGCGCTCGGCGGCGGTGATCAGGTGCGGCACCGCCTCGGCGGCCCGGCCGGCGCCGCGGAGGTGGAAGGCGAGGCGCTCGGCGTCGGGCGCGGGCCGCGCCGCCAGCGCGGTCGCCAGCGCGTGGTGGGCGCGGACGCGCGCCGCGGGCCCCAGATCGTCGACGACCCGGTCGCGGATACGGTCGTGATAGACGCCGAGCTCGTCGCCGCCGCGGCTGCTGCGTGCCAGCACCAGCCGGCTCGCGACCAGGGCGCGGATCGCCGTGGCGAGCTCGGGCGCCGGCACCGCGAGGTTGCGACCGGCTTCGCCGATCAGGCTGTGCGCGACCGGGGCGCCGGAGACGGCGATCAGGGCCAGCGCGGTACGCGCCGCGGCCGGGAGCTCGGCGACCCGCCGTCGCAGCACCTCGTCGAGCGACAGCAGCGGACCGCCGTGAGCGGCGGCGTGGCGGGCCAGCTCGATCGCGAACAGCGGCATGCCGCCCGACTCGGCGGCGGCATCGCGTGCCGCCTGCGGCCCGATGTCGGGGGCGGCGGCGCGGATCAGCGCGGTGGTGGCGGCGCCGGTGAGCGGCCCCAGCTCGAGGTCGATGGTGCGGGCAGCGGCGTCGGCCAGCGCCGCCGGCAGGCGCCGGCTCGCGGGGTCGTCGTCGCGCGCGGCGGCGACCACCACCGCTGGCAGCTGGGTGCGCAGCACCTCGATCAGGAACGGCAGGCTGTCGTCGTCGCCCCAGTGCAGATCGTCGAGAATGAGCACCACCAGGCGCGGGCCAGCGACCTGACCCAGGAGGCGCGGAAAGCTGCGGATCACGCGCCGCCGCAGCTCGGGGCCGGCGACCGCTTCACGCGCCGGCTCCGTCGGTCCCCGGCCGAGCACCGGGAACACCTGGGCCAGCGTTGCCAGATCGTCGCCGGCGATCGACGGCCGCTCGCGCGAGATCGCCGCCGCCAGCTCGTCGACCAGCTCGTCGAGCGCCTTGTAGGGCACCTGGGCGTGCTGGTACGAGCGCGCGGCGAGCACCAGCGCTCCGGCCGCGCGCGCGGCTTCGGCGAAGCGGTCGAGCAGCGCGCTCTTGCCGTGGCCGGCGGCGCCGAGCACCCGCATCAGCACCGGCCCCTGGTCGGCGGCCGCGAGCGCGTCGGCGAAGCGGGCCAGCTCGGGCTCGCGGCCGATCAGCGGCGGTCGAGGCGGTCGCGCCGGCGCTGGCGTGGTGGCGTCGATCGCCACCGCGCCCCGGAGCGCGGCGATGCGGCCGGCGACCTCGTGACCGCGCGGTCGCGAGGTCGGCACCGGCGCCCGTAGCGCCGCCGCCAGGGCGACCAGCTCGGCCGGTCCATCGCGGCCCAGGCACTCGTCGAGCATCACACCAACCGCGTGCCAGTCGCTGGCTTCGTCGAGCCGGGCGCCAGCGGCCTGCTCGGGCGACATGTAGCCGGGCGTGCCCGCGGCGCGCCCCGGCGGCCCCGGTGACATCGCCAGCGCGCTGACCAGGCCGAAGTCGAGCAGCACGACGCGTCCGGTGGTGCGCTCGACCAGCACGTTGCTCGGCTTGACGTCGCAGTGCAGTCGCCCCGCCGCGTGCAAGGCCCCCAGGCCGTCGACCAGCCCGGCCGTCGCCGCCAGCAGTCGCGTCACCTGCGCCGGCGCGTGGCAGTGCCGGGGCGCGCCGGTCGCGACCACCGGCGTGGACCGCGGGTGGTCGCCGGCCTCCGGCTGGCCGGTGTCGATGGTCCTCGTCGGGCCGGCCGCGACCCCGGTCGCCCAGGTCACGAAGTCGTCGCCCTCGATCAGCTCCATGACCAGGAGCCACTCGTCACCATCGGCGATGAGCTCGTGCTGGACGATGAGGTTGGGGTGGGCGAGCGCCGACAGGGTCCGGAACTCGTTCTTGAAGCGGCGCAGGCTCTCGCCCGAGGCGCGCTTGAGCAGCTTGACCGCAACCGGTCCGAGGTGCTCGTCGCGGGCCGCGAACACGGTGCCGTACGCGCCGTCGCCGATCGCGCGCACCGCGGTGAAGCGCGGCGGCAGGAGTGGCTGCGGTCGGGTGATCACCGGCTACTCGGGCATCGGCTCGGGGACCAGATCGATCTCGGCCGCGACCCGATCGCGCCACACGCTGAGCTTGACCGGCTTGCCGGCCGGGGCGTTGGCGACCAGCGACGGCAGGTTGCGGTGATCGACCGGCCGATCGTTCCAGCTCTGGACCACGTCGCCGGCGCGAACGCCAGCCCGCGCCGCTGGCGACGCCGGCTCGACCTTGGTCACCAGGGCGCCGGCGATCTTGGGCAGGCCGAGCTGCGCGGCGATGTCGCGGGTGACCGGGCGCGCCCACAGCCCGGCCCACGAACGTTGCACGCGGCCGTACTGCTGCAGCTGGGGCAGCGCCTCGCGAACCCGGTTGGCCGGGATCGCGAACGACAGCTCGGTCGGGCGGTCGCCGCTGGCGACGGCGAGGCCGATGACCTCGCCCGCCGTCGACAGCACCGGCCCGCCGGAGTTGCCACGGTGGACCCGGGCGTCGAGCTGCAAGTAGGTGCGGAACCCGAGCGCGGTGCCGGCGACCAGCGAGCCCGGCGCATCGCGGCCGGTGGCGGCGATGACGCCGGCACTGGCGGTGACCTCGTCGCCGAACGGGTTGCCGAGCACGACGATCCACTCGCCGACCTCGATCTGGTCGGAATCGGCCAGGTGCAGGGTCGCCAGGCGCGGGACGTCGACCGCGAGCAGGGCGAGATCGAGTCGCGGGTCGCGGCCCACGATGCGGGCCGGGTGTTCGCTGCCGTCGACCAGCACGATGCGCAGCTCGCCGACGTCGGCGATCACGTGATCGTTGGTCAGCACGTGGGTGCCGCCGGCCTCGACGAGGAACCCGGTGCCGAGCGCGACGTCGCTCGAGGTCGGCGGCGCGCCCGGGTACATCGCGGCCGGCCCGCTCTTGACCGGCGTGGTGGCGTGGATCGAGACCACCGCGCTGCGCGCGTCGCGAACCAGCTCGACGAACGAGCCCGGTGCGGCGGGATAGAGCAGCCGCGTCGGGCGGCCGGCGTCATCGGTGGTCGGCGAGGTCTGCGGCGAGGCGTCGGTGGCGTCGGGTCGCGCGCGGCAACCGGCGGTGACCAGCCCGGCGGCGACCACGGCGCTGGCCGCCAGCCGCCGGCGCGGCGAGCCGCCGCTGGGTCGCATCGCGCGGGGCATCTCGGCTCAGGTCCTCTTTACGGCGCCGGCGCCGGCGGTGACGTCGACGAACGCGACCCGCAGGTCGTAGAGCAGGCTCTGCAACAGCTTGTGCTCCGACTCTTCGAGGTTGCCGCGCGTCTTCAGCTCGAGCATGCCGAGCACGTCGACGAGGTAGCGCGCGGTGTCGAGATCGACCGCGGGTTCCTCGCCCGAGGGCGCCGGCATGGTGCCGAGCGCCACCATCGCTGACGAGGCCAGCGACAGGACGTGGGTTGAGAAGTCGACCGGTTCGAGTGCCTGCGGCAGGTCGCCGTTGGGGTCCTGATCGGACATGCGCCAAGCGTACGGGGTGGGACAGGGGTAGGGGTAGGGCTACGAGCCGCGGATGCACGGCCCCGGGATCCGTGACATCGTCCTCGTACATGGACACGCTGGTCGAGCCCGCGCCGCCCGTCGCCTTGCCATCCGAGCCGCCTCCAACGGCGACCTACGCGGCGCCCACCGTCGAGCCGACCGGCCCCGCGGTCCTCGACGGCGCCTTGCGCGAGCTGGGCGCCATGGTCGATCGCGAGAGCGCCTTCGCCAATCAGGTCATCACCGAGGTCGGCAAGGTGGTGATCGGGCAGACCGAGATGATCGAGCGCATCCTCATCGGGCTCCTGACCGGCGGCCACTGCCTGATCGAGGGTGTGCCCGGCCTGGCCAAGACCCTGACCGTCAAGACGCTGTCGCAGACTGTGGCGTCGACGTTCATGCGCATCCAGTTCACGCCCGACCTGCTGCCGGCCGACATCACCGGCACCACGATCTACAACATGCAGACCGCGACCTTCACGCAGAAGAAGGGGCCGCTGTTCGCCAACCTGGTGCTCGCCGACGAGATCAATCGCGCGCCGGCCAAGGTGCAGTCGGCGCTGCTCGAGGCGATGCAGGAGCGCCAGGTCACGATCGGCGACACCACCCACCGCCTGCCTGATCCGTTCCTGGTCCTGGCCACCCAGAACCCGATCGAGCAGGAGGGCACCTTCCCGCTGCCCGAGGCCCAGCTCGATCGCTTCATGCTGCTGATCAAGGTCACCTACCCGACCGCCACCGAGGAGCGAGCCATGCTCGATCGGATGAGCGCGCCCGAGGTGCCGAGCCCGCGCGAGGTGTGCACGGTCGATCACATCAAGGCCGCGCGGCGCGTGGTCGGCCACGTGTACATCGACGACAAGGTCCGCGACTACATCGTCCACCTGGTCCAGGCCACCCGCGATCCGCGCGCCTACGGCCTGCACGAGCTGGCGCCGCTGATCGAATACGGCGCGTCACCGCGCGCCACGTTGTTCCTGGCCGTCGCCGCTCGCGCCCACGCCTTCCTGCGCCACCGCCCCTACGTCACGCCCGACGACATCAAGGCGATCGCGCTCGACGTGATGCGGCACCGAGTCGTGATCACCTACGAGGCCGAGGCCGAGGAGATCACCTCGGAGGACGTCATCCGCCGGGTCTTCGAGCACATCCCGGTTCCCTGACCCGAGTCCGGTTGCCGCCATGCCCATCGCCGCCAGCGAGCTGTTCCGCAAGGCCAAGAAGATCGAGATCGTCGCCCGGCGCCTGGTCGACGAGCGGCTGGCGGGCCAGTACCACTCGGTGTTCAAGGGCCGCGGCCTCATCTTCTCCGACGTCCGCCAGTACTACCCCGGCGACGACGTGCGCTCGATCGACTGGAACGTCTCGGCGCGCATGAACGTCGCCCACGTCAAGCAGTTCGTCGAGGAGCGCGACCGCACCGTCAACCTGGTCATCGACATGAGCGCCTCGATGGCCTTCGGGACCGTCGCGGCGTCCAAGCGCCAGATCGCCGCCGAGCTGGCGGCGGTGGTCGCGTTCTCGGCGATCAAGAACAACGATCGCGTCGGCCTGTACCTGCTGACCGACAAGGTCGAGCTGTACGTGCCGCCCAAGAAGGGCAAGCGCCACGTGCTGCGGGTGATCGGCGAGATCCTCGCCTTCCAGCCCCGGTCGCGCGGCACCGATCTCGAGGCCGGCCTCGACTTCCTGGGCAAGATCGCGCGCCGCCGCTCGGTGGTGTTCTTCGTCAGCGACTTCCTCTCCGACGGCTGGGAGCGCGCCATGCGGGTCGCGGCGCGCCGTCACGAGCTGGTGCCGGTCGTGGTCTCGGATCCGGCCGAGCTGGCCTTGCCGGATGTGGGCCTGGTCACCGTCGAGGACTTCGAGAGTGGAGAGGTGATCGAGTTCGACGCCAGCGGCTTCACGGTGCGCGACTATCGCCGCCGCCTCGAGCTGAAGCGCGAGGAGCGCGACGCCGCGTTACGGCGCATGAACCTCGACGTGGTCGAGGTCCGCACCGACCGGCCGTACATCGACGCCCTGGTGGCCTTCTTCCGCGCCCGCGCCCGGCGCCTGGCGCACGGCTAGGATGAGAACGCTGGCGGCGATCGCGATCGTGGCGCTGGCGGCCGGCGTGGTGTCGGTCCCGGACGCCGGCGCCGACGCCGGGGTCGCCGCGTTGCCCGACGCCGGGGTCGCCGCCGCGCCGCCCGACGCCGGGCCGGTCATCATCGATGGCCCCGACCTGCTCGGCCTGGCGCGGCCGCAGGTGTCGGCCGCCGCGGCACCGAGCCGGGTCCGCCTCGGCGACACCCTGACCCTGTTCGTCGACGTGATCTTCGATGACAAGGTGACCGTCCACCTGCCAGCCACGCTCGATCTGGCGCCCTACTTCGAAGAGACTCGCCGCAGCTCCGCCGACGAGCACCGCAGCGACGGGACCCGCAAGCGCATCTTCCAGATCCAGCTCCGGGCCTGGGAGCTGGGCGACCTGCGCATCCCGCCGATCCAGGTCGGCTACACCGCCGGCGGTCAGCAGTCGTGGGTGGTCACCAACACCGTGCCCATCGAGGTGGTCGGTAGCCTGGCCGATGTCGACGACAAGACCGCGCTGCTTGGCGATACTCCGCCGGTGCAGCTGCGCCGGCGCGACTGGCGCGGCCCGATCATCGGGCTGGTGCTGGTGGTCGTGGTGGTGGTCGGCCTGGTCGGGTGGCGGTACTACCGCCGGCCGCGGCCGATGTCGTCGACCGTCGCGTTCGCGGCGCCGGTGGCGGTGCGGGCGAGGATGACCGGCCCGGCGGAGCGCGCCATGGCCGCGCTCGACGAGCTGGCCGCCGCCGGCACGCTGGTCAGCGATCCGCGCACCGGCTACGACGAGGTGGTCACGATCATGCGGGTCTTCGCCAGCGAGCAGTTCGGGGTGCCCATCCTCGATCGGACCACGGCCGAGCTGTTGCGTTCGCTGAGCCGGGCGATGCCGGCGCCCGCGCACGCGCTGGCCGGGCGCTGGTTCGCGCGCTGCGACCTGGTCAAGTACGCCGCCGAGCGGCCCGGCTCCGACAGCAGCGACCGCGATCTGTCGGCGGCGCGCGAGGTCATCATCGCCGCGGTGGCGCCGCCGTCGACCGTGGAGGCCGCTGGTGGGTAAGATCCTGCGCGCGCTGTTCCCGTACGTCCTGCTGGTGCTCATCGGCGGGCCGGTGGCGATCGGCATCGACACCTACTTCGAGGATGCCGAGCGCCGCCACGAGCTCGACTGGCAGAGCCGCGCCGCGTTCGTGCTGCTCGCCGCCGGCGCGCTGCTGGCCTGGGTGCTGTTCCACCTCCGCCGCGAGCGCGGCGCGACCATGGCGTTCCCGCGGGTCGCCGATCTGCGCCGCGCCGGCCCCGGGTTCGTGTCGCACCTGGCCGCCTTGCCGGGAGTGATCCGCATCATCGCGATCGGCGTCATCGCGGTCGGGCTGGCCCGGCCGCAGACCTACCGCACGATCGTCACCGAGACCGACTCGGTCGACATCATGATCGTGCTCGACATGTCGAAGTCGATGGAGGAGACCGACCTGCGCCGCGACCGCACCGATGCCGCCCAGCGCGTGATCCGGCGCTTCGTGGCCCAGCGCAAGGGCGACCGCATCGGCCTGGTGCTGTTCGCGCAGCAGGCGATGTTGCAGTGCCCGCTCACGCTCGACATGGAGCTGTTCGACCGCGTGGTCGCCGACCTCAAGATGGACGACATCCCGTCGCTGGGCACCGCGATCGGCGATGGCCTCGGCATGGGCCTGGCGTACCTGCGCCGCTCCGACGCCAAGTCGAAGATCGTCATCCTGCTCTCCGACGGCGACAACAACGTCTCGACCCAGATGACGCCGCAGCAGGCGGCCGAGGCGGCACGCGACCTGAACATCAAGGTGTTCACGGTCCTGGTCGGTGCCGACTCGCAGTTTGGCAGCTCGGTCAACCCGGGCACGCTGCGCAACATCGCCGACATCACCGGCGGCAAGTTCTTCAAGGCCACCGACTGGACCGAGCTACGCGACAGCTTCGCCGAGATGCGCAAGACCCTCGACAAGACCCGCCGTCGCAAGGAGGAGCGCAAGAAGGACAAGGAGCTGTTCGTGCCGCTGGTCGGCCTCGCGGTCGGCCTGCTGTTCCTCGAGCTGGTGCTGTCGGCGACCCGCTTCCGGAGGTTCCCGTGATCGAGGATCTGACCTTCGAGACCCCGGTGCTGATCGGCATCGCCGCTGCGATGCCGCTGCTCATCGCCTTGATCGCGCTCGCCGACCGGGCGCGGCGGCGCGTGCTGCTCGGCCGGCTGGGCGAGGAGAGCGCGGTCCAGCGCATGATGGCGTCGGTGTCGCCGGCGCGGCGCCGCATCAAACGGGTGCTGTTCGCCGCCGGGGTCTCGCTGATCGTCCTCGCCGCGGCGCGACCGCAGCTGCCGGGCCAGGTCCGGCGTGGCACCGAGGGCCTCGACCTGGTGATCGCGCTCGACGTGTCGAAGTCGATGCTGGTCGATGACGTCGGCGCGACCCGGCTGGCCAAGGCGCGGGCCGCCACCGCCAAGCTGATCGACGCGCTGCCCGGCGATCGCATCGCGCCGATGGTGTTCGCGGGCGCCGCCGCCCACTTTCCGCTCACCGACGACAAGGCGGTGGCCAAGCAGTTCCTGGCCGATCTCGGCGCCGCCGATCTGCCGCCGGGCTCGGATCTGGCCGAGGCGCTGAAGGTGGCGTCGTGCGTGCTCCGCCCCGACGTCCAGGACGCCTGGAACGACGATTGCGCGGGCGCCGGTGGCCGCGGTCACGGCGGCGACGCGCTACCGGGCGAGCCCGAAGACGATCTGGCGTCACCCAGCGAGGAGGTCGAGGTCGACGAGCGCGCCAAGGTGATCCTGCTGGTCACCGACAGCGCCGACGGCATGGGCGACGGCGAGGCGGCGCTCAAGCCGCTCGAGGAAGTGCGCCGTGCGGTCAAGCTCGGCGTCACCGTGATGGTGATGGGCGTGGGCACCGCCCGCGGCGGCCCGGTCCCCGAGATCGACTTCCAGGGCAATCCGAGCGGCGTGAAGCACGGCCCCGACGGCAACGAGATCATCTCCAAGCTCGACAGCGCGTCGCTGCAGCTGCTGGCCGAGGCCGGCGGCTCGGCGGCGCGTTACTTCGAGGTCGGGGCCGCGGATCCCGACGTCGGCGAGATCATCGCCGCGCTCGGTACCCTCAAGCGTGGCGCCTTGCAGAAGAAGGACGAGCGCGTGATGGAGGAGCTGTATCACTTCGTCCTGTTTCCCGGCTTTCTGCTGCTGGTCATCGAAGCCTGCATCGGCACCCGCCGGCGCGTCCGCTACCCGGAGGTGAGCTGATGCGGCGTCCGCCGATGCTCCGTGCGTGGCCAGGGACGGCGTGGCACGATCGCGAGGTGATGACGCGCCTGCGCCCGTGGCTGTTCGCCGCGCTCCTCGTCGGCCTCGGCGGCTGGGAGCCGCTGTGGCGCCACGATCCTGACGTCGCCGAAGGCAACCGGGCCTACCAGGACCAGCGCTACGACGACGCGATCGCAGCCTACGAGCGGGCGCGTGACTCGGGCGTCGACAGCGCGGGTCTCGAGTACGACCTCGGCACCGCCAAGATCGGCAACGCCGATGCCGGCGCTGGCGCGGACGCCGCGAAGCGCGACGCGGCCTATGCCGACGCCCTGGTTCACCTCGCCAAGGCGGCCAAGGCCAAGGATCCACAGCTGCGCGGCAAGGCCCACTACAACCGCGGCAACGTGCTCATGAAGCAGAAGCAGCTCGAGCCGGCGATCGAGGCCTACAAGGACGCCTTGCGCGCTGATCCGGCCATGGAGAGTGCGCGCGTGAACCTCGAGCTGGCCCTGCGGCAGCGCGAGCGGGAGCGGCAACAGCAGCAGCAGGGCGGGCAAGGTCAGCAAGGTCAGCAAGGCCAGCAAGGTCAGCAGGGTCAGCAGGGTCAGCAGGGTCAGCAGGGTCAGCAGGGCCAGCAGGGCCAGCAGGGCCAGCAAGGCGACGGTCAGCAGGGTCAGCAGGGTCAGCAAGGCCAGCAGGGCCAGCAAGGCCAGCAGGGTCAGCAAGGCCAGCAGGGTCAGCAAGGCCAGCAGGGTCAGCAGGGCCAGCAAGGCGACCAGGGCCAGCAAGGCCAGGGTCAGCAGCAGGGGCAGGGGCAGCAGGGGCAAGGCCAGGGCGGGAGCAACGCCGGCCAGCCGCCGCAGCCCAGCTGGCCACGCGACGACACCGAGTACGACACCCCCGATACGCCGACCGACACCAAGTTCTCCGACCTCGAGGCCATGTCGCGGCAGCAGCGCCGCGATCAGGTGCGCAACCGGCGCTCGAGCGGCAGCACGCGTCTGGACTACGACAAGGACTGGTGAGGGTGAGGTCGTCGTTGCCGGAGCCGCGCCGATGAAGCCGCGCGTCCTGGTCGTCGACGACGAGCCCGCGACCGTCGAGATCGTGCGCGCGCTGCTGGAGCAGGACGGCGCCGAGGTCACGGCGGCCGGTGACGGCCGCGAAGCGATCGCCGAGGCGCTGGGCGCGACCGCGAGCGGGCGCGGCTTCGATGTCGTGCTGCTCGACTTCCACCTTCCCCACGTCAGCGGCAGCGAGGTGATCCGCGAGCTCGGTGCCCGCGGCGTCGACGCGCGCGTGGTCGTGATGTCGGGGGCCGACCCGACCCGGATCGCCGCCGAGACCATGCGGCTGGGCGCCTTCGACTTCGTCGCCAAACCGCTGTCGCGTGCCGACCTGCGGGCGCGCGTCGAGCGCGCCTACCGCGACCGCCGCCTGGCGGCGCGCGGCGACGCCCGGCGGCCGCGCAAGAGCGACGTCATCATCGGAACCGGAGCGTGGGTCAAGCAGCTCTACGAGCGCATCGGCATGGTGGCGAGCACCGACGTCACCGTCACCGTCCACGGCCCGAGTGGTACTGGCAAGGAGCTGGTGGCCCGCACCATCCACAACCTGTCGCCGCGCTACGAACGACCATTCGTGGTGGTGAGCTGCGCCGCCTTGCCGGCCACGCTGCTCGAGGACGAGCTGTTCGGGCACGTCCGGGGCGCGTTCACCGACGCCTCCCGTGACCGCGACGGACTGTTCGCGCAGGCCGACGGCGGCACCCTGTTCCTCGACGAGATCGCCGAGCTGCCGGTGCAACTGCAGGCCAAGCTGCTCCGCGTCCTGCAGTTCCACGAGTTTCGCCGCCTGGGCGACGATCACGATCGTCGAGTCGATATCCGGATCATCGCGGCGACCAATCGCGATCTCGATCAGATGGTCGCGACCGGCGAGCTCCGCCAGGACCTGCTGTACCGGATCAACGTCTTTCCACTCACCCTGCCACCGCTGCGCGATCGCCGGGACGATATCCCGCTCCTGGCCCAGCACTTCCTCCTGCTCCATCGTGCCCGCGCCGGCAAGAAGACCGAGAGCTTCACGCCGGCGGCCATCGCCCGCCTGTGCGCCGAGGACTGGCCGGGCAACGTGCGCCAGCTCGAGAACAAGATCCAGGAAGCGCTGGTCATCGCCGATGGACCGCTGATCGACGCCGCCGACCTCGAGCTCGCCCCCGGCGGCGCCAGCGGTGGCCAGGTGCTCGATCTGACGCGGCCCTTCCAGGAGCTCAAGCACGGGGTGATCGATCGCTTCGAGCGCGATTATCTGATGAGCCTGCTCGCCGCCCACGGCGGCAACCTGGCCGCAGCGGCGCGCCAGGCCGGGATGGACCGCAAGAACCTGTGGGCGTTGACGCGCAAGCACGGCCTCGACCTCGACGGTTTCCGCAAGTAGGCCGCCGTACCCTTCGCGTGCCCAGCGTCGAAGCGCGCCCGCTCCGCTTGCGCGACGAGGCGTCGGGCGCCGATCATCGAACCCAGGGATGCGACCGGCGGAGCGCTACCGGTTGATCGAGCGGCTCGGTGCCGGCTCGATCGGTGTGGTTCATCGCGCGCTCGATCGCGCGACCGGCCGCGAGGTGGCGCTCAAGATCATGCCGCGGCCGCGCACCGGCACCAACCTGCTCGGCGAGTTCGTGGCGCTGGCGCGGTTGCGCCATCCCAACGTGGTCTCGGTGCTCGACTACGGGCTGACCGACGCCGGTCACGAGTACTTCACGATGGAGCTGGTGGTCGGGCCGAGCTTGCTCGAGGCGGCGGTGCCGGCGACCGGCCGGCGGTGCTTCGAGCTGCTGGGCGGGGTGCTCGACGCGCTCGGCGCGGTCCACGCCGGCGGCATGGTCCACGCCGACGTCAAGCCGTCGAACATCCTGGTCGACGCCGAGACGCTGGAGCGGGCACCCGATCGAGCGGCTCGCCTCGGCGATTTCGGTCTGGCCGGCCCGCTGGCGGATCCGAACGGGCCGACCGCGCGCGGCACGATCGGCTACGCGGCGCCCGAGGCGTGGTCGGGCCGGCTCGATCCTCGCTCCGACCTGTACTCGTTCGGCGTGGTGTTGTGGCAGCTGGTGATGGGGGTGCGGCCGTTCGAGGGCCACACGCCGCGCGCGATCGTCGCCGCGCAGCGCGCCGGGGCGCCACCGGATCCGCGCCGCACCCGCCCCGAGCTACCGCCGGCGCTCGCCGATCTGATGGTGGCGCTGCTCGATCCGGCCCCCGGGGCGCGGCCGCAGACCGCCGACGAGATCCTCGAACGATGGCGCGCGATCGGCGACGGGCTCGGCCATCGCAGCACGTCGGGCGCCCGGGTGCTGTCGGCGCGGTCGCCCCGGGTGGCGATCGAGGTCGGCACCATCCTCGGTCGCGACCACGAGCTCGCCGATCTCGAGCGAGCCTGGGTCGAGGCCCAGGCCGGTCGAGGTGCGGCGGTGCTGGTCGTCGGTGAGCCCGGCATCGGCAAGTCGCGGCTGTGCGCCGAGCTGGCGCTGCGGCTGCAGCTCGACGGTGCGCAGGTCGTGCGGTGGAGCGCCCGCGCCGGCGATCAGGCCTGGGACGGCGTGCGCGAGCTGGTCCGCACGCTGCTCACCCTGGCCGGGACCGCGTGGTCGGTGCGCGGCGCCGCGGCGCCGTCGCAGCAGGCGCTGGCGGCGCTGCTGTCCAGCGTGCCGGCAACCGCCGGTCCCGGCCGCTGGGTGGTCGCCGAGACCGTCGCCGAGCTGGTGGTCGCGGCGGGCGCGGTGCGCCCGTTCGCCATCCTGATCGACGATCTCGACGCCGCGACGCCGGCGACGATCGACGTGCTGGCCTACCTGGCGCGCGCGGTCCCCGATGCGGCGGTGTTGCTGGTGGCGGCCGGCCGCTCGGCGATCCCGGGCAAGAGCGGGCCGGCCGCCGGTGGCACGGCTGCGCTGTCGCCCGGCGGCGGGGCGTTCGAACACGTGGTCGCCGGCGCCGCGCGCGGTCGCCGCTTCGAGCTGGCGCCGCTCGGCCAGTCGAGCTTCTTCGCGCTGACGGTGGCGGCGGTCGGCCACGAGGTCGGCAACCGGATCGCCGACGAGCTGCGCCGGGTCTCGGGCGGCAACCCGGGGCACGCCCTGGCCGCGCTCGAGGCGATGATCGACAACGGCAGCCTGGCCCGGGTCGGCGGCGCGTGGATCACCGGGCGTGACGTGGTGGTGCCGCTGCTCGCCGCCGCCCGCCAGGGCGCGATGGCGCGGCTGTCGGCGCTGGCGCCGTCGTCGCGGGCGCTCCTGCGCGCCGCGGCGGTGCTCGGCGACCACTTCGAGCGCGACGTGCTGGTCGCGATCCTCGGCATCACCACGCCGCCACCGCTGTCGCCGCCGGCCGCCGACGGAGTTCCCGAGGCGATGGCCGAGGGGCTGATCTCGGTGTCGACCCAGCTGCCGGTCGCCGAGGGCGCCGGCGACGACGAGCGGTCGCGACGCATCGCCATCGATCCGACCCTGGATGATCTCGAGGCCGCGCTCGCCGACGGCGTCGCGGCCCGCGTCCTGACCGCCGATCCGGCCGCCGGGCGCTTCCGCTTCGCCCACAAGGAGCTCGCCGACGCGCTCGGGCGCGAGCTGACCCCGGGGGCGCGCCTCGAGTATCACCGCCGCGCCGCGCTGGCGCTCGACGATCGGCTCACCGGCGGCGCCGAGGTGCCGGCGGCGTCCCTGGCCCGCCACTACCGCGCGCTCGGCGATGGCGCCCTGGCGGCGCGCTGGTGCCTGGCCGCCGCGGACGATGCCGCCCGGGGCGGCGACCTCGGCGGCGCCCTCGCGCACGCCACCGACGCCCTGGCGCTCGCCGAGCCCGCCGAACACCACGCGCTGGTTCGTCGGGTCGCCGAGCTCGCGGCCCAGCACGGTGACCTCGACCTCGCGCTGCACCACTTCCGCCTCGCCGGTGACGGCGCGGCGCCCCACGAGCAGATCGAGCTGTGGTTGGAGATCGCCGAGGTCGAGCGCCGCCGCGGCGATCCCGAGCGTGCGCTCGAGGCCGCGACCTCGGCGCTGGCGCTGGCGCGGCGGCTCGGCGATCTCGAGCGCGAGGTCCGTAGCCACCTGCGCATCGGGTGGCTGTTCACCCATCGCGGCGACTTCGCGGTCGGCGCCGAGCACGGCGCGGTGGGCCTGGCGCTGGCGCGGCGGGCCGGCAACCGCTCGCTGGCGGCCGAGCTGGGCCGGCTGTCGGCGGCGGTCGCGACCAGCCTCGGCGACCCCCGCCGAGCCATCACCATCCTCGACGACGCGCTGCTCGACGCCGCCGGCGACGAGCACCTCGACGCCGGCATCTCGCACGAGATCGGTCGCGCCGCCATCCAGGCCGGCGACTATCCGCGTGCCATCGAGGCGCTCGAACGGGCGGTCGCCGCCGCCGAACGCCACGGCGATCTGGTGCAGCGCGCGCGTTCGCTCAACAACCTGGGTGCCGCCTGCTACTACCAGGGTGATTGGGCCCGGGCCCGCCGGCTGTGGGAGCAGTTCCGCCAGCAGACCGAGCGCCAGGGCGATCGCCTCGAGACGCTGTACGCGCTCAACAACCTGGGCTCGCTGCTGCGCGATCTCGGCGCGCTCGCCGAGTCGCGGGCCACGTTCACGCGCGCCGAGGCGCTGGCCGAGGCGCTCGGCCACACCCACATGGCGGCCATGGTGCAGGCCAACCGCGGCGAGGTCGATGCCCGCGCCGGCGATCTGGCCGTCGCCCGCGAGCGCTACGAGCGCGCGCTCGCCGAGTTCGAGCGCATCGGCGCGCGTGACGACGTGATCGAGACCCGGCGCCGCCTGTCGGAGCTCGATCTCACCGTGGGCCGGGTCGACGAGGCGCTGTCGCGCGCGCTCGAGGCCGCCCGCGACGCCAAGGGCGGCAGCAACCGCTTCGAGGAAGGTGTCCTGCACCGGGTCGCCGGCGCGGCGCTGCGCTGCCAGGGTGATCTGGAGTCGTCGGCGTGGTTCCTCGGTCGGGCCCGCGAGCTGCTGTCGGGGATCGGGGCTCGCTACGAGCTGGCCCGGGTCGCCTACGAGGCCGCCGAACTGGCTCGCGCCGGCGGCGACGTGGTGCTGGCCCGCGCCCACCTGGCGGCCGCCGACACCGAGCTCGCCGGGCTCGGCGCCCGCTGGGATCTGGAGCGGGTGCGGGCGCTGAACCGGGCGCTGGGGCCGATCGCCGAGAGCGCCGGTCTCGATCCGGGCACCGTCGCGATCGCCCGCGCCTCGGCGGCCGGCGATGCCGATCGCGCGGTCGAGCTGGCCCTCGATGGTGTGCTGGTCGCCGCCGGTTGTACGCGCGGCTTCGTGCTCACCCTCGATGGTCAGGGCCGGCCCAAGGTGCGCGCACGCCGCCTGCGCGCCGGCGCTCGCACCTTCGATCGCGACGACGCCGCGGTCTCGGGCACCATCGTGCGCAAGGTGGCGGCGAGCGGCCAGGCGGTGGCGGTGGCCGACGCCGTGCTCGACGACGATCTGTGCGAGCAGTCGAGCGTGGTGGCGCTCGGGCTGCGCCGCGTCTACGCCGCGCCGCTGCGCGCGCGCGGCCGGCTGTCGGGCATCGTCTACGCCGACTCGCTGGGCGCCGACGTCGACGACCGCGCCCTCGATGTGGCGCAGCTCGACGCCGTCGTGGCGCCGCTGGCCCTGGCCCTCGATCACGGCCGGCTGCTCGACGACGCGCATCGCGCCTCGGAGTTGATGTCGATCCTGGCCCACGAGATCCGCAATCCGCTGGCCGGCATCCTGGGCTATTCGGAGATGGGCACCGACCCGGAGTCGAGCGCCGAGGGCCTGCCGGCGGCCGAGCTGTTCGCCCGCATTCGCTACGACGCGGAGCGCCTGCGCCGCCTGGTCGACAACGTCTTCGAGCTGACCCGCCACGAGTCCGGCACCACCGACTGGTCGATGACGCCGGTCGAGGTCGGTAAGCTGATCCACGACGTCGCCGGCAGCTTCGCCCGGGTCGCCGCCGCGCGCGGCGTGGAACTGAGGTTCGAGCTCAACGAACCGATCGGCCCGGCGCTGGGCAACGCGGATCGGCTGGCCCAGGTGGTTTCCAACTTGCTCGGCAACGCCGTCAAGTTCTCACCTGACGGTGGTCGCATCGAGATCTGCGCCCGCCGCGAGACCGTGCTGTCCGGCGATCCGGTCGCGCCACCCATCCCGCCCTACGATCCGCGCGCCTGGATCCCGACCGAGGCCGGCGACGAGATCGGCGAGGTGATCCGGATCGACGTCAAGGATCACGGGCCCGGCATGAGCACCGAGCTCCAGGCCCAGCTGTTCGAGAAGTTCACCCAGGGCGCCGGTGCCGCCCGCCGCGGCGGCCTCGGACTCGGCCTCTACCTGTGCCGCGAGATCGTGCGCCGCCACGGCGGCTCGATCTGGGTCGAGAGCGCGCTCGGCAAGGGCGCGACGTTCTCGGTGCGGTTGCCGGTGGCGCTGTAGTCGGGCCCGGGCCCGATCGCCTCGGAGTCGTGCGATAGTCGCCGCATGGGCGAACCAAATCACGTCTTGACGGCGATCAAGGTGTGGGCTGCCGCCGCGTGGGCGGACGGCGTGATCGTCGAGGCCGAACGCCTGGCGATGACCGCGATCATCGAGGTGGCCACGTTGACCGAGTCAGAGCGCGACGTCGCTCGCCGGTGGATCGATCACCGGGTCGGCCTCGAGGACCTCGAGCTAGCCAAGATCCCGGCCGCCGAGCGCCTGCACATCTACTCCGTGGCCTGCGGGATGGCGGCGTTCGACAAGGACGTCGCCGCCGCCGAGCGTGGCTTCGTCGATCGCCTGGGCACCGCGCTCGGCATCAGCGCCGCCGACGCCGCCAAGGCGCGCGCCGGCGCCGGCCTCGCCTAGTCAACGGATTTCGACCCCTGGTTCGCCGCCGTCACCGCAAGGTCAGCAGCGCCTCGCGCATGCGCCGTACGCCTTCCTTGATGTTGTCCATCGAGCAGGCGTAGGACAGCCGCACGTGGCCGGCGGCACCGAAGCCGCTGCCCGGCACCACGGCGACCTTGGCGCTCTCGACCAGCCAGTCGCACAACGCGACGTCGTCGTTCATGACCTTGCCGTCACTGGCGTGGCGGCCGAGGAAGGCGCCCAGATCCGGGAAGGCATAGAAGGCGCCCTTGGGCTCGCGGCACGACACGCCGGGGATGCCACGCAACAGCTCGACGATCGTGACGCGGCGCTCGTCGAACGCCTTGCGCATGGTCTCGACCGGCTCCTGCGGGCCGGTGATGGCGGCGATGGTCGCGAGCTGCGCCAGGTGGGTCGGGTTCGACGTCGACTGCCCCTGCACCTTGGCCATCGCCTTGATGAGCGGCGCCGGGCCGGCGGCGTAGCCGATGCGCCAGCCGGTCATCGCGTAGGACTTGCTGACGCCGTCGATCAAGATCGTGCGCGCCGCCAGCTCGGGGCCGACCGAGGCCATCGAGGCGTAGCTCGCACCGCCATACACCAGCGAGCGGTAGATGTCGTCGGAGACCACGAGCAGGTTCTGCTCGAGCACGACCTCGGCCAGCGCGGCGATCTGCGCCGGCGAATAGACCGCGCCGGTCGGGTTCGAGGGCGTGTTGAGCACCACCGCCCGGGTTCGAGGGGTGACGTGGGCGCGCAGGGCGTCGGCGCGCATCGTGAAATCGTCGTCGGGGCTGGTCGGCACGATCACCGGCGTGCCGCCGGCCATCATGACCATGTCGGGGTAGCTCACCCAGTACGGCGCCGGGATGATGACCTCGTCGCCGGGATCGAGCATCGCGATGAACAGGTTGTACAGCGAGTGCTTGGCGCCGCACGACACCAGCACGTTGTCGGGCGAGATGTCGGTGCCGTGGACGCGACCGAGCTCGGCCGCGACCGCGGCGCGCAGGGTCGGCGTCCCACCGACCTCGGTGTACTTGGCGACCGCACCCTTGCCGAGCGCGTCGCGGGCCGCGGCCTTGATGTGCTCGGGGGTGTCGAAGTCGGGCTCGCCGGCGCCGAAGCTGATCACGTCGACGCCCTGGGCCTTGAGGCGGGCGGCCTTGGCGGTGACCGCCAGGGTGATCGAGGGCTTGATGGCGTCGAGGCGAGAGGCGGTCTTCACGTTGGGGGCGGGCAGGGTCATGACGTCTATCTCCCGTACTTCTTGGCCAGCGCGCTCACCACTTCCGGTGGCACGAGGCCGGTGACGTCGCCACCGAGGCTGGCGACCTCCTTGACCAGCGACGAGCTCACGTAGTGGTTGCGCTCGTCGGTCATGAAGAACACGGTGTCGATCTCGGGCGCCAGCCGCCGGTTCATGTGCGCGAACTGGAACTCGTATTCGAAGTCGGCCAGGGCGCGCAGGCCGCGCACGATGACGCCCGAGCCCTGCTCGCGGCAGAACTCGACCAGCAGGCCGCCGAACGAGGCGAACGACAGCCGCTTGACGTGCTCGGGCAGGGCGTCGCGGATGAAGCCGACCCGCTCGTCGACGGTGAACAGCGGCTGCTTGCGCGGGTTGACCGCCAAGGTCACCACGATGTGGTCGAACAGCGCCAGCGCTCGGCGCAGGATGTCGAGGTGCCCGTTGGTGATCGGGTCGAACGTGCCGGGGTAGACCGCGACGACGTGCTTGCTGGGATCGGAGGTCATGGGGTCTCCGGTTCGGGGCGGTAGAACGACAGCTCGGTATCGCCGTAGCGGCGCAGCTCCGTTCGTAGCAGGAATCCCGCGCGATCGGGGGCCGGCGCGCGGTGCGCGTGCTCGACGATCACGACCGCGTCCGCGGTGAGGCGGGCTCGGGGCAGGGCGGCGAGCGTGTCGTCCAGCACGCCGGCCGCGTAGGGTGGATCCAGGAACACCCAGCGCCACGGTGGTCCGGCCGGCGGCGCGGTCAGGAAGCGAGCGACCTCGACGCTGACGATCGTGACCTGGGCAGCGACCGCCAGCGCCTCGACGTTGCCGCGCAGCGCCGCCAGCGCGGCCCGGGCGCGCTCGACGAAGGTCACGGTGGCCGTCCCGCGCGACAGCGCCTCGAGGCCGAGCGCGCCCGAGCCGGCGTACAGATCGAGCACGTGGGTGTCGTCGGGCGGTGGGCCCAGGATGTTGAACAGGGCCTGACGCACCTTCTCCGACGTCGGGCGGGTGGCTGCGCCAGGCGGGGCGCGAAGGACGCGTCCACCCAGGGATCCGGCGACGATGCGCACGCCTCGATATTGCTGCGCTCCCGTCGCGCCCGCTACCATGCTGGCATGGCAGATCGCCAGAACAACCTGGCCGTCCGCGTGCTGGCGCCGGCCTTGACCGGCGGGCGCCTCGATGCGGTGGCGCTCCACGAGGGCGATCGAGCGTGGACCTACCGCGAGCTGGCCGACAAGGTGGCCCGGGTCGGCGGCGCGCTCGGCGCGCTCGGCATCGCCCCCGGCGAGCGAGTCGCCATCCTCATGCGTGACACGCTCGAGGCCGCGGCGGCGATCCTGGGCGTCATCCACGCTGGCGCGGTGGCGGTGCCGCTGTCGGAGCTGGCCCGCCCCGACGATCTGCGCGACTACCTCGACCACGCCCACGCGGTGATGGCGTTCGTCGACGGCGAGCTGGAGCCGGCGATCGATCAGGTGCGCGGCGAGCTGCCGCGCCTGCGCGAGCTGATCTGCCTGGCCCCCCGCGCCCCCGGCGAGCGCGACTTCGGCGTGATCACCCGCACCGCCAACCCGGCGATGGCGGCGGCGGTCGAGCCCACGGCCGAGTGCGTGCTCCTGTACTCGGCCGGCTTCGGCGACGACCTGCGCGGGGTGCGCCACAGTCACGCCTCGGTGCACGCCGCGTACGTCTCGTTCGCCGGCTTTCTCGGGCTCGGTGCCGGCGACAAGATCTTCACGGTCACCCGGTTGTCGACGGCGTTCGGGCTCGGCGCCGGGCTGGTGTTCCCGCTGCTGGCCGGCACCGAGTCGCTGCTGCTCCCCGAGCAGCCGTCGAGCAAGGTGCTGCTCGCGGCGATCGAGCGCTTTCGCCCCGACTTCTTCCTGTCGACGCCGTCGGTCTACGGCCAGCTGGCGCGCGACGTGGCGGCGTCCAAGGTCGCGTCGCCGCTGCCGCAGGTGCGCGGCGCCATCGCCGGCGGCGAGGGCATGCCCGACAAGCTGATCCCGCGCATCAAGGCGGTGCTCGGCGTCGACGTCGTGGTCGGCTTCGGCATCACCGAGGTCATGCAGATCGCGATCGCCGGCCCGGCCAACGATGACGAGCGCCCCGGTGCGTGCGGGATGACCTTGCCGTCCATCGAGGCCCGCGTCGTCGACGACGACGGCAAGGCGGTCGGCACCGACGAGATCGGCACGCTCGAGCTGCGCGCGCCGTCGATGTGTCTGGGCTACTGGGGCGGCGACGCCGGTGCTGATCGCGGCGCCATCGGCTCCGAGGGCTGGCTGACGACGCGCGATCGATTCCTGGTCGACGCCCGCGGCGTGTACCACCACTGCGGTCGGGCCGACGATCTGTTCAAGGTCGGTGGCAAGTGGGTGTCGCCGAGCGAGGTCGAGCGCGCGCTCACCGCGCACGAGGCGGTGTGGGAGGCGGCGGTGATCGGCGTCGACGACGAGGACGGCCTGATCAAGCCGCTGGCGTTCGTGGTGGTCAACGTCGGCCACGCCCCGGGCGCCGAGCTCGAGGCCGAGCTGCAGGAGTTCGTCAGGCAGACGCTGTCGCCGTACAAGTATCCACGCTGGTTCGAGTTCGTCGAGGCGCTGCCGCGTGGGCCGGGAGGCAAGCTGCTGCGCTACAAGCTGCGGCCGAACCGGCGGCGGCGGCGCGCCGAGACCGGCGCGACGTGACCGGCCCGCCGTGAGCGCGGCGCCGGGGTCGCACGTCGCGCGCGCGCTGGCGCTCGCCGCGTTCCGTCCTGGCGGCGCCGGCGACGCGGCGCTGGCGCAGGTCGGCGGGCGTGACGGCATCGCGGCTCGCGCGTTGCTGGTCGCGCTGACCGCCCCCGGTGGTGCGGCGCTCGGCGAGCGCCTGCGTGCCGAGCTGGCGGCGGCGCGCCCGGCCGGCTGGCGTGCCGTGCATGCGAGCTGGCTCGACGCCGCGCTCGACGGCGAGCTCGCCGCGGTGCGCGCCGCGGTGACCGGCGACGGGGGCGCGCCCCACGAGCGATTCCTGGCCCGCGCCTACCTCGGCGATCTGGTGCCGATGCCCGATCCGGTCGCGCCGGGCTCCGCGGCGGTGGCGCTGGTGGCGCTCGATCCCGCGCTGCTCGCGCGCGCGCTGTCGTTGCTTGGCCGTCGGCTGCTCGCCCACGCGCTCGGCGCCGGCTCTCCGCGCGTGGTGGCCGAGCTGGCGGCGCGCCTGCCGTGGGGCAAGGAGCTGGTCGTCGACCTGGCCGCGCTGTCGGCGCTCGGCGACGCCGCCGAGGCGCGCCTCGGTCGCCGCAAGAGCGCCCTGGCCCGGACGGCGGGGCTGAGCTGGAGCGAGCCACTGGCGCTGCCCCGCGCCGGGTTGCGCGCCATCGCGCCGGTGGTCGACCGGGTCCCGGATCTGGCCCGCCAGCTCGCCCAGCGGTTGCCACGACCGGCGGGCGTCGTCGCGCTCGCCGAGCTCCGCGCCTTCGTCGAACCTGCCGACGGCGCTGGCGAGGCCGAGATCGCCCGCGCGATCGCCCGTGCTACCGTCGCGCCGCCATGACCGCCCGCATCATCGACGGCCGGGTCTTCGACGCCGAGCAGGAGGCGGGCGCCATTCGCGCCGCCGCCGCTGCCGACGTCGCCGCCGCTCGCGCCGAGGCGGTGGTCGCGCGCACCGTCGCTGATCGCGAGCACGCCCGGGCCGCCGCCGCCCGTGCCGAGGCCGCCCGCGTTCGCGCCGACGCCGGCTTGCCGGCCGGCGACGGCACCGTGACCGCCGTGGTCGGCCTGCTGTGCCGCGGCCGCTGTGCCGGCGTCACCGTGGGCGAGCTGGTCCGGATCGCCCGCGGTGACGACGACCTGCTCGCCGAAGTGGTCGGGTTCCGCGACGGCGAGGTCGTGCTGCTGCCGCTCGGCGAGCTGCACGGGATCGCGCCGGGCGCCGCCATCACCGCGACCGGATCGCCCTTGACCTTTCCGTGCGGCCCCGCCGTCCTGGGCCGGGTCCTCGATGGCCTGGGCCGTCCGATCGACGGTGATGCCGTCGACGCGCCGCCGTGGCCAGTCGAGCGGGCGGCGCCGTCACCCTCGACCCGGCCCCCGATCTCGCGGCCGCTGGCCACCGGCGTGCGTGCCGTCGACGGCTTCCTCACCCTCGGTGAGGGCCAGCGGGTCGGCGTCTTCGCCGCCGCCGGGGTCGGGAAGTCGACGTTGCTGTCGCAGCTGGCCCGAACCGCCGACGCCGACGTGATCGTGCTGGGCCTGGTCGGCGAGCGCGGTCGCGAGCTCGGCGACTGGCTGGCCGCGCTCGGTCCGTCGCGCAGCCGCACCGTCGTCGTCTGCGCCACCAGCGACGCGCCCAGCCTGGTCCGGGTCCGCGCCGCCTCGACCGCCACCGCCGTCGCCGAGCACTTCCGTGACCGCGGGGCTCGGGTCCTGCTGGTGGTCGACTCGCTCACTCGAGTCGCGCGCGCCCAGCGCGAGGTCGGCCTGTCGGCGGGTGAACCGCCGGCGCGCCACGGGTATCCGCCCAGCGTGTTCGCGCTCCTGCCCCGGCTCATCGAGCGCACCGGCACCGCGCCGACCGGCTCCATCACCGCGATCTACGCCGTCCTGGTCGCCGGCGATGATCTCGACGAGCCGATCGCCGACGAGGTCCGCGGCATCGTCGACGGCCACATCGTGCTCGATCGGCGGCTGGCCCAGCGCGGCCACTTCCCGCCCATCGACATCCTGGCCAGCGTGTCGCGCCTCTTCCAGCGCCTGGCGCCGGCCTCGCAGCGTGACGCGGCGGTGCGGGTTCGTCGCTGGCTGGCCCGCTACGAGGACCAGCGCGACCTCATCCACATCGGGGCCTACAAGGCCGGCACCGATCGAGCGCTCGACGAGGCGATCGCGCGCCAGCCAGCGATCGAACGCTTCCTGCAGCAGGGGTCCGACGAGGTCGCGACGATCGACGAGACCCGGGCCGTGCTGGAAGGGATCGGACGCTGAGCGAGCCTATCAACAACGTGGCGAAACTCCCCACCTCGGACCCCGATCGAGGCGCGACCGTCTCAGCAGTCCGCCCGGGTTGAAAAAAAACTCCTGGTACCATGGGCATCTGGGCACCATGTCACCACCCCGAACCGGCGGCATGACCCTTGCGTAACGTCACCGTGTCTTGGCCCTCATGAGTCGCCGCCGCGCCAACAGCCAGCCGCCGCCGCGGCGCGTGTCGGTGCCGCTGTCGTTCGTCGGCCGCGACCGCGAGCTCACCGAGCTGCGCGAGCACCTCGCCGGCGCACCGCTGGTGGTGCTGTACGGGCCGATCGGCGCTGGCAAGACGTCGCTGGTGGAGCAACTCGCGCTGGCGCTCGACGTCACCACCACCCACGTGCGCTGCTTCCCCGGCGAGCGCTTCGCGGCGGTCCGCAGCCGCGCCGAACGCCGGCTGCGCTGTCCGCCGGGTGGGCTGGCCGAGGCGCTGGCGATGGAGTCGCAGCTGCTGGTCATCGATGACCTGCACCACCTCGCGCCCGACGAGGCCGCTCGCGTGGTTGGTGCCGTCGCGCCCGCGCCCGGCGCGCTCGGACGCGTGATCGCGATCGCCCGCGAGCCACTGCTCTTGCCCGCCGACCTCGATCGCAACGAGCTCGAGCTCGGCGGTCTCGACGATGCCGCTGCGGCCGACCTGTGGCGTGCGCTCGCCGCGGCCCACGGGGCGAGCACCGAGGTCGGGCCGGCGTTGCTGCGCACCCGCGGTCTGCCGTTGCTGCTGCGCCGCGAGTTCGCGCGCGCCCGGTTTGGCGACGAGGCGTGGACGATCGGCGCGTTGCCGCCCGGGGCCCGCCGCGCCCTCGAGGTGCTGACGATCCTGCGCCTGCCGGTGCTGCCGGCGGCGGTCGCCACCCTGGCACCCGAGCTCGACCTCGAGGACGCCGTCGCGACCCTGGTCGCGCGTCAGCTCGTCGACGGCGATGACGCCGGCCGGCTGCGGGTCCACGATCTGGTGCAGGACCTGGTGATGGCCGAGCTGTCGCTCGACGTGCGCCTGCCGATCGAACGCGCCGCCGCGGCGATGATGGCACCCGGCGCGCGCGACGACGGCGCGCTGGCCGCGCTCGACGTGGTCGATCGCCTCCGCGAGGCGGTGTTGCATCACCTCGCCGCCGGCCAGGTCGGCCAGGCGGTGCGGCTGCTGGTCGAGCGTGCCGACGTGCTGGCCCGCCGCGGCGCCGGCGGTGAGGTCGAGACCCTGATCGCCGCGATCGGCCCCGATGCGGCGCCGGAGCTGGGCGCCATGCAGGTCGAGCTGGCTGCCCGCGCCGGCCGCGTCGCCGAGGCCGCCGAGCGCCTGGCGGCGGGCGCGGTCGGGGTGTCGCCGATCCTGGCCGCCGAGCTGGCGCTCGCCTCCGGCAACGTCGACGGTGCGATCCGGCGCCTGGCCCAGATCGCTCATCCCCGTCCGGCCGGGTCCTCGGCGCCCGCTACGGGCCCCGACGCCGGGCTGCACCAGGCCCGCGGGACCGCGCTCCACGCCGAGATCGATCTGCTGCGCGGGCGCCCGGGCGACGCCCGCCTGCGCGTCGAGGCCGCGCTCGCGGCGGCCACGCCGCCGCACGGGCGCGCTCACCTGCTGGTGGCGCTGGCAGCGATCGAGGATCACGAGGGCCACCCGACCGCCGCGCGCGCGGCGCTGACCCGGGCCGTCGGCGCCCTGGCGTCGAGTGACGCCGGCAGCGACGAGCTGTCGGCGATCATCGAATCGCGCCGGGCCTGCGGTCTGGCCCGCGAGGGGCGCCTCGGCGAGGCCCGGGTCACGCTCGACGAGGCGATGGCACGCACCCGCGGCCTCGACGCCGTGCCGGTCGTCGAGCAGGTCAACGAGAGCCGCGCCGCGCTCGACATGGTCCGCGGCGACTGCGAGACGGCGGTCCGCCGCCTCGGCGCCACCGTCGCCGCGCGCCGCAGCCGTGGCGACGAGCTGGGCGCGCTGGTCGCCGAGATCGCCCTGGCCGAGGTCGAGATCCGGCGCGGCGATCTGGCGCGGGCCGCCGAGCTGGCCACCGCCGGTCGGGCCCAGGCAACCCGCATGGGCTTCGCTGCGCTCGCCGATCGCGCCAGCGTCGTGCTCGCCGCCGTCGACCTCGGTGAGATGCGGCTCGAGCGCGCCCGTGAGGCCCTCGATCGCCTGGCCAGCTCGGTGACCTTGACCGCGGTCGCCGCCTGCCGGGTTGCCCAGCTCGCCGCCGAGACCCGCGCCGCCGCTGGCCAGCGCGCCGGCACGGTCGACGCCGCCCGCGGCGCCGGCTCCGACGAGCTGGTCAGCGAGCTCGAGCGTGATCTCGCCGAAGCCCGGGTCGCGACCGTCGCCGGTGACATCGGTCGCGCGCTGTCGGCCGCGCGTCGCGTCGCTGCCACCGCCGAGCGTTCGGGCCGCGCCGCCGACCTCGCCGAGGCGCTGGTGATCGGCTGCCGCCTCGAGCTCGCCAAGGGCGACCGCGCGGGCGCTCGGGCCCAGGCCAGCCGCGCCGCGCGCGAGGCTGCTGCCGCCGGCCTCATCCGGCCCCGCGCCCACGCGCTGCTCGCGCTGGCGTCGCTGGCCCGTGACGACGGCGACCTCGCCGCCGCGGCGACCTACGCTCGTGACGCCGCCGAGCTGGCGCAGTCGGCCGGCCTGCCGGTCGAGCGTCTCGCCGCCACCGCCGCCCTCGATGCCATCACCGGCGGCGATCCCTACGCCGTCGGTGGCAGCGGCGCCGCCGCCGCGATGTCACAGGCGGCGATCGAGGCCGCCGGCCGCCTGCTCACCGATCTCGGACTCACCGCGGTGCGGCCGTTCCGCGTCATCGATGCCGCCGGCACCATCAGCGAGGTCGCCGACGCCGATCCGGAGGTGTTGCGCCTGGCCGCACGCACGCTCGCGGTCGATGCGGTCCGCGAGACCATCTGGCGCAAGGGCACCGAGCTCGCCGATCTACGCCGGCGCAGCCTGCTCAAGAAGCTGCTGTTCCTGTTCGCGGCCACGCCCGGTCGCACGTTCTCCAAGGAGGAGATCGTGCAGACGGTGTGGAACGTCGCCTACCATCCGCTCCGGCACGACGCGGCGCTGTTCACCAACATCATGCGCATCCGCCGCCTGCTCGGCGAGGACGGCGCCGAGATCATCCGGGTCACCGAGGACGGCTATCGCTTCGAGCCGCCCGCCGATTTCATCTTCGTCCACCCCGCGTAAGGCAGGCAAGCGCGCAGAATCCTTCACGCTTGTGGCCGGAACCGGAACAGCCGATCCGAAACCGGTGATGCTTCGTACAGGTTCGATGGGGAACCGTCTGGCTGCCGTGGTCGTCGCGCTCGGGTTCGCGATCGGGTGCGATGGCGGCGGCGGCGACGCCGCCGTCGATGCCATGTCGATCGACGCGACCGGCAACGACGGCTCCGCCGTCGACGGCGGACCGGTTGATTCGACCGCGGCTGACGGGGCCGCCGCCGACGCGGCGACGACCGACGCGGCGACGACCGACGCGGCGACGACCGACGCGGCGACGACCGATGCGGCGTCGACCGACGCGGCGACGACCGACGCGGCGACGACCGATGCGGCCACCGACGCCACGACCGACGCCACCCCCGACGCCACGCCGCTGTTCACCCTGACGGTGATGATGGACGGTACCGGCACCGGCACCGTGACCTCGGACCCGATCGGGATCACCTGCGCCGGTGACTGCTCGGAGACCTACAGCAGCGGGACCCCGGTGATGTTGACCGCCAACCCCACCGGCGGCTCGACGTTCGGGGGCTGGAGCGTCGACTGCTCCGGCGTCGGTGTCGCCATGGTGAACATGACCGGGAACCGGAACTGCACCGCCACGTTCCACGGGCCGCAGGCCAACTTCCACAGCGACCAGCCCGACATCAGCCACGACGGTCGCTACGTCTGCTTCACGACCTTGGCCAGCAACCTGGTCGCGGGTGACACCAACAGCTTCCGCGACATCTTCGTGCGCGACACCTGCCTCGGCGCCACCGGGTGTACGCCGTCGACCACGCGGGTGTCGGTGGACACCGCGGGTACCCAGGGCAATGGCGCCAGCGGATTCTGTTCGATGTCGGCGACCGGCCGCTACATCGCCTTCGAGTCGTACGCGACCAACCTGGTGGCGGGCGACACCAACGGCATGTCCGACGTCTTCTTCCGCGACACGTGTGCCGGTGCCGTCGGCTGCACGCCGTCGACGGTCCGGGTGTCGTTGTCGGCGATCGGCGCGGTGGAGAACAGCAATAGCCAGTTCGGAGAGATCTCGGGTGACGGCCGCTACGTGGTGTTCCTCTCCAACGCCACCAACCTGGTCACCGGCGATACCAACAACCGCGCCGACCTCTTCGTGCGCGACACCTGCCTCGGCGCGGTGGCCTGTGGCGCGACGACGACCCGGGTCTCGGTGGCCGGCGATGGCTCGCAGTCCAACAACTCGGTCACGGCCCGTCACACGGTCTCGGCGGATGGTCGCTACGTGGCGTGGCCATCGAACGCGAGCAACCTGGTCGCCAACGATACCAACAACCGCGCCGATGTGTTCGTGCGCGATACCTGCGCCGGGGCGGTCGGCGGCTGCGTGCCGTCCACCACCCGGGTCTCGGTCGACCCCGCGGGCGGCGAGGTGGTCGGCAGCTCCGGCATCACCGCGACGGCGTTCTCCGCCGACGGCCGCTACCTGGCGTTCGATTCGGCCGCCACCAACCTGGTCACCGGGGACACCAACGGCTTCATCGACATGTTCGTGCGCGACACCTGCGTCGGCGCCGGCGGCGGCTGCGTGCCGACCACCACGCGGGCCTCGGTCACGACCGCCGGGGCCGAGGCCAACGGCATCAGCGGCTCGACGCCCCCCGCGGTCGCCAGCGGCGGGCGCTTCGTCGCGTTCGACGCGTCGACCGCCTTCAATCTGGTCCCCGGGGACAACAACAACAACGGCGATGTCTTCCTGCGCGATACCTGTCTCGGCGCCGGCGGATGTACGCCGTCGACCTCGCTGGTTTCGGTGTCGACCACCGCGCCGAACCCGGGCAACTCCTTCAGTCAGCAACTCTCGATGTCGCCCAGCGGTCGGTACGTCGCCTTCCACTCCGATGCCGGCAACCTGATCGCCGGCGATACCAACCTCTATCAAGACATCTTTCGCCGTGACACCTGCGCCGGCGAAACGGTCGGGTGCGTACCCGCCACCCTCCGCGTCTCCATCCCGTGACCGCCGCGGGTCAGTTGCCGCCACCCCCCGGCAACTGGCCGCCCAGCGTGCCGCGCAGCAGACCGCCGGCGGGCGGCAGGCTGTTGGTGGCGTTGTCGCCGAAGATGCGCCAGCCCTCGCGGCGGAACACGTCGTAGCCGGCCAGGTAGTCGGCCTCGGCGAAGATGATGGTCGGGATCAGGAACGTCGGCGTGGTGCCCGGCCGGTACGCCATCAGCGCGTCGGGGATCACCGGCATCGTCAAGGGCGACGAGACGTCGGGGGGCGCCATGACGAAGGCCTGGTGGTTCTCGCCCGTCTCGGTCCAGTTGGTCAGCATCAGCGCGCCATCGGTGGTCGCGAACGAGCCGGCCGGCGTCCAGTCGACCTGCAGGCGGCCGGCGGTCTCGCCCAGCGTGGCCGCGGTGATGATCGGCAGCAGCGTCGAGAGATCGTGGGCCACCGTCGCCGGCGCGTCGGGCTTGCCGCCGAGCAAGATCGAGGCGCCGGCCGCGGCCGCCGGGTTGCCGGCGGTGCGGCCGATGAAGATCGCGTACTGCAGCCGGTTGACGACGCTACCGTTCCAGTAGCCACTGGCGATGGTCGCCGAACCGCCGGCGAAGCCGCCGCCGGCGCGCGGGCCGTCGAAGTGCACGCCGTCGATGCGGAAGTGGTTCTCGACGCCGACCCCGGTGGCGTCAGCGGGCGGGTTGGTGAGCGAGTAGGTGAGCGGCTGGTAGGTGGTCTGCCAGGCGTCGAGCGTCACGGCCGTCGCGGCGCCGGTCACCGTGGTGTTGGCGTGGTCGTAACCGACCGGTGCACCGTTGGTGTCGTTCGCCACCGCCACGATGTCGAAGCTCTGATTGCTGCCCAGGCAGCGCATCGGGATGACCAGCGTCACGGGCTGGGTCGGGGTCGCGGTCTGGACCTCGGTGCAGCCGGCGCTGACCGTGTACGACGTGGCGGTGGCCTGCGCTCCGGGCAGGGTGATGGTGGCGGTGGTCGCGGTCGCCGACGTCGGCTCGTCGAAGTCCCAGACCAGGTTATCGCCGGGCTCGATGGCCAGGAACGAGATCGTGATGTAGCCGGTGATCCCGCCGCCCGGCATCGTCACGAACAGCGTGACCGAGCTGCCGATCATGATCGTCTCGCTGGCCACGCCCGCGTTGTCGGTGACCTCCTGGGTCTGCACGGCGCCGGTCGGATCGTTCCACACCACGGTCAGGCCCGGGACCGGGTTGCCCATGCCGCGCACGGTGAGGGTCGCGGTTCCAAGCGCGGTGGCGTCGATCGGCGCGTCGACCGTGGCGTCCTCCTCGGTCGGGCCGTCGATCGGTCCGCCGTCGGTGAACTGTTCGTCGTCACCGCCACAGGCGAGGAACGCCAGCGCCAGAGCGCCGGCAAGCGAGATCGATGCAGAAGGCTGTGCCATGTCAGGACCCCCGATAGGTGGCTTCAGGATCGCCCAGGTCGGCGCCGGGGTCCATTTCGAAGCCGCCCCTCGTGGGGCAGCGCACGGTTAATCGCGGGCCGGATCGGGCGCGCAGGTCGTCAGTTGATCCAGCGCCGGGGCGGCGGATCGGGGCGCTCATCGTCGTCACCCTCGTTGTCGTTCTCGCCGCCGCTGCCGTCGGTGACGACCGCATCGGGATAGCGACCGCGCAGATCATCGAGCCCGAGGTCGGGCTCGGCGAGTGGATCGGCCGCGCCCGGCCACGGCATGTGCGGTGGCGCACGGTGGCGCTGGGCCTCCTCGGCGGCCATCTGCGCCAGGCGCACGCGGGCCAGCTTGCGTCGTCGTCGCCACGCCAGCACCAGCAGCAG
The DNA here is from genome assembly GCA_947483555.1 of Myxococcales bacterium. Lineage (GTDB taxonomy): Bacteria > Myxococcota_A > Polyangia > Haliangiales > Haliangiaceae > UBA2376. Next base: position 66,834 of record CANKMW010000003.1, read on the forward strand.
CGCCGCCAGCACCCACAGCCCGCTGGCGAACACGCTGGCCGGCACCAGCAAGTAGCGGCGGATCAGATCCGCGCGCCACTCCTCGTAGATCTCCTCGATGCCCAGGCCGTAGGCGTCGCGCGCCGCGGCGTCGACGTCCTGGCCCTGGCTCAGGGCCCGCAGGAAATACCGGAACGGCCACCGATCGCCGTCGTCATCGCCGTCGGTCCATCGCCCGCGGTGCGCGAGGTAGCCGACGAAGTCGTAGCTCTGCGCGTAGGCGCGCGACGCCGGTGCCTCCTCGACCGGGAAGCCGGCCTCGAGAGCGTCGAGCGGCGCGATGTTGCCGAACCACGCCATGCCGGCCAGGGTCTCGAGCCGTGACAGGTCGAGATCCTGCGCGTGTTGCCAGGCGAAACCCTCGTGGAGCCAGCGGGGTGCATCGCGCACCGCGGCGCCGAGCAGGAGATGGGCCAGCTCGTGATCGAGCGTCTTGCCGGTGTCGTGGAGCTGCGCGCCGCGATACAGCGCCAGCGCCAGCACCCCCTCGTCGGGGAACGCGACGCCGGCCGCCCAGCGCGGCGCGCCGCGCCCAGGCGGCGACACCGAGGACAGCTCGGCGGTGTCGCGGACCAGCCGGATCTCGATGCGGGCCGGTCGGGGCAGCTCGGGCAGATCCTCGGCGATGCGGGGCAGCACGCGCTGGGCGCGATCGGCGAGTCGCCCGGCCTCCGCCTCGAGCCCGGCGGCGGCGCGGACCACGAGGTCGCCGCGATCGATCGTCACCGGCAGCGGCGTCGCCGCGGCCGGCCCGGGCGCCAGCGCCAGCGCGAGCACGACCGCCACGGCGGCGGCCCACGAGCGAAGTGGATGGCGAGCACGGGGCATGAGGATCACGGGAACGTGAGATCGATGATCTGGCGGTCGTCGCCGGCATCGAGGGCGTAGATCGTGGCGGCGCCGGCGGCGAGGGCGCCGCCGATCACCGCGTACACCCACCACCGGGTCGGCTCGCGCGGACGCGAGACCTCGCGCACCAGCTCGTCGTCCTCGGTGAGCAGCGGCTGATCGGGATCCGGGCCGGCGCCGGTCCAGGCTTCGACGCGGGCCATGACGCCGGCGCCGATGGCGAGCGGGTCGCCGAGGTCGCCATCGACGACCAGGCGCGCGGTGCGCTGTTGCGGCCGCCGCACCCACAACGATGCCGCGCCGCGTTCGCCGAGCACGACCGCGAACCGGACGCCGATCCGGGTCATCAGCTCACTGACCTCGACCTCCGTCGGCGGCGCCGCACCCTGCCAGGCCGCGACCTGGGCCGCGACATCGCGCCAGGCCGCGATCCGATCGAGGGCGGCCACCTCGATGGTGAGCGGCTTGCCGTGCACGGTGGCGATCACCGCGCCACGGCTGGCACCGGTCGCGACCGCGACCAGGTGCTTGCCGGCGGCGACGAAGCGGGTCAAAGGCGCCACGCCCACCGCGACGTCGTCGATCGTCACCGCGGCGCCGACCGGCGCGCTCACGGTGAGCTCGACGATGTCGCGATCGGTCGCGGCGTCGATGTCGGGGAAGCGGGCCCAGATGTCGGGCGGCACCGCGGCGGCGGCGCCGATGGCACGCAGGCGATCGGCCGCGGCGCGCGCCATCGCACCGTCGCCGTCGCGGTCGGCGCACAGCAGCACGTAGGTCCACGCCGCCCGCATCCGGACCGTCTCGTCGATGGCGGCGGCCTGGCGCGCGGCGAGCAGCCGCACGGCATCCTCGGCCGCCGGCCGGGCTCGACCGCACTCGAGGGCGCCGAAACCGTCGCGAGCCTCGGCCAGCGCCGCGGTGGCCAGGGCGTCATCAGCGTCGGTGGCCACCCCGGTCAGCGCCGCCTCGCGGTCGTCGGCCACCACCGCCACGCCGTTGACGGTCGCCAGCGCGGCGATGAATCGCCGCCGCGTCGCGTCGCGATCGGCGGACGCCGGTCGCGCTTCGATGATCGCCAGCGGTTCGCCGCCCGGCGCGGGGGCCGCGAACGCCGGCGCGATCCCGAACCCGAGCAGCCCGAGCAGCCAAAGGACGCCGACGCCGGCGCCGGCTAGTGCGGCAACGACTCGAGGTACTTGGACAGCGCCCATACGTCCTTGGGGCGGAGGCCGTCGAACTGGACGCCGACGCTGTTGTCGGTCGACCAGCGCACGACCCCGCCGATGGAGATCGCCGACTCGGCGGTCGGCACGCGGAAGCTCACGTGCACGCGCCGGCCCATCGGCAAGCGGGCGATGTCGAGCAGGGCGCCGCCGACCGACAGGTTGACGATGCGGGTGTCGATGGGGCCGCCGTCTGGTGCCCCGGTATCGGCGACAAACGCGCAAGCGATGTCCACGTCGTGACGCGTCGCGGTTCGTCGGTTGTCGGCCATGACCTCTCCGATTGTAAGTCGGAGCGGCCCCGAGACCAGTGCCAACCGCCCTGGAAGATGAGGTAGGAGCCAGACGCCGTTCAGCCAGGTCAGCCAGGATCGAGAGGAATAGCGTTGATCAGCGCTCAGGTCACAGCTTGATGTCGAGGAACGACTGCTTGCGCAGCTCCTCGATCCACTGCTGGGTCTGCTTGTCCATCTCCCGCCGTCGCAGCTCCCCGCGCAGTTGCTCCTTCAGCTCGTCGAAGCTCTTCATCTCGTTGCGCTTGATCTCGCTGACGTAGAAGACATGCAGCCCGGTCGGACCGCTGACCGGCCCGCGGAGCTCGCCCTGCTCCATGGCGAAGACGACGCTCTCCCACTGCGGATCGAGCGAGCCGCGTTCGATCCAGCCCAGCTCGCCGCCGCCGGGTCGGCTGGCGACGTCCTCGCTGACCAGCTTGGCGACCTCGGCGAAGTCCTCGCCACCCTTGACTCGAGTCATCGCGGCGGCGGCCTTGGCCTTGGCGGCGGCGACCTCGGCCTCGGTCGGCCGCTCCGGAAGCACGAACTGGATGTGCGACAAGCGGACCGCGCCGACCGCCTCCGAGCGCCGTTGCATCTGATCGTAGCGGCCGCGCACCTCGTCGTCGGTGACGTTGACCTTGGGGGCGACCAGCTGGTTCATCGCCTTGACGCGCGTGAGCTGGCGCTGGATGTCGAATCGATACGCGGTGATGTTGTACCCCTGCGCCACCAGCGCCTGCTGGAACTGCGCCTCGTCGAGCTTGTTCTGGCTCCGGATGTCGGCGATGGCCGCGTCGATCTCCTTGGGGGTCACCTCGATGCGCGCCTCGTTGGCGGCCTCGAAGATCAACTCCTCGTTGACCAGTTCGTCGAGGACCTGGCCGCGCAGCTTCTCCAGCCGGCGGGTCCGCTCCTTGAGATCCGTGATGCCCTCGACATCGGCCTCGTAGGGAGCCATCCGGATGGTCAGCTCGGTCTCGAGGATGACCGCGTCGTTCACGACCGCGACCACGCGATCGACGACGTAGACCCGGCGCGCCTTCTTGGTGCCCGCCTTGGGCTGGGCGACGGCGGCACCGGCGAGCGTGCCGAGGGCGAGGACGGCGACGGCGACGGCGGCGAGGAGCAGGCGGGGACGCATCACGACTCCCGGTTGGACGGTGGTGCCATGCCAAGGGTTGCCTGTCACGTTGCCTGTCACCTGGGCCCTGGCGACGTCGACCCGGACGGCGGGGTCGCCGGCGGCGCGACCGGCGGCGGCACCGGCATGGGCGCCACGCCCGGGGTCGGCGCCGGTGGCGTGAAGTCGGGCAGCGGCGCCGAGTCGCCGTGCGGATCACCGCCGGCGGTCGAGGTATCGATCTTCACCTTGGCCAGGCTGGCATCGTCGATCGTGATGCGCGCCTTGTTGCGGAGTCCGTCGATGAACTGCTTCTGCGCGTCGACGCGCTTCTCGCGGTACAGCTTGTTGCGGATCTGCTGCGAGGCATCGGCCAGCGTGCGGGTCATCGCCTTGCGCCGCCCGGTCTGCTTGAGGATCCACCAGGTGCCGTCGCCGGCATCGATGGCGCCCGACACGTCGCCGGTGTTGACCAGCGCGAACGTCGCCGCGACCACGGGTTGGGGCCAGTCCTTGATGCCGACCGTCATGTAGCGCAGGTCGCCGCCGCGCAGCTTGGTGTCCTCGTGGCTGGTGTACTTGGCGACCAGGTCGCGGAAGCCCTTGTTGGTCTTGCCGGCGTCGCCGGCGGCCTCGGCGGCGACCCGATCGGCCTGCGCCTTGGCGCGCACCACGATGGCCGACGCCCGCACCTCCTCGGGCTTCACGAACTCGTCGAGGTGACTGTCGTAGTAGGCCTTGATCTCGGGGTCGGTGATCGACTCCGGCGTGACGCGGACCTCGAACTCGTCCTTCATCAGCTTCTGGATCATCACCTGCTTCATGGTGCGGATGACCTCCGGATCCTTGTCGAACCCGCGCCGCTGCGCCTCCTTGGCCAGCACCTCGAAGCGGACCAGGCTGTCGAGGAACTCCTTCTTCTGTTCGAGCGAGGTGTAGCGAGCGCGGATGTACGGCGACTGGCGATTGAGTCGCTCCTGCAGCTCGCCGACCGTGATCACGACATCGTCGACCTGGGCCAGCGGCGTCGTCAGATCGGCGGCCGACTGCCCCGGCGACGGGGCCGTGGTCTTCTTGCCGCCGCGCTTGGCCGGCTTCTCCTGGCAAGCGCCGGTGGCCGCAGCGACGAACGCCGCGCAAAGCGAGATCAAGATCACCTGGAACGTGCGCATAAGTACCTCACGTGACTCGGCTTTTGCCGAGTTCAGGTAGCACGCTCGAGGAGCGACTGCAAGCGACGTCGCGCGGCCTCGGCCGGCGCGGTCTCGTCGCTGCCGATGGTGGCGTGCAGCCGCCCGTCGCGTTCGAGCCGCCACGGTGGCGGTAGCTGGCGGGCATCGATGGGCGTGGTCGGCGCCAGGCCGATGGCCAGCCGCGACCGGGTCAGCTCGACCGAGGTCGCCGACAGCCGGCGAGCCAGCGCCTTGACCACCATGAGATCGGCCAGCAGCAGCACCTGGCCCGGCAACGGTCCGTAGCGGTCGTGGATCTCGTCGAGGATCTCGCGGACCTCGTCCTCGTCCTCGATGGACGACAGCCGCTTGTAGAGCTCGAGGCGCTGGCCGGTGTCGGGCACGTAGTCGTCGGGGATGTAGCCCGGCACCTCGATCGTCAGCTCGGGATCGATGGCCTGGTGGATGGGCTGGCCGCGCAGCTCGGCGACCGCGGCCTCGAGCATGCGGGTGTACTGATCGAAGCCGACCGCGGCGATCGAGCCCGACTGGCGGCCGCCCAGCAGCTCGCCGCCGCCGCGGATCTCGAGGTCGGCGGACGCGATCTGGAAGCCGGCGCCCAGCTCGGTGAAGCGCTGCAGCGCCTCCAGCCGTCGTCGTGCATCTTCGGTCAGCTGGTCGGGCGCCGGCACCAGCAGATAGCAGTAGGCCCGCTCGCGCGAGCGGCCGATCCGGCCCCGCAGCTGGTAGAGCTGCGACAGCCCGAAGGCGTCGGCGCGGGCGACGAACATGGTGTTGGCGCGCGGGATGTCGAGCCCGCTCTCGACGATCGAGGTCGAGACCAGGACGTCGAGGTCGCCCTTCACGAACTGCACCATCACGTCCTCGAGCGCGTCGCTGGCCAGCGCGCCGTGGGCGATACCGACCCGCGCCCGGGGGACCAGGCGCCGGACCATCGCCGCCCAGTCGGTGATCGACGGCTCGCGATGACCGGACGCGGTGCCCGGCTTCGGCTTCGCGCCCCGATCCTCGGCGCCGATGTGCCGGGTCACGAAGTAGACCTGGCCACGGCGCGCCAGCTCCTGTTCGATCGCGCCCTTGATCAGCGCCTCGTCGACGGTGGCGACGAACGTGCGCACCGCGCGCCGATCGGCCGGCGGGGTCGCGATGATCGACAGATCGCGCAGCCCGGCCATCGCCAGGTGCAGGGTGCGCGGGATCGGCGTCGCGGTCAGGGTCAGGACGTCGACCTCGGTCCGCAGCCGCTTGAGCCGCTCCTTGTGGCTGACGCCGAAGCGCTGCTCCTCGTCGATGACGACCAGGCCCAGATCCTTGAAGCGGACGTCGGGCGACAGCACCCGGTGGGTGCCGACCACCACGTCGAGCGTGCCGTCGGCCAGCGCCCGCACGGTGGCGAGCTGCTCGGCCTTGCTCTGGAACCGCGACAGCCGGCCGATCTTGACCGGCCACGACGCGAAGCGCTCGCTCATGGTGCGCGCGTGTTGCTCGACCAGCAGCGTGGTCGGCGCCAGCACCACGGCCTGCTTGCCGGCCAGCGCGGCGCGGAACACCGCCCGCAGCGCGACCTCGGTCTTGCCGTAGCCGACGTCGCCGCACACCAGGCGGTCCATCGCCTTGGTGCTCTCCATGTCGGCCAGCACGGCGTCGATCGCGGCCGCCTGATCGGGCGTCTCCTCGAAGGCGAACGCGGCCTCGAAGTCGCGGAAGTAATCGTCGGCGGGTGGAAAGCGGTGGCCGGGCATCGCGGCCCGCTGGGCGTAGATCTGGAGCAGCTCCTCGGCGAGCGCCGCCACCTGCCGCGACACCTTGGCGCGCGCCTTGTCCCAGGTCGCGCCACCGAGCCGATCGAGGCGCGGCGCGTGGCCCTCGGCGCCGACGTAGCGCTGCACCTCGCCGAGCCGGTACACCGGCAGGTACAGCGTGCCGCCGTCGTACTCGAGGTGGAGAAAATCGATGGCGGTCCCGGGCAGCTTGACCAGCCCGCGGTAGCGACCGACGCCGTGGAGCTGGTGGACCAGGAAGTCGCCGGCGACCAGCAGCGAGAAGTCGCCGACCCCGCCGAGCAAGGCGTCCTTGGCCTTGCGCGCGGCGGCGCGGCGCGGCGCCGCCTTGCGGGCCCCGAGCACGTCGGCGGTCGACACCAGCGCGACGCCGTCGCCGCGGCTCACGAAGCTCGACGACAGCGGCGCCACCACGACGCGCACCGGGGCGTCGGCGTCGCCGCCGTCGCCGAACCCGGCGCTGCGATCGCAGGCCAGGCCATAGCCTTCGAGCAGGCCGACGATGCGGTCGGCGCGCAGCGCGCTGTCGGCGGCGAACGTGACCGCCAGGCAGTCGGCGCGCCACGCCGAGACCGCCCGGACCAGCGGTGCGGCCAGGTGATCGTCGTGCTGGACGCGCATGCGTTCGAGCTCGGCGCGCAGCGGCCGCAGATCGTCGAGCGCCACCCGCAACGCGGCGGCGCCGTCGGCGCGCGGATCGGCGGCCAGCTCCAGGGTCGGCGCGACGACGCGGCGCGGGTCGCGGGTCAGGCGTTCGATCAGCTCGGCGCGGTCGAGGTAGTGAGCGGCGGGCGGGAACGACACCTGGCGGTGGGCGACCCGCTCGGCGTGCCGCGCCGCCGCCATCGCCAGCTCGGCGTCGGCGGTGGCGACGATCGCGTCGGGGTCCCACCACACCCAGGTGGTGGTCGGCGGCGCCAGCTCCCAGACCGCGGCGGTGCGGGCGTGGAACGCGGGCATCAGCACGTCGATGCCCACGAAGTCGCCGGCCGCGACCTGCTCGATGAGCTGGCGGGTGGCGCGCGACGGGTGATGGACGGCGTCGGCGGCGTCGCGGACCGCGGTCCGCCAGTCGACCTCGCCGGTGACGATCGTCTCGCGCACCGGGTGGAGGTCGACGCGGTCGATGGTGCGCAGCGTGCGCTGGGTGCCGGGGTCGAACAGCCGCAGCGACTCGATGACGTCGCCGTCGAGCTCGACCCGCACCGGGTACGGCTGCAGCGGCGTGGCGACGTCGAGCACGGCGCCGCGCACCGCGAACGTGCCGGCGTCCTCGACCACCGGCACCCGCGCGAAGCCGGCCGCCACCAGCCGGGCGACGACCGCGTCGCGATCGATGGTCTGCCCCGGTGCCAGGGTCAGCCCGCGGGCCAGCAGCTCGTCGCGATCGAGGGTGCGGCGCAGCACCGCCGGCGCCGAGGTGACGATCACCGGCGGCGGATCGCCGGCCGCCAGCCGGTACAGCACGCCCAGGCGAGTGGCCGCGATCACGCGATCGGCGGCCAGCTCGGCGTACGGCGACCCGTCGGGCGCCGGCAGCACCGCGGTGCCGGTGGTGAAGAACCCGAGGTCGTCGGCGAGACGGGCGGCGGCCACGTCATCGGCGGCCACCACGATCACCGGCCGGCTCGGATCGGCCGCGGCCAGGCGCGCCGCCGCCAGCGCCAGCCACGACGCGCTGGCGCCATGCACCAGCACCGGGCCCTTCGCGCTGTGGCGGACGAGATCGCGAACCGACGACAAGGCGCCGCAAGCTAGCACGCGGCATTCCGGCTTCGATCCGATGAACCCGGCGGCGAACCTCCGCGTTGTCCGGGGCGTGCTGGCGCTTCCGCCCGGGCACGGCACCGACCCATGGGGTGTCCCCCGGCGCAGTTACCCATATGACACGCGCGTCATATGGGTAACGCCGCGGGCGGGTACCCCCATACCGCGACGCCTCCCTGCGCCGGCCGCTATCGCGGCCCCTCACGACCGGATCGCCGACGTGCGGGCGCTTTACCGAGCGCCCATCCGGCGCTGCGAAACCCGCCTCGCAGGCGATCTGATGTGCGGCCTCAGCCTCCGCGGGCTCCGGCGCGTAGCACGGCGCATCCGCCGCCGGCTTGCAGCCCGGCGTCAGCCTCCGCGCCAGCTCCTGGCACTGGATCCGCAACTCGAACGGCGGCTCGATCACGCGCTACACCGGCGTCGGCGCGGCGGGCGACCGCCCGCGGGCCGCCATGTACGACGAGGACAACAAGGCCGACCCCGCGATCTTCAACACGGTCGGCTGGTGGTCGATCCAGGCCTCGACCAACCGCTACGCGGTCGAGCAGGCCTCGCCGTGGGGCTACGGCACCAGCGATGTACCGTGCTACGGCGACCACGACGGCGACGGGCTGATCGACTTCACCGTGTTCCGCCCCAGTGACAACACCTTCTACAGCCTCGGCATCGATGGCAACCGCAACCCGCCGCCGCGCATGCGCACGACCATGCCGGCGGGGACGTGGCAGCCGGTGGCCGGGACCTGGAACTGGCGGCCGCCGATCCAGCTGTGAGCTGGCCCTGGCCGGCTGCGGCGTGGGGTCACCGCGCGGGCCTGATCGGGGTCTTGTCGAAGTCGTTGCCCTTGTAGAGCAGCGGCTCGCCGCGGGCGAGGGACAGCGCGTACGAGAAGCAGTCGCCGTAGTTGAGGCCGGCGGGATGCCGCCCCTTGCCGTAGGTGCGGTACGCATCGCGCGCGAGCTCGGCTTGTTCCTGGTCGAACGCGACGATCTCGATCTGCGCCTTGTGAACCAGCAGGTCGAGCTCGCGACCACCGACCTCACCGAAGCGAGCCTCGATCACGATCGACGCCTCGACCAACGTCGCCGCGGACACCAGCCTCACCGGATCGCGTTCGATCGCCGCCTCCATCGTGGGAGCATCGGGCTCGTTGGTCAGGATCGCGACCAGGGCTGACGTGTCGATGACCATCAGCGCGGCAGCCCGTGGTCGTCGTACCCGATGATCTCGTCGGGCGTCCGCGGGTCCACCACCGGAAGCGCCGCGCAGCGCTCTCGAATCCTCGCCAGCTCTCGCCGCAGGGTGGGCCCGCGGTGGCGCGCCTCTTCGCGAAGGAGGCGTTCTCGCAAGGCGTTCAAGACCGCGTCGGTGAGTGACTCGCCGGTCCTGGTCGCGAGCTCGCGAGCCAGGCGATCGGCGTCGGGATGCTTGATGTTGAGCGCCATGGGTTCTTCCCTGGAAGAAATATATCTTCCTTGGAACATATACCACACGCTGCCGCCGGCCTGACGATCAGATCTCGTCGGCCCAGACCCGAAACGTCTCGAGGGTGTTGGGGCCGAAGGTGGTGGTGATCGCCACGTCGGCGGCGTCGCGTCCGCGCGCCATCAGCACCCGTCCGATGCGCGGGATGTTGTTGCGAGCATCGAACGTGTGCCACTGGCCGCCGAGGTAGGCCTCGAACCAGCCGGCGAAATCCATGAAGCCATCGACCGGCACGCCGATGTCGCCGAGGTAGCCGGTGCAGTAGCGGGCCGGGATGTTCATGCAGCGACACAAGGCGATGGCCAGGTGGGCGAAGTCGCGACAGACCCCGGCTCGGTCCTGGAAGACCTCCCACGCGGTCTTGCTCGGACTCGCCGCGGCGTGGCTGAACGTGATGTGCTGATGGACAAAATCGCAGATCGCCTGGACCCGCGCCCAGCCGGTCGGCCCCGACGAGAACTGTCGCCACGCCAGCTCCGACAGCCGGTCGACCTCGCAGTAGCGGCTGCCGAGCAGGAACACCAGCGTCTCCTCGGGCAGCGACTGCACGGTGTGCTGCTCCGCGCCGGGGACCACCGGGTCGAGCTGGCCACTGTCGCGGATCACCGCGTCGGCGGTGATGCGCAGCTGCCCGGCGGGGGCGACGATCCGGTTGCACCAGTTGCCGAAGCCGTCACGGTAGGCGACGAACGGGACCGACGGGCTGGTCAGCATGTGGTCGGCGCGGACCAGGTCGGCGGCGCGCGTGTAGTGCACGTTGACCACCAGGATCATCGGCGTCGGTTGCGGAAAGCTGTAGCTCAGCTCGTAGCCGACCCGGATCTGCATGCTGATGCGGTACCACGCCGCGGTCAGCGGCGGCGGGCGACGACGACCAGGAAGCCGCCCAGGTCGCGGGCGATCGGCTGATCGGCGAGCAGATCCTCGGCCTTGCGGACCAGGTGGCCGACCACCGGCAGGTCGTGGACCATCGACACCGGCGTGACGATCCGGATCCCGCGCGTGGTGACCCACTCGAGCTCGGGCGGTAGATAGCCGGCGATGGCCTGCTTGGTGTCGTAGCGGGTGTAGACCGCCTCGTCGCTGGTCTGCGCCGAGACCGCGGTCGGCGGCTTGAGCCACTTGACCAGGCGGCGCAACGAGCGCGTGTTGTAGAACTCGGCCAGCACCCAGCCGCCGGGTCGGACGACGCGCGCCATCTCGCGCAGCGCGCCCTCGATGTCGGCGACGTGAGCCAGGACCTTGAACGAGTAGGCGACGTCGACCGCGGCGTCGCGCACCGGCAGCCTGGTCGCCGAGCCTTGTGACACCGCCAGGCCCCGCGCGGTCGCCTTGGCCAGCATCCCGGCTGACAGATCGACGCCGGCCGCCGAGCGCGCGAACGCGTTGACGCGCTCGAGGATGAGCCCGGTGCCGCAGCCGACCTCGAGCACGTCCTTGTCGGTGCCGTAGCGCGCCACCAGGTCGACCTCGAGGTCGTCGAGCATGCGGTGGTAGCCCTGGCCGCGCTCGCGCTCGTACCAGCCAGCGAACTCGTCGTAGTAGCTCCGATTGTCGAGCGTGGACATCGTGGCCTCGTCTATCACAAGATCGGGGGATGCGACGACGATATCGATTCCTCCACGTCGGCCTCGGGCCGCTCGGACGTCGGATCGCGGCCGACGTCGTCCGCCGCCGGCTCGGTGACGTCATCGCGGCGGTGGATCCGGCGCACGCCGGCCGGCCGCTGGCCGAGCTGGTGCCGGGCGCCGACGCCGACGCGGTGGTCGCCGCCGCGCTCGACGACGTCACGGCGCCCATCGACGTCGCCGTGGTCGCGACGGTCTCGGACCTGGCGCTGTGCGCGCCGACCTTGCGCGCGCTGCTCGAGCGCACGATCTCGGTGGTGTCGACGTGCGAGGAGCTGGCGTGGCCCTGGGATCGGCACACCGCGCTGGCCGGCGAGCTGAGCCAGCTGGCGCTCGGCCGTGGCGTCCACCTGCTCGGCACCGGCGTCAATCCCGGCTTCGTGATGGACGCGCTGCCGGTCGCGATCACGACCGCCTGCGCCGAGGTCCGCCGCGTCGAGGTCCACCGCATCCAGGACGCGGCGCTGCGCCGGCTGCCGTTCCAGGCCAAGATCGGCGCCGCGCTGTCGGTGGCCGAGTTCGAGCGCCGCGTCGCCGCCGGCATCGTGCGCCACGTCGGGCTGCGCGAGTCGGCCACCATGATCGCCGCCGCCCTCGGCCTGGGCTTCGAGCGCTACCAGGAGTCGATCGCGCCGATCATCGCCGATACGCCGCTGGTGTGTGACCTGGGCGCCATCGCCGCCGGCGACGTCCGTGGGGTGCACCAGGAGGGCCGGGTGTTCGCCGCCGGGCGCGAGGTCATCACGCTGATCTTCCGCGCCGCGATCGGCGAGCCCGATCCCCGCGACCGCGTGATCATCGACGGCGATCCGGCGCTCGATCTGACCATCGCCGGCGGCGTCCACGGCGACGTCGCCACCTCGGCGGTGACCCTCAACGCCATCGTCGGCCTGCTCGATCTCGACGCCGCCGGCGGGCTGCACGCGATGTCGACCATCCCGCTCCGCGGCTGCGCGCCGCCGCGCTGATGGCGCCGATCACGTCCGCCGGCGCAGCGACGTCAGCGGCACGTCGGGCGTCCGGGCCGGCCGCGGCGAGGTCGGCGCCGGCGCCGCCAGCGCGTCGACCTCGTGGGTCGCCGCCGCCAGCGCGGTCGCGGCCGCCGCGCCGGGCGCCGCCAGCGCGCCGGCCAGCGTGCTGGCGGCCTGCGCGACCAGGCCCCAGCCTTCGAGCGGCGCGGCGCCGTCGGCGTAGCGGTCGAGCACCGCGCCCAGCGCGCGGGCCAGGGTCGCGGTCGGCGGCCGGGCGCCGGTGGCGAGCGCGCGCGCGTCGTCGGCCAGCGCGCGCAGCCGATCGATCGGCAGCGCGGGCAGGGCGGCGACCAGCGCGACCAGCTCGTCCTCCAGCGCACCGGCGCGGGTGATCACGCGCGACGGTAGCACGCGGGATCAGCCGAGCAGCGTCTCGGCCGCGGCGGTCACCTCGGCGAACCGGGCCTCGAGCTCGCGGCGCCGCGGTTCGGGCACGCCGGGCTGCAGATCGGGATGAAACGCGCGCGCCATGCGGCGGTAGGCGCGCTTGACGGTGTCGCGATCCGTCGCCTCGCTCAGCCCGAGGATGCGCAGCGCCCCGGCCAGCCGCGAGTCCACCGCTGGTGCGCGGTGCGGGGCCGAATCACCGGCCGCGACGCCGGCCACCGCCAGCGCGCCGACCTGGCGCAAGAAGTGGATGAAGCAAAGCAGGCGAAAGCGTGGCGTGCGCGCCAGCGGCCAGATCTGGTCGAGCCGGCGCGGCTGCGCCATCGCCGCCAGCACGCGGCGGTCGGCTTCGTCGAGGTTGGCGCTGTCGGGCGCGTGCTCGGGACGAACCGAGAGTCGTGCCCCGGCCAGCTCGGCGGTCAGGGCGTCGGCGCGGGTCTGATCGAGCTGGGCCTCGAGGTGCTGGCGCGCCCACACCACGAGCGGCAAGCCGCGGGCACCCGGTGGATGGGTCTGGGCGCCGCCGTCGAACGACGCGGTCGCGCCGGTGGCGGCGGCGAACCGGGCCAGCCGCGCGATGGCGACCCGACCCTGGATATCGGTCTCGGTCGTGACCAGCGCGCCGCGGCGAAGGACCAGGATCTCGGGTCGCTGCCACGGCGCGTGGATGGTCAACACGCCGGTCGCGCTGGTGCGACCCAGCCGGTACACCAGGCGGACGAAATCGCCCTGGCCGAGTGCCTGCCGAACTGTCGGGTCCCCCGGAGTCACCCTCTAGATGTAGGGGCGTCTCGGCTCGGGGGGCAACTATTGATCTCGACCGTCGACGAGTCAGCCCGCGGCCCGGCGCGGATCGTCCTCGGCGGTGCTGTCGTCGTCGGCGAGGTCGTCGGCGCGGGCGCGACCCAGGGCGTCGGCGCTGCGCTGCTTGAGAAACTCGAGGAAGGCGAGCGCACTCGGCAGGTCGATCGCCGGGATGGTGTCGATCAGCTCGCGGGCCTGGCGACGCAGCGGCTCGCCGGGCGCCTCGGCGCCGTGGAGCACCGGCTTGCCCGGCACCACCGGCAGCTCGGCCGGCGGCGAGACGTCGCCCCATGGCGCCGGCACGGTCGACCCGATCTCGTGGGCCAGCAGCCAGTTGTGGATGTGCCAGTGCAGCAGATCGGCGCGGTAGCTGAACCAGCGTTCGCGTTCGGCCGGATAGCCGACCAGCACGTCCTTGAAGCGCCGGAACGCACCCTTGCCGTCGATCGACATGATCAGGCGATCGCGCAGCGTCTCCTCGCCGACCGAGCCGACGAACTTCTCCATCCAGCGGTACTGCTCGCGTGACGACACCGGCTCGACGCGCAGGTAGTCGTTCAGGTTCGCCGTGATCTGCTGGCGGCGCGCTGCGGCCTCGACGTCGCCGGCCGCGACCGTGACGACCTTGCCGGTGGTCAGATCGAGGAAGCTCTCGGTGTCGTTGGCGTTGCGCTCGACGGCGATCTCGAGCGCGTCCCAGTCGAGCTCGAGCTGGACGGAGCCGCGCCCCGGGGACGGGCCTGCGGCGGCGGAGTTCGTGGAAGGCCTCTGCATGGGGGTGCCGGCGGCGGGAGAGCGACCGAACCTGGTGAAATACCAGCGTAGTCGGTGCCGCACCGCGGGGCAAGGCAGCTTGACACGCGAAGCCTGCGGGGTAGTATCTGCGCCCTTGCAGGCCGACGGCTCGTCGGCAGAGGTGTTCATGGCTCGCGTTACCGTCGAAGATTGCCTCGAGAAGGTCCCCAACCGTTTCGCGCTGGTGGTGCTCGCCGCCGAGCGCGCGCGCCAGATCGCCCGCGGCGCCACGCCGCTGGTCGACTGCGACAACAAGCCAGCGGTCACCGCCCTGCGCGAGATCGCGGCTGGCATCGTCGAGTTCCGAGAAGACGTGAAGGAAACCGTCACCGAGTACATCGGTGAGCGGCGCAAGGCCGGCTTCATGTGATCGGGCGGGGCGGCCTTCGCTGCCCCATCCATCACGTGTGACCGCGCCAGCGCGGTCAATTGTGGCTGCGGTCAAGGTCAGCGCGTCGGCCCGGACGGCGGGACCCAGATCCAGCCATCCTCGGTGAACGGCGACGCCGCCTCGGGCATCGTCCAGCCGTCCCGGGCCCACAGGAACGCCGTGTAGGCGTCGATCACCGCATCGAAGCAGTGATCGTTTCGGAGCACGTCCTCGCGTGCCATCCGGCTGGCGGGGGCAAACTCGAGATCGTCGAGCGACTCGATGATCGCGGCCCGCGTCTCCCACGGATCGGCGTCGCGCTTGTAGCCGCGGGCGCGCCGGCGATCGAACAGCGCGGCGATCGTCGCCGCCGGCGAGACCTCGATCAGGTTCTGGTTCAGCTCGAAGCCGACGCGCAGCAGGCGGCGCCGCAGGTGCAACGCGCGGTGTGCGACCAGCCCGACTGCGGCGCCCACCGACGACGGCGGCACCAGGCCGCGATCGTAGCAGAGCACCAGCTCGGTACAGCGGTGGGCGTAGGGCTGGATGCGGAGCCGTGGCCGCGACGACACCCGGCCGGCATAGGTCGGTGCGGCGCCGCCGCCGACGACATTGCTGGCGACGGCCTGATCCTCGGTGAGGGCGCGGCCCTCGGTGCGGAGCCAGACCACGGCGGGGTCGACGCACGCCTCGACGCCGGGGCAGACCGGCAGGATGCAGCGCCCGCAGGCCGGGCTGGTCAACGGGGCGTCGATGGCCACCACGGCGTCGTCGCCAAGGCCCTCGACGAATCCGAGCAGGGTGTCGTCGACCCACGGCTCGCCGCGGTGCCGGGTCGCGACGGTGTGGACGAAGGCGCGGCCACCGTCGCCGACGCGAAGCTGGGCCACGGCGGTGGTCTTGCCACGGGCGCCACCGAGGTCCACGCCGACGAAGGTCGTGAACCGCCGCGTCACGATCGGGGGCCTCTCCCCGGAGGTGTGGCGATCATGGATCTTTTTTAGCACAGCCCGTTGCCCGGCCTTGCACGGGTTGTGGGTGGGACGGGGGATCGCGCACTTGTGCGGTCCCGGAAGTGACAAACGGCAGGTCTCGGGTGTAAGCAACCTCCCCGCGCCGCGTTGACGGCCGTGTCCCCGTCCATGGCGGTCGACCGCATCGCTACCTTTCAAACCTTCATCGCCAGGACCCCGGGGGATCCGTTCCCCCGCTATGGCCTCGCGATGGAGCTGCGCACCCGTGGCGACCTTGCGGGCGCCGTGGTCGCGTTCGACGAGCTCGTCGCGTTGTTTCCCGACTATGTCCCCACCTACCTCATGTCCGGCGGCCTGCTCGCCGAGCTCGGCCGGCGCGACGACAGCATCGCGCGCTACCGGCGCGGCGTCGAGGTGGCGGCGAGCCGCGGCGACCAGCACGCCAAGAACGAGCTCGAGGCCGCGCTCGCCGCGGCGGAAGACGCTGGCTAGCACCGGCCAGCACCAAGTTCCCGGTCGCGATTCTGCGATCGGCGCGCGGCCAACCGCGCTCATCTAGCCAAGGAAATACGTATGAAGAAGCTCTCGATCCTGGTCGTTGCGTGCGCGCTGGTCATCGGCGTCGCCGCGTGTGGCAAGAAGAAGGACACCTCGACCCCGGCCACCGGCGACACCGGCGGCGACATGGGTAACACCGGCGGCACCGGCGGCGATGCTTACGGCGGCGACGCCTACGGCGCGCCGGCCCCGGCGGATCCGTGTGGCGGCGGCGCGGCGAACCCGTGCGGCTGATCCACGACTGATCCGGCGACTGCTTCGTCAACCGACGTGGCAGTCGACGCCCGTGCCTGTGCTCGCGTCCGTGTCCGTGTCCGATCTCCGAGATCGAACCTGGACCCAGACACGGGCACGGGCACGTGGTCTATTGTGCAGCTGTGCAGTGCCCGAGCCGGGGTGGAGAAATGGTAGACTCGGGGGTCTCAAAAGCCCCTTCCCTCACGGGAATGTCGGTTCGAGTCCGACCCCCGGCACGCCGACCATCCGCGCCTGGCCCGCCGCCGCACGCGGCAGGAGGACGCGGAAGGTGGTGCCCTGGCCGACCACGCTCTCGACCTCCATCTCGCCGCCGTAGGAGCGCACGATGCCGTGGCTGATCGACAGCCCCAGACCGGCGCCCTCGCCGACCGGCTTGGTGGTGAAGAAGGGCTCGAAGACGTGCGGCAGGTGGTGCCCTCGACCCGCGAGAAGGTGCGGATCCCGCGCGCGATCTCGCGAATGCGCTCGGCACCTTCGACCGCCGAGGTCACGAGCGCGGTCAGCTGATCGTTGCGTCTGGCGTCGGCAGCCCGATCGATTGCGGCAGCGTCGCTCGGCGTGGCCAGGATCCGTAGCGCGCGGCCGAGCTGGAGGAGCACGTAGGTCAGCGGGTTGTTGATCTCGTGGACGATGCCGGCGGCGAGGGTGCCCAGCGCCGCCATGCGCTCGGCCTGCGCGAGCCGGGCGGGTTCGGCGCGTCGCCGTCTGATCGCGACCACCTCCTCGATCGCGTTGACGAGGGTGGCCGGGCTGCACGGCTTGGACAGGAACAGGTCGGCGTCCACCGCGCCGGCGGTCGCGTGCGTGGATGCCGACATCGCGATGACCGGGGTGTCGGCGATCTCGGGATCACGGCGCTGCTCGATCCTGAACTGCCAGCCGTCCATCACCGGTAACATGAGGTCGAGGACCACGACGTCCGGGCGCACCGGGCGCATCTGACGGAGCGCCTCGTGGTGGTCGCCGGCAGCGGCCGTGAGGCCCTCGAGATCCTGCGCCGCGATCCGGGCTTCGATGTCGTGCTGTGCGACCTGATGATGCCCGACGTGTCGGGCATGGATCTGTTCGCCTGGTTGCAGCCGATCGAGCCGGCGCTGGCCGAGCGGTTCGTGTTCATGACCGGCGGCGCGTTCACGGTGCGCGCCGAGCGATTCCTGCGCGCGATCGCCAACCCGTGTATCGACAAGCCCTTTCACGCCGACGATCTGCGCCGGGTCATCAGCGCGGTCGCGCGTGTGCCGGGCGTCACTCACGATCCGGCGGTCTCCATCCGCACCACCCTGGCCCCACGCCTCGACAGCGACGGCCGCCCGCCCTCCGGGTCGCGGCGTCCGAGCTGACCCCACCTTTTCCATTGCCTCCGGAGTGGCGGCGGCGGCAACATGCCGGGGATGAGGCTCCCGCGGCTAGCCGGTGCGTCCTGGGTCATGGTCGCGGCCTGCGCCAGCGGTGGCAACAGCAACGGCGGCGATGACGATCCGATCGACGCCGCGATGCAGGCGATCGATGCCGCGGTGCAGGCGACCGATGCGGCGGCGACCGATGCGGCGGCGACCGATGCGGCGGCGACCGATGCGGCGGCGACCGACGCGGCGGCGACCGATGCCGCGGCGACCGACGCCACCGTCGATGCCCAGCCCACCGATGCCGGCGTCGACGCGCCGTGCACGCCGACCACGACGCAGATCTTGATCAACCCGGCGTTCGACGGCACCCCGATCGGCACCGGCTGGGTCGAGGCGCCCTACGATCCGCAGTACCCGCTCATCACGCCCGACGACGGGATCCCCGAGCACACGGCCCCCAACAAGGCCTGGGTGGGTGGCATCGTCGGCGACATCTTCACCGACGCCAGCGACAACATGTACCAGCAGGTCACCGTGCCGGCCGGTGCCACGGCGCTGGCGGTGCGCGGGCAGTACGAGGTCCGCACCGGCGAGACCGGCGCCACGGTCTACGACACCGGTCGCGTCGAGCTGCTCGACGCGTCGAACGGCCTGCTCGAGACCGTGCTGGCGGTCAGCAACACCACGCCCACCACCGTGTGGACGCCGTTCCAGCGCACGTTCAACAGCCCGTACGCCGGGCAGGCGGTGCGGCTCCGGATCCGGACCACCAACGACTTCAGCAACGCGACCTCGTTCTACTTCGACACCCTGTTCCTCGAAGCGACCGTCTGTCCCTGAGTCCTGTGCCCGGCCCCGGGCCGCGCTAGACTCGTGGCGTGGTGCGCCTCGCCTGGATCGCCCTCGGCCTCGTGCTCACCGCCGCGTGCTCGCGCGCCGAGAACGAGGCCGGCGTGAAGCGGACGCCCGTGGTGCCACCACCAGCCGAGGTCGCCATCCCGACCGACCTGCGCATCGCGATCAGCGTCGACGGTGCCGCCCGGCCGGCGCTCGACGCCGCGGCGCTGGCCGCGCGTCCCCCCGACTTCGTCGACGCCGACCGCCGGGCGTGGCGGCTCACCGGGCTGGTGCCCGAGCTCGATCAGGCCGGTGCGTCGATCGAGGCGCGCGGCAATGGCGGCGTCAGCGTCCGGCTCGACCGCCCGGCGCTACCGGGCGGGCTCGAGCCGGTGCTGTTCCTGACCCGGCGCGGCGATCTGGTGGCCACCATGCTCGATCCCGCGCAGCCGTTCCCCGAGTACCACGGGCAAGGTGGACGCCTGCGGCGCCCGGGCGACACCATGCCCCACGTGTCGCCGGTGCTCGAGCTGGCGGTGGTCACCAAACGGTGACGGTGCGCCGGCGCGGCCGGCCCGACCTCAGGACGCCGGGCGACGGCGACGGCGGATGAGCAGCGCGGCGAGGATCGCGCCAGCGCCGATCGGCAGCGTCGGATCGGTGCCGCCATCGGTCGAGCAACCGAGGCAGCCGCCGCCGGCGCCCGGCCAGCACAGGCCACCACCGGCGCCGTTGGACAGACAGTCGTAGCTGTCGGGGCAGTTGTTGGCGGCGAGATCGCAGCTCTCGGTGCAGCGGTTCTCGTCGTCCTTGGTCGCGCAGGTGCCCGACATGCACTCGGTGGCGCTGGTACACGTCGAGCCCAGCCCGCCCGGGGTGGTGTCGCCGGGGATGCAGCGGCCGTCGAAGCAGACCAGGCCGGTGCCCTGCGCCGCGCACGAGTCGTCGTCGGTGCACGGGTCGCCGACGTTGACCGTCACGCTGGCCGTGCCCTGCGTGCCCTGGCTGTCGCTACCCCGCACGGTCACCGTGTGGGTGCCGGGCGTGATCGTGAGCGGCGCGTTGAAGGCGTAGGGCGGCGTGAGCAGCTCGGCGATCACGGCGCTGTCGATCAGCAGCTCGACCTTGTCGACACCTTGCTCGTCGGTGACCAGGGCGCGGACCACGAAGCCCGGCGACACCGGCGCGTTGCTCATCGGGGTCTCGATCATGACGGTGGGCGGCGATGGCGTCGACGGTCCGAAGATGTCGAGCAGGCTCTGATACGAGTTCTGCATGTTGCCCGGAACTCCGCACTGGCACTCCTGCGATGGCTGGCAGCAGCCCTGGGTGCCGATGCACGCCGACTGGTTCTGGAACCGCTTGCTCGCCGGGCTGCGGATGTACGTCATCGGGTCGGCGGCCAGCATCGAGTGCGACAGGCCGAACGAGTGCGCGGTCTCCTGCGCGATGGTCCAGCACGCCTGGTTGACGTCGCTGGGCGCCAGGTTGAGGAAGCTGAAGTTGATCGAGTTGTTGAGGATGCCGCACGAGAACGGCGACACGCCGCCGACGCCGTTGGAGAAGCCGATGTTGGTGGGCAGCCCGGCCGCCATGGCCTCGAAGTGCGGCGTGCTGCCCGGGTTGGTGGTGGTCACCGTGACGCCGAACGGCGCGTAGGTCGCGCGCACGCAGGCGACGATGGCGTTCCAGGTCGTGTCGCTGCCGGTGTACGCGGCCAGGTTGCCGCTGGCGATCGACGACGTGTTGGTCGCCGAGTTGTTGTTGCCGCGGGTGATCCGACAGCCGGCCGCGCCGGTCGAGGTCGTCTCGCCCTTGCAGTTGTTGAGGTAGATGGTCCGCGAGTTGAACGTGCCGCCCGGCACCACCGTCGGCTCGCCGGTGAAGATGTAGCCGGTGATGAAGCCGCCGGGGCCGTTCGGGCTGCCGACGATGTCGGCCGAGCTCACCTCGGCGGCGGCGGTGCCGATGGCGGTGCCGATGACTCCCAGGACCAGAGCTGCGCCGATAGCTGCGTTCCTCATGCCGGCATCATGGGTGACCGGCCGGCGCCCATGAAGGCCGGATGATGGCACTGCATCACGGGGTTGCGGGCTGGTCGCCTCAGCGTGGCGATCTGCCCCGATCAGCACTGATCAGTGGGTGTGTCTACCACCCACGCCGCCGCGGCTCCGCGCTCGTCGGTGACCAGCGTCGCCGCGCCATCGGGCGGGGGCCCACCCAGGCCCAGCGTGAGCGGAGCGCCACGCCGCTCGGCCCAGGCGCGAGCGACCAGCCCGAACGTGAGGCGAGCGTTGACCTCGCACAGCGGGTGCAGCGTCCGGCGGCCGCCAGCGTCGTGGACGAAGGCGTCGACGACGAACGGGCCGATGTAGCCGGCGCTGGCGAGCGCGCGGCCGGTGGCGGACGCGGTGGCGGCCAGCGTCTCGCGTTCACCCGGCTCGAGCGCGGCGCCGTCGTCGACCACGATGCCGCGCACCACGCCGCCACCGTCGACCAGGCCGCGGTGGGGCGCCACCAGCCGGACCTCGCCCGCCGGCCCGACGTGGCCGCCGTGACCGACGTCGAGCGTGCGGGTCATCCACGGCTCGAAGACCAGCGCCCCGTGGATCGCGAGCAGGCGGGCGAGCCGGGCTCGGGACGGTTCGTCGAGCCGGTCTCCGATCCGCCGCACCCGGTCGCGGCCGGCGGCGGTCAGCGTCGCCTTGGCCACCCAGGCGCCGGTCGGGCTGGCGCCGGCGGCGCCGCTCGCCAGGTGCGCCGTCAGCTCATCGACGCTGGTGATCACGCGGGCGCCGGGCAGCGCGACGCCGAGCTCGGCGGCCAGGCCGGCGGCGAAGCGTCGATCGTTGACGGCGCGCGCGATCGCCACCGTGGCCGGGCTGGCGAAGCGGGCGCTCGCTCCCCAGGCCTGCGCGAGCTCGCCCGCCGGCAGCGGGCCCCAGGCCAGGCGTGGCCGCGGCGCGCCGTCGCGGGCGACGCGGGCATCGTCGACCGGCGCCGGCAGCCACAACACGTCACCGTCGCCGGCGAAGACGCGCATCGTCGTGGCCAGGAGCGCCAGCCGCGCCACCACCGCCGCCGGCAGCGCCGGGCCAGCCGCCCACTCGACCTCGCAGTCGAGGTTGCCGACCACGAACCGGGTCACGCGCGTTCACCGCCGCCGGGCCGACGTGGCAGCGCGGCGGCCAGGCCGGCGATGAAGTCGTCATCGAACCCGGCGCGCCGGCGCGCCGCAGCGTCGAAGCTGGCGCCGCGGGCGCGGTGCGGCCCGAGCGGGTGGGTGGCGATGCGCGTGTAGACCTCCCACGCCGGCTGGTCGGGCGCCAGCCGGCCCAGCCAGGTCCACGCGAAGCGCACGTGATCGACCTCGTCGGCGTGGACGTCGTCGAGGACGGCGGCGGTGGCGTGGTCGCCGGCGGCGCGGGCCGCGGCGGCGTACTCGGTGGTGAAGTCGAGGTTGGCGTTCTCGAACGTCAGGCCCATCGTGCACACGAAGCCGAGCGGCGTGGCCAGGCGGTCGAGCTGGTGCCAGAAGTGTCCGGTGACCGGACAGTCGCCGAGCTCGCAGCCCAGGGCGCGGGCCCGCGCCGCGTAGGCCAGGCAGTGACGCTGCTCGTCGGCGCAGATGGCGAGCAGCCCGGCGCGGAACCCGGCCGGCGCGTCGGCGAAGGCGCACAGCGCCCACGCGAACAGCTCGGCCGCCTGCAGCTCGTGATTGGCCAGCGCGTGCAGGATGCGGGCGCGCTGCGACGGGTCGCGCATGCCGGCGATCGGCGGCACGGTGACGTCGCGGCCGGCGCGGATCGGCAGCGCCAACGGCCGACCGGGGGCGAGCAGGCGCTCGGGCTCGCCCGGCTCGTCGAGCACCAGCCCCGCTGGCGGCGGCGCCAGCTTCTCGGCCAGGTCGGTCGAGAGCACGACGCGCCGCGCGAAGTCGCGGACCGTCGGCACGCTCACCACGCCCTACGCCGCGCGACGGCGGCGACGCACCAGCACCGCGGCGACCAGCAGGCCGGCGCCGATGGGCAGGGTGGGCTGCGGGCCGCCGTCGGTCGAGCAGCCCAGGCAGCCCTCGGGGCTGATCCAGCACAGGCCGCCGCCGGCGCCGTTCGAGAGGCACGCGAAGCCGTCGGGGCAGGCGTCGGCGGCCAGATCGCAGTTCTCGACGCAGCGGTTCTCGCCGTCCTTGGTGGCGCACAGCCCCGAGACGCACTCGGTGGGGCTGTTGCACAGCGAACCGAGCCCGCCGGGCGTGTTCTGACCCGGCACGCAGCGGCCGTCGACGCACACCAGGTCGGTGCCCTGGGCCGAGCAGTCGTCGTTGTCGTTGCACGGATCGCCGACGATCACGGTCACCGTCGCGGTGCCTTGCGAGTTGATGGTGTCGGTCGCGCGGATGGTCACCGTGTGGGTCCCCTGGGCGATCGTCAGCGGCGCGTTGAAGGCGTAGGGCGGCGTCTGCAGGGTGGCGTAGGCCACGTTGTCGATCAGCATCTCGACCGACGCCACGCCCTGGTTGTCGGTGACCGCGGCGCGGACCACGAACCCGGGGGTGACCTGCGAGTTGGCGAGCGGGGTCTCGATCACGATGGTGGGCGGCGTCGGCGACGACGGACCGAAGATGTCCTGCAGGCGCTGGTACGAGTTCTGGGTCGTCGGGCCGCACTGGCACTCCTGGGCTGGCTGGCAGCAGCCCTGGGTGCCGATGCACGCCGACACGTTCTGGAACCGCTTGCTGGGCGGGCTCTGGATGTACGTCATCGGATCGGCGCCCAGCATCTCGTGAGACAGCCCGAACGCGTGCGCCGACTCCTGGGCGATGGTCCAGCAGGCGTCGTTGACGTCGCTCGGGTTGAGGTTGAGGAAGCTGAAGCTGATCGCGTTGTTGATGATGCCGCACGTGAACGGCGACACGCCGGCGACGCCGTTGCTCATGCCGACCTGGGTCGGCGTGCCGGCCGCCATGGCCTCGAAGTGGGGCGCGCTGCCGGGGTTGGTGCCGGTGACCGTGATGCCGAACGGCGCGAAGGTCGTCTGCACGCAGGTCAGGATGGCGTTCCAGGTGTTGTCGCTGCCGGTGTACGCCGCCAGGTTGCCGCTGGCGATCGACGACGTGTTGGTGATCGAGTTGTTCGAGTTACCGCGGGTGACGCGGCAGCCGGCGGCGCCGGTCGAGGTCGTCTCGGCCTTGCAGTTGTTGACGAACAGGATCCGCGAGCCCGGGGTGCCGCCCGGCAGCACGATGTCGCCCGGCTCCCCGGTGAAGATGTAGCCGCGCGGACCGCCGAAGCCGTCGGGGCCGCCGATGATGAGCGCCGGATCGACCTGCAGCGGCACCTCGTCGGGGCCGCGGCTACCGCCGATCTGCGCGGTGGCACTGCCAGCGGCTCCCAGGCTGAGTCCCACGGTGACCGCGACGGCAAGGGCGGAGTGTTTCTGCATGGACGGCTCTCTCTTGAGGCTGGGGGGACGCGGGCAACTCTTCGACGGTATCACGGCGCCGGGGCCTAGCTTCACGGCGTTTTGCGCGGGGCTGGAACCCGACGGCGGCGCCGGATCAGGATGGCGCCGATCACCAGGCCGGCGCCGATGGGGACGATCGGCGTGGCGCCGGCGGCGCCGGCGTGGGTCGAACAGCCGAGGCAGCCCGTGGTGCCCGGCCAGCACAGGCCGCTGCCCGCGCCGTCGTCCAGACACTGGAATCCACCCGGGCACTGATCGCTGCCGGGGCTGCACGGCTCGGCGCAGTGATTCTCCATGTCCTTGGTGGCGCACAATCCGGACACGCACTCGATGGCGCCATTACACGGTTCGCCGAGGCCGCCCGGCGCGCCCGGGCCGGGCACGCAGCGTCCACCGACGCAGGTGTAGGTCTCGCCCAGGCTGGAACAGTCGCCGGGCCGATCGCACGGCTCGCCGATCAGGACATCGACGGTGTCCGAACCGACCGCGCCCAGGAGGTCGGTGGCGCGGATCTCGACATGGTGGCCGCCGGGCGGCAGCGAGGGTGGGGCGTTGAACGCGAACGGCGGCGAGTTGAGCGTGAGCGTGACCTGGCCGTCGACGATCAGGTCGACCTGGGCGATGCCCTGGGTGTCCTCGATGTCGGCGGCGACCACGAAGCCGGGCTCGACCGCGGTGCCCGACACCGGCGCCGTGACGTCGACCGTGGGCGGCGACGGTGGTGCGGCGCCGAAGATGGCGAGGATCTCCTGCACCGAGTTCTGCTTGGTGCGGCAGTAGCAGTCGCGCACCGTGTCCTCGCCGCAGTCGGCGAGCACGTCCTGGAACCGCTTCTTGGACGGGCTGGACAGGTAGGTCATCGGATCGGCGCCCAGCAGCTCGTGATCGAGGCCGAACGAGTGCGCGGTCTCCTGCGCGATGGTCCAGCACAGGCGATCCACGCTCGAGCCGAGCACCTCGGCGAACGCGTAGGTGATCGAGTTCTCGATGATGCTGCAGTCGCGGAAGTCGAACGGCGACACCCCACCGGCGGGGTTGGGGTACGAGATGCTGGCCGGCTCGCCGGCGACCACCACTTCCCAGTGCGGCGTGGTGCAGCCGGCGTTGGGATCCGGGCACGGGTCGACGTCGGTGACCTGGATGTCGAAGCGGGCGTAGGTCTCGCGGACGCAGGCCAGGGTCGCGTCCCAGATCCCTTGGGTGTACGGAAACTCGGGCACCAGTGACGTCCGCCGCGCCACCGTCGAGCGGTTGCGCCGCGAGTCCTCGCTGCCGACGTAGATCTGGCAACCGCCCGGCTTGCAGTCGTTGAGGAAGATCAGGCGCGACGGCGGCGGCGCCGGGAGGACGCCGGGGGCGGCGATGGCGGTGCCGTCGACACCGAGCAGCGGTCGCGGCCGGAAGCTCGCCTGATCGGGTCCGATCGGCATCCGCTCGGGCCGCGGCGGCTCGGCGTGAGCCTCCTGGGTCCCGGCGAGCACCAGCGCGCACGCCGCCAGCCAGGCCGGCTTCCCGATGGGACACGAGAGGTTCACAGCGCCTTGATACCGGTACCGGCCCGACCAGCGACAGGCTCCCGTGCTCTCAGTCGATTACGCCGGTTGCTCCTTGGACATCTCAACAAGTGCGAACTCGTGTCGCCAGCAGAATCACGTGTATTGACGACGGGTTGCGGGTCGGTGGCTAGAGCGTTCCGGCGGCCACCATGAACCCCACGTAGGCAGCGACGAGGATCCCGCCCTCGATGCGC
Source organism: Myxococcales bacterium (assembly GCA_947483555.1). Classification (GTDB taxonomy): domain Bacteria; phylum Myxococcota_A; class Polyangia; order Haliangiales; family Haliangiaceae; genus UBA2376. The sequence continues at coordinate 92,779 of CANKMW010000003.1, forward strand.
GTCACCTGGCGGCTGCCGCGCATGAAGACCACGGCCAGGACCGTGATCGCCGCCAGGCCGATGGCGTCCACCGGGTGCATACGTTCGCCGACCCGGACCGGATTCAGGTACGCGACCAGCCCCAGCACCAGGAAGACGTTGAGCAGGTTCGAGCCGATCACCGTGCCGGCGGCCAGGCGCTGCTGGCCCTTGCTGGCCGAGATCACCGACACCAGCAGCTCGGGCATCGAGGTGCCGATCGCGACGATGGTCATGCCGAGCATGCGCTCGGAGATGCCCCACTCACCGGCCATCCGGCGGGCGCCGGCGACGAACTGCTCGCTGCCGGCGACGATCAGGAAGACCCCGATCGCGCTGAGCGCCAGCGCGACGATGCGTGAGCCCTCGCTGCGGCGGTCGGTCACCGCCGCGTGCGAGCCGGTGGCGCCGTCGCCGGCGTCGCCGGCGGTGGCCGCGCTCACGGTCAGGGTGACGATCGTGAACGCGACCGCACAGCCGACCATGATCAGGCCCTCGGTCTTGGTGATGACGCCGTCGTAGAGGGTGAGCGGGATCGCGACCACCGACAGCAGGAGCGCGGGCGCCTCGCGGCGGATGATGCGGGCCTCGACGATCTGGGGCGTGATGAGCGCCGTGATGCCGAGGATGAGGCTGATGTTGGCGGCGCACGAGCCGATCACGTTGCCGAGCGCGACCGGCGTGAGGTGGCCGACCGCCGCCTCGGTCGAGACCGCGAGCTCCGGCGCCGAGGTGCCGTAGGCCATGACGGTGAGGCCGATGACCAGCGGCCGGATGCCGAGCGTCCGGGCCAGCGTGGTCGAGCCGCGCAGCAGCGCCAGGCCGCCGACGAACAGCAGCAACAGGCCGATCACGAGGCGCGCGATCGCGACCGGCGTATCGAGGCCCATACCGTGGTGGTATCACGACCCCGCGGGCGGCGGCGGCGGGCGGCGGACCAGGTAGCGGGCGTGCTTCATCAGGGTCTCGATCCGCGGCCAGTCATCGGAGTCGTAGTAGCCGCGGATGTGGCCGCGCTGATCGATCAGCACGAAGTGGCCGCTGTGGGTGATGTTGGGCACCCCCGACGGGGTGGTGCCGCCGAGGTCGTCGAAGCCGATCGACATGCCGCGCTCGACCAGCTCGCGGACGGCGGCGATGTCGCCGCGCGCGAACCGCCAGCGGGTCGGGTCGGCGCGGTAGCGGTCGGCGTACGCGGCCAGACGGTCGACGGTGTCGTGGGCCGGATCGACGCTGATCGAGACCAGCTTGATGTCGCCGCCGGCGTCGTTGGTCTTGTCCTGCACCGTGCGCATCTTCATCGACGTCACCGGGCACACGGTGTCGCAGCGGGTGAAGATGAAGTTGACGATCGTGACCCGGCCCTCGAGCGACGCCCGGGTCATGGTGGCGCCGGTGTGGTCGGTGAGCGCGAACTCGGGCAGCCGGCCACGATCGTCGAGCTTGGGCCGGGCGGGCGGGAACAGCACGGTGGGCACCACCACCGTCGGCACGATGATCAGGAGGATCACGACCACCAGGGCCACGAACAGCATCGGGCCGCGGATGCGGCGCGATCGGGCGGGGACCGCGGACGTCGACATGCCCGACGTGTACCACCGTCCAGCGCCGAGGCGAGCGACCCGGGGTACGCTGGCGGGATGAAGCGCACCACCTCGCTCACGGCCCTGGCGGTGATCGGCGCGGCGACCCTGGCGGCGCCACCCGCGGCGCACGCCGAGGTCGGCGTCGGCGTGTTCGTCGGCCAGCCGACCGGGCTCGACATCAAGGTCGACCTGGCGCGCCGATCGGCGCTCGACATCGTGATCGGATGGCAGGACTTCGACGACGGCCGCGACGGCTACGCCCACGTGACCTACCTGGTCGGGCTCGGCGCCGCGCGCGGCCGCTCGGTGTTCGTGCCGTTTCGCGTCGGCGTCGGCGCCGTGGTCTACGACGACGGTTCCGGCGGCTTCGGCGACGAGGTCAACGTCGGCGTGCGGGCACCGGTCGAGGTCGGCCTGCGGTTCCGCCGCACGCCGCTCGAGATCTACGGCGAGCTCGCGCTCAAGCTCACGCTGCTCGACGATGGCGACGACGATGATCCCATCGACGCCGACGGCGGCGTCGGCCTGCGGGTGTACTTCTGAGGCGCGGGCTCAGAACACCGAACGGTTTGGAACGGACCTGATTCGCGACGTGCCACGACTGTGGGAATCCGTTCGCCCTGAGCGAGGCCGCGCAGCGGCCGAGTCGAAGGGCCCAGGTCGACGAAGTTCGTCGTCCGTCGTCAGTCGTCCGTCGTCCGTCCTTCGACACGGACCTCGCTTGCGCTCGGTCCGGCTCAGGACGCCCGGTGGAGGAGCGCAAGCGATCGGACTCGCAGTGATTTCTAGCCGAGCGGTGTCCTAGTCCCGGCCCAGCGCGGCGCGCACCGCCTTGGGCGTCCGCGAGGCGAGGTAGATGGCGCGCAGATCGGGGTCGCGCAGGCGCCCGGTCTTGATCTCGATCTCCTTGTCGGCCCGAGCGAACGCCGCCTGGGCCGCGGCGGTCTCGCCGGCGGCGGTGAGCACGCAGCCGTGCCAGTACAGCACGTGCTCGGCGCCCTCGGGACGGGGCTGCTGGTCTTGCAGCGCGACCGCCTCGGTGGTCGCCGCCACCGCCTCGTCATGCTGGTCGAGGCGCGACAGCGCGCGGCCCTGGATGGCGAGGCCGTAGATCACCCCGACGATCATCGGCATCTTGCCGGCCAGCTCGGTCGCCGACCGCGCCAGCTCCAGCGACCACTCCGGGTGTCCACCGTCGAGGTGGGCGAGCGCGATGTACTCGAGGCCGCGGATCTCCTGGAAGCGTTCGCGGTTCTCGGTCGCCAGCTCGCGGCCCCGTTCGAGGAGCTCGAGCGCGCCGGCGGCATCGCCGCGAGCCAGCTTGGCCTGGCCCCACGAGATCGCGGCGTCGGCCATGCTCGACGGATCGCTGGTCTGCTCGCCGAGCTTGAGCGCCTTGCTGAGGTAGCTCTCGGCGCGGTCGACGTCGCCGAGATCGGCGTACGCCTGACCGATGTTACCGAGCTTGAGCGCGATGCCGCTCCGGTCACCGAGCGCCTGATCGATCTTGAGGCTCGACTTGTAGTGGGCCAGCGCCTCCTCGTACTCGCCCAGCGACGAGAACACGATGCCCATGTTGTTGAGCGCCCGCGCCTCCTGCCGCGGCAGCTGCATCGCGCGGTAGATGACCAGCGCCTCGGCGTAGGCCTCGATCGACAGCTCGAGCCGGCCCATGTTCCACAGCGTCGTGCCCTGGTTGTTGAGGATGGTGGCCCGGGTCAGCAGGCTGGCCGCGTTGTCGCTGCCGACCCCCGGGACGCACATCGCCAGCGCCTGCTCGCACAGCCGCAGCGACTCCTCGTTGTTGCCGACCAGGCGCGCGATCGCGGAGCGCAGGCGCAGGGCATCGGCCTCGGCCAGCTTGTCGCCGGCCTCGCGCGCGTACTGCAGCGCCGGCGCCACCGCGCGCGACGCCGACGGTGCCTTGCCGACGTCGATGTAGAACTGCGCCATCAGCGCGTAGGCCAGCGCCAGCTTCTGGGGATCGCCGATCGCCTCGGCCTCCTTGCGTAGCGCGGCCAGCTCGCGGAGCTGCTGCGGCCGGCGCGCCAGCCGGCGCAGGATCTCCTCGCGCTGGCGGCGGGCCTGGAAGCGGCGCAGGTGATCGCCGGGCGGCAACAGCTTGAGCGCCCGCGACAGCTGGCGAAAGGCGTCGGCGTTGCCGCCGACGTCGATGGCGTGGGCGGCGGCGCGCAGGTAGCGGTCGGCGGCCGGCACGCCGTCGCCGGCGAGCTCGAGATGGCGCGCCACGTGGGCATCGTCCTGACCCGGGCGATACGACGCCGAGGTCGCGATCCGCTCGGCGACCACGCGGTGCAGCCGGGTCCGATCGTCGGCCGCCACCATGCTGTAGGCCACGGTCATGATCATGTCGTTGCGGAACCGGTACTCGCCGACGATCTGCTTCTCCTCGAGCGGGCCGAGCAGTCCGCGGCGCGCCAGCTCGTCGAGCTCGGGCTTGACCTGGCGGCCGACCATCGCCGCCACCGCCGGCGGCGACACCAGCCGGCCCAGCACGCTGGCGGCGAGCAAGACCTGCTTCTCGGGGTCGGGCAGGCGATCGATGCGCGTGATCAGCAGGTCCTCGATCGAGGTCGGCACCTGCAGCGGGCCGTCGAGCTTGGCCGACCGGTACAGCCCGGGGTGATCGGGTGACTCGGTGATCACGCCGCGCTCGGCGAGCGTGTCGAGGAGCTCGAGGATGAAGTAGGGGTTGCCGCCGGCGCGGGCGATGATCTGGTCGGCGAGATCGCCGAGCTCGGCGCCGGGCGCGAAGCGGGCCGCGATCAGCCGGCGGCGGGCGCTGGCGTCGAGCTCGTCGAGCGTGATCATCTCGGCGCCGATGCTGGGCCCGACGTCGAGGATGCGCTTGTCGGGCCGGGTGGTGACGATGCCGAGGATGGGCCGGGTCGAGGGCACCTTGAGCAGGGCCGCGAACAGCTCCAGGCTCTCCTGATCGCACCAGTGCACGTCCTCGCCGACGATCACCAGCGGGCGGTCGGGATCGAGGCGCTGCTCGACCCGGGTCATGATCTGGAGCAGGCGCTGGCGACGTTCTTCGGGGTCGATGTCGGCGGTGCCGCCGGCGGGGCGAACCCCGAGCAGCATGCCGACCACCTGGGCCGCGCCCTTGGCCTCGCGGCTCTCGGCGCCGTCGGCACCGTGGCCGGGTGGAAACACCAGCGGCATGGCGCGCTCGACGCGGCGCTGGATCTCGTGCGGCTCGGCGCCGTCGGCCAGCCCCAGGATCTCGCGCGCCAGGTCGGCGATGACGCCGTAGGGCGTCATGGCGGTGGCGACCCGGGTGGTGGTGCGCAGGACGTAGGCCTCGCCAGCCGGGATGCCGTCGAGGAACGCCGACACCAGCGATCGCTTGCCGACGCCATGATCGCCGACCACGCCGAGCATGCGTTTCTTGCGCGCCACCAGCACGTCGCGATAGGCGTCGCGCAGCGCTTTGAGCTCGAGGTCGCGGCCGACCAGCACGCCCAGCTTGCGGTCGCGCAACCGCTGGGCGCGCTCCTTGGGCCCGCGCAGGCGATAGATGCGGGCCCGCTTGATGCCCGGCTCGGTGTCCTCCTCGACCTTGCTGCCCGGATCGCCGGGGTCGGTCGAGGCCGGCAGGTCGATCGCCGCCAGCGCCTCGAAGTCCCACTCGGCGCGGGCGCTGCGAAAGACCCGACCGCCGACCAGGATCTCGGCCGCCTGTGCGGCGCGCGCCAGGTGCGACGCGAAGCCGGCGGTCATGGCCTCGAGCTCGAAGCTCTGCGCCGCGCCCTTGCGGATCACCGTGGCGGCGCCGCGCTGGATGCCGATGGCCAGGCGCAGCTCGGGTTCGACGTCGGAGCCGATGCCGTCGAGCGCGTCGACCAGCGCCAGGGCCAGCCGGATGGTGCGACCGGCGTCGTCCTCGCCGGCCAGCGGCAACCCGACCACCAGCCGCACCGCGTCCAGGTCGCGGTCGCCGCGATCCTCGAGCGCGTCGTGCTTGAACGCGATGTCGCGGGCGACGCGGCGGAACTCCTCGACCAGCCGGGTGGCGCCGGCGGCGCCGAGCCGGCGCTCGAGCGCGGCGACGCCGCGGATCACGCCCTCGACGACGTAGACGTACTTGTGCTCGCGGTGTTCGCGCGGCCGCGGGGTCTCGGCGTCGCCGCTGCCCGGGCCGAGCGCGCCCAGCGACCCCAGCGAGCCCAGCGAGCCGGTGGTCGGGCCCGGGGTCCCGGACGAGCCGCCGCGCCGATCTTCGCTGCCCACCGGCATGACCGGCGGCCGGGCGCGGGTGGTGCGGCGTTCGGCGGGCACGATGCTGGCGAGGAACTGGGCCAGCGAGCTGGAGTCGACCAGCTCGCCGCTGGCGTGGCCCCACTCGAGCTGGAAGCGTCCCAGATCGGTCTGCATGTCGCGCGCGGTCTGGTACCGATCGTCGCGGTGGAACGCGAGCGCGCGCAGGATGATGCGTTCGAGCGACTCGGGCAGATCGGGCGCGTGGTCGCGGGGCGGCGGGATGCCACCCGCCTTCACCTGATCGAGCGCCTCCTTGCCGCGGCCCGGAAACAGCGGTCGGGCGCAGGCCAGCTCGTAGAGGACGATGCCGGCCGAGAACACGTCGGAGCGGCAGTCGACCGGTTCGCCACGGCCCTGCTCGGGCGACATGTACGCGAACTTCCCCTTCACCACCCCCTCCTCCTCGTGGATGTGGCGGGCGCGTGCGATGCCGAAGTCGACGATCTTCACGGCGCCGTCCCACGACACCAGGACGTTCTGCGGCGAGATGTCGCGATGGACGATGCCGAGCGGCTCGCCGAACTCGTCGGCCTTGCGGTGGGCGTAGTCGAGGCCCTTGGCGAGCTGGTGCACGACGTAGGCGCCGAGGCCGTACGGGATGCGGCGCTTGTCGCGCGCGCAGTCCTGGAGCAGGCGCAGGAGGTCGAGCCCCTCGATGTTCTCCATGGCCAGGAAGTAGGTGTCGCCGACCGACCCGAAGTCGAAGACCTGGACGATGTTGGGGTGGTTGAGGCCGAGCGCGATCTTGGCTTCGTCGACGAACATGGACACGAACTGACGCGAGCGCGCGTACGCCGGGTGGATCTTCTTGATCACCAGCGTCTTGGCGAGGCCCTGGGCAACGGTGGTCCGCGCCAGGTACACCTCGGCCATCCCACCGACGCCGATCTTGCGAACCAGCGAGTATTTACCGAACTGTTCCATCAGCGCATGAGCTCGCCGCGCACGAGCTCGCCGCGACCCGGGCCATTGTAGCGGATGCGCGCCGCTGCGCTCGTCTCGGAGCCGCCTGATCTCAGAGCCGCTTGATCACGAGGTTGTCGAACCACGTGTCGGTCTCCCAGTTGTTGAACGCGAGGTACTCGTGGCCGCGGCCAGCGAGCGGGAGTGCATCCTGGTAGCGCAGGAACGGCGTCGTCAGGTCGTCGACGAACCACTCGATCGTGTCGTGACGGCGGATGATGCGCCAGTGGTAGTGCTGGTTGGCGACCACGGCGGGTTGCGTGCGGGTTGCCATCTCGTCACCGTGCTCGTCCATGCGGGCGATGATCGACTTGCTGTTCTTCCAGCCGCCGAGCACCAGCACGTAGCCGGTGGCCTGGTAGCGGTTGCCGTCGGGGTCGTACGACTTGCCGTCGCCGTAGAGCTCGATCTTGATGTCGCCGTCGGGGGACGTCGACCACGCATCGAGGTCGATCTGGAGGTCGCCGGCCGGAAGCTTGCGGGCCAGCCACAGCGGATGGTTGTGAGCGCCCTTCGCGTTGAGCACCCCGCCCGCGATCCGGTAGCCGCCGCCGGTGCGATTGTAGTCCGGGCCCAGCCCGCCGCGGTTGAAGTCATCGACATAGCTCTTGTCGATCGGCGGCGGTTCACGAACCTTGCAGCCGAGGGCGAGCATGACGAGGACCAGGGCGGCGCGCCGCATGGACCCCACTATCGCGCGCAACCTGGCGTGGATCCACCTGATCGGAACCATTGAGGTTTGCCGGGAGAGATCGCGCACACCGGCCGCCGTCTGTCAGAGCAAGCCCGTAACCTGGCATCTCGTTGCGTAGCGATCCGGTCAGCCTCCAGTTCGATTTCGGGCCCACGTTTGCGCCGGCGGCGGCGGCTGGCGAGCCTCGAAAGCGCGTCCGCAAGCTCGGCTCGGTGCCGCCGGCCTCGGAGGCTCCGGCCTCGGTTTCGGCTCCGGTTTCGGCTCCGGTTTCGGCTCCGGTTTCGGCTCCGGTCGCGGCCTTCCCCGCCCCTCGTTCCGACGCCGGCGTGCTGGTCCTCGACGTCGAGACCACGGGCACCGACAAGCGTCGCGACCAGGTCATCGAGCTGTGCATCCAGTTCGGCATCGACGCCGGCGCGCGCAGTCGGACCTGGCGATTCCGCCCCACCGTGCCCATCTCGGCCGGCGCCCAGGCGGTGCACGGCATCTCGCTCGAGGATCTCGCCGACTGTCCGCCGTTCGCCGACTGCGCCGAGGAGATCGCCGCCATCTTCGTCGAGGCCAACGTCATCGTCGGCTACAACCTCACGTTCGACGTCGACATGCTGCAGGCCGAGTACGAGCGCCTGCGGGTCGCGGCGGCCGAGCGCGGCAGCCTGCCGGTGGCGACCCTCGACACCCGCGGCAAGACCGTCGTCGATCCGTACCGCTTGTGGCAGCAGTGCGAGCCGCGCAGCCTGCAGCACGCGCACCAGCGCTTCGTCGGCCAGGCCTTCGAGGCGGCGCACTCGGCGAGCGCCGACGTGGCGGCGACCGGCCGGGTGCTCGCCGGCATGTTGAAGAGCTTCGGCCTCGACGGTCAGGACTGGGGCGGCATCGCCGGGGTGTGCGATCCGCAGCGGCCGAGCTGGGTCGGCCCCTCGCGCCACCTGCAGTGGGATGGTCCGGCGATCGTCATCACGTTCGGCAAGCACGCCGGGTCCCAGGTCCACGAGCTGGCGCGCGGCGAGTTCCGCGACTACCTGCGCTGGGTCTGCGATCGCGACTTCCCGACCCACGTCCGCGAGGTCTGCAAGCGGGCGCTCGATCTGCCGGCCGACGACTTCCTGGGCTGGGTGAAGGGTCAGTACGGCCAGGTCGGCGCGGTCGCGGCGACGGCCGCGCGTTGACGCGCCGGCCGCGACCGATCCGCCAGGGGGGGCAGCCAGGGGATCAGCCCGTCCTGCTACGGTCGGGCATGAGCAGGCCACTCGACCCGAGCGTCCCGCCTCCGCCGTTCGCCCTCGACCGCGGCATCCGCGCCCGCGGCACCCTGGCGCCGATGAACAAGGCCGATCTGTCGATCACGTGCCCGACCTGCGCCACCCTGATGCAACCGGAGCACGCCCACTACCGGTGCTCGCGCTGCGGCTACCGCGACTCGTGCTGCTTCTAGCGCGCGCCTGACCCGCCGGCCGTCGCTGGCCGCGGATCTGTGGCATCGTCGCTGCCCTTGACGCGAACCTCGCGCACCGTGCGAGTGTCGACTCCGGCGCTCGAACGCTCGCTGCCATCGGGCCTGATCACGATCGGCCCGGTCGTCGAACCGACCCTGGTGGCGCACGGCGACGACGACGAGGCGCGCGAGGAGCTGCGCGTGTTCCTCGCCGATCACCTGGCCAGGCTGCCGGCGGCGCAGGCGGCGCGCTACTTCTTGCCCGACGGCGTGACGTGCGAGCTGATCGAGGTCGCGCTCGATCCGGGCTCGCCGGTGCGGCCGCGCCCACCGCGCGCGGTCGCGGTGACCTGCATCGTGGTGCCGCACCTGGGCGGGCGGTGGGTGTTCGCGCCTGCGCTCGACGCCTCGTTCCACGTCGACAAGAAGGAGGAGCTGGTCGAGGTGGCGCGGCGCGAGCTGGCCCGGGTGGCGGCCGCCCGCGAGCTCGACGGTGACGGCTGGCGGCGGGTGTTGCCGCCGCTCGAGGTCAAGGTGATCGCGGTCGAGGTGATCGTGGGGCTGGAGGCCGAGGCCGGGGCCAGCGAGGCCCGGCTGGCCGAGGAGGAGCGCCGGCGGGCCCACGAGACGCTCGATCGCGTCGCGCAGCGGCTCGCCGACCGCGTCCGCGGCGGTGGCGTGACCCTGGTCGGGCGCGAGCGCGAGCTGGCCTCGTTGCAGGCGTTGCTCGGCGGCCGCGACCGGCTGGGGGTGCTGGTGTGCGGCGAGGAGGCGGTGGGCAAGAGCGCGCTCATCGACGCCTGGGCGCGGCGTCACGAGCACCGGCCGGCGTGGGTGACCTCGGTGGCCCAGCTGGTCGCCGGCGCGTCGGGTTTCGGCGAGGCCGACGCTCGGGTCGGCGACATGTTCAAGGCCGCCGAGCGGCTCGACGCGGTGCTGTACTTCGAGGACTTCGGCGGCCTGTTCCGCGAGCGCCCCGAGGAGGGCGGCCACGACGTGACCTCGATCGTGCGCCGCTTCGTGGTCGAGGGTCGGGTCCGCGTGGTCGCCGAGATCACGCCGCCGGCCCTCGAGCGCGCCGAGCGACGCGACGTCGGGCTCACCGGCGCGATGACGCGGCTGGCACTGGTGGCGATGGATCCGCCGGCCACCGCCGCGGTGCTGCAGGCCCACACCGTGCACTGGCGGCGCGCCGAGCCGCGGCGGCCACAGATCGCGGCCGCGACCGTCAAGGTGATCGTCGAGCTGGCGCGCCGCTACCTGCCGTACCGGGTGTTCCCGGGCAAGGCGGTGCGCCTCGCCGACGAGCTGCGGGCGGCGCGCGAGGGCGCGCTCGGACCATCGGGCGAGCCGCTCGAGCTGTCGCCCGACGACGCCTTCGACGGCTTCTCCCACATGAGCGGCATCCCGTCGTTCCTGCTCCGCGAGGACCGCGCGCTCGGCGTCGACGAGCTGATCGCGCGGCTGCGCACGCGGCTGGTCGGGCAGGAGGTGGCGGTGCGCCGGGTCGCCGAGACGCTGTGCACGGTGAAGGCGCAGCTGCAACCCGCCGACAAGCCGCTGGGTACGTTCCTGTTCGTGGGGCCGACCGGGGTCGGCAAGACCGAGCTGGCGCGCAGCGTGGCCCACCTCCTGTTCGGTGGCGAGGAGCGGCTGGTGCGCTTCGACATGAGCGAGTACGCCGACCCGTGGGCCGCCGAGCGGTTGATCCGGGGCACCGATTCCGGCGATGGCCAGCTCACCGCGCGGGTCCGCGAGCAGCCGTTCTCGGTCGTGCTGCTCGACGAGATCGAGAAGGCGCACCCGGCGGTGCACGACCTGCTGCTCCAGGTCGCCGGCGAGGGTCGGCTCACCGATGCCCGCGGCCGCACCAGCTACTTCCACAACACGATCATCATCCTGACCTCCAACCTGGGCGCTCATCACGGCGGCGGCGCGATCGGGATCCAGCGCGGCGACGCGCGGATCCAGGCTCGCGACGACGAGCTGCGTCGGTATCGGACCGCGATCGACGCCGCGTTCCGACCCGAGCTGCTCAACCGCCTCGACGCGGTGATCGCGTTCCACCGCCTCGCCCCCGACGAGGTCGCCGCGGTGACCCGGCTCCACGCCGGTCGGCTCGCCGATCGGCGCGGCCTGGTCCAGGCCGCGGTCGGCCTCGATCTCAGCGCGGCCGCGCTGGCCGCGCTGGCCGCCGGCGGCTACTCGGCGATCTATGGCGTGCGCGCGCTGCGCCGCCACCTCGACGAGCAGGTGGTGACGCCGGCGGCGCGGTTGCTGGCCAGGGCCGGCCTCGATGGCCACGGCGGGCTGATCGCGGTGCGCGCGGCGGGCGAGCCGCTGGGGCTCGATCTGCCCGACGGCGCCCACCTCGGCACCATCGCACCACCGGTGCGCGGCGACGTGGCCGCGCTCAACGTGTCGCTCCACCGGCGCGGCGGGCAGGGCGGCAAGAAGAGCGCCCGCGGCGTGATGGCGGTGGCCGACAGCCGCCGGGTCGCCGACCGCTGGCTGCGCCGCGACGTCGCCACCGAGGTCGTCGATCAGCTGCGCTGGCTGGAGGGCCAGCTCGCCGGTGGCGACGTCGATCGTGGCTCCCGGCGCCGCAAGCCGCGCACGCGCGACGCGATCTCGAGCCCGCAGCGGCAGCAGATGCTGACCGAGCAGCACCGGCTCAAGGCCGCGCTGACCGCGGCGCGTGCGGCCCGCGACGAGATCGCGGCCGCCGAGGAGCTGGCGCTCGAGGCGGCGCTGACCGGCGACGACGTCACCGGGCTGGTCCGCGAGGCCGACGCGCTCCTGGGCCGCTTCCAGCGCGCCATGTTCTGGCTGGCCGTGGCGCAGCTCGAGCACCGCGACGAGCTGACGCTGGTGCTGTCGGCGCCCGAGGTCAACGGTCCGCTCGAGCGCTGGACCCGGGCCGTGCTGGCCGGCGCGCCGGCGCGCGGCTGGGCGATCACGGCCCACCTGCTCGGCGTCCGCGACCCGTCGCCGGTGTGGCCCGAGTCGCGGGTGTGGGGCCAGCCGCGGACCGCCGGCTGGCTGGCCGACCGTCTCGAGCGCGAGCACGACGGCATCCGCAACTTGATGCTGCGGGTGCGCGGTCCCGGCGCCGCGTGCCTGCTCGGGCTCGAGGCCGGCGGTCACCGCTTCAGCGGGCTGTTCAAGCCCAGCCCGGCGCACCTGGTGATCCGGCGCATCGCGCTCGCCGTCGAGTTCGACGATGCAGCCTGGCTCGAGCTGGGCGCCCTGGCGGCGCCGGCGCCGGCGCCCAAGGGTCAGGTCGAGCGCACCTACAGCGCCGCCGCCGATCACGTGATGGTGTGGGACCGGCGGGTCGAGGTGGGGTGGGACCAGCACCTGACGCGGCTCGAGGAGGTCGGGCTGGCGGTGATCGAGCGCGGCCTCGACCGCGACGAGACGCCCAGCGAGCTGTACCCGGTCGAGCTCGACGACGACGACGACGACGACGACGACGCGGAGACGCCGGCGTGAAGCGCACCGTGGCCATCCCGGTGTTCGAGCGCAAGGTCGAAGGTCACCTGCGCTGGTGGCCGCTGGTGCCGTGGGATCACGGCCTGGTGTTCGCCAGCAAGAGCGAGGTCCGCCTGCGTGAGGACGTGAGCCGGCTGGTGCGCGAGCACATGCGCACACTGGCCCCGGTCGACCAGGAGCTGTGGGACGCCCACCCCGGTCAGCGCCTGCACCACGTCCACCTCGATCTCACCGTGCGCGGCGCCACGCCGGTGAAGGTGTCGGGGCGGTTCCCGTTCGTGGTCGAGCCGCGCTGGTTCACCGAGGACGCGCAGCGGCTGTGCGCGTTTCACCCGCTGGCGCCCGGCGCGTGGTTCGACGCCGCCGATCTGCACGAGGTCGAGGAGCTGGCGCCGCACTTCGCGCGCCGGGCCTGGAAGGGGCACGGCGAGGTCGAGCTGGACGCGCGGCGGACGGTCGGCAAGGAGCGGCTGCTGACGCTGTCGTTCACGGTCGATCCCGAGACCTTGCTCGACAAGGTCCAGGCGGCGAAGAAGGAGCGTCCGCGGGCCGGGCTCGGCGGCGGCGCGCGCCGGGTGCTGGCCAGGCTCGGCGTCGATCAGACCGATCGCGCCATCGACGGCACGCTGCCGACCGGCGTGGCGCGCGAACCGTATCGGGCCCAGCTCGGTCGGGTGCTGGGCGGGGCGCGGCCGCGATCCACGGTGCTGGTCGGTCGTCCGGGGTCCGGACGTTCGACCTTGATCGCGCGCTGGGTCGCCGATCGCCTCGAGGAGGACGGCTGGTATCTGCACCGCAACGCCGACCACATCCACCGGGTGTGGCGGCTGTCGGGCAAGCGCCTGGTCGCCGGCATGTCGTACCTGGGCGACTGGGAGGCGCGGCTGCTGTCGGTGGTCGAGGAGGCCCGCGAGCACAAGGGCATCCTGTGGTTCGACGACCTGCACCTGTTCGGCCGCTTCGGCGTCACCCGCCAGTCGGAGCGCAGCTTCGCCGACTTCTTTCGCGGCCCGGTGCAGCGCGGCGAGGTGGTGGTGATCGGCACCTCGACCCGCGAGCAGCTGGCCCGGCTCGAGGACGACGCGCCGTCGTTCGCCGGCCTGTTCACGCGCATCGCGGTCGAGCCCACCGCGGCCGCCGAGACCGCGGCGCTGGCGCTGGCCGAGACCCGTCGGCTCGAGGCCGAGCGACCGATCGAGCTCCATCCGTTCCTGCCCCGCACCGTGATCGAGCTGGCCGGCGCGCTGTTCCCGTGGACCGCGATGCCGGGGGCGGCCATCGACCTGCTGCGCAAGCTGGTGGTGGCGCACGCGCCGGTGGCGGCGGCTGGCAAGGCCGGCGCCGAGCCGACCATGCTCGAGCCCGCCGACGCGGTGGCGCTGGCGGCCCGCGAGACCGGGCTGCCCGAGCACCTGATCCGCCTCGACGCCGCGCTCGATCCGGCCACCGTCGAGGCCCACTTCGCCGCGCGCGTGATCGGCCAGGAGGAGGCCACCGCGTGCGCCGCCGAGCTGGTGGTCAAGATGCGCGCCGGGCTGGTCGACGCGGCGCGGCCGCTCGGCGTCTACCTGTTCACCGGGCCGACCGGGACCGGCAAGACCGAGCTGGCGACCGCGCTCGCCGAGTACCTGTACGGCGACGCCCGTCGCCTGCTGCGCTTCGACATGAGCGAGCTGTCGGGCGGCGACGCGGTGGCGCGCCTGATCGGCGACCGCTTCAACCCCGAGGGCCTGCTCACCCAGCGCATCCGCGAACAGCCGTTCGCGATCGTGTTGCTCGACGAGATCGAGAAGGCGCACCCGTCGGTGCTCGCGCTCCTGCTCCAGCTCTTCGATGAAGGTCGGCTGACCGACGCCGCCGGCGACGTGGCCAGCTTCCGCCACGCCGCGATCGTCATGACGTCGAACCTGGGCGCGCGCGCGGCGGCGCCGATCGGGTTCGGCGACGGCACCGCGGCGGTGCTGGGCGAGATCGCCAAGGCGGTGCGCGAGTTCTTCCCGCCCGAGCTGTGGAACCGCATCGATCGCGTGGTCCGGTTCAAGCCGCTGACCCCCGAGGTCGCGGCCCGCGTCGTCGACAAGGAGCTGGCCAAGCTGCTGGCGCGGCGCGGCTTGCGCGAACGCAACGTCTTCGTCTACGCCGGCCGCCTGCTGCGCGAGCGGGCGGTGGCGCAGGCCTTCGACCCTCGCTACGGCGCGCGCACGGTCAAGCGCTGGCTCGAGGACCAGGTGGCGTCGGCCCTGGCCGACGCGCTGGCGACGGCGCCGCCGGCGCGCCTGATGGTGGCCCGGCTGCGCGACGACGCCGGCAACGTCGCGGTCGATCTGGAGACCCTGCCCGAGGCGCGGCCGCTGCCCGGCGAGTTCCCGCTGGCGGCGTGGCGCGAGCTGTCGGCGGCGGCCCTGGTGCCGCACACCGAGACCATGGCCGCCGCGCTCGACCACGTGCTCGATGGCGACCCGCTGGCGGCCCAGGAGGACGCGGCGCGGACCAGCGCCCGCGCCGCCGACGTCCGCTACTTCGTCGAGAGCTACCGCGACGAGCTGGGCAAGCTGCGCACGGCGCTGGCCGGCGAGCGTCGGACCACGCGGCCGTCGCGGCGCAAGCTCGAGGACTCCGATGACGAGCTCACCCACGACCTCGAGGCGTTCGCGCGCGAGACCATCACCCAGCCGTGGAGTTACCGCGGCGGCGTCGAACAGGTGCGGCGCTTCGATCGCCGCAGCGTGGCCGGTGCGCAGCACCGCGCGCTCGATCAGGGCGCGGCGCTGATCGCGCTGGCCCGGGCCCGCCTGTACGTCGATCACGTCGGCGCGCTCGCCGATCCCGATGCCCACGCCATCACGGTCCAGCTGTCGACGGTCGGGGCGGCGCGCGGCGCGGGCTGGGACGCGATCGGGTTCGCCCTGACCCGGTGGGTCGACGTCGCCGCCAGCTGCGTGCCGGGCGGCGCGATCGTCGACGGCGTGACCGCCAAGGCGAGCCACGCCCACCTGCTGGTGCGCGAGCTGCTGTCGGGGCCGGCGCTGGCCGCCGAGCACGGCTCGCACGTCTTCCAGTCGCTGTCGGGAGAGCCCGAGATCGTCCGGGTCGCGATCGCGGCCGGGGCCAGCGAGCCGAAGGCGGCGGCCGCCGTCCACCGCGATGCGCTGACCGCCCACGAGGCCGCGGTGGCCGCCGACGCGGCGACGGCGCCCAATCCCGAGCCGCTGTTGCCGGTGGTGCGCGCCATCAGCTACACGCCGCCGCGTCGCGTCGGCGAGCCGGTGATCGCCGAGGTCGAAGACTTCGTCACCGGCTTCGCGGCCCGGGTCACGGCGCCGACCCTGGCCGAGGTCATCCACCACTGCTGGCACGTGCGCTGGAGCCAGACCGCGGCGGGCCGGCGATGAGCAAGGCCAGCTTCCGCGTCTTCTTCACCGAGCACGACAACGGCAAGCTGTCGGGGGTCGTCATCCGCCGGCGCGCCGTCCTGTTCGACGGTCCGGCGCCGGCGACCTGGGGTGACACCGAGGACGACGTCCTGGCCGGGCTCGAGCCGGCCTTGACCGCGGCGGTCGCGGTCGACGGCGCGGCGCGCTTCCTGTTCGAGGAGGAGCTGCAGCTGCGCCGGGTCGCGGTCGAGGTCCGGCCCAAGGCGGCGGCCGGCGGAGCGTGGGTCCTGGGCACCCGCACCGTCCCGGTGCGGATCGGCTTCGCGGCCTGGGCCGAGAAGGAGATCTGGCGGGTGGTCGTGCCGCGGTTCGGCTGGACGCTGATGCTCGAGGATGTCGACGACGCCGGCGACGTGCTGCGCCACGCCGTGTTCGCCGCCATGCTCGGCGACGAGCCGGCCAGCGTGTTCGACTTTCGCCCCGCCCGCCGCGAGTGGATCCGGGCCTGGGAGCTGCCGCACCTGAGCCGCGATGACGACGATGACGACGACGACGACGACCTGGTCCCGCCGACGGTGGCGGCGATCGCCGAGGACTGGTCGCTCAAGCTGCGGCGCAAGCTGGCCACCGCCCCGGTCGGCGACGTGCCGGCGGGCGCGGCGCTGTGCGCCGCCGTCGACCGCGAGCCGCCGCGATCGATCCTGCTGGTCGGCGACAGCGGGGTCGGCAAGACCGCGCTGGTGCGCCGCGCCGCCAAGCACCTCACCGAGAAGAGCAAGGGCAAGCACGCCGCGCGTCGACGCCTGTGGGCGACGTCGGCCGGCCACATCACCGCCGGCATGGTCTACCTGGGCATGTGGCAGGAGCGCTGCCTGGCGGTCGCCCGCGAGCTCGGCGGTAGCGACGACTGGCTGTACGTCGATCGGCTCGCCGATCTGCTGGCGCCGCAGTCCGATGGCGCCAGCATCGCCGACCTGCTGGCGCCGGCGATCGTCGCCGGCGAGCTGCGCCTGATCGCCGAGGCCTCGGAGTCCGAGCTGGCGCGCTGCCGGCGTCGCAATCAGGCCTTCGTCGACGGCTTCGACGTGATCCGCGTCGACGAGCCGCCGGCCGACGTGGTGATCGAGATGCTCCGCACCCAGCAGCATCGCAAGGATCCCGAGGTGACGTGGCACCCGGCCGCGCTGCGGCGCGCGGTGGCGCTGCTGGGTGCCTTCCGCCGCGATCAGCGCTTCCCCGGCAAGGCGATGGCGTTCCTCGACTGGTGGAACCAGGACGCGCTCGCGCCGCCGCGCCAGATCCTGCCCGGCGACGTCGCCAGCGCCTACGCCCGCTGGTCGGGGCTACCGATCGAGCTGATCACCGACGAGCAACCGATCGGCCGCGCCGAGATCGCGGCGGCGCTGCGGGCCGGCGTGATCGGGCAAGATCACGCCTGCGAGGTCGTGGCGCGGGCGCTGGGGCGCTTCAAGACCGGCCTCGACGATCCCGAGCGGCCGGTGGCGTCGCTATTGTTCGTCGGGCCGACCGGCGTCGGCAAGACCGAGCTGGCCAAGCAGATCGCGACCTACCTGTTCGGCAACCCCGAGCGCATGGTGCGCATCGACCTCTCGGAATACATGACGCCGGGCTCGGTTGGCCGCCTGCTCGAGGCCGGCGGCGGCGCGACGTCGCTCGCCGAGCAGGTGCGCCGGCAGCCGCTGTGCGTGGTCCTGCTCGACGAGCTGGAGAAGGCCCACGCCGAGGTCTTCGATGTCCTGCTCGGCGTGCTGGGCGAGGGCCGCCTCACCGACTCGATGGGCCGGCTGGTCGATCTGCGCATGGCGGTGCTGGTGATGACCTCGAACCTGGGCGCGCAGGGCCGCGCCGCGCTCGGGTTCGGCGGCGAGTCGGCGCCCGACTTCAGCGCCGCCGTCCGGGCTCACTTCCGGCCCGAGCTCGTCGGCCGCCTCGATCACGTGGTCTCGTTCCGAGCCCTGGCGCCCGCCGACATCGAGCGCATCGTCGATCTGGAGGTCGCCAAGATCCGCCGCCGCCCCGGCCTGCCGCAGCGCGGCCTCACGCTCTGGCTCTCGGCACCGGCGCGGGCCTGGCTGGCGACCCGCGGCTTCGACGCCAGGATGGGCGCGCGGCCGCTGCGCCGGTTGCTCGAGGAGGTCGTGGTCGCGCCGCTGGCGGTCCGCATCGCCGCCGATCCAGCGCTGCGCGACCGCGCGGTTGGCGTGGTGACCGCCGCCGAGGCGGCCGGCGCGCCGGCGGGCGAGCTGGTGATCGCGCTGCCGGCGTAGCGAAGTCGTCGACCGCCCAGACGAGCCGACGAACACCACGTCGTTCGCGAGTGGTCCGAGGCGTCGCGCGACCGCGATCAGCCACGCTTCACTCTCGTTCGACACCAAGCACCTTCGGCAGGAGCGATACGGCCAGGTTGCGCTCACGCGCGCGGCCACCTCGGATCGCGTCGATCAACGCCATCGCGTCGTAGAACCTGGAGTCACGCGCGGAGGCGATCGGCACGCAGCGGTGGAGCGGCTCGAACGATTCCCCGCGTGTAGCGCCGTCGGGTGTCGGCCACACTGGCGGCAGGTCGGTTCCAGCGGCGATCTTCTTGGCGAGAATCGGCGCAGCGTGCGAGGTCGGCACGCCGCGGGTCGCGCGTCCGCGCGAAGGGACCATCATATACTTGAGGCCATGAACCAGCAGCTCGACGAGGGCGGCGCGATGCGGTCGATACCGTGCGCGGCCCTGCTCCGGATCGATGATCAAGAGGCTGGCCGCGGCGGCCTGCCGAACGGCGCGGAACACCTGTGCGTTGTCCATCCCGAGGTGCTGGACCATCTCGGCGATCGTCCACCGCTCGGTGTCGAGCACCGCCGCCTTCACGGCGACGACCACGTCGAGCGGCTTCAGCAGCATCCATATTTCATATTTCAGAATATGAAATACAGCAAGACATTAGCTTAGATAGTGGAGGCGCCGGGAGTCGAACCCGCTGCCAACCCCGCGATGGGAATCGGCGCATCGGGCGGCACGGCGACCGACGCCCACCGCGCCCGCTTGCTGCGGTCGCATCTCGACCAGCCGCAGCTTGCCCGCTGCTCGGCGCCGGCCCGGCCCGCTGCGAGCTGCCGACCGGGATCGTCACCGCTCACGCCGCACCCCGCGCGTACGTCAACTGCTGGGGCACGCAGCGACTCGCGGTGCTCGATCTGACCAGCGCCAGCGTGAGCTCGGTGGTCGAGTCGGCACCGTTGCCGGCGATGGGCACGCTGCCCGACCAGATCCGCGCCGGCCGCGCGTTCTTCTTCACCGGCCGCGGACGCTGGTCGGGCAACGGCACCAGCGCGGCCGATGCGACCGAGCACGGCTCGGCGTGGTCGTCGTGCGGCACCTGTCACCCCGACGGGCTGACCGACAACCTGACCTGGATCTTCGCGGCCGGGCCGCGCCAGAGCACCTCGCTCGACGGTTCGTTCTCGCACGGCATCCCCGGCACCGTGAAGCAACGCATCTTCAACTGGACCGCGGTCATCGACGAGCTCCACGACTTCGAAACCAACGCGCGCGGGGTCTCGGGCGGCAAGGGCGCCCTCACCACCTCCGCGACGTGTGGGATCCTGGCGGCGGAGACCCGGACGTCGATCACCGGATCGGGGCTGGCCTCGCCGCCGGTGCAGGAGGTCCAGGACACCCAGGCGATGAACTGCACCACCGACTGGAACCGGGTCACCGACTTCGTGAAGGTGATCCGCCCCCCGCGCGCCCGCCGCTACGGCGACGCCGCGTCGGTGTCCCGTGGTGCCGCGCTGTTCGGCGGCGCCGGCGGCTGCACGCACTGTCACGGCGGCGCCGGCTGGACGATCTCGAACCGCTTCTACACCCCGATCAGCCTCAACAACGGCGCCGGCGGGCTGCCGGCGCAGGCCTTCACGGCGCCGGTCACGTTCCCCCTCAGCCAGTCGTCGCCGAACACGACCCAGATCGCGCTCCAGCACCCGAGCGCGGACAGCTTCGTGCCGACCACCATCCCGCCGCTGCAGCTCACGTGCGCGCTGCGCAACGTGGGCACCTTCGGGGTGCCGGGGTCCACCGCCACCACCGACGCGCTCGAGGTCCGGTCGACGGCCTTCATCTTCGGCGGCACCATGATGTCGACCCGCGCTCAGGGCCGCGCCGGCTACAACGTGCCGGCGCTCTACGGCCTGGCGGTGGGCGCGCCGTATCTCCACCACGGCAAGGCGGCGACGCTCGAGGAGCTGTTCACCGACCCGCTGTGGCTGCCTCACACCCAGGCCGGCAACGTGAACTTCCTCGTCGGCGGCTCGGCGGCCACCGACCGTGCCGACCTGATCAACTTCCTGCTCACGATCGACGCGCTGACCACCGAGATCCCGGTTCCGGCCGGCTACGCCTCCGGCTGCGCCTGTCCGGGCGGCGGCGGTAGCTGCTGACGAGTGACCGCCCCCACGCCGCGCCATGCGCGCTATGCTTGGATCATGCAGGCGCTGAAGGCACGGGTCGAGAACGGGCGGCTGAGGCTCGACGAGCCGACCGATCTCCCCGATGGCAAGGAGGTCGCCGTCGTGGTTGTCGAGGACGACGGGTTGAGTGACTCCGATCGGGCGCAGTTGCTGAAGATGATCGACGAGAGCTTCGCCGACGACGCTGCTGGCGATGTCGAGAGCTTCTCCAAGGTCATCGCCGACCTCCGCGCACAGCTGTGAAATTCGAGATCTCGCGGCGAGCCCAGCGCGAGCTGGAACGCATCAATCGGTGGTGGATCGAGCACCGCGATGCCCGCGACCTGTTCGCGCGCGAACTCGGCGAGGCGGAGATCCATCTCCGCACCGCGCCCGAGAGCGAGGTATGGCGAAGGCGTGGCGACCGGCTGATCCGGCGCTGGCTGCTGCCGAAGACCGGTTATCACCTCTACTACGAGTACGACGCGACCCGCGAGCGGCTGCTGGTGCTAGCCGTCTGGGGTGCGACTCGCGGATCGTCGCCAAGGCTCTGATCGACGACCCTGACGACCGCACCGCGCGGATGAACTTCCTGCCCACGATCGCACCGTGCCAACGTCAAGCCGTCACGCCGCCACCCCGGCGGCGATCGCACTCGCGCGCAGCGCGAACGCCTCGGCGAGAGCCGGCTCGGTCGCCGGACGCGCATCGGGATCGATCGCACCCAGGCGATCGAGGTGGGCCTGGACCGCGGCGGCGAGCGCCGGCGGCGCGGCGGCGAGGGTCGCGGCCGGCAGCCGGAAGTCGTCGGGGGTGCGGGCGCCGCCGAGCAGCACGTCGCGGGTCCACGGGTGGCGACCGGTGAGCATCTCGTAGAGCACGACCGCCGCTGCCCACAGATCGTCGCCGGGGCGGGGCGGCTCGCCGCGGCGCTGCTCCGGGCTCATGTACGCGAGCGTGCCCACCGCCTCGGCGGGCCGACGGCTGCGGGCGGCGGTGGCGCCGGTGGCGCCGGTGGCGTCGGGCAGGTGGGCGACGCCGAAGTCGCCGAGCATGACCTCGACGCCGGGGGTGTCGGGGTCGCGGCGGAACAGCAGATTGCCCGGCTTGACGTCGCGGTGGATGATGCCGCGGCGGTGGGCCGCCGACAGCGCGGTCAGGATCTGGCCGTGGCGCTCGAGAGTGCGGCGCAGCGGTCGCGGGCCGCGTTCGCGCAGCAGCTCGCGCAGCGTGCCGCCGGCGGCGAGCTCGAGCACGATGCGGCGCGCCTTCTCCTCGAGATCGAGCACGGCGACGACGTTGGGATGGCGCAACGAGGCCATCACCCGCGCCTCGTGAAAGAAGCGGGCCAGCGCCTCCTGCTGCTGGGCCGCCGCCAGGTGGGGGTGGAGCAGCTTGATGGCGACGTCGCGCTCGAGCTCGGCGTCGCGCGCCAGGTACACCACGCCGGCCGCGCCGCGACCCAGCTCGCGCACCAGGCGGTAGCGGGCGCCGCCGGCGACGCCGACCACGTCGGCGCCGGCGATGGTCTCGCCGGCGGCCGGCGCGTCGAGGCCGCGCGCCGCGCGCAGCCGCTCGACCCGGGTGCGCACGTTGGGGTAGTCGAGATCGCGGGCCAGCACCGCCTCGTAGTGACGGAGCGCCACCACGTCGTCGCCGTGCTTGCGGTGGTGCTCGGCGAGCAGGTAGTGGGCGCGCACCACGTGCGGCGCGCTGGCGGTCAGCGCTTCGAGGTGGACCAGGCCGCGCTCGAGCTCGCGCCGCTCGTCGAGCCGCTCGACCAGCCGCGCCCGCAAGGTCGCCACCGCGGGCTCGGCCGCGCCAGGATGGGCGATCAGCTTCTCCAGCCACTCGGTGGCCAGCCGTTCGTGGCCGCGCTGCCACAGGCTGTCGATGCGGGCCAGGGTGTCGGGCGCCGCCAGCTCGTCGAGCCGCTGGCCATCACCGGCCGCGACCACGAGCTGTTCGAGCCAGGTGTCGTCCTCGTCGCGCAGCACCACCGGCTCGGGCGCCGGTGCCGGCACCGCGGTGGTTGGCCGCCGGCGGCGGAACAGGCGAGCGAAGAAGCCGCGATCGTCGCTCACGTCACGCCACCACGTCGATCTCGGTACCGTCGATGACCACGACGTCGCCGGCCAGCAGCTGGGCGCGGCCGTGGGCGATCACGCCATCGCCGATCCGGAACGTGCCGGCGGCGCGGCCCAGCCACGGCCGCCCGTCGGCGAAGATCAGATCGCACGCCAGGCCGTGCGGGGTCAGATCGATGCGCTCGCCGGGCCGCGCCGCCACCAGGGTGCGACCGCGATCGATCCCGTTCTGGACCGTCAGCGCCAGCGTCGGCGGCTCGCCGCCGACCGCGAACTCGATGCGGCAGTCCTCGCCCAGCTCGAGCACGCCATGATCGGCGAGCGGCACCGTGCCGGCGATGGGCAGGCCGCCGATCAGGGTGCCGTTGCGCGAGCCGGCGTCGCGGACGGCGAAGCGCGGCGACTCGGCGAGCTCGATCTCGGCGTGGCGGCGCGACACCCCGCCAGCGCGCAGCGGCAGGTCGCACAGCGCGTCGCGGCCGAGGCCGATCAGCGGCCCGGCGCTGGCCACGATCCCGACCCCGCCGCCGCGCGGGCGGAGCTCGACCTTGCCCGCCGTGATCAGGCGGGCCAGCAGATCGTCGAGCAGGCGGCGACGATCGCGGCTCGGCGCCAGCTCGAGGCAGCGCTCGAGCGCGGCGCGAGCATCGTCGCGGCGGCCGAGCCGCAGGTGCAGCTCGTAGTCGGCGAACTCCTCGCGGGCCTGGTGATCGCTGTGGTTGTGCTGTTCGTCCTGCGCCAGCGCCGACTCCATCTGCTCGACGAGGCCGCCGCCCGAGTAGGCCTGCGCCGCGCCCTGGAAGTCGGCGAGCTGCTCGAGCGCCTGGCCGGCATCGCGGTGCTCGCCGCCGGCGAGCAGGAGCGCCGCCGCCTCGCGCACCTTGTCGTGATCGCGCGCCGTGGCCACGCCTTCGGAGGTCGCCTTGGCCAGCAGCGCGCGGCCGAGCGCCGACGAGGCCAGCTTCTTGAGCGCCGGGTCATCGCCGGCCCAGTGCAGGGCATCGCGCAGGGCGGCGATCTCGGCGACCCGGTCGCCGGCGCGGGCGGCGCGCGCCAGGTGCATGCGCACCGCGGCCTCGAAGTCGCCGGCCAGCGCGTAGTGCTGGGCCGCGGCCTCGGCATTGCCGGCCGCCTCGGCGGTGCGCGCCGCGCGGTAATCGGCCGAGAGCCAGCGGCGCAGGATGCTCATGACGTCGAGATCCGCATGATAGCCCGCGGGCGGCGGCCTACTTCGGCAACGACTGCCCGAAGCGACGCTGGTAGTCGTCGGCGAGGGTGGTCCAGGCGGCGGTGTCCCGGGTCCGGCCCAGCGCCTTGCCCAGCGCGCGGTAGGCCTGGGCCAGCTCGGGGTCAGCGGTGATCGCCGCCCGCAGCGACGTGATGGCGCGGCTGTCCTTGCGGGCCTGGAGCGCCATCACGCCCTCGAGGTAGTGGGCCCAGGCGGCGCCGCTCCAGGCCGCGATCGCCTGCGCGCACAGCTTCTTCGCGGCCGCGGTCTCGCCCTGGCGCAGGTGCAGGTCGCAGCGCGCGCCCAGGATGCCGGGCGCGCCTTTCCACTTCTTCTCGGCGGCGCGGGCCCGGGCCTGGGCCTGGCCGATCTTGCCGGCGTAGACGAGGTCGAGCAGCTCGCGGACCGCGGCGACGTAGGCGCCCTCGTCGGCGGGCGTGATCTTCCAGCGCCGGGCGTCGGGCGGCAGGCCGTAGCGCGCCCGGGTGCGGGTCGCCCACTCGGTCACCGGATGGGTGCCGGCGTTGGTGATCGCGGCCGAGCGCGCCGCCGCGGCTTCGGCCTGCGTGATGCGCCCGGTGGCCTGATAGATGGCGGCGATCCGATCCCACACCGGCGCCCGCTCGGCGGCGCGCTCCTCGACCTGCGCCACCAGCTCGAGGGCGTGCGGGCGATCGTTGGCGGACAGGAAGGCCTCGACCCGCGCCAGGTACGGCCGCGGATCGTCGGGCGTGATCTCGGTGGCCCGCGTGCACGCGGTGACCGCGGCCTCCGAGCCGGGGCCGGTGGCGCCGATGTGGACCTCGCAGATCGCCTGCCGGATCTCGGCGGTGGCGGGATACGCGGCGACCAAGGCGTCGAGCTCGGCGAGCGCCTCGGCGGACTTGCCCTGGCGCGCCAGCGACTGGGCCCGCTTGAACTGATCGTAGGCCGCCGGTGGGACCGGGATGTCGGGCGCCGCCATGCCGCCGCCGCCGACCGGCGCGCTGTTCATCGTGGCGCGCAGGTGGACCAGCGCCTGCTGCTTCTCGTCGTTGTCCCAGCCACCCCACGCGGTGGCGTCGAGGTAGCCGACCATGCGCCCGGCGAGCTCGCGCAGGTTCTGCTCGGTCGCCGGCTTGAGCCGCTCGTCGAGAACGATCTGGGCCAGCTCGAGACAGCGATCGGACAGCATCCGCATCTCGACGGCATACGCGGCGTGCATGATCCAGGCGGCGTCGAGCTCGTGGATGCCGCCCAGGGTGTGCACCAGCTCGTGGATGAGCACCACGGTCTGCTTGTGGCGGCGGCGAGCCTGATGCACGACCTCGCGTTCGTCGCCGCTGGTGTCGGGGTAGGCCTGCGCGAACATCGTGCGCTCACCGGCGTCGGCGTAGCCGCGCACCACGACGTGGCGGCCGAGCGGACGCGCCATGCCGATCTGGTCGAACGACGACGACACGTTCGACAGCGACGACACGTAGCCGATCACCCAGCCGACGTCGTCGCCCGGGTCCCGGGCCTCGAGCGACTCGAGCACCTCGGTCACCGAGCGGTCGGCGGACCGCACGTCCCAGGGCTCGAACGCGATCACGTCGAGCCGCAACCCGAGCGCCGGGACCAGGAACTGGTTGGCGTCGTCGAGCTGCTCCTCGAGCTGGGCCCGCCAGCGGACGTTCTGGGCCCGGAAGTCCTCGTCGACCCAGACCCGCACCTTCATCACCCGCGGATCCTTGGCCCACGGCACCGTGGTCTCGAGCGGCAACGGCGTCGCGCGCCGGAGCTCGTGGCGCTGCAGCTTCTTGGTGTCGGGACCGATCGTCCCACCGAAGCAAGCGCCGACGGCGATCGCGATGGTCAGGACGGCGCCGGCTCGCACGCCTCGAAGCTAGCAGGTCCGAGACCGTCAGGCGGCGATGCGCGTGAACAGCGGCTCGTGGGTCTGGCGAGCGCCGTAGTGGACCATCACGGGGGTACCGACGAACTCGAGTCCGACCACGAAGTCGTCGCCCTCATGCTCCTCGCGCAGCCACAGCACCCTGGCCTTGAACCGATACGAACGATGCGCGTCCTCGTCTTCGAGCACCAGCTCGACGGCGTCGCCGGGTTCGGCGTAGGGCGCCGATCGGCAGACCACACCACCAGGCGCCAGCTCGGTGACCGAGACGGTGTCGTTGAGCTTGCCGCCGCGGAGCACGCCGCTGAGGTCGACGCGCTGGCGGCTGAAGCGGCGACCTTCGCGCGCCCGCTGGTCCTCGGCGCTGGCCGCGAAATGCGCCTCGAGCTCGGTGAGCTGGTCGATCTCGTCGATCGACAGGCCAGCGCCCGACGCACCCTTCCCGATCAGCAATCGGTACTGGTACACGTTCTCGAGCGCCGACATGCTTGACAGTAAAGCAAGGCGGGTGCCACGCCCGATGACGCCCTCGGCTGGGGCTAACTGCGCGAAAGTTCCGATCGGGTGGGGAGTCCCGACCATCGCGGTGGCCGGGTTTCCCGTCACCAGGTATCCCCACCGTGTGTCGAGCTCGCGCAGCATTGACACACCGGGACGCACACGCCCAAAGTCGCGTCAGTCCAGCTGGACGGCAGTCTTCCGATGGATCTGTTCGCTCGCAACGCGGAGACCCGGCGGCTCAACCAGCCGCTCGCCGAGCGCATGCGGCCGCAATCGCTGGCAGATTTCATCGGCCAGGAGCACCTGCTCGGGGCTGGTCGGCTGCTCGGGAAGCTGACACCGGGCCAGAACCTGCCGTCCTTGCTGCTCTGGGGGCCTCCTGGGACCGGAAAGACCACCCTGGCGCGTCTGCTGGCCGAGGCGGTGCGCGCACATTTCGTCACGCTGTCGGCCGTCCAGGCGGGAGTGAAGGAGGTCCGGGAGGCGGTCGCCGAGGCGGCCACCCGGCGTGATCAGTTCGCGCGGCGCACGGTCCTGTTCATCGACGAGATCCATCGCTTCTCGCGCACCCAGCAGGACGCGCTCCTGCCGCATGTCGAGTCCGGCACCGTGACGCTGATCGGGGCGACCACGGAGAACCCGTCGTTCGGTGTGGTCGCCGCGTTGCTGTCGCGAGCGCGGGTGGTCCGCCTCGAGGCGCTGGGCGAGGAGGCGCTGCTGCAGATCCTGCGCCGCGCCCTGGCCGATCGCGACCGCGGCCTCGGCGCCCTGTCGGTGTCGATCGCCGACGCCGTGCTGGACGAGATCGCGGCGCTCGCCGGCGGCGATGGCCGGCGCGCGCTCGGAGTGCTCGAGGCTGCCGTCGACCTGGCCCGCGGCGACGGCGACGCCGCCACCGTGGAGCGGAGCCACGTGATCGAGGCGGCCCAGACCCGCGCCCTGGCGTACGACAAGGCCGGCGACGAGCACTACGCCGTGATCAGCGCCTTCATCAAGAGCATGCGCGGCACCGATCCGGACGCCGCCGCGTACTGGCTGGCGCGGATGCTCGAGGCCGGCGAGGATCCGCGCTTCCTGCTCCGGCGCATGGTCATCTTCGCGTCCGAGGACGTCGGCAACGCCGATCCGCAGGCGCTGGTGGTGGCGGTGGCGGCGCTGCAGGCGTTCCAGCTGGTCGGGCTGCCCGAGGGGGCGCTGTGCCTGACCCAGACCGCGGTCTACCTGGCGTGCGCGCCCAAGTCGAACACCGCCCTCACGACGTACGCGGCGGCCCGCAAGCTGGTGCGCGAGCGCGGTGCGCTCCCGGTGCCGCTCGAGCTGCGCAACGCCGCGACCGCGCTGGCCAGGACGATGGGGCACGGCGACGGCTACAAGTATCCTCACGACTTCGACGGCGCCTACGCCCCGACCGACCACTTGCCCGCCGAGCTGGTCGGGACCCCGATCTACCAGCCCACCGGATCGGGATTCGAGGCCGGTATGCGGGCGCGGCTGGAAGCGCTGGCGGCCGGTCGCAAGCGGTAGCGAGAACCGACCGCCAACCGACCGCCGGCCGGTCCCCGGCCCACGAAGGTAGCGGCGCAGGCCATCCCCGTGATAACTCTCGGGTCGATGTCCGCCGCCCTCGACCCGACCCAGGAGGAGCTGTTCCTGGGCATCGCGTACGCGCTGTTCATGAACCGATTGCACGTCCTCCGCCTCACGGAGATCGTGAGGCTCGGGGTCCGGCCCAACCCCGAGGACGGGGTGATGGACGTGCCCGAGCCGCTCGACGCCGAGCTCAAGCAGCAGGCCGTCGACTACGTGCTCAAGTGCTTCCCGCACAGCTTCGCGCGAAAGCTGGCGTCGTCGACGGCGAGCTGGCTGGCGCTGTCGTAGACGTGGTCGTGGCCCCGATGATCCGCGCCGCCCGATGATGCGCGCCGCATGATGCGCGCCGTTCGTGCCGCCGCGGTCGTGCTGCTGGTGGCGTTCGCCGCCAGCGCCTGCGCCCGCACGCTGCCGCGCGATCCGAGCGCGGCGGCGCTGTATCGCGATCTCGAGCGCGAGGTGACGGTGGCGGCGGCGGGCGGCTGGAACATCGATCGACTCGAGGTGGAGGATCTGCTCGCCGACGCGCTCGGCTCGGTGTGCCGGGTCGATCCGCTGGCGCGGCGCGCGCTCGGGGTCTGGCTCGGCGAGCAGATCGCCGCCGCCGGTGGGCCGGTCGAGCGGGCCTGGCAGGCGCGCGGTCGCCGGCTCGGCAAGGTCGCCGACCTGCTGGTGCTGCACCGGGTCCAGCTGCTGCTCGACAGCGCCGACGCTGCGGCGCCGAGCGACTGCCCGTTCTGGGTCGAGCTCGAGGAGCCGTTCCGCGGTCGCCAGATCTCCGACCGCCGCTGGTCGATCATGATCGGCGGCGGCGGCAAGGGCATGATCGTGCACGAGGGCGATCGCACCGATTTCTCCGCCGGCGGCGCTGGCCGCCTGCTGGTCGGCCGCGGCTTCGGGTCGCGCTCGACGGTGTACGGCGGGCTCGAGCTGGGCGGGACGGCGTCGTTCCCCAAGGACGACCTCGGCAACCGGGGCGGGCTGGTGCTCGGGCTCGACGTGGTGGCGCCGCTGGTGTATCGCCACACGCTGACCAACGCCTACCTCGAGGTCGAGGCCGGCTGGTTGGGCCGCACCAGCGAGGACGATCTCGAACGCCTCGACCATGGCGTCCACGTCGGCGCATCGCTCGGCGGCCGTGCGCTGCGGACTCGCTTCTTCTTTCCCGGCGCCGCGCTGGGGCTGTCGTGGGAGCGCACGTTGACCGGCGATGCCGCCGTGACGACCGTGAAGCTCGGCGCCCGGGTGGCGTTCGATATCGATCTCTGACCGTGACCGGTCGCGGCCCGCTGGTCAGCCGCCGAACGTGCGCCGCAGCAGCGCGATCGCGCGCGGCGCCAGGGTCTCGCCGCGCCAGGCTACGGCGCGGCTGACCACCAGGGCCTTGTCGGCGCGACCGAGGCGGGGTCGTCTGGCGAACAGGTCGGGGCCGGCGGCGGCGATCTTGTCGAGGATGCGCCCGCCGCCATGCCACATGAGCGCCAGCTCGACGGCGAGGTCGGCGCTGACCAGCTCGGGGAGCGGGCGGCCGCGCTCGAGCAGGGCGCGGGTGCGCGCCACCAGGTAGCGCACCAGCGCCCCGACCTGCGGTGTGGCGCGGCGGCTGGCGATGTCGGCCTCGGTCACGCCGAAATGGCGCAGATCCTCGGCCGGGATGTAGACCCGGCCCCGCGCCCAGTCGGCGGGCATGTCCTGGATCAGGCGCGCCATGGCGAGGCCGCTCGACAGGTCGTCGGCGTAGGCGTGCAGCTCGGGGGCCCGATAGCCGCCGATGTACAGCAGCACGTGGCCGACCGGCTCGGCGGCCTGCCGGGTGTAGCTGCGCAGCTCGTTCCAGGTCGCGTAACGCCGGACCTCGAGATCGGTCCGGAAGCCGGACATCAGTTGCGTGAACTCGACGATCGGCAGCGAGAAGCGCTTGATGGTGTCGGCGAGCGCGATGAACACCGGGTGATCCGGCGCCTTGCCGTAGTAGGTCTCGTGGAGGAGCTCCTCCCAGCGATCGAGCTCGCGGGTGCGGCGGCCCTCGTAGGCGGCCTCGTCGGCGAAGTCGTCGGCGACCCGGGCGAACGCGAACATCGCCCAGATGTGCTTGCGCAGGTGCGAGCGCGCGAAGATCGACGCCACCGGGAAGTTGTGGTGGCGAGCGTGACACAGCGCCTCGCAGTAGCCGTAACAGGCGTCGAGCTCGAGGCTGGGCGGCAACGGCACGGCCTGGGCGGGAGCACGACGATCGCCAATGCGCTGGATCACGGGGAGTCCTTTGCGGAGAGCTCCTGCAGGATGACACGAGCGGCCTCGACGCGGACATCTCCTGCAGCGGCAAGCGCGTCGGCGACCTCGTCGATCAGGTCGGCGGGGGCGCCGGCGGCGCGGGCGACCGCGCGGGCGTGCAGGGCCATGTGGCCGCGCTGGATGCCGTCGGTGGCCAGGGCGCGGAGCGCGGCGAGGTTGCAGGCCAGGCCGGCGGCGGCGGCGATGGCGGCCAGGCGCGACGCCGTCGCGACGCCCGCCAGCCGCAGCGCGAGCCGCGCACCGCGGTGGGCGTGGAGCGCGCCGCCCACGATCCCGACCGCCAGCGGCAGCACGAGCTCGCCGACCAGGCCATCGCCGTCTTCGCGCCACACCGCGAGGGGCCGGTAGGCGCCGCTGCGGGCGGCGAAGGCGTGGGCGCCGGCCTCGACCGCCCGCCAGTCCTGGCCGGTCGCGACCAGCACCGCGTCGACGCCGTTCATCACGCCCTTGTTGTGGGTCACGGCGCGGTACGGGTCGAGCTCGGCGAACCGCGACGCCGCCGCGATCGCGGCCCGGACCGCGGGTCCCGGGCAACGGCTGTCCCCGAGGGCGGCGTCGGGGGCGCGGCAGGTGACCCGGACCGTCCGGCGATCGGACAGGTTGGACAGGATGCGGAGGCCGACCCGGCCGCTGGCCACGTGGGCGACCGCCTCGGCCAGGCGCTCGCACAGCGTGTTGACGAGGTTGGCGCCCATGGCGTCGCGGCAGTCGACGTCGAGGTGGACCACGATCACGCCGCCGTCGGGCCCCGGCGGGCGGGCCAGCACGCGGGCGGTCACCGCCAGCGGCCCACCGCCGCGGGCGCACAACCGCGGCGACAGCGCGCGGGCCCGCGCCAGCAGCATCGGCGCGGCGTCGGCCAGCGCCGCCGCGGCCACATCGACGTCGGCGATCTGGGTGAGCTGGATCTGGCCGGTGACGATGGCGGGCGCGACCTCGGTGGTGAAGCCACCGGCGTCGCGCACCATCCGGGCCGCGTTCGAGGCCGCCGCCACCACCGACGGCTCCTCGATCACCATCGGCACCAGCGCGTCGACGCCGTCGATCGTGAAGTTGGTGGCGACCGCGAACGGCAGGGCGTGGCGGCCGAGCACGTTCTCGATCATGCCGGCGGCGTCGTCGTCGCCGAGACCGCCATCGAGGTCGGCGAGGTCGGCGACCTCGAGCCCGGCCGCCGCCGCCACCTGGCGGCGGCGCTCGGCCACCGTCAGGGTGTACAGACCGGGGAGCCGCGACGACATCAACGTGACGCTACTCGCCGTCGGGGTCGAAGTCCACGCCGGTCGGGTCGATGGCCAGGTGAAGCGGCCACAGTCCGGCCTGGACGATGGCGGTGTCGAGGGCGGCGGTGGTGATCGTGCGCGGCGCGGCGATCGCCAGCACGTCACCACCACCGGCGCCGGTGGTCTTGCAGGCGGCGCCCAGCGGCGCCAGGTGCGCCGCCAGCTCGGCGACCGACGGCGGCACCAGCGCCACGCCGGTCGCGGTCGCCAGCGCGTCCATCGCGCGGGCGCCGGCACGGAAGGCGGCGACCGCATCGACCGCGGCGCCGGCACCGGCCAGCGCCACCGCGGCGCGGGTGATCGAGGTCAGGGCGTCGTCGATGGCGGTGCCGGGTCGGGCGCGCGCCGCCTGCACCGCCGCCACCAGCGACGCGGTGTCGGCGGGGACGCCGGTCCACGCGAAGTGCAGCCGCAGATCGGTGGGCAGGGTCAGGCGTTGCACCGCGCCAGCCCAAAAGCCGATCACGCCGCCGTGGCTGGCCGCGATCACGTCGGCGCCGCTGCCGGCCGCGCCCTGGCCGGCCTGGGCTCGAGCGTGAGCCTCGAGCGACAGGCGAATCACGAGCGCGAGGTCATCTCGAAGCTGGTCCCCGCCGGCCAGTCGCACCGCCGCGACCGTGGCGGCCGCCGACGAACCGAGGCCTAGCTTGCGGTCGCCGTCGGAGAGCGCGCGGGTGTCGACCTCGATGGTGTCGAAGCTGCGCGCCGCCGTGTCGCCGAGCACGGCGCGCACCACGTCCCGCGCCGCGGCCAGGAACGGCGACAATGGTGCGCTCGGCCGCGCCGTGTGGCGGGCCACCGCCCGGCGGTCGACGGCGGCGACGACCGCGAGCCCGCCGTCGAGCACGGCGTACTCGCCGGCCAGCATGACCTTGCCGGGTGCGGTGGCGATCGCGGACCGCGGCGCGCTCACGCCGCCCCTGCCGGCACGATCTCGGCGGGACCGCCGGCGGCGGCGATGGTCACGGCGGTGACGCCCGCGACGGCCGCCATCGCCTGCGCGACCGCGACCGCATCGTCGCTGGTGGTCAGCACCTTCACGTGGGGACCGGCGTCCATGGTCGCCCACGCCGCGCGGCCGGCGGCGCGCAACGCCCGCACCTCGGCCAGCGCGGCCAGGGTCGCCGGCTGCCAGTAGATGATCGCGGGCCGGGCGGCGATCGCCGAGGCGTGCATGGCCAGCGCGTTGGCTTCCGCGATCTCGCCGAGCGCGGCCAGATCATCGCGCGCGAGCGCGTCCTCGGCGGCGACCAGATCGCGCGGCACCACGGCGAGCCAGCCGGCGTACAGCGGCGAGGTCTCGGCGCAGTGCTCCATGGCGTCGCGGGAGCCGTGGCTCTTGACCGCGCCGCCGCCGACCTCGGCGACGATCATGCGGACCCGCGCCGCCAGCGCCGCGGTGTCGATCGGGCGCGCGACGGCGTCTTCGCCGTCGGCGCGGGTGCCGGCGTCCATGCGCACGAAGCCGCCGAAGATCGAGCGCGCGGCCGAACCCGAGCCCAGGCGCGACAGCCGCGACAGCGCCGCGTCGTCGAGGTCGAGGCCGGCGGCCCGGCTGGCGGCGACGGCCAGGGCCGCGAAGCCGGATGCCGACGACGCCAGCCCCGAGGCGGTCGGGAAGTGGTTGATGGTGTCGATCGACGCCCGGCTCGTGATCCCGGCCAGCGCCCGCACCCGATCGAGGAAGACCGACGCTCGCCCGAGCATCGCCGCCGGCGCCGGCGCGCCGCCGAGGCGCATCTGGTCGTCGGCGAGGCCGTCGTCGAACCGCACCGTCGTCACGGTGGTCAGGGCGTCGAGGGTGAGCGACAGGCTGCCGGCGGCGGGCAGGTTGAGCGCGGCGTCGCGCTTGCCCCAGTACTTGACCAGCGCGATGTTGGCGCACGCGCGGGCGGTGGCCATCGCGGCGCTCACGCCGGCACGCCGACCCGGGTGACGAACCCGTCGGTGCCCATCGCGCGCCACGCGGCCAGCACCGCGTCCTCGCGGCCCGGTGCCAGCGCGATCACGGCACCACCGCCGCCGCCGCCGGTGAGCTTGGCGCCACACGCGCCGGCGGCGGCGGCGGCGGCGACCATGGCGTCGAGGATCGGCGCCGACACGCCGAGCCCGCTCAACCGAGCGTGGGCGGCGGTGAACAGCTCGCCCAGCGCGCTCAGGTCGACCGCCGGGGCGGCGACCAGCGCGGCGGCACAGGTGGCGGCGGCACCCAGCGCCTCGAGCTCGGCGTCGACGGCCGCCGGCCGCGCGGCGCGGGCCTGGGCGACCCGGGCCACCATGGCGGCGGTCGATCGCGGCTGTCCGGACAGGCCGATCAAGACCGGCAGCGGCGCCGCCGCGATCGCCACCAGGCCGTGCCCGCGGCGATAGAGGCCGAGGCCGCCCCGGTTGGCGATCGCGACGTCGATGCCGCTCGGGTTGCCGTGGAAACAGCGCTCGGCGCGGTTCGCGATCTCCTCGAGGGCGGCGTCGTCGAGCGCGCGCCCGGTGGCGGCGGCGAGGGCGCGCGTCAACGCGACCGCCAGCGCCGCCGACGAACCCAGGCCGGCGGCGGGCGGCACGTCGGCCGCGCCCTCGATCGTCGCGGCGGTCACGTCGAGCGCGCCGGCGACCGTGGCCAGCGCGCGCGCCACCGGATGGTCGTCGCCAGCGTTGACGCGCAGGTCCCAGCCGCCGATGTGCAGCGTCAGATCGGTGGCGTCGGTGAGGGTCGCGGTCAGGGTGACGCCGCACGCCAGCGCACCGGCCAGCGCGGGATGGCCGTACACCGCCGCATGCTCGCCGACGAGGATGACCTTGCCGTGGCCCGTGCTCGACCCGGTCGCTGTCATGGTCGCGGGGTCACGCCTGGCGCCGGCAGTCCCAGATCGTCGAGCCAGCTGCGCAACGTGGGCCCGAGGTGGCGCGGCGCGGCATGGAGATCGGTGGGGCGGCGAGCCCCGCACAGCAGCATCGTGGTGCGGATCGAGTTGATCACGCGGGCCAGGAGATCGCCGACCGCCTCGGAGCCACCGGCCCGCTGGGCGCGCAACACCGGCGCGGCCAGGCCGCCGGCGTGGGCGCCGAGCGCGAGGGCGCGCACCACGTCGAGCCCGCTGCGCAGGCCGCCCGAGGCGATGACGTCGACGCCGGCGGCGGCGGCGGCGACCGCGCTCACCGCCGTCGGCAGGCCCCAGTCCCACAGCTCGGTGCCGAGCTCGCGCGCCGCCGAGCCCTCGGCGGCGCGGCGGGCCTCGACCGCCACCCAGCTGGTGCCACCGGCGCCCGAGACGTCGACGGTCTTGACGCCCACGTAGGCCAGCCGACGCACGGCTTGCAGCGACAGCCCACAGCCGGTCTCCTTGACGATGACCGGGCACGGCAACGCCTCGACCATGCGCGCGATGGTGTCGGTGGCGCCGCGGAAGTCGCGGTCACCATGGTCCTGGATCATCTCCTGCGCCGGGTTGAGATGGATCGCCATGGCGTCGGCACCGATGCGCCTGGCCAGCTCGGCGACCTTGCCGGCGCCGAGCGTGCGCGCCTGCACGACGCCGAGGTTGCCGAACAGCACCAGGTCCGGCGCTGCTTCCTTGACCTGGAAGGTGTCCTCGAGCTCCGGGTGCTCGGCCATCACGCGCTGCGATCCGACCCCCATCGCCACCCCGGCCTTGACGGCGGCGATCGCGAGGTCGCGGTTGATGATGCGCGCGCGCGGTGTGCCGCCGGTCATGCCGGTGATGACCAGCGGCGCCGCCAGGCGCTTGCCGCACAGCTCGATCGCGAGATCGATCTCCTCGACCGCGATCTCGGCCAGCGCCTGGTGGACGAGGTGGACGTCCTCGAGCAGCGTGGTGCGCTCGGCGAAGTCGGCGCCACCCGAGGCCGCGACCTCGATGTGGTCGGCCTTGCGGCGGACGATGTCGCGACTGTCGTCGGGCATGATGGGGATGGCAGGGTTGTAGCAGGTTCTGCGTCGGGGTCGCTCAGTACACGATCACCAGGATCACGGCGCCCCACGCGGCCAGGTTGAGGAGGAACACCACATCCCGCAGCATGGCGTCGGTCGGACTGTGTGCGGTCGGTCGTACCAGCGCCAGCCACGCGAATCGCACCAGCCCCAACCCGCAGAACGGCGCGCTCCACGGCAGGTCGCGGGTCCCGAAGAACGCGACCGTGTGGGCATCGACGGTGTAGGCAACGTAGGCGGCGGCGGTCGCCGCTCCGAGCACGAACATCCCGACCCGGACCCAGGTCAGCCGGTAGCCGGCCAGCGCCGCCCGCGTCGCCGTGGCGTCGCGTCCGTCACGCATCGCCAGCGCCAGCTCGTGCGCCCGCTTGCCGAGCGCCAGGTAGGTCGCCAGCAGGCCGGTGCACACCAGCAGCCAGCGCGACGGCGTCACCGCGATCGCGGCGCCGCCGGCGGCGACCCGGGCCATGAACCCCGACGAGATGAGCACGACGTCGAGGAAGGCGACGTGCTTGAGCTTGATGCTGTAGGCCAGGTTGATCGCCAGATAGCCACCCGCCCAGGCCGCGGTCTTCCACGACAGCAGCAGGCAGGCCGCCAGGGCCGCGATCGCCAACCCGGCGGCCAGCATCAGCGCCGCCCGTTCGCCGAGCTGGCCGGCGGCGATCGGCCGCCGCCGCTTGGTCGGGTGGGCGCGGTCGGACTCGACATCGAGCACGTCGTTGATGGCGTAGACCGCGCCCGACAGGGCGCAGAACGCCGCCACCGCCAGCCCGGTGCGCCACAGGTAGCCGCCGTCGACCAGGTGCTTGGCGAACACCAGCGGCGCGGCGACGAACAGATTCTTCACCCACTGATGTGGGCGGAGCGTCAGCAGGACCGCGCGGGCGCTGGCCATCGCGGGCGCTTCATACCATCCGGATCGCGGTGGATCAGCCGCCGGAGCCGGTCGCCGATCCGGATCCCGTGCCGGCGCCCGCGGCGCCCGCGTCTGGCGCCGCCGCTGGCGTCGGCGCTGCATCGACCTCGTCGTCCTCGCCCAGGGCCTCGAAGCCACCGGCCTCGGGGTCCTTCACCTCGGGCTCGTCGCTCGGCGCGTCGTCGTCGTCGTCCTCGCCCAGGGCCTCGAAGCCACCGGCTTCCGGATCGGCGTCGTCGGGTTTGGGGTCGGCGTCGTCCTCGCCCGCGGCCTCGAAGCCGCCGTCACCGAGGTCGTCGTCACCCTCGCCTTCGAAGCCACCGTCACCGTCACCGTCGCCGTCGCCGTCCACGACCGGCGCCGGCCAGCCCTCGGCCGCCTTCTTCGCCAGCCCCTTGAGGCCCTCCTCCGGCTTGAAGTTCATCTCGAACCAGCTGGCGATCTTGTCCTGCTCGCAGCTCTTGGCTTCGGCGGCGTCCTCGTCGGCGCGGCAGTCGGTCACGTCGGTGAACAGGGTCAGGCAGTCGTCGCGATCGTTGTCGCTCGCGATCGTCAAGCACTCCTCTTGCTTCATCAGCTTGCGGTTGGGGAGCTTGATCTCCTTGATGTTGATCGACGCCTGCTGCGCCGATTTCACGGTCAAGACCAGGTTGTCGATGGTGCCGCGCGGCCTGGGGTCCGGCACCACGGTGATGGCCGGGACGTAGGTGACGACCAGCAGCGAGGCCAGCACGACCAGCATGAAGGGCAGCGTGGCGACCGTGACCTCGAGCAACGGCTTGCGGAACTTGAAGCTCGAGATGAACAGGTTGAGGCCGATCGGCGGGTGCAGGTAACCGATCTCGAGGTTGAGCAGGAAGATGACGCCGAGATGGTACGGACTGATGTCGTACTCGAAGGCCACCGGCGCGATCAGCGGCACGACGATCAAGATCGCCGAGAAGATGTCCATCACCATGCCGGCCAGCAGCAGGAGCACGTTGAGCGCCAGCAGGAACATCCAGCGCTCGTGGATGTGGGCGGTGGTCCAGTCGACCAGGGCCTTGGGGACGCCGGCGGTGACCAGGTAGTTGGTCACCGCGGTCGCCGAATAGATGATGATGAAGATCGCGCCGATGAGCGCCATCGACTCGCGCGTGATCGCCCACAGCATCTTGGGCTTGAGGTCGCGGTAGATGCCCATCTCGACGATCAGCAGGTAGAGCACCGTCAGCGACGCGATCTGCGAGATGTCGCCGACCCCGAGCGCGATCCCGGCCAGGATCAGGAACGGCAGCAGGATCACCGGCAGGGCGCCGGGCAAGGTCCTGGCCACCGTGGCCGGGTCGAACTTCTGGCGCGGCACCTTCTTGATGATCGCGATGAAGATCACCAGGGCCGACAGCATCGCGACCAGCAGCATGCCGGGGACGATGCCGGCGAACAGGAAGCGCTCGGTCTCCCACTCCCACTGCCAGTGCTCCGGCTTGGGCTGGATGCGCTGCAGGCCATAGATGGTGCCGAACAGGATGATGGGCAAGGCGGGCGGGAACAGCAGGCCCACCGAGCCGGTGCCGGTGACCAGGCCGAGCGAGAACCGCTCCGGGTAGCGTTGCTTGATCAAGGCCGGCATCAGCAGGCCGCCGAGCGCCACGATGGTGACGCCCGAGGCGCCGGTGAAGGTGGTGTAGACCGAGCAGGCCAGGATGGTGACGATGCCGAGGCCACCCGGGACCCAGCCGAGCGCGGCGTTGGCAAACGCGACCAGGCGGTCGGCGGTCTTCGACGCCGCCATGATGTAGCCGGCGTAGATGAAGAGCGGGATGCTCGAGAAGATGGTCGCCTTGTCACCGGTGCCAAGGCTGTAGAACTCGTAGACGAAGCCGCTGAAGTCGGCATCGAAGCCGCGCGGGCTGGCCAGACCGCCGAGCGCGCTGATGAACAACATGACGGCGAACAGCGGCGAGCCGATGACGAAGAACGCGGCGAGCAGGATGATCAGCATGGTCAGCCCGCCATTTCGGGTGCCGGCGCGACCTTGCCGCGGCGGAGGAAGTCGATCTCGACGATGAGGTGGCAGACGACGTGGATGCCGATCAGCACCGCCGCGGCCGGGATGAACCAGCCGATGACCGAGGTCGGGATCAGCTGCTCCTCGGGCTTCTCCTTGGCCAGCACCCCCTGCACCAGCTTGCCGCCGTAGTAGAGCAGCCCGGCGGCGAACAGCGTCGCCAGGTTGGTGAACACCCGCACCACCGCCTTGACCCGCGCCGAGAACAGCGCCGAGACCAGGTCGAGGCCGAAGTTGCGCTGGCTCTGGGAGGCGTAGGCGGCACCGAACATGCCGATCGCAAACGCCGAGATGCGGGTCAGCTGGATCGACCACAGCGGCCGCTCGTTGAACACGTTCTCGGCCAGGGTCCGGTACAGCCCGGTCAGCACCAGGATGGCGAACACGGCCGCCAGCAGCACGCGCTCGCCCTCGCCGAGGGCGTCGTCGAAGCGGGTCACGATCGCCGACAGCTTGCTGTGCTCGGGATCGTGACCGCCGCGGACGACTCGGGCGGGCGCGAGTTCAGGTTCCTCTGTGCTCACGCCCGGATCGTACGGGAACGCCCATCGCGGCTGGCGCGCCACGGGCCGAAAACGACCAGGCCCGCCAGCGCGGCGGGCCCACCGATGGCTTCGGGGCCCGGCTCCGCGCTGACGCGCACGCGTCAGGCGGTGGCCCGGTTGCTTGCCCCAGCGCGGCCCGCGGAGCCCCAGATCAGGGCTTGATCGGGTTCTTGGCGCGGAACTCGTCGCGGTGCTTGATCACCATCTCGAGCTCGGCCTTGGTGAACAGCTTGCCCGTGAGGTCAGACCACACCTGCTTGGCCGCCGCATCGAAGGCGGCGATCATCTCGGGCGGGGTCTGGGTGACCTTGATGCCCTTGCGCTGCATCGTCTTGCTGGCCGACTCGTTGTCCTTGCGGATCTGCTTGCGCAGCACCTTTTGCATGCCCTTGGTGATCTTCTGCACCTTGATCACGTCGTCGGCGGACACCTTGCTGTAGACGTCCTTCTTGAGCACGGTGGCGCCGATCGCGAAGCTCATCGGCATCGACGTGATGAACTTGACCTTGGTGTTCCACTGCAGCGCCACCGCGGCCAGCGGTGAGCCGTAGCACGCGTTGATGCGGCCGGTCGTCAGCGCCGGCTCGACCTCGGGCACACCCAGCGGCACGCCCGAGACCTTGAGCACCTTGTACATCGCGCGCACCAGCCCG
Organism: Myxococcales bacterium; assembly: GCA_947483555.1. Lineage (GTDB taxonomy): Bacteria > Myxococcota_A > Polyangia > Haliangiales > Haliangiaceae > UBA2376. The sequence continues at coordinate 132,064 of CANKMW010000003.1, forward strand.
TCGTCGCCCCACATCCACACCTTCTGGGCCCTGAGGTCGGCGATCGACTTCACCTCGTTCTTCGACAGGAAGTAGATCCAGCCGACGTCGCCACGGTCGCCAAGCTTGTAGCCCTTGTCCTCGAACTTCTTGACGAAGTACGGCCACATCTTGTCGGCGACGTAGTCGAGCTCCTGGACGGTCGTGAACATGCGCGGCAGCTCGAGCACCCGGATGCTCTCGTCGATCATCGCCAGGCCGACCGAGGTCACCGCGGCGCCGTCGAGCTGGCCGAGGTTCATCTTGCGGACCACGTCGCGCTCGTCGCCCTGGACGCCGCCGGCGTAGTACTTGATCTTGACCCGACCTTCGGTCTTGATGTCGATCTCGGCGGCGCCCTTGCCGAGCACCTTCATCCACGAGCTCCCGTCGGGCGCCAGGGTGGCGAGGCGGACCTCGACGTTGTCGGCGGCGGCGGTGCCGGCGGCGGCCGCCACCAGGGCGGTGGCGGTCAAGCCCAGCCAGCGAGGACGTCGGGGACCCGTGAAACCAGGCGATCGGTTCAGCATCAGAAGAGCTCCTTCTCCAGCTTGAGGTAGCGGCGCGCCCGGCGGTGGGCGATCTCGTTGGCCAGGCGCTGCTCCGGCCAGATCGACGGATCGGTCTGCAGAACCTTCAACAGGTTGTCGCGGAACAGCTTCCGATTCTGGGTCGCGACGCCGACCCGGCGCGCGTAGTGCACCCGGGCGAGCAGGAAGCGGTCGTCGGTGAGCTTGAGGGCCATGAGGAAGTGCTCCTCGGCCTTCTTGGGGTCGCCGCCGAGCGCCGGGCTGACCGCGGTGTGGACCAGGCCGAGCGCGAGGTGGGGCATGGCGGCCAGGACCGGATCGCGCTGCGGGTGCTTGGTGTCGATCTCGGCGACCTTGAACAGCATCGCCTTGGCGATGCCGGCGTAGCCGACCATCTCCATGTTGTCCTTGTTCTGATTGATCGTGGAACCCAGCGCCAGGGCCGCCCACAGCAGCGGCGTGCGCTGGCCGGGGCCGGCGGTGGCGATGCGCGCCGCCGCGCGCTCGAACGAACCTTCGCCGTCGGCGAACAGGTCCTCCTGCCACTTTCCACCCAGGCTCTTGAGCGCGTAGCCCATGCAGCGGGTGAACATCTTGGTGGCCCGCGTCGAGTGGTACTGGGCGGCCTCGAAGTCCTTGCGGATCATCGCCTCCTCCCACTCGTCCTCGACGAAGCCGATGCCGTACTGGCAGTAGCCCTCGGTGAGGATGCCGATCAGCGTCTTGTTGCCGGGGTTGACGACCCAGAACGCCTCGACGGTCTTGAGCGACGCCGGGATGGCGCGGGCCGCCATCTCGTAGTCCGACTCCATCTTCAACGACGGCTGGCCGCGGACCAGCACCTTGGCGGTCGTGTTGACCGTGAACTGGCCCATGTCGCAACCGGCAAGACCACCGGCAACGCCACCGATGAGCAAGGAAGCGGCGATCAGGCCGGGCCCGAAAGCACGAAAAGGGATCGACAGGCGCATCGGTCAGGTCCTCTGCAAAGACGATGGTGGGTCGCGCCCGATTCAGGTCTCCGGTCGGGCGTACGACCACGCGAGGCTAAGTGAGCGAAAGCCGAGAGTCAATCGACTGCTCTGTTACACTTGGGCTCATGCGGACCGCGCTCGTGGTGGGGCTGGTCGCCCTGGGAGCGGCGTGCGACGTCGATCGCCTCGGGCTGAGCCACCGACGCAACGAGAGCGGGCGCCCGCACTCGGTGGTCGTCGGGCGTCCGTCCGATGCCATCTCGCTCGATCCGGCGCGGCCGACCGACAACGAGTCTGCCGAGGTCGTGGCCCAGGTCTTCGAGACCCTGGTCCGCTACCACCCGGGTACCACCAACGTCGAGCCCGCGCTGGCGGTCAGCTGGGAGACCGACGACAGCGGCGCGGTGTGGACCTTCCACCTCCGCGACGGGGTCCGCTTTCACGACGGCAGCCGCTTCGACGCCGACGCGGTGGTGTTCAGCTTCGAGCGCCAGCGCGACCCGGCCCACCCCTACCACACCGGCCGCTTCAACTACTGGGAGAACGCGTTCCGCAACATCTTGCGGGTCGAGAAGCTCGACCCGCTGACGGTGCGGTTCTACATCGCGACCCGCTACGCGCCGTTGCTGGCCAACATGACGATGTTCCCGGTCTCGATCGTCTCGCCGGCCGCGGTGGCGCGCTGGGGGGACGGCTTCGCCGAGCACCCGGTCGGCACCGGCCCGTTCATGGTCGAGCGCTGGGATCGTGGTGAGCGCATCGTCCTCGGCCGCTTCGCTGGCTACTGGGGACCGCCGGCGTCGCTCGAGCGCCTGGTGTTCGAGGTCGTGCCCGACGCGCGCCAGCGGCTGATCGATCTGGAGAGCGGCGCCATCGATCTGGCGGTCGCCATCCTGCCCGAGGAGCTGCAGTTCGTCGATCTGCATCCCGGCCTGACCCTGTACCGGCCGCCGACCAACAACGTCACGTACCTGGCGATGAACTGCCTCAAGCCACCGTTCGACGACGTGCGCGTGCGGCGCGCCGTCAACCTCGCCATCAACAAGTCGCCGATCGTGCGCCTCGCCTACCAGGGCCTGGCGATCCCGGCCGACGGCCCGCTGCCTCCGACGCAGTGGGGTCACCTCGCCGGCCCGAGCGCCAGCCGCTACGCGCCCGACGCCGCGCGCGCGTTGCTCGCCGAGGCGGTCGCCGATGGGCGCCTCGCGCTCGATCGGACCTACACGCTGTACGTGCCGTCGACGCCGCGGCCCTATCTGCCCAACCCCGAGCGGGTGGCGCGGGTGATCCAGACCAACCTGTCGGCGGTCGGCATCCGCACCAAGACGGTGATGCAGCCGTTCGAGGCCCACAATGCGGACACCGAGCACGGCCGCCACGATCTGGCGCTGGCCGGCTGGGTCGGCGACAACGGCGATCCCGACAACTACCTCTATCTGCTGTTCGACAAGGACAACACGGTGCCCGGGCTGGCGCGCAACATCGCATTCTACCGCGACGACACGGTGTCGAAGCTGTTGCGAGCCGCCCAGACCGTCGAGGATCGCGGCGCGCGCGAGGCGCTCTACGCCGACGTGCAGCGGCGGCTCGCCGCCGACGCGCCGTGGGTGCCGCTGGCCCACTCGCAGGTCGCCATCGCCGCCACCGACGACCTCGACGGCATCGTCGTCAACGCATCTGGCCACGTGGTCTACACCGGGCTGGTCCGGGTGGCGCGGTGAGCGCGTTCCGCGCCGTGCTCCAGGTTCTGACCTGGCCGATCCGTCGCGTCGGTCGGGCCCGCCTGCGCACCAAGCTGGCGCTGTCGCTGTCGGTGGCCGCGCTGTTGCCGATGCTGATCGTCGCCTTGCTGGCCTCGGGCGTGGTGCTCGGCAACCTCGAGCGCGGCCTCGAGAGCGACGTCGAGCGCCAGCTCGAGGTCGGGCTCAACCTGACGCTGCGGTCGGTCGAGCGGCTCGGCGACGACGCGGTGCGCCTGGGCTCCGATCAGACCCTGGCGGCCGCCATCCCGCGCGGCGAGGCGGTGGTCGGCGAGGTGCTGGCCTCGGTGGCGCCCCACCTGCCGTCGTCGCTGGTGCAGGTGCTCGGCGCCGACGGCCATCCGGTGGCGTCGCGGGTGATCGGCGGCGATCGGGCGCGGTTCGCCGAGCTCGCGGTCGACGATCGGTCGCCGGTGGTGCAGGCCGCGCTGAGCTGGGCGGCGCGGGTGACGCTGGAGCTGTCGCCGAGCGGGGTCGTGGTGCGGGCGGCGGCGCCGGTGGTCGACGCCGCGCTGGCGCTGACCGGCGTCGTGGTGGTCAGCGTGCCCCTCGATGGCGACTTCGCCGATGGGATCAAGGGTGCGCTGGGTGCCGAGGTCCTGGTCGGCAGCCTCAACGCCGGGGTGGCCACGTCGTCGGTGCGCGACGAGCTCGGGCGCCGCCTGTCGGCGGTCCAGGTGCCGACCTCGGTGTTGCGCGCCGTGCGCGAGCGGCAGCGACCGATCGTGAGCGTCGACGTCGCCGGCCGCGAGCACGCGGTGGCGTGGACCGCGCTGGTCGACGATCGCGGCCGCGCGCTGGGGTTGTTCGCGGTCGCCCTCGACCGCCGGCCGTTGCTGCAGGCGCAGCGGGTCGCGTTCCGCTCGCTGGCGGTGGGCGCGGCGCTGGCGCTGGTCTTCGCCCTGCTGCTGGCCGGCGTGCTGGCGCGGCGGGTCGGGCAACCGATCGCCAAGCTGCACCGGGGCGCGGTCGCCATCGCCCGCGGCGATCTCGAGCAGACCCTCGAGGTTGCCGAGGGTGACGAGATCGGCGACCTGTCGGTCGCGTTCCAGCACATGACCAGCACGCTCAAGGAGAACCAGCAGCGGCTGGCGGCCCGCATGCGCGAGATGGTGGCGCTCCACGACGCCGGCCGGGCGATGTCGTCGGTCATCGATCTCGGCCAGGTGTCGACCAAGATCGTCGATTCGGTGGCGCGCACGTTCGATGTCCGCCTGTGCGCGTTGTTCCTGCTGCCGCCCGGGGGTGGCGCCGACGAGCATCGGGTGACGGTGGCGGCGGCGCGGGTCCGCAAGACCGAGGCGGACAGCACGGTCGCCGCCCCGACGCCGGCCGACGCCGCCGCGCTGGCGCCGATCGCGGCCCAGGTCGCGCGCTTGCGCGCCACGTTGCGGGTCGACGATGTCAGCGCCGACGTCCGCCGCCGCGAACCCGCCGCCGCCGCCGGCGTCGACGGCGCCTTGATGGCGGTGCCGCTCGAGCGCAAGGGCCTGGTGGTCGGGGTGCTGGTGGTCGGCCGCGGCGCGGCGGCGCGGCCGTTCATCGAGGCCGACGCCCACCTGCTGGCCACGTTCGCCGACCAGGCGGCGGCGGCGATCGAGAACGCCCGTCTCTACGAGCAGGTCCGCGACGCCAGCGAGGAGCTCGAGGCCAAGGTCCGGTTGCGCACCGCCGAGTTGACCGCCATCAATCGCGAGCTCGGCCGGGCGCTGTCCGAGCTGCGCGAGACCCAGGCCCAGCTGGTGCTGTCGGAGCGCATGGCCGGCCTCGGCCTGCTGGTGGCCGGTGTCGCCCACGAGATCAACTCGCCGTCGGCGGCGATCCGCGGCGCGGTCGACGCCATCACCGCCGCCGTGGGCGCCATGGCCGAGCCGGTGCGCGCGCTGGCGGCGGCGGTCGACGATGCCTCCGAGCGCGAGACGCTGTTCATGGTGATCGAGGCCTACGGCAAGGAGCTCGCCGGCCGACGGATGCCGACCGGCGCCGCGGTCCGCCGCGCGGCGCGCGAGCTGCGGGCGTTGCTCGAGCCCGCGGTCGGCCCGGCGGCCACCGATCTGGGCCAGCGCCTGGCCGAAGCGGGCGCTGACGAGGTCATGGTCAACGACCTGATGGCGCGGTCCCCGGGGGCCCGGCCGACGCTGGCCTATCTGATCGAGCAATCCAATCTGCACCGCAGCGCGTACGTGATCGGCAACGCGATCTCTCGCATCCAGCGCATCGTGGGTGCGTTGAAGGCGTACTCGCATCTCGACGAAGAACCCACCCGCGTCCCGGCGGATCTCCACGAGGGAATCGAGACCACGCTCACCCTGTTCGCCTATGCCCTGCGTGATATAACGGTGGTCAGACACTTCGCTCAGTTGCCGTCGGTGCCGATCTTCGTGGATGAGCTCAACCAGGTGTGGACCAACCTGATCCAGAACGCCGTGCAGGCGCTCGGGGGGAAGGGCACGATCACGATCGAGACCGAGCGCGTCGCGCTCAGCGGGCCAGCGCCAGGGCCGACCCGCGATGGCGTGACGGTCCGGGTGATCGACGACGGTCCGGGCATCCCGGCCGAGATCCACGGCCGGATCTTCGAGCCGTTCTTCACCACCAAGCCCAAGGGTGAGGGCACCGGGCTGGGCCTGGGCATCGTGTCGACGATCATCGCCAAGCACGGCGGCAGCCTGCGCTGCGAGTCGATCCCGGGCGCCACGCGCTTCGAGGTGTGGCTGCCGGTCGAGATCGCGGCCGCGGTGCCAGCCGTCGAGCCGGCGGCTGGGCCAGCGGTCGTGCCAGCCGTCGAGCCCGCGGTCGCTGGAGCGAGCGGGTGAGCGGGCGCGAGACCATCCTGTGCGTCGACGACGAGGAGGGCGTGCTGCTGGCGCTACGCCAGCAGCTGGGCGCCCGCTTCGGTCACGAGTGCGACATCGCGACCGCGTCGTCGGGCGCCGACGCGCTCGAGCTGATCGACGAGCTGGAGCGCGACGGCGAGCGCATCGCCGTGGTGATCGCCGATCAGATCATGCCCGGCATGAAGGGCGTCGACCTGCTCGAGGTCGTCGACCGCCGCTCACCCACGACCACCAAGATCCTGCTGACCGGCCAGGCCGGCCTCGACGCGGTGGTGTCGGCGATCAACCGCGCCAACCTCAACCACTACCTGGCCAAGCCGTGGGACGAGGCGTCGCTGCGGCTGGCGGTCGAGAACCTGTTGCGCCAGTACCGGCTCACCGAGGAGAACCGGCAGCTCATCAACTCGCTGTCGTCGAAGAACCAGGCCCTGGTCGAGATGAACCGCGAGCTCGAGGCCAAGATCCACGAGCGCACCCACGAGCTGGCCGAAGCCAACTCGCGCCTGGCGCAGCTCGCCGTCACCGACGGCCTGACCGGCCTGTACAACCACCGCCACCTGCACGAGCGGCTGGCACTCGAGGTCGAGCGGTCGGCGCGCAACGGCTTGCCGCTCTCGCTGCTGATGATCGACGTCGACTATTTCAAACACTACAACGATCACCACGGCCACCCCGCCGGCGACGACGTGCTGCGCATGGTGGCTCGGCTGCTCACCGAGGGCCGGCGCGCCAACGACATGGTGGCGCGCTACGGCGGCGAGGAATTCAGCGTGATCCTCGTCGACACCGCCAAGTTCACCGCCGCCAAGCTGGCCGAGCGCATCCGCGAGCTGGTCGCCACCCACCCGTTCGCGTTCACCGAGCGCCAGCCCGGCGGTCACCTGTCGATCTCGATCGGCGTCGCCTCGTTTCCCGACGACGCCGGCGATCCTGACGCCCTGCTCAAGGCGGCCGATAGCGCGCTGTACGCCGCCAAGCACGCCGGCCGCGACTGCGTCGTGCTGTCGCCGTCGGCGCAGAGCGACGTCCCCACCAGCGGCTGAGCGGTCCAGGTCGGTACCGAGCCCGTATGACCCAGACCTCGAGCAACCTCCCGGCCGCCGTGATCGGCGCCGGCAGCTACGGCACCTGCCTGGCCATCCAGCTCGCCGCCGCCGGCCACGACGTGACCTTGTGGGCGCGCGGCGAAGCGTTCGCGGCCGAGCTGGCGGCGAACCGCGAGAACCGGATCTACCTGCCCGGGTTCCAGCTGCCACCTGCGGTGCAGGTCACCGCCGATCTCGAGCGCGCCGTGCGCGGCCAGGCGATCGTCGTCGGGGTGACCCCATCGCACGCGATTCGCGACGTGTTCGGGCGCGCCGCGGCGTGGTTCGATCCCGACGCCGTGCTGGTCAACGCCTCGAAGGGCCTCGAGGACGGCACCCTGCTCACGATCGACGAGGTGTACCGCCAGATCCTGTCGGCGCGGATCGCGGAGCGGGCGACGTTCCTGTCCGGGCCCACGTTCGCGGCCGAGATCGCCGGCGGCATGCCGAGCGCGATCGTGCTGGCCGGCCGCGACGCCGAGACCACGCAGTTCGTGCAGCGCGCGATCTCGACCGATCGGTTCCGTACCTATTCCTCCGACGACGTCACCGGCGTCCTGGTCGGCGGCGCGATCAAGAACGTGGTGGCGATCGCCGCCGGGGTCTCCGACGGCCTCGGCTTCGGCTCCAACGCCCGCGCGGCGCTGATCACCCGCGGCCTGGCCGAGATCACGCGCATCGGGGTGGCCATGGGCGCCCAGCCCGCCACCTTCGCCGGCCTGTCGGGCATCGGCGATCTGGTGCTGACCTGCTCGAGCGACACGTCACGCAACCGCAAGGTCGGGCTCGCCCTCGGTCAGGGCCGCACCATGGCCGAGATCCTCGGCGAGACGCGGATGGTCGCGGAGGGCGTCAAGACCACCAAGGTCGCCTACGAGCTGGCCCGCAAGCTGGGCGTGCCGGCGCCGATCACCGAGGTCATGCACGCCATCGTGCATCTCGGCGCCCCGGCGCGCGCGACCATGCAGAAGCTCACCCAGCGGTCGTTGAAGTCCGAGAAGGATTGAGGGGCGGCCGCTCATCGGCGACGACGCAGCGGGCGTCGACTGCCATGGCGAACGCGGACCACGACAACGTTGCGGGTTTCGGGATGAAGCTCGTACAGGACCACGTAGCCGGTTCGCCGGAGCGTGAGTGCGCGAAGCCTGGGTCGGCCGCGCGCCACCACACGAGGACCACTTTCGGGATGGCGGGCGAGCAGTGCCAGCCCGGCGTCGAGCTCGGCGAGAAATAGTCCTGGCGCGAGCGGACGGTGGTGCGACCACCAGCCTGCGATCGTGACTACCTCTTCGACCGCCTCAGGAGCGATCGTGACCAACGCCGCCACTGTGATCGCCTGTCAGAGCCGGCTCAGGATTGCCCGGAATCGAGTCAGCGAGATGCCCTTGCCAGCACGAACCGACGCGAGCGCGCGGTCGATCGCCGCCTCGTCGTCGGCGTCGAGCACCACCGGTGGGACCGGTTCGTCCACGACCAGGTAGAGCTTGGTCCCATCCGGGAACTTCGCGCGCGTCACGATCTTCCCCTTCACGACCTTCGCCCGTGCGGCTCGCATGTGGCCAACCTAGCACCGAAGACTGACAGCCGCCCAGGCGGGCCGGTGCTACGGCCGGACGCCGGCGATCACCTCGTACGTCGTACACGGCAGGCTGCCGGCGCGGGCCTGAGCGTCGTCGGCGTCACACGCGGAATCGGTGACGTTGTCCTGGACTCGCATGCGGGTCTCCCCACCGCCTGACGCATACGCGTCAGCGCGGAGCCGGGCCCCGAAGCAGTCGGTGGGCGATCCGGATCGTCGCGCCGCTGACGACGGCGTCGGAGACCGTGGACGACAGCAGGCAGTCGGCGGCCGAGCCCGAGGCGGCGTGGATGGCGGCCCGCATGCCGCCGTCGATCGACTCGGCGTAGAGCAGCCCGAACAGCCCGCCGGGGCCGTCGCACGCCGCGCCGGCGGCGTCGGTGCAGTCGACGTACTCGACGTAGTCCTGACCGAAGAAGCTGCCGGCGATGAACTTGATGTAGGCCGGCTCGGCGACCGCCGCGCCCTCGGCGTCGCAGCCGGCCTGGTTGCGACTGTGCGCGGTCACCTGCCACACGCCGAGCAACTCGTCGCCGTCCTTGCCGCAACCGGCGCCGGCGACGAGGGCGACGACCGTGACGAGCGCGTAGAGCGGGCTTCGGATCCACATGATGTTCTCCCCGGACGGCGGTTCCAGGATAGCACCGGGCCTCGCGCCCGATTGCCACCACCTGCCGGTCCGGGTCGCCAGGTGGCCCTGGCCACGTTCCGTCGGATGGGGCAGATCATGTAATGTCGCGGTCGCGTCATGCTCGGGTACGTCCTCGACGAAACGTTCATCCATCACCGTGCGCCCGCCGGCCACCCCGAGCGGCCGGCGCGAGCGGAGGCGGTGCGTGACGCGCTCTACGCCGCCGGGTTGCGCGATCGCGGCACCCACGTCGCGATCCGGCCGGCCCGCGACGAAGAGCTGGCCCGCGTCCACACCGCCGCGTACCTCGACGAGTTGACCCGCGCGGTGCCGGGCCAGACCGGATGGCTCGATCCCGACACCTACTTCTCACCCGGCACGTGGGACGCGGTGCTCGCCGCCGCCGGCTCGGTCGCCGAGCTGTCGACGCGGGTGCTGGCCGGCGAGCTGTCGAGTGGGCTGGCGGTGGTTCGCCCGCCGGGGCATCACGCCGAGCGCGACCGGGCGATGGGATTCTGCCTCATCAACAACGTCGCCGTCGCCGCCGCCGCCGCCCGCGCCGCCGGTGCCGCCCGGGTCGCGATCCTCGATTGGGACGTCCACCACGGCAACGGTACGCAACAGATCTTCTGGGACGACCCGACCGTCATGTACGTTTCGGTGCATCAGTTCCCCTTCTATCCAGGTACCGGCGCGCCGGCCGAGATCGGTGGCCCCGGTGCGCGCGGCGCGACCGTCAACGTCGGCCTGCCGGCGGGCTCCGGCGATCGCGACTACCTGGCGGCCTTCGATCACGTGATGCTGCCGGCGTTGCGGCGGTTCCGCCCCGATCTGGTGCTGGTGTCGGCCGGGTTCGACGCCCACCATGCCGATCCGCTGGCCGCGATGCGCGTCACCCGCATGGGGTTCACCGGCATGGCAGCCCGGATGCGGGCGGTCGCCGACGAGGTCGCCGGCGGCCGCTGGGTGGTCGCGCTCGAGGGCGGCTACGATCTCGTCGGCCTCGGTGAAGGGGCCACCGCCGTGCTGGCGGCGCTGGGCGCACCGACCACGCCGGCCTTCGCCACCGTCGAGCTGGCCGACGCCGCCGCGCCGGCACGGGCGGCGATCGCCGCCACCCTGGCCGCGATCGCGGAGGACGCGCCGTGAACCTGCCCTCGATGGCGTTCGATGGCCCGGTCCCGTTCGGCCAGCGCTACGGCCTGTTGCGTCCGCTGGCCACCGGCGGGATGGCCGAGATCTACCTGGCGCGACAGAACGCGATGGCGGGGTTCGAGAAGGACATCGTCATCAAGCGCCTCAAGCCCGAGCTGGCCACCGATCCACGGATCGTCGAGATGTTCCTCGACGAGGCCCGGATCGGTGCCGTGCTCAACCACCCCAACGTCGTCCACGTCTACGACGTCGACGAGGAGGGTGGGGTTCCGTACATCGCGATGGAGCACATCGTCGGCGAGGAGCTCAATCAGCTGTGTCGGCGCGGGCTCAGCCACGAGCGCTTCTTGCCGCTGCCGCACGCGGTCGAGCTCATCCGCCAGGCTGCGGGCGGGATGGGCTACTTCCATGCCAAGCGCGGGGCCGCGGAGCGACCGCACGGCGGCGCCGGACTGGAGATCGTCCACTGCGACATCTCGCCGACCAACCTGCTGGTGACCGAGGACGGCTTCCTCAAGATCATCGACTTCGGCATCGCGCGCTCCAGCGGTCAGCGGCCGCGCGACGAGGGCATGATCCCCGGCAAGCTGTCGTACATGTCGCCGGAGCAGGCCGGTCGCGGCGAGGTCGATCACCGCTCGGACATCTTCTCGCTCGGGGTCGTGCTCTACGAGATCACCGTCGGTCGGCGGTTGTTCAAGGGCCCGGCACACGAGGTGGTGAGGCGGCTCACCGAGGGGGTGATCGAGCCGCCGACGTTCGCGAAGCGCGAGTTTCCCGGTGCGCTCGAGGGCATCATCATGCGCGCGCTCGAGCGTCACCCGGAGAACCGCTACCAGAGCGCGTACGACCTCGCCGATGATCTCGAGGGCTTCCTGCGGACCGAGCGGCTGACCTCGGGGCCGGTGCGCATCGCCCGCTACCTCGACGAGCTGTCCGAGGCTGCCGGCGGCGCCCGGCGACCCGAGCTGATCAGCGAGCGCGAGCAGGTGCGCGCCGAGCAGGAGCTCGACTTCGACGACCAGATGTTCGACGGCTATCGGGCCGCCGAGGACGACGTGCCCAGCGAATGGGACGAGTTCCAGGAGCCCGAGGCCGAGGTCGCCGCGGCGCTCGGGCTCGAGCTCGAGCAGCTGCGGCTGATGCGAACCCCGGTGCCGCACCGCGATGGCGACGTGCTCCGCCTGCCGCTGCTGCCACCGACCGACTCGTCGCCGACCGCGGTGGCGAGCGAAGAGTCGGTGCCGATCATCGTGGCGCCACCGCTGCCGGCGTCGGGGGTCCACTCGTGGCCGGGACCACCTCTGCAGGTGCAGGTGCAGGCGCTGGCGCAGCCGCCGGCGGAGGCAAAGGCGCCGGCGGAGGCAACGCCGCCGGCGCCGGCGCAGCCGCCGCGGGCCACCAGCTTCTTGCCGTGGCTGGTCCTTGGCACCTGCGCCGGGATCGCCATCGGCATCCTGGCCAGTCAGCTGCTGTGATCGGCGTCCACGACGCCGGGCCGTGGACCGTGCCCGGTCACCGCGTGCTGCTAGGCTAACGGCGTGCGACTCGTCGTGGCAGCGCTGCTCTTCGCCACCCTCGGCTGCTCGGGCCGCGAGTCGTCACCGGCGCACCGTCATGACGCCGGACCACCGCCCCGGCGCGTGATCGGCGCGCCGCCCCGTCACGTCCGGGCGTTGCCGCCGCATGCGATCGGCGCCGAGGGCGTGGGGCCCTACAAGCTGGGCGTGCCGATGGCGCACGTCCTGTCGACGCTGCCGTCGGGCCCGCGCATGGCGCTGCTCCAGATCCCGGGCGTGCTCGACTACTCGATCGTCCGCGACGAGGGCCTGCTGGTCGGCGGCGAACGCCAGGGCGCGGCGAGCTTCATCGCGGTGGTTCGCCAGGAGATCGCGCGCACCGAGGACGGAGTCGGCGTCCGCGCCACGACGGCAACGCTGGTGAGCAAGGTCGGGCCGGCCCTGGCGACCCTCACCGTGGCCCGCGATCCGAACCTGTGGCTGGGCGTGAAGTTGCCGGGCGCGCACTTCGTCATGGCCGCCGGGCGCGTGATCGGTGTCCTCCTGACCGCGGTCGCGCCCGGTGCCGCACCGGTGCTGGCCGCGAGCGACGCCGACGCCGGCGTCGGGGGCCCGCGTTGTGATCGGGCCGCGACCACCGCCGCCGACTTCAGCGGCGCCGCCCTGGGCGTCGAATTCGTACCGGCGTGTCTGGGCGGCGCCGACGGCGTCGGGATCACCGGCGAGCTGGTCGTGGTCGCCGCCCGGACCGTCGGTGACGCCCGGGCCCGCCGGGTCGCCGCCGCGGAGGTTCGTGGCTTGCGATGGGCGGCGCCGATCGAGTTCGACCGCGGCCGGGACGAGATCATCGCGGTCGCCGAGACCCGCGACGACCAGGTCCGCGTGTTCAGCGTGATCGCGCTGCGCCTCGACGGTACCCGGTTGGTCCGGGTCGCCGACGCCGAGGTCTATCGGCTCGACGAGCAGCGTGCGGCGTGGATCGGCGCCTCGCTCGACGACCTCGCCATGTATCTCGAAGTTCAGGTCGACGGCGACGTCCTGATGGCGGGCGGCGTGCTCGTGCACGGTGGCCGCGGTGGAGTTCGCGAGCTGGCGCCGCTCTTGCCGGTGACCATCCGCCGTCGCGGGCGCACCACCGACGCCGACCGGACGCGCATCGAAGCGCCTGACGCGGGCCCGGTCGACGCCCGACCGACCGATGCCGGGCACGCCGGCGCGGTGGCGCCAGGGGTGCCTTGATCAGGCGGCCGGGCAGGTCGGCATCGGTGGGTGCCCGTGAGGCTTTGCGATTGCGCCGCAACTACTGCAAAATAATGGAGTTGCTGCTTCGCCGCGCGTACCCGGGGAGGCGCGGACTCCGCCGCTCATGAAGTTCCTTTGCGATCGCTGCAAGACCCGTTACTCGATCGCCGACGAGCGCGTCCGCGGCAAGATCCTCAAGATCCGCTGCAAGAACTGCTCGGCCGTGATCTCGGTCCGCGAGGGCATGGAGGAACCCGCCGACTGGAAAGCGCCGGCGGCGACGTCGGCACCGGCGCCGGTGCCAGCGGCGGCGGTACGTCCGCCGCCCGCGTCGCTGCACGAGGAGTGGTACGTCTCGCTCGACGGCAACCAGGAAGGGCCGTACCTGCTGCCCGAAGCGCAGGCCTGGGTCAACGCCCGCGGTCCTGACGACGAGCTGCACTGCTGGAGCGAGGGCTTCGACGACTGGTTGCCGGTGGAGAAGGTGAGCCACTTCCGTGGGCTCCGCGGCAAGGTCACCCGGGCCCGGCCAGCGACGCGACCCAGCCTCGACGCCACGCCGCCGCCGACGCCGGATGCGCGGAAGATCGCCGTGCCGGAACCGCGGAAGCCAGGTCCGGAGCCGAAGCCGCTGTTTGCGGCCACGCTCGCGGCGCTCGAGGCCGATGCCGCCCGCGATGCGGCCGAGCCGGCGCCGTTGCCCGCCGCACCTGCGCGACCGAGCCCGGTCGCCGCCGCCGCCAGCGTGCCGCGACCCGCCGCCGCCGCCAGCGTGCCGCGACCCGCCGCCGCCGCGGTGCGGCCCCTGACCCCGTTGACCGGCGTGCCGAAGTTGCCGGCCGCCGCCGCCGCGCGGCCGCCGGTTGCCGCCGCCGATCTGGCGAAGTCGCCGGCCGCCGTTGAACCGCGGGTCGGGACCGGCGCCTTGCCGCCGGTGCAGCTCATCGGCGCCCCGACCGTGCCCGCGGCGCGGGTCGCGCTGCCACCGCCACGACCGGTCACGCCACCGTCGACCGCGCCAGTTGCCGCCCGGATGGCCGCGCCGCCATCGCCGGCGCCAGCGCCGCCGATGCTGGGGCCGGCACCGGTTGCGCGGCCGGCGCCAGCGTTCGACACCGGCGCCGGAGCCGATGGTCAAGGGGCGCCGAGCGGCCCGCGCGCTGGCGGTTCGCCGCCACCAGCGGTGCGCGACCCGGTCGATGACATCGAGGACGATCTGTCGATCGGCGAGGTCTCGCGCGTGGTGCGGCTGTCGGACATCGCGAGCCAGTTTCCGCCGCGGAAACCGGTGGCCGCGCGCAACGCCGCGGCGGCGGCGGCGGCGATCGCACGCGGCAGCGGCGAGGTGTCGTCGATGGACCCGGCGGCGGCGGGGGCGCCGGCGCCGACGTTCGGGGCCGACCCGTCGCAGTCGGTGTATCAGGCGCTGGTCGCGGCCCCGGGCCCGCGGCGACGGACGTTGCTCTACGTCGGCGCGGCGACCGTGGTGCTGGCGGTGGCCGCGGTCGCGGTCATCGTCGCGACGTCGCGTGGCGGCGCCGCCGACGATCAGGTCGCCGGCACGACCCGCAGCTATGACGGTCTCGGCGGTCCGGTCGGCGTCCCGCTCGATCGCCGGCGGCCCGGCGCCCTGGTCGCGGACGCCGGCGTCGGCACGGGCACGGGCACGGGCCGACGCCCGACCGGCTCCGGGGGGCGGCCCACGGGCGGCCCGACCGTCGACGCCGGCGCGGCGCGGGTCGAGAACCCGGTCGTCGGGCCAGACGGTCAGCCGCTGCGCCCGCTGTCCCCCGATGACGTGTTCGCGATGTCGGCGAAGATGGAGATCGGCACCCGACGCTGTTACGAGCGCGCGCTCAAGGAAGATCCGTTCCTGAAGGTGACGAAGATCAAGGCCACCGTGACGGTGAAGAACACCGGCCTCGTGTCGGGGGTCCAGATGTCGTCGATGCAAGGGACGCCGCTCGCGACGTGTCTGTCGTCGGCGATCGGTCGCTGGCGATTTCGACCGTCGACCGAGGGCATCGTGAGCGAGTTCGCGCTGGTCTTCGAGCAGCGCTGAGCGGCTGAGAATCGATCCTCGCTCCAGATTCCGCTCGCCGTGAGCACCTGGTAGTCACTCCGCGCCCGAGATTCAGTACGACGGGCCGGACGTGACCGCGACGACGCTGACCCGTCCCGACGTCGCCGGTTCCGTCGCGTACGACCGCAGCCAGTACACGAGCGCCCGCCGGATCACCGAGACCATCGACGGCGGCCTCCCGGTCACGTACGCCTATGACCGCGATCAGCGGCTGGTCTCGGCGGGCGCGCTGTCCATCGTCAACGACCCCGGCAACGGTACGCGTCGCTCGCGAGCCGTCGGCGGCGTCTCGGAGAGCGTCCTGTACAACGGCCATGGCGATCCTGGGACGGTGACGACCACCGTCGGTGGCGCGGCGCTGCTCGCCCGCACCTACGGGTACGACGCCCCGGGGCGCATCGCGACCGTGACCGAGTCCGTCGGTGGTGGTGCCGGCGTCACCCGCGGCTACCGCTACGACCTCGGCGGACGCCTGCAGGCGGTCACCGACGCCGCGGGCAACCCGCTCGCCAGCTACACGTACGACGCCAACGGCAACCGCACCACGGCGCCGGGCGTCACCTCCGGCGACATCATCGTCGACGAGCACGATCAGCTCTGGGCCTACGGCACGCTGCTCTTCGACTACACGCCCAATGGCGAGGTCGCGAGCGTCGCCGACGCCAGCGGGATGACCACCACGTACACCTGGGACACCCTGGGCGCGCTCCGGCGCGTGGGGCTGCCTGACGGCCGCACGATCGACTACCTCGTCGACGGCGCGAACCACCGCATCGGCAAGCGCGTCAACGGCACCCTGGCGCACGGCCTCCTCTACAACGGCGAGGGCCGGCCGATCGCGCAGCTCTCGAGCAGCGGCGTGGTGGCGAGCCGGTTCATCTACAGCCGCTCGACCGGGGCGCCCGACTACATGGTTCGCGGCAGCGCGACCTATGCGTTCGTCACCGACCACCTCGGGAGCGTGCGCCTCGTGGTCGACGTCCAGAGCGGCGCCATCGCCCAGCGCCTCGAGTACGACGAGTACGGCCGCGTCGTGGTCGATACCGCACCCGGCTTCCAGCCCTTCGGCTACGCCGGTGGCCTCTACGACCCCGACACCGGCCTCGTCCAGTTCGGCGCCCGCGAGTACGACGCCCGCGTCGGGCGCTGGATGTCGCGCGATCCGGTCGGCTTCGCCGATGGCGGCAACGTCTACGCCTACGTCGGCTCCGACCCGATCAACCTCGTCGACCCGCTGGGCACGGCGGGCGGCTTCTGGCAGGCCGTCACTGACCTCTCCGCCAGCTACGGCGACAAGCTGACCTACGGGCTCACCGCCAAGCTGCGCCAGATGCTGGGCGTCGACGACGTCGTCGACAAGTGCTCGGGCTGGTACGCCCTCGGCGGCCTGGCCGGCGAGTTGACCGCCGACTACCTCATGGGCGCGGCCCTCGGCCGCCTCGTCGGTGTGGGCGCGCGCGTCATCTGCCGCAATTCGTTCACGGCCGGCACGCCCGTCCACACCCCGGACGGCCTCGTCCCGATCGAGGCGCTCGCCCCGGGCGATCTGGTGCTCGCGCGCGACGACCAGACCGGCGAGGTCGCCTATCGACCGATCGACCAGGTCATCGTCACGGCCGACAAGCAGGCCTCCGACCTGCGCCTGGACCGCGACGGCGTGGTCGAGACGATCGGCGTCACCTCCGAGCACCCGTTCTGGTCGCGCGGGCGCGGCTGGACCAAGGCCTACCGGCTGGCCCCCGGCCGCCTCGTGCCAGCCGCGAGTACGTCTACAACCTCGACGTCGCCGACGACCACACGTTCTTCGTCGGCAAGGTCGGGGCGTGGGTTCACAACTGCGCCTTCGCCCCCGGGGCTACCAAACCAACGGTTTCGCACCCGAAGCTGATGCACCACGTCAACAACTTCTACAAGGGGGTAAAGAACGCGAACCGCGTCGGCAACGGAACCACGGCCGACGCCATTCGCTACGAGCTGAGGACGGCACAGAGGGTCGGCGGGAAACTCCACACCCAGAAAGGAGAGGACATGGTGAGGGGACTGGGGAACTGGCTCAGAGGAAACCCCGGCGGGTCGGCCTCCGATCGATCAGTGGCCCAGGCTATGCTAGATGATCTGACGCGTGCCTTGGGGGGCAGATGAAGGACAGCCAGCCCGATCCGGATCTCGCGGGTCCCAATACGATCGCCAGGGGCGAAGTCATGCCGCTCCTGCTGAATGCATGCCCCTCGTTCCAGGGGGCCTGGAAGGCCCACGTCGCTGACTCCAGCTACGAAGAGGGCTTGCTCTACATTGACCTTGGCGAGTTTGCGCGTCACCTCGTTGAGCTCATGGGCACGGGCTCGACCAAGGAGTTTTCAGCGGTGTTCGACGTCGTGGAGCGCCTTCATGTCGACGGTGATTCGTATGTCAAGGAAGCTGCGACCATCGGCCTGCTCGAAGGGATTCAGCACATGGCAGGTGACGATGCTGTCGATCTGGAGGCTTTCGTTCCTCACCTGAGATCTGAATCGGCCAAGTGGTGGGCAGAACTCAACGGCTTCTGGGGCGGGAATTCGCCCTACGTCGGTGCTGGCATCAAGCCAACAACGTAGGCGCTCATCGCCTCACCATCGACGCCGACTCCTGGCGCGAAGGCCATGGCCTCGACGCCGCCGATCCACCGCCCCCGCGTCAGCCATCACGCCGCCGCCGGCACCGCGCGCGCTCGGCCGGCGCGTCCTGACACCCGTTGGCCGCCGGCCACGCCGGCCTCGGGCCGCCGGCACGCCGGCCTCCGCACCCACCGGTCGACTGTCATTTCTCTACGGATCCGGAAGGCCGTTAACAGACCTGGGTTGAATTGGCCTGAC
The DNA here is from genome assembly GCA_947483555.1 of Myxococcales bacterium. Lineage (GTDB taxonomy): Bacteria > Myxococcota_A > Polyangia > Haliangiales > Haliangiaceae > UBA2376. The sequence goes on from CANKMW010000003.1 coordinate 150,330, forward strand.
TTCTTCACCCGTCGGAGAACGGAGGCGTTCGCCACGTCGATCCGGCGGGCTGATCGGTGCCGGCATCGAAGCAGGTCGCCTCTCGAGTGCCGCGGACTACCCAAGCTCGGCAAGGACCCGAGCTAGTACCCGCCGACACCGGCGGTGACACAGCTTCGCCGGATCGCCGGATGCGGGCCATCTCGCGCGTGCCGCGACCGCGTCGCTCACCATCTCCTCCGACTCGCTGAGCGCACCCAGCGACACCCGGATCCCAAGCAGTTGGTGCAGCAGCCCCTGCGTCTTGCGCCGGCTGGCGTGGCACTCGGAGATCACAGGCCGAGTCGCGGCGCGGCGCCTGCGCCGTCGATCCGATCGCCTTGTCCGCTGACCGGCCGCGGGCGGAACTCTACGTCGCGTCCAGCCGCGGCAGCTGCGGCATGGTGTCGAAGTCGCGATCGAGCGTGTGCAGCGTCGCGCCGTGCTGGAGGACCAGCGCGGCGATCCAGATGTCGTTGATCGGGATCGGCGTCCCCTGTCTGGTCAGCTGGAGCTTCAGCTGGGCATAGAAATGCGTCGTCGCGTCGTCGCAGGCGAGGACCCGCACCCTCGGCGAATCGAGGAACTGGAGGAGCGCCGCCTCGTTCTGCTTGCCCTTCGTGCCCTTCGCGAAGCCGAATCGCAATTCGGCCAGGACCGGCACCGGCAGGTGGATCGCGTCCGCTTCGCGGACGGCCGTCACGGTGATCGGCGCCCGATCCATGAACGCGCGGTAGGTGTTGGTATCGAGCGCCAGCTTCACGGCCAGTCTCGCAGATCGACCTTCCGTTGCTCGTCCAAGGCGCGATCGGTCTCCGGGTCGTGGACCCAGCTGCCGATCAGATGATCGAGATCATCATGGACGCGGGGATCCTTCGCCACCGCCGCCGCTGTCGCCAGGACCTCGAGGACGATCGCGTTGAGGCTCCGTCCCTGGTCCACGGCTCGCTTTCGCAACGCGCGGTCGACCACGCGCGGGACGTCGCGGATCGTGTATTGGACGCGTGCCTTCACCTTCATGCCTGCATCATGGCATCTGGATGCAGGCATGGCAAGATGCTCGGTGTCGCGCGCGCGGGGAAATCTCGGAGGCGATTCGGTTTCGGCGACGGTTTCGGCGACGGCGACGGATTCGGCGTCGGTCAGCCGGCTGCGGCCAGCTCGCGGACCACCTCGCGCAGCACTGCCGCCGCCTGTTCGACCTCCGCCATCGTGGTCTGCAACCCGAACGATAGCCGGACCATGCCCCAGGTCGCGGGCAGTCCGATCGCGGTCAGCGTCCCCGATGGCTTGGCGCCCGGCGTCGCGCATGCCGAACCCGACGACGCGATCACGCCGCGCGACGCCAGCACGTTGCGCAGCCCGTCGGCGCTGACGCGTTCGAACGCGAGGCTGGCGATGTGCGGCGCGTGCTCGCCGGGCGCGAGCAGGCGCCATGGCACGCCACTTCCGGCCGCCGCCGTCGCGATCGCGGCGGCCATCGCACGCCACCGCGACGTCGCTTCGGGCATGGCGGCCACCGCGCGCGCGGCGGCGAGGCCAAAGCCGGCGGCGCCGGGGGCGTCCTGGGTGCCGTGGCGACGACCGCCCTGCTGACCGCCACCACTCCAGAACGGGACCAGCGGCGCGCCGTGGCGCAACCACAGCGCGCCGGTGCCCTTGGGGCCGTGGAGCTTGTGGCCGGCGACGCCGAGGCTATCGACGCCGAGCGCGGCGACGTCGAGAGGGATCTTGCCCAGCGCCTGGGTCGCGTCGCAATGCACGTGGGCCCGGCCGGTCGGCATGCGCGCGCGCCCGGCCCGCGTCAGCTCGGCGACCGGTTGCACCGTGCCGAGCTCGTTCGAGACCAGCATCACCGCCACCACCCGGGTGTGGACGTCGACCAGCGCGGCCAGCCTCCCGGCCTCGACCACGCCGCCGGCGGTCGCCGGCGCCACCCGGACCGGCCAGCCGTCGCCGAGCTGGGCCGCCGAGGCCGCCACCGCCGGGTGCTCGAGCGCCGAGATCACCACGCCACCCGGATCGGCGGCGCGCGCGGCGCCGATCACCCCGAGCGCGTTGGCTTCGGTGCCGCCCGAGGTCCACACCACGTCGCCGTGGATCCCGCCTGGGTCGCCGAGGGCGGCCAGCAGCTGGTCGCGCGCGGTCGCGATCCGCCGCCGCGCCGCGGCGCCGCCCGGGTGGGCCGCCGACGGGTTGGCGTAGTCCTCGCGCGACACCTCGCCGACCAGCGCCAGCACCTCATCGGACACCGGGGTCGACGCCGCATTGTCGAGGTAGATCATCCGTGGTGAAGTGCTCACGTCGTGGAGCGCAGCCTACAGCGTGATCTCGGTGTGTACATCCACTTCCCGTGGTGTCGTGCGCTTTGCCCGTACTGCGACTTTCCGGTGCTGGTGGCGCGCGCGGAGCCGCCGCACCGCGCCTACCTCGACGCCGTGCTCGGCGAGCTCGACCAGCGCGGATCCGAGCTCGCCGGGCGCACGCTGTGCTCGATCTACCTCGGCGGTGGCACGCCGTCGTTGTGGGACCCGGCCTGTATCGCCGAGCTGATCGCCCGGGTCGCGGCCCACTGGCACGCCGATCCGTCCCACCTCGAGATCACGCTCGAGACCAACCCGATCGACTGCAGCGGACCGCGCATGGCGGCGTGGCGTGCCGGCGGTGTCAACCGACTATCGATCGGCGTGCAATCGTGGGAGGCGGCCGATCTCGCCGCGCTCGGCCGTGACCATGCGATGGGCGACGGGCCGGCGGCGATCGAGGCCGCGGCCGGTGCCGGTTTCGCCGTGATCTCCGCCGATCTCATGCTCGGCGCCCCGGGCGTGAGCCGCGATCCACACCAGGCACCGAGCTCGGTGGGCGCCGCCATCGACAGCGGCGTCGCCCATGTCTCGGTCTACGAGCTCACCATCGAGCCGGCCACCACCTTCGGCAAGCGGGTCCGCGCCGGCACCTTGCCGGTCCTGCCCGACGACGATCTGGCCCAGCTGTACGAGGCCACCCACCACGCGCTCACCGCCGCCGGCTTCGAGCACTACGAGGTGTCGTCGTACGCACGTCCGGGCCGCCGCGCCGTGCACAACAGCCTGTACTGGCAGGGCGCCGAGTACCTCGGCCTCGGTCTCGGGGCGGCGTCCTACCTCCGCGACCCTGATGGGGGGGGGGCGGTGCGCCAGGTCAACAGCCGGCAACTCGCCAGGTATCTGGGCGGCGGGGCGGCCCGCGTCGCCGAGCGCACCCCGCTCACCGCACACGAGGTCGCCACCGACGAGCTATGGCTCGCGATGCGCACCAGCGTCGGCGCGCCGGCGGCAGCGCTGGGGGCGGTGGCCACCTGGATGGTGGCCGCCGGGCTGGGCGAGATCGCCGGCGACCGGGTCCATCCGACCCTTCGAGGGTTCCTGTTCGCCGATCAGATCGCCGCCCGCGTAGTATCAATGAGGGCAGGTCCTTCATGAGCGCACCCGAGCTGAGCCGACGCGCCCGCAAGATCTTGCAGGCCGTCGTCAGCGAGTATCTCCACAGCGGCGATCCCGTCGGGTCGCGGACCGTGACGCGACGTCACGACATCGGGTTGTCGCCTGCGACCGTGCGCAACGTGATGAGCGACCTCGAGGAGATGGGCCTCCTCGAGCAGCGCCACACCTCCGCCGGCCGCGTGCCCACCGAGTCGGGGCTACGCTTCTTCATCCAGTCGCTGCTCAAGGTCCGCGGTTTGACGCCGCGCGAGAAGGACGACATCCGAGCCCGCCTGGTGGCTCCGTCGCCCGACGAGGTGCTGCAGCACGCGTCGCGGTTGCTGTCCGAGATCACCCAGCATGCGGCCGTCATCGTCGCACCCGATCCGGCCAAGGCTCGTTTTGGCCACATCGAGTTCGTGCCGCTGCGCGATGGCCGGCTGCTGGCCGTGCTGGTGACCGTCGACGGCCGGATCGAGAATCGCGTGATCCTCGCGCCCGGTCCCCCGCACGGGCCCCCACACGGGTCCATCGACGACGCTCGCCTCGAGCGCATGCACAACTACCTCAACGACCTGCTCTCGGGCCTGACGCTCGATGAGGTCCGCGCTCGCGTCCAGCGCGAGCTCGGCGATGACAAGCACCGCTACGACGAGCTGGTCGCCACCGCCTTGCGGCTCGGGGAGCAGGTCTTCACCGGCGGGGAGGTGCGCGCGGCCGACGTCGTGATCTCGGGTCAAGCCAACCTGGTCGATCTCGAGACCGCCGGCGATCGCGGCCGGCTCGACCGGATGCGCGAGCTGCTGCGCGCCCTCGAGGACCGCGCCCTCCTGGTGCAGCTCCTCGAGCGGACCAAGACCGCCGACGGCATCCAGGTGTTCCTGGGCGCCGAGACCGCGCACGCCGCGCTGGCCGAGTCGTCGGTGGTGGCGATCCCCTACGGTGCCGACGAGCGGCCGCTGGGCGCCATCGCCGTCATCGGCCCGATGCGCATGAACTACGGCCGGGTCATGAGCGTGGTCGACTTCACCGCCGACCTGCTCGGCCACATGCTGGGCGAGCCGGAGTGAGATATGGTCCAGTGCCGATGAGCGAAGACGCCGAGACCCCTGCGGGCGAGACCTCTCCACCCGTCCCTGTCCGTGACCCCGAAGCCGCCGACGCCAAGGGCGCCGGCGAGGTCCCGGACGGCCTCATCATCGAGGTCGACACCTCGGACCTGCCCGCCGCCCGCATCGCCGCGCTCGAGGCCCAGGTCGCCAAGACCAGCCAGGAGAAGAAGGATCTGTGGGAGCGGTTCGTGCGCGCCTCGGCCGACCTCGAGAACTACCGCAAGCGCAGCAAGCGCGATCTCGACGACGCTCGCCACGACGCGCAGAACCGCGTCCTCAAGGAGATGCTCCCGGTGGCCGACAACCTCGAGCGTGCCGTGGCCCATGCCAGCGGCACCGATGCCGCCGCCATCCTCGAGGGCGTGCGGCTCGTGTTGCGTCAGTTCACGCACGCGTTCGAGCGCAGCCACGTCACCGCCGTCGAGGCCGAGGGCAAGCCGTTCGATCCCAACCAGCACGAGGCCATCGGTCAGCAGGAGAGCGACGAACCACCGGGCACGGTGGTGAGCGTGTTGCAGCGCGGCTATCGCCTCGGTGACAAGCTGTTGCGGCCAGCGCTGGTGGTGGTGGCCAAGGCCCGGGCGGTGGCGTCGGCGCCGGCGACCGAGGCTGGGGACGGCGACTCGATCGCCGCCGACGATGGGGTCGCGCCGCCCGAGGGCGGCGAGGGCGGCGAGGGCGGCGAGGGCGGCGAGGGCGGCGAGGGCGGTGAGGGTGGCGAGGGCGGCGCGAGCGGCGCGAGTGGCGAGGACTGATGACCAGGGTGGTCGGCATCGATCTGGGGACGACCAACTCGTGTGTCGCGGTCATGGACGGCGACAGCGCGGTGGTCATCGCCAACAGCGAGGGCGCCCGCACCACGCCCTCGGTGGTCGGCTTCGCCGGTTCGGGGGAGCGCCTGATCGGTCAGGTGGCGCGCCGTCAGGCCGTGACCAACGCCGAAAACACGATCTACGCCGTCAAGCGCCTGATGGGCCGCAAGTTCGATGATCCCGACGTGCAGCGTCAGGTGCTGACCTGCCCGTACGAAGTGGTCGGTGCCGCCAACGGCGACGCCCACGTGATGGTCCGGGGCCGAACGTATTCGCCGCCCGAGGTGTCGGCGATGGTGCTCGGCAAGATGAAGCAGACCGCCGAGGACTGGCTGGCCGAGGAGGTCACCGAGGCGGTGATCACGGTGCCAGCGTACTTCGACGACGCCCAGCGCCAGGCCACCAAGGACGCCGGCCGGCTCGCCGGCCTCGACATCCTGCGCATCATCAACGAGCCAACCGCGGCGGCCCTGGCCTACGGCAAGGATCTGACCGCCGCGCAGCGGGTGGCGGTGTACGACCTCGGCGGCGGCACGTTCGACGTGTCGATCCTCGAGCTCGACGACGGTGTCTTCCGCGTCCGCGCCACCGCCGGCGACACCTTCCTCGGTGGTGAGGACTTCGACAACGCGGTCGTCGACTGGCTGCTCGATCGCTTCGCCAGCGAGAACGGCGGCCTCGACCTGCGCGGCGATCGGCTGGCGCTGCAGCGCCTCAAGGAGGCGGCGGAGAAGGGCAAGGTCGAGCTGTCGAGCACACTGACGACGCAGATCAACCTGCCGTTCCTGGCCGCGACCGACGCCGGGCCGCGCCACCTCGAAGCGCAGATGACGCGCGCCGAGCTCGAGCACCTGGTCGAGACGTACGTGCAACGCACCCTCGACCCCTGCCGTCGCGCCCTGACCGACGCCCGGCTTTCGGTCGAGGAGATCGATGCGGTGATCCTGGTCGGCGGTCAGACCCGCATGCCGCGCGTGCAGCGCCTGGTCGCCGAGCTGTTTGGTCGCGAGGCCAGCCGCATCGTCAATCCTGACGAGGTGGTGGCGGTCGGTGCCGCGATCCAGGCCGGCGTGCTCACCGGTGAGGTGGAAGAGGTCCTGCTCCTCGACGTCACGCCGCTGTCGCTCGGGGTCGAGACCGCGGGCGGCGTGTTCACCAAGCTGATCCCGCGCAACACGACCGTGCCGTGTCGCGCCATCGAGGTCTTCTCGACCGCGGCCGACAACCAGTCCTTCGTCAACGTCGCCACGTTCCAGGGCGAACGCGAGATGGTCGCCGACAACAAGTCGCTGGCCCAGTTCGAGCTGTCGGGCATCCCGCCGGCGCCCCGCGGCGTGCCCAAGATCGAGGTGGCCTTCGACCTCGACGCCGATGGCCTGCTCACCGTCAGCGCCCGCGACCTGGGCACCAACCGCGAGCAACGGGTGACGGTCACGCCGACCAGCGGCCTGTCCGAGACCGACATCGAGCGGCTGGTGCAGGAGTCGGTCGACATGGCCGGCGACGACATGGATCGCCGGCTGCTGGTCGACGCCCGCAATCGCGCCGAGTCGTTGCTGTACTCGGCCGAGCGGGCGCTGGCCGAGTTCGGCGAGATGCTGCCGGCCGACGAACGCGCCGCGATCACCAGCGATGTCGCCGATTGCCGCAACTCGGTCGACACCGGCGATCTGACCGACGTCGAGAACGCGATCGCGCGACTCGAGACCTCGGCCCAGCGCATCGGCGAGGTGCTGTACGCCGCCGCGGGCGGCGACGCCGGCGAAGGGGGCGCCTAGTGGCCCGGCGACGCCGCGACTTCTACGAGGTGCTGGGGGTCGCCAAGGGCGCCGAAGACGCCGAGATCAAGCGCGCGTACCGCGAGCTGGCGCGGACGTTTCACCCCGATCTCAACCCCGGGGGCGCCGAGGCGTTCAAGGAGATCAACGAGGCCTACGCGGTGCTCTCGGATCCGCAGACCCGGGCCCGCTACGACCGCTGGGGCCACGACGGCGAGGGCAGCGGCGGGCTGGGCTCGATGGTCGATGCCGTCGAGGAGGTGCTGGGTGACGTGCTGCGCCGCCGTCGCAAGAAACAGCGCGGCCACGACCTGCGCTACACCCTCGAGGTCGGCTTCGAGGAGGCGGCGTTCGGCTGCACCAAGGCGATCCAGGTGCCCACCGGCGCCCCGGCGGTCGGCGGCGCGGCCGCCGCGACGCGGGAGTTCTCGGTCGTGATCCCGCCGGGCACGCGCGAGGGCGCGATCAAGATGCTGCGTGGGGAGGGCGAGGCCGGGCAGGGTGGCGCGCCGGCCGGCGACCTGCACGTGATGGTGCGGGTCACGGATCACCCGCTGTTCCGGCGCGAGGGCCATGACGTGCTGTGCGACGTGCCGCTGACCGTGCCGCAGGCGGCGCTGGGCGCGGTGCTCGAGGTGCCGACCATCGATGGTCCGGTGAAGATGCGCATTCCGGAGGGTAGCCAGACCGGGCGGGTGTTCCGCATCCGCGGCCGGGGCGTGCCGCGCAGCGCCGGCAAGAACGCGCCGCGCGGCGATCAGCTGGTCAAGGTGGTGGTGCGCACCCCCACCGACCTGACGCCGCGGCAGCGCGAGTTGCTCGAGGAGCTGGCCCGCGCGCTCGGCGAGGTGGTGCCGCGTCGCGATGACAAGAAGGCGGGCGGGATCCTCGACCGCGTGCGCTCGCTGCTGGACTGACGCCGGCCCGATGCATGGCAACCTGCTCGACGAGTACGACCGTGCGTTGCCGGTGCTGCGCGCCCGTGGTCAGGCGCTGCAAGCCGAGCTGACCGCCTGGCTCGCCGCGGCGCCCGGCCTCAAGATCCATTCGGTCGAGCTCCGGCTCAAGGGTCGCGCCAGCCTGGCCCACAAGCTGGCGCGGCCCGATCGCGACTACGCCGAGCTGTGGGACATCACCGACCTGATCGGGCTGCGCGTCATCACGTACTTCGAGGACGCGGTCGATCGGGTCGCCGAGTTGGTCGAGCGCCGGCTGCCGGTGGATCTATCGCACTCGATCGACAAGCGCCGCCGCCACCAGGCGGGCGCGTTCGGGTACCGCTCGTTGCACTACGTGTGTCGCCTCGGCTACGGGGTCGGGCACGGCGATGGTCCCGGTGATAGCGACGACCTGTTGCCCGAACGCGCTCGCTGCGAGGTCCAGGTCCGCACCGTGCTCGAGCACGCGTGGGCCGAGATCGAGCACGATCTCGGCTACAAGGCGCCCGGCGCGATGCCGGGGCCGGTCCGGCGCCGGTTGCACCGCATCGCCGGCCTGCTCGAGCTCGCCGATCAGGAGTTCGTGGGCATCCGTCGCGAGCTCGACGACTACGCCGGGGCGCTGCCGCGTCGCATCGAGTCGGCAGCCGCCGACGTCCCGCTCGATCATCTGTCGCTGGTCGCGCTGCTCGACTGCGCCGAGGTGCGCGCGGTCGATGCGGCGATCGCGCGCGACCTCGACAAGCCGCTGGGCGTCACGCCGTTCTTTCCCGATTACCTGCTCAAGATGCTGGCCGCGGCCGGCGTCGACACGGTGGCCGCGGCCCGCGACGGCGTGCGGACCCGCGCCGGCGCGATCGTCGCGATGGTGAGACCGTACTTCGCGTTCACCTCGCGCGAGTGGAGCCTGTCACCCGATCGGATGCCGCAGATCCTGCGTGGCTACGCGCTGTTCTTCCTCGCCCACGCCGTCGTCCTCGATAGTCCAGCGCTCGGCCTCGACAAGGTCGAGCGCCTCACCCGCCTGTATCGCGAGCTCGACTACCCCGATGACGAGCGCGCCGCCCAGCGGGTGGCCAGCTCGCTGGTCGCCGCGCTGCGCGAGGCCGCGCCGTCGGCATGACCGCGATCTCGAAATCGAACGAGGCCCGCGATGGCTCGTCGGCGAGGACGAAGTGCCACCACTCCTTGCGGTAGTTGCGGAACTCGGGCGCCATCACGTCGAGCAAGAGCTGGCGTGCCGCGCGCTCGGCGGCGGTCAGGCCCGGGTCGCGGGTGTGCGAGCGGGCGCCGAAGAAGTCGACCGCGCTGCCCATCGCCAAGGGCGTCGCGGTGTCGCCCGCGAGCTCGACGATGGTGACGTCGACCGACGAGCCGCGCGTGTGTCCGGACACCGGTGAGATGTAGGCCAGGGTGATCAGCGCCGCGCGCGGGTGATCGGGGTGGTAGCGGGCTCGGGTCGCGTCGTGGTCGGGCAGCGCCGCCCAGCGCACGAAGTCGGCGACCGCCCGCCGCGGCCGATAGCAGTCGCGGACGAGGAGCGAATACGCCGTGCCGCGCTCGATGCCGATCTGGCGCAGGCGGGCCTGGGCTCGGGCCAGCGCGCCGGCGGCCGCCGCGGTCAGGTAGCACACGTTGGCGTGGTAGCCGTCGGCGGGCCGGCCGAGAAAGTTGTCGGCACCGGCGTACATCAGGTCGACCCGGATCGATGGATCGACGGTCTGGACATCGACGATGCCCGGCGGGCGACGGCCGATCGCTGGCGGCGCACCGATGGTCGCTGGCGGCGCACCGATCATGGAGGTGGCCGCGGGTGCCGAACAGGTCGCCAGGCACGTCGCCAGGATCGCCACCAAACCGCCGCGCATGGTCTGGGGCTGGCAACGTCCGGGCCGGCGACCGTATTTCACCTGCTCTGCTACCCTCGCGGTGATGCGTGCGCTCGTGGTCGGTGCGGCGCTGGCGGTCGGCATCGCCTGTCGGCCCGGCCCGAAGGCGAGCTGGCTCGAGCTCGAGCCCGGTCAGTCGCCGCCCCGACCGGCGCGGCCCGAGGATCGCGCGGCGGCCAGCGCGGCGCTGGCGCGGGCGCAGCGCGAGGGCTCGGCCGGCGAGCTGGTGCTGGCAGCGGCGCGGCTCGGCGCGGCCGGCGGTGACCTTGCCGGTCAGCGCGCCGCGGTGCTCGCTGCGATCGATCGGGCCAGCGCGGCCGAGCTCGAGGCCGCCGCGGCCGTGATGGACGAGGCGCGGCCGCCGGCGGCGGCGGTGGCCACCCGGCTGGGAGCGCTCGCCGGGCACCGCGGTGACGCCGAGGCCGCCGCGCGCTGGCTGGCGATCGCGCAGGCGGCGCCGGATCGCGGCGATCTGGCGCCGGCGATCGAAGCGCTCACCACCCGCGTCGCGGCGGCGGCGCCGGTCAACCGCGGGTTGATCGCGGTCCTGCTGCCGCTCAGCGGTCGGTTCGCGCCCATCGGCCTCGAGCTCAAGCTGGCGATCGAGCTGGCGCCGACCGGCGGCGCCCGCCGCCTCATCCTCGACACCCAGGGCGATCCGTCGGTGGCGGCGGCGGCGGTCGACCGCGCCGCCGCCGCGGGTGCACTCGCCATCCTGGGGCCGGTCGGGATCCACGAGGCTGAAGCGGCGGCGCGCCGGGCCGCCGAGCGCGGCCTGCCGATCGCGCTGCTGGCGCCCGGCGACGGCGCCGATCCCGACGCCGGCGTGTTCCGCCTCGCCGGATCGCCGGAGGCGGAGGCCCGCGCCGCGGCCTCGATCGCGGTCGCGCTCGGCGCGCCCACCGTCGGTGTGCTGGCGCCGCGCGACGAGGTCGGCGTCGCCGCGGCCGAGGCGTTCGCCGCCGCCGCCGAGGCCGCCGGTGCCGCGGTCACCGCGCGCGGCTTCTACGATCCCACCGCGACCGACCTCGAGCCCGACGTGAAGGACTTTCTCGATCTCGATCCGGTGATCAACCTCCGGCTGGCGGCCCACCTGCGCCGCCACGGCAAGCGTGGCTGGCAGACCTTCTCGCCTGACGTTCCGTTCTCCCTGCTCTACGTGCCTGATCGCCACGACCGCGCCGCGATCGTCGCCAGCTTCTTGCCCTATCTCGGCGTCGAGCTGCGGACCGCCGACTTTCTCGATCCCGACAGCTTGCGCCGCAAGCACGGCGGCCGCATTCCCCAGGTGGTGCAGCTGCTCGGCTCGTCGGGCTGGAATCATCCCGGCCTGATCACCCGCGGCGGCAACGCGGTCGAGGGCGCCTACTTCGTCGAGCCATGTCCGGGCGCGCTCGGCGATCCACCTGGTGCCGAGCTGGTCGCCGAGCTCGCGGCTCGCGGTGGTCGCCCGCCGTCGACCGCGGCGCAGGAGGCGCACGACGCGTGGCGCCTGATGACCGTGGCCCGCGCCGCGGCGCTGGTCCGCACCGGGGATCCGCGCGCCGCGTTCGTCGCGGCGTTGCGCCAGGCCCGCCTCGATGACGGCGCCTGTATGGCCGCGGTCATCGGCCCCGACGGGCAGCTGGTCCGCGAGCCGGCCCTGCTCGGCGTCGACGCCGGCGACATCGTGGCCGTCCCCTACTGATCGCGCCGCCCCAGGTCCGGGTAGAGTACGCCCATGGCCGCCGACGGCGACCCGCCGCCCCGCTCCCCCGCCCGCCAGCTCGCGATCCACGCCGCGTTGTTCGTCGCCACGTGCGCGACCACCTGGCTCGCCGGTGGCCCGGCCTTCGCCGCGACGCTGATGAGCATCCTGGTCTGCCACGAGATGGGGCACTACGTCGCGGCTCGTCGCTACGGCCTCGACGTGTCGTTGCCGTATTTCATCCCGCTGCCGCCGATGATCTCACTCGGCACGCTGGGCGCCGTGATCCGCATGCGGGCGCCGATCAGCGATCGCAACCAGCTGCTCGTGGTCGGCGCCGCCGGTCCGCTGGCCGGGCTGGTGATCGCCATCCCGGCGCTGATCATCGGCCTCGAGCTTTCAGAGCTGGGGCCGATTCCGCTCGACGGCGCGCTCGAGGGCAACTCGCTATTCTACGGCCTCACCAAGCTGGCCTTGTTCGGCCGCTGGCTGCCGTCGGGCGACGTCGACGTCAACCTGCACCCGATCGCGTTCGCGGCCTGGGTCGGCCTCCTGGTCACGATGATCAACCTGATTCCCATCGGCCAGCTCGACGGTGGCCACGTCATGCGGGCCTGGCTCGACGCCCGGCACGAGCGCATCTCGGCGCTGTTGCATCGCGGCTTGCTGGCGGTCGCGCTGGTCGGCGGTGGCGTGCTGTTCACGCTCGCCCGCGACGCCGGCATGGGGCCCCGCGCGGCGCTCGGCTATGCGGCGCTGGCGGTGATGCCATGGCTGGTGTGGGCGCTCGCGCTCACCGGCATGCGCTCGCTGTCGGGGGGCGAATACCACCCGCCGGTGGTCGGCCCACCGCTCGACCGCGCCCATCGTCGGCTCGCGATCGCCATGGTGATCGTGTTCGTGGTGCTGTTCGTCCCGATCCCGATGCGGGCGCCGCTGTAGGCCGGCGGTCGCGGTCGCGGCGGCCCGGGAACCCGTTATGATGTCGGCGTGCGCATCGAGTGCGAGCAGTGCCGCGCGGTGGTGGAACCGACCTGGACGCTCGAGCGCGGACAGGTCAGCGCTCGCTGCCCGACCTGCGGTGGTGAGTCGCGGGTCACGGTCGCCATCCCCGACTCGTCGTCGGCGGCGGCGGCCGAGCTAGCCGGGCGCGAGTGCCCCAAGTGCGGGCTGCGTCCGGTGCGCGGCGACGCGTGTGCGCGCTGCGGCCTCGCGCTCGAACGCATGGCGACCTGGATCGAGGACGACGTCGTGCCGGCAGACGTGACCGCGGCCTGGGCGGCGTGCCAGGCGGCGTGGGACGATGCGGCGGCCCACGACCACGTCGCGTCGCTGGCGCTGGCGCGAGCGGTCCAGCCGTGGCTCGCCCGCCGCTATCGAGCCTGCCTCCGTGACCGTCCTGGCGATGCGGTGGCGGTGAGGAGGCTCGAACGGGTCGGCAAGATCGCCCACGCGGCGTTCCTGGCCTCGGCGAGCCCGCCGGTCGTGCCGCGCTTCGGCCGCGGCAGCGCGGTCGCGGTGCTGGTCGTCCTGGCGGTCCTGGCGGCCGCCGGGTTGGTCTGGGGGCTGTACCTGGTCCGCTCCACGGAGCCGCCGCCCGCCCCGCGCGTGCCGGCGAACCGCCCCCCGTCCCCGCCTCGCCCCGGCCCGCCCGCACTACCGATCGCGCCCCCAGCCGTACCTGAACACCGCATTGAATCCGGTCCACCTGGGGGGTAGGCTGGTTTTCGAGCGATCGCGTGGCACAGGTCGACTTCAACGAACGGCAGCTGACGCTCAAGCTGGTCTATTTCGGGCCACCGCTGTCCGGCAAGACGAGCAATCTGCGCGCCCTCCACGGCCGCGTCGATGCGCTCAACCGCGGGCGGCTCATGACCCTCGAGACCAAGGACGACCGCACGCTGTTCTTCGACCTGCTGCCGATCTTCTTCCGCTCCAACGGCATGTCGTTCCGGATCAAGGTCTACACGGTCCCCGGGCAGCCCATGCACGAGGCCACCCGACGGGTGGTGTTGCAAGGTGCCGACGGCATCGTGTTCGTCGCCCACTCGAGTCCGGACCAGATCGAGCTCAACCGGGAGTCGTGGGTCGGGCTCGCACGCAACCTCGCCGAGCTGGGGCTGCGGGTGCCGGTGGTGGTGCAGTACAACAAGCGTGATCTCGCCGGCTGCATCGACCTCGCCAGCGCCGACCACTTCGATGAGCCGGAACGGACGCTGCATCCGGCCAGCGCGATGACCGGCGACGGCGTGCTGGCCACGTTCTTCGCCGCGCTCGGCGCGGCCTGGGACGTGCTCGATCCGACGTTCAAGCTGTCGCAACGTTTCGGCGTCGCGCGCGACGACTTCATGCGTACGGTGTGTGCTCATGTGGGCGGGACCGAACGTGATATCCTCGTCGCGTGACGTCCAGCGGGTCCGTGCCCGACGCCAGCGGTCAGCACGTCGATCAGGCCTCTGACCCGTTCGATGTGCCGCTCGAGCTCTCGCAGCTGCTGTCGTCGAGCGACTTGAACGAACTGGTGCACAGCTTCGCGCGCGCCCACGGCTGTGGCGTGGCCATCCTGGGTCCCCAGGAAGAGCTGCTCGCGGCGGCCGAGCTGGCCGGCGGTGCCAGCGCCCGGGCGCCGATCGACTATCAGGGCGAGCGCCTGGGCTGGATGCTGTTCGAAACCAGCGACGGTCGCGCCGCGCGGCACGCGGCGGAGCTGTGCGCCGTGGTCGTGCACCACGCCCATGCGCGGCGCCTGACCGGGGTCGCGCACGAAGCGGCGGTCAGCATCAGCTACACCGACCTGGCGCAGAAGAACCGCAGCCTCGAGCAGGCGGTGACCCGGCTGCGCGACGCCGACCGCGTGAAGTCCAACTTCCTGGCCACGATGTCACACGAGCTGCGGACGCCGCTGACCAGCGTGATCGGTTACTCCGAGATGTTGCTCGAGGGGCTGGCCGGCCCGCTCACCGACGAGCAGCGCGAGTACATGGCCACGATCCTGGGCAAGGCCGACCAGTTGCTCCAGCTCATCACCAGCGTGCTCGACATGTCGCGCGTCGAGGCCCACCGCGAGCCGGTCGATCGCAGCGCGGTGCCGCTGACCGACGTGGTCGAGAGCGTGGTCGCCAGCTTCGCGCCCCAGGCGACCCAGCACAACATCAAGCTCGAATCGTTCATCGAGTATCCCTTGCGCGCCATCGGCGATCGGCGACAGATCCGACAGGTGCTATGGAACCTGGTGTCGAACGCCGTCAAGTTCACCGCCGAGGGTGGTCAGGTGATGGTGGCGATCAAGCTCGGGCCGCTGGTCCCGGGCGGGGTCGGCACCCGCCCCGACAATCGGCTCGCCGTCCACCTCGAGGTCACCGACAGCGGCATCGGCATCTCGCACGAGCAGTTGCCCAACATCTTCGAGCCGTTCTTCCAGGTCGACTCGACCTCGACCCGCGAGTACGGCGGCAGCGGGCTGGGCCTGGCGCTGGCCAAGGCCTACGTCGAGGCCCATGGTGGCCGCATCTGGGTCGACTCGACGGTCGGGCGCGGTAGTTCGTTCGTGGCCTCGTTCCCGGTCGTTCCCGAGGACGTGCGCGCTGCGCTCGGCGCGATCCGGAGATGACCCCGTGACCGTCGACTGGAGCGAGCTTGCCCCCTGGCTCCTGGCCGCGACCGGGTTGCTGGTGTTGTGCGGGTTCTTCGCTGGTTCCGAGGTGGCGATGTTCGGGCTGCGCCGCGTCGAGCGCGAGCAGCTGGCCCGATCGGGTCGGACGGTCGACGCCGTGGTGCTGCGCCTGCTTGGCCAGCCGCGGCGGCTGGTCACCTCGGTGCTGATCGGCAGCGAGGCCGTCAACATGACGCTGGCCGCGATCTCGGTGGTGGTGTTCGGCGAGCTGTTGCCGGACGCCGGTCCCGCCGCGCGGATCGCCGCCGCGGTGGCGGCGGTGGCGCCGATCGTCCTCCTGCTCGGCGTGGTCGTGCCGCGCACGCTGGCGATCAAGGCGCCGATCGCGTGGGCCCGGGCGGTGGCGCGGCCGCTGGCCGGGTTCGCGCTGTTGCTGACGCCGGTGCGCTGGCTGGCGCAGACGGTCGGTGACGGGCTGTCGCGTGGGTTCGGTGCCGGCGGCCGCTCGCGCGGCGCCGGCGATCTCTCCGAGGAGGAGTTCCGCAAGCTGGTCGACGCTGGCAGCGCCCAGGGCCAGGTCGACGCCCGCGAGCGGCGGCTCATCCACAAGGTCTTCGAGTTCGGTGACAAGAACGTGGGCCAGATCATGACGCCGCGCGATCGGGTGTTCGCCCTCGCCTACGACCTGCCCATGGCTCGGCTGGCCAAGGAGGTCGCCGCGCGCGGCTTCTCGCGGGTGCCGATCTACCAGCGCTCGCTCGACAACATCCGCGGCATCCTGAACGCCAAGGACCTGGTGCTCGCCACCGCCGGGCAAGCACCCGCGCGCACGCTCGCGGAGCTGCTCCACGAGCCGCTGTTCGTGCCGCGCACCACCCCGCTGGCGCGGTTGTTCCGCACCTTCAAGCAGAAGAAGGTCCACCTGGCGGTGGTGGTGAGCGAATACGGCGGCCTGCTCGGCGTGGTGACCATGGCGGACCTCCTCGAGCAGCTGTTCGGCGAGATCCGGGATGAACGCGAAAACCTCCAGACCGGCGGCGTGCGACGCGGTCGGGGTGGACGGACGCCGGTCCCGGGCAGCGTCCCGGCGGTCAGCGCCGAGGGTGGCGCGGTCGTGGTCGGGGCGGCGGCGGCGACCGAGGTCCCCGACGCCGTGGTGGTCGAGGCCTCGGCTCCGCGGGCGGCGCGGTCGACCGGCGTGCTGGCCGTGATCGGTAGCTCGGCGACGTCTTCGCAGGACGCGTCGCGCGCTGACCTGGCACGGGCTGACGGGGCGCGGGCCGACGGGGCGCGGGCCGAGGTGGCGCGCGCCGACGGCGGGTTCGACGATGCGCCGCAGGAGATCACCAAGCCGTTCGATCTCGACGATCTCGTCGACGCCGCCCACGATGGCGAGATGACGGGTGGCGACCCGTGATCGGGCTGAGCGATCTGATCACGGTGGCGGCGCTGGCCGTGCTGGCCCAGTCGCTGTTCGTCGGCGCCGAGATCGCGCTCGGATCGTGCGATCGGACCCGGATCCGGCAGCGCGCTGCAGCCGGCGGAAGCGGCGCGCGGGCGGTCGAGCGGCTGCTGGCGCGCCACGAGACCACCGCGGCGACGGTGCTCATCGGCGCGACCGCGGCCAGCCTGACGGCGGCGGCGGCCTGCGCGCTGTTCCTGGCCGGGCGGGGCCGGCACGAGGCGTGGGCGGTCGCGCTGGTGCTGGTGCCGATGGTGGTCCTGGGCCACCTGGTCCCCAAGGCGATCGCCGGCACCCACGCCGACCGGCTGGCGCCGCTGTACGCGCTCATCCTGCTCCCGGTCGGCTGGTTGATGCGGCCCCTGGTGCTGGTGGTCAGCGCGTTCGCCGGCGCGGCGACCCGCCTGGCCGGCACCGACAAGAAGAAGGCGTTCATCACCCGCGACGAGCTGGCGATGATGATCGAGAGCGAGCCGGCCGGCGACAAGTCGGGCATCACCGCCGACGAGCGCGAGATGATCGCCAACGTCTTCGAGCTGTCGGAGTACGCGGTCGGCGATCTGATGGTGCCGCTCTCGGAGGTCACGGCCTTGCCCGAGGACACCACGCTGGGCGAGGCCGCGATCGAGGTTGCCGACAAGCAGCACTCGCGCATGCCGGTCTACCGCGGCCGCGTCGATGACATCGTCGGCATCGTGCACGCCTTCGACATCCTCGCCGCCGGTCCCGATCAGCGCGACAAGCCGGTGGCCGACGTGGCGCGCCCGGCCAACTACGTGCCGGGCAGCATGAAGGCCGTCGATCTGCTGGTCCAGCTCCAGGTCGGCGGCAACCCGATCGCGATCGTCGTCGACGAGTATGGCGGCGCGGTCGGCATCGTCACCGTCGAGGACCTGCTCGAGACCATCGTCGGCGACATCGACGACGAGTACGACGACGAGCCGTCGCCGATCCGGCAGGAGAAGCCGGGGGTGTGGCGGGTCGAGGCCAAGACCTCGGTGGCCAAGCTCAACCAGGCCCTCGATCTCGGCATCCCCGAGAGCGACGACTACGAGACCGTCGCCGGCTTCCTGATCGAGCGCTTCCGCCGCATCCCGGTGCCGGGCTCGCAGGTCCAGGTCGGCGGGGCGTCGATCGAGGTGGTCGCGGCCTCGGATCGCTCGGTCGAGGCGGTGCGCATCACCAAGCGCAAGCGTTGAACGTGGCGCGTCAATCGATGGCGAGCCGGTAGACCCGGTTGGCGTCGAGCGCCTGCATCCCGACCAGCTGGCCGGTGTCCGGCCCATCGTTGATCGACGCTATCTGCTGCAACGCGAGCCCGGTCGGCAGATCGTACGACGCGATCTGCGTGCCGGCGAGATCGGTGACCCAGATGCGGCCGTCGCCGTAGACGATCAGCTCGCCCAGCGGTTCGGTCGACGGACGCCAGCTCACGCTGTCCACCGCGGCGACGCCGAGCGTGGCGCCGAAGTCGACCTCGCCCTGCGGCAGGCCGTCGAAGCCGACGATCTGGACCACCGCCAGGCGCCCGAGCGGGCCCCGCTCGAGGATCATGAGCTGCCCGGTCGACTCGACGAAGGCCGGCGCGCCGGCGTGGGCATCGGGAAACGCGGCTGACAGGTCGATCGGATCGCCGAGGGTCGCGGTGAGGTCGTCGTAGAGCCGAACCACGCGCGCCTGCGGAAACGTCACGGCGAGGGTGCGGGTGCCGGGAATGGTCGCGAAGCCGTGCGGCGCGCCGCCCAGGTCGACCAGGTGGGTGCCGGTGGCGAAGGCGTCGTCGGTGGCCCACAGCTCGGGCGAGAACAGACCGCCGAGAAACACGAAGCGACCGTCCTGGTGATCGATGGCGCGCGGCCGCGGCAGGTTGGGCGGGATCGAGAGATCGCGCGCGCTGCCCGCCAGCGGCACCAGGGCCGGGTCGGTGCGCACCAGCAGCGCCTGGTAGTCCATCGCGACGAAGCGACCGTCGCGCTCCTGGTCGAGGCCCTCGGTCTCGCCCAGCATCGGTCGCGGCACCGGTCCGGACACCGAGCCATCGAAGTCGACCGTCCAGGCTTCGGCGACCTCGAGCAGGGTCACCATGAAGGCGCCCGGCTCCACGTAGGCGAGCCCGAGGCCGTAGGTCGAGCGGACCGGTTCATCGGGGACGATGGTGTCGACCACGACGCCGTCCAGATCGAAGATGACGATGAGCGGGCGAAAGGTCTCGTCGTCGACGATCATCGCGATGTGATCGGGCCACACCGGGCTGTCGTGCGGGATGTAGTCCATGCCCTCGGTGTTGCCGATCTGCAATCCGGGCGGGTACACCGCCTCGACCCGGCGCACGTGCTGGCAACGATCGTCGAAGAACACCAGCTCGGTGGTGGGATGCGACGGTGCCCACAGATCGTGGACCACGAACTCGCGGCTGCTGGCGACCCAGGCGATGCCACGTGGTGTCCAGTCGGTCACCACGTCGGCGGCGCTGAGATCGCAGACCAGCTCGGCTGGCTTCGCCGCACCTTGAAGGCGCACGGCGCGCAGCTGGTCGCCGTCGAGCATCGCGACGTGCTTGTTGAGGCGGCCCTTGTCGACGAGCGCGATGTCCTCGACGTTGCTACCGACCCGGTGCGCGTCGATGACCGTCGCGGTCTGCGCCGACGCGTCGACGATCAGCGTGGCGAGCGTGAGCAGGCATACCGAGATCTGTCGCATGCGAACCTCCCGCAGGCATCATACACATCGGTCAGGAAGCCGCGAACCCCACGGCGCTGTCCTCCATGGGCGCGTCGAGCAGCTTGCGCAGCTCGGGCCGCCAGATCGAGGTTTGCGAACATCGGAGCGTCACAGACGAAGAATCAATTCGCCTTCAATCCACCGTGAAGGCGCTCTCCCCCTGTGCCAGGGTAGTTGTCGCACGACGCTGGCGGCCTGAGCGCCAGCGAGTCTGAGGCCGAGGGGCAGAAGAACGAGACCCAGTGGCACTGTATAGCGAGACCTTCAAGACCAAGCTGGTGCAGCGGATGCTGGTACCGCAC